>JBBCJT010000016.1:0-3148 GCA_037190665.1 Rhodovastum atsumiense | reverse complement strand
GCGCGGCCCGCCGGCGGGCGAATGCGGGGCGCAGCCGCCGCACGCGCGGCGCGAGCAGGCCGCGCGCCATGAAATCCGCCAGCACGGCCTGCTCGATCGCGTTGGGCCCGCGGTCCATGAGCTGACGGGCGCGGCGGAAGGCGGCGACCAGCGGGCGCGGCACCACCGCGAAGCCGATGCGCAGCGCCGGCGCGAGCGTCTTGCTGAACGTGCCGCAGTAGATCACGCGGCCGCTGCGATCGAGCGAGGCGAGGGGCGGCAGCGGCTTGCCCTGCCAGCGGTACTCGCTGTCGCAATCGTCCTCCAGCAGCCACGCGCCGGCCCCCGCCGCCCAGTCGAGCAGCGCGAGGCGACGCGCCACCGGCAGCGCGCCGCCGAGGGGCGTGGCATGCGAGGGAGCGACCAGCGCCAGCCGTGCGCCCGGCGCGGCGGCGATGCCGGCGGCGACGTCGATGCCCTCCTCGTCGGACTGGACGGGCACGAGCGTCGCGCCGGCGGCGGTCAGCGCGCCGCGGCCGGAGATGTAGCCGGGCTCCTCCACCCAGGCTTGGTCGTCCGGGTCGATCAGCAGCTCGGCGGCGACGCGCAGCGCCTGCTGCGTGCCGGCGGTCACCACGATGCACTCCGGATCTGCGGCGAGGCCGCGCGTGGCGGCCAGATGCGCGGCGATCTCGCTGCGCAGCGCCGGCAGGCCCTGCGGGTCGGGGTAGCGCGTCAGCGTCGGATCGAGGCCGCGCAGCACGCGCGCGGTGCTCGCGGCCCAGGCGCGGGCCGGGAACAGTTCCGGCGCCGGCACGCCGGGGGTGAGCAGGCCGGGCTCGCCATGGGGCAGGGCGGTGGCGGAGAGTTCGGCGATCCGCCGGCCGCGGGCGGAGAGCGCCGCGGCGGCGTCCTCGGGCGGCGGGCGCGGGGCGGGGGCCTCGTCCGGCAGGTCAGCGGCGACGAAGGTGCCGGCGCCGACACGGGCGGAGGTGTAGCCCTCGGCCGCCAGCCGCTCGTAGGCGAGCACCACGGTCTGCCGGGCCACGCCCATCTCGGCCGCCATGGCGCGGGTGGGCGGTAGCCGGCTACCCGGCCGCAGCACCCCGGTCAGGATGCCGGTCCGCAGCCGTTCGAAAATCTGCGCCTGTCGTGTCTGGTCCGCCGAAACCTGCATGGCCCGTCCTGCAACGAGCGTGCCGCATTTCGCGACCGGAGAGAATGCCATCCTTCAACGACAAAACCGCGGCCCGGGGGATGGCCCCCGCCGCGGTTTCCTGTCGCCGACCAGCCCGATCAGGGGCGGTTCAGAACCCTTCGCGCTCCAGCCGCTTGCGCTCGACCTTGCGGGCGCGGCGAACGGCCTCGGCAGCCTCGCGCGCCTTGCGCTCGGACGGCTTCTCGTAGTGGCGGCGAAGCTTCATCTCGCGGAACACGCCTTCCCGCTGGAGCTTCTTCTTGAGCGCCTTCAGCGCCTGATCGACGTTGTTGTCGCGAACCAGAACCTGCACGTGCCGGTCTTCTCCTGTCTTAACCAGTGTGCCCCGGCCTCGGGACACGCAAATGGGATCGCGCCGGGACCCCGGCGCGAGGAAGGGGCCCTATACACCCGACGGGGCGTCTCGCCAAACGCTTTGTTCCGCCCCACTTTGGCGGGATGGCCATCCTGAAGATCGCCCGCATGGGCCACCCCGTCCTGCTGCGCCGCGCCGACCCGGTGGCGGACCCCTCCGCGCCGGAGATCCGCCGGCTGGTCGCGGACATGATCGAGACCATGGACGACGCCCTGGGCGCGGGCCTCGCCGCCCCGCAGGTCCACGTGCCGCTGCGGCTTTTCGTCTTCCGCGTCCGGCCGGAACGGGCCTCGGGCGCCGAGGACGATACCCCGGTGGACGCCACCGTGCTGATCAACCCGACCATCGAGGCGGTGGGGGAGGAAGCGGAACTGGGCTGGGAGGGGTGCCTGTCCATCCCCGGCATGCGCGGCGGTGTGCCGCGCGCGGCGCGGATCCGCTATGCTGGCGTGGATTGCGACGGCAACCGGATCGAGCGCGAGGCGACGGGGTTCCACGCCCGCGTGGTCCAGCACGAATACGACCATCTCGACGGGGTCCTGTATCCTATGCGCATGACCGATCACCGGCTGTTCGGTTTCAACGAGGAACTCGCCCGCGCCGCTGCCGAAGCCGCCGCGAGGGCCGCGTGATGCGCCCCATCGAGCGCAGCGAGGAGCGGGATGCCGCGCTGCTGGCGATGCTGCCGCACGTGCCCTTCGAGGGCTGGACCGGCCGCACGCTGCGCGGCGCGCTCGCCGAATCGGGCGGGCACGCGGAGGACGCGGACCTGCTCTTCCCCCGCGGTCCGGCGGAGATGGTGGAGGCGTGGTGCGATCTGGCAGACCGGCAGATGGCCGAAGGGTCCGCCGTGCTCGGCCTGCCCGGCCTGCGCGTGCCCGACCGCGTGCGCGCCCTGATCGCGCTGCGGCTCGCGCAGGTGCGTCCTCACAAGGAGGCGGTGCGACGCGCCCTGTCGCTGCTGTCGCTGCCGCACAACGCACCGGCGGCCGCACGCAGCCTGGCGCGGACGGCGGATGCGATCTGGAGCGCGGCCGGCGACACCGCGACCGGCCTCGCCCGCCACAGCAAGCGCGCCACGCTGGGCGCGGTCTATGCGGCCACGCTGCTCGCCTGGCTGCGCGACACCTCCGACGACGATGCCGCCACGCTCGCCTTCCTCGACCGGCGGCTGGCGCAGGTGGCGGGGATCGGGCGGACGCGCCGGCGGCTGCAGGATCTCGCCGGAAGGGGACCATCGCCGCACCGCGCCTGAAACCGCCGGGCCTGCCGTCGCGTTCGTGCCGCAACTCACACGTCCAGGAGACCGGCACATGCGTTCCGTCCTGCTCTGGCTGATCGGCGTCCCGATCCCCATCATCATCCTGCTGAACCTCAGCGGCTGCCTCGGCTAGCGCGAGCGTTTCCCGCTCGCCCGAAGCCGGCGCCGGACCTCGCCCCGCGAGAGCCGGTGCCGGTTGATCGGGAACTGCGCTAAAGGGCTGCGGCCGCAGTGTTCCCGGAGCCGACATGCCCTTCGTGCAGATCACGCACACGACCGAATATCACTACGCGCGCCCGGTGCGGTTCACCTCGCACCGCGCGATGCTGCGCCC
>JBBCJT010000015.1:0-178013 GCA_037190665.1 Rhodovastum atsumiense | reverse complement strand
CGGCGGATGGGCGGCGGGGTGGTGCCGGTCGCCACCGATTCCGGCCTGCACTGGGGCCGGCGCGCCTTCCACAAGCATCCGGGCACGATCTCCGTGCTCGCCCTGCCCCCCATTCCCGCCCACGAGGACCGCACGCGGCTGGTGGCGGAACTGGAGGCGGCGATCCGGGAAGGCTACCGTCACTTGCGCCCCTCGACTGTGGATAACTCTGTGGGCGCTGCTTCCTCACAATTCCGAGATCACGCCAGCTCATCTTTATAAGACGCTGGCGAAGCTGCGGTTTTTTGAACCAGATACCGATGCTGTCACCTGTCCGGGGGACCGGTGGATGATACGCACGCCGATCCCGTGGCGCGGGGCCCGGACCGGCGTATAAGGCGCCCATGAAGAGAACGGGCCGACTGGCGCTCGCCGGCGCTTTCGGGATGCCGGCGCTGCTGGTCGCTGCGCACACGCTGTACTGGCACACGCTCTCCACCCGCCTGGAGCAGGGGTTCGAGGCGTGGGCCGCCGCCCGTCGCGCGCAGGGATGGAACGTGGCCTACGGCGCCCCGCAACGGGGCGGATGGCCGCTCGCGGCACGGCTCGACGTGCCGGACCTGTGGCTGTCCGGCGGGCAGGCGCTGGTGCCGGGCGGGATCGCCTGGTCGGCGCCGCGGACGGCCCTCCGGCTCGGCCTGATCAACCCGCGCGAACTGGTCGTGGAGCCGGTCGGCGCGCAGACCCTGCGGACGGGCGCGACCGAGATCCCCTTCATGGCCGACCGCATCGCGATCACGCTGCGCATCGAACCCGGCGTGCCGCCGACCGATGGCAGCCTCGATGCGCGGATGCTCCGCGCCGGCCTGCCCGGCGGGGGCGGGCTGATCGTCGACCGGCTGCGCTCGGAATGGCAGGTGCGGCCGGCGGCCGAGGGCGAGCCCGCGGTTTCGCTGCATGCCGAGGCCGGCGCGGTGACACTGCCGCCGGGCGCGGGCGCCGGGCGCGGCCTGGGCGACCGGCTGCGCAACGTCGTCGCCGAGGCGGTGCTGACCGGCCCGACCGCCTACGCACCCGATCCGCGCCGCCGCGCCAGCGAATGGCGCGACGGCGGCGGGACGATGGAGGTGCGGCAGCTCGGCTTCGAATGGGGGCCGGCGGGACTGCAGGCCAGCGCGACGCTGACGCTGGATGACGACCTGCAGCCCATGGGGGCCGCTACAGCGCGGATCACCGGCGCGGTGGAGGCATTGCAGGCGCTGTCGGATGCCGGGGTCGTGCCGCCGCGCGCGGCACGGATCGCGAGCGCGGCGCTGCCGCTGATGACCCGGCGGGCCGATGACGGGACCGCCTCGGTCGAGGTGCCGCTGACCCTGCAGGACCGCACGCTGGCGCTGGGCCGGATTCCCATCGCGCGGCTGCCGACCTGGAGCTGGAGCGTCCCCTGATACCGGCCGGCGCGCAGCCGTCAGCCTGCGCGCAGATGCAAA
This sequence comes from Rhodovastum atsumiense, assembly GCA_037190665.1. Classification (GTDB taxonomy): domain Bacteria; phylum Pseudomonadota; class Alphaproteobacteria; order Acetobacterales; family Acetobacteraceae; genus JBBCJT01. Next base: position 176,544 of record JBBCJT010000015.1, on the reverse strand, counting down.
GGCAAGCGGCCGGAGGGAGCATCCTCCCTCCGGCCGCGAAACCCGGCCCGGCCGTGCGCGGGTGGCGTCAGCCGAGGCTTTCGCCGTGGAGAACCACGTCCAGACCTTCGCGCTCCTCCTCCTCGTTCACCCGCAGGACCACGACCGCATCCACGATCTTGGCCAGGATGAAGGTCGCGACCGCGGTGAACACGATGGTCGCGACGACGGCGTAGACCTGGTTCATGAACAGCGCCAAGCCGCCCACCACCGTCCCGCCCGGCGCATCCGCGGTGGCGGTCAGCGGCCCGTAGGCCAGCAGCCCGGTGAGCAACGCGCCGACGATGCCGCCGATGCCGTGCACGCCGAAGGCATCGAGGCTGTCGTCGTAGCCGAGCGCGTGCTTCAGCCCGGTCGCACCCCAGAAGCAGACCACGCCGGCGATCAGGCCGATGATCAGCGCCGCGCCGGGCAGCACGAAGCCCGAGGCGGGCGTGATCGCGACCAGACCCGCGATGGCGCCGGAGATCGCGCCCAGCACCGACGGCTTGCCCTTGCTGATCCACTCCGCGAAGGTCCAGGACAGCGTGGCGGTCGCGGCGGCGATCATGGTCACCAGCATCGCCATGCCGGCCCGCGGCCCGGCAGCGGCGGCGGACCCGGCGTTGAAGCCGAACCAGCCCACCCACAGCAGCGATGCGCCGATCACGGCGAGGCCGAGATTGTACGGCGACATGTTCTCGCTGCCGAAGCCGACGCGCTTGCCCATCACCAGCGCCAGCACCAGCCCCGCGACGCCGGCGTTGATGTGCACGACCGTGCCGCCCGCGAAGTCGGCCGCGCCGAGCACGGCGATCCAGCCCGCCGGATGCCAGACCCAGTGCGCGATCGGCGCATAGACCAGCAGCGACCACAGGATCATGAACAGCACGAGCGCGGAGAAGCGCATCCGGTCCGCCACCGCGCCCACGGCGAGCGCGGGCGTGATGATCGCGAAGGTCATCTGGAACATGATGAACACGGTCTCCGGGATCGTGTTCGTGGCCGCCGATTCCAGCCCCGCGCCCATCACGAAGGGCTTGTCCCAGCTTTCCGCGAGGCCGGAGAGAAACAGGCGCGAGAAGTCGCCGATGTAGGCGTTGCCGTTGGTGAAGGCGAGGCTGTAGCCCGCCACCATCCAGACGATGGCGATCAGCGCGGCCATGAAGAAGGACTGCATCATGGTCGCGAGCACGGTCTTCTTGCGGACCATGCCGGCGTAGAACAGCGCGAGGCCCGGGATCGTCATCAGCAGCACCAGCGCGGTGCTGGTCAGCATCCAGGCGGTATCGCCGGAATCGATCCCGGTCTCCTGCGCGAAGGCCGGCCCGGCGCACAGAACGGCAGCGAGCGCGGCCGGCAGCGTCTTGCCCCAGCGGGTCATCCTCGTGGTCCCCTTCTTGTCGGTGCTCACGGCGCTCACAGCGCCTCGGCGTCGGTCTCGCCGGTGCGGATCCGCACCGCGCGCTCGATGTCGATCACGAAGATCTTGCCGTCGCCGATCTTGCCGGTGTGCGCCGCCTTCGCGATCGCCTCCACGGCCCGCTCGGCGAGGTCCGCCGTGACGACGACCTCCACCTTCACCTTGGGGAGGAAGCTCACGTGGTATTCCGCCCCCCGATAGATCTCGGTCTGGCCCTTCTGCCGGCCGAACCCCTTCACCTCGGACACCGTCAGCCCCTGCACGCCCAGCGGCGTGAGCGCCTCGCGGACATCGTCCAGGCGGAAGGGCTTGATGATGGCCATGATCAACTTCATGTCGCCGTCCTCTTCCCGTGACGCAGCGGGACCTCTGGCGGGTGCCGGCCCCTTGGGCAGAGCGGTTAACAAGAACCGTGCCGCGCGCCGGATTGGCGGTTATTCGGGCAATCGGCCGGGGAATGGGGCGTTGGGCGGAATGTTATGCATATGAATTATGCGTCTGCGGACGCTTCGATCAAAAAATGCGCAGGACGGCCACCAACCGTCCGGCCGGTTTGACCTAGGGGTACGGCGAGCCTACGTGATCCGCCATGGATGACACCTACGGCCCGCCCGCCTCGGCGCGCACCCGGGTCCTCGACGCCGCCGAGACCATCGCCGCCGAGCGCGGCGTGCAGGCGCTGACACTGGAGGCGGCGGCCCGGCTCGCCCATGTCTCCAAGGGCGGGCTGCTCTACCATTTCCCGTCCAAGGAGGCGCTGCTGCAGGCCATGCTGGAACGCCTCGCGGGCGAGCTGCACGCTGCCTACGACGCCGCCTTCGCGGCCACCGCGCCGGGCATCGGCCACGCCACGCGCGCGATGTTGCACTGGACGCTCAGCGAGCATCCGCGGCGGCGCGAGCGCGACCTGCGCATCGCCTCCGTGCTGCTCGCCGCCTTCCATCACGACCCGGCGCTGCTCGACCCCATCCGCGCCCTGCAGACGCGCATCCGGGAGATGCAGCGCGATGACGGACTGCCGCCGGGCCGGGCGTCCCTGCTGGCGGCGGCGTCCGACGGGCTGTTCATGGCCGAGGTGTTCCGCCTCCATCGGCCGGACGAGGCGGAGATGCGGGACCTGGCGGCGGAGCTGAACCGGCTGGCGGCCACGCCATGACGCGCCGGACGATCTGGCTGCTGCTCGGCCTCGCCGGACTCCTGATCGGCGGCGGAGCCTTCCTGTTCGGCCGGCCGACGGCGACCCCGCAGCCGGCGGCGGCGGTGAGCAGCGGGCCGGCCGGCATCGGCGCGCTCGGCCGGGTCGAGCCCGCCTCCCGCGTGCGGCGGCTCGCGGCGGTGAACGCACCCGAGGGATCGCGGATCAGCCGGCTGCTGGTGCAGGAGGGCAACCACATCGCGGCCGGGCAGGTGCTGGCGGAATTCCACGACCTGCCCAAGCGGCAGGCGGCGCTGGAACAGGCGGAGGCGAACGTGGACCTGCGCCGCGCCCAGCTCGACAAGCTGCTGGCCGGCGGGCGCGACACCGACATCGCCGCCGCCCGCGCCCGCATCGCCGCCCTGGTCGCCGCCGAGGAAAGCGCCCAGCGGGAGGCGGACCGCGCCCAGCGCGTGCTGCGCAGCGCCGCCGGCAGCGAGGCCGCCTGGGACCGCGCCCGCTTCGCCGCCGAACAGGCGAGCGCCGAACGGGCCCGCGCCGAGGCCGACCTGCGCACCCTGCTCGCGCCCCGTGCCGAGGACGTGCGCATCGCCGAGGCCGAGCTGGCCGCCGCCCAGGCCGCCGTCGCCACCGCCCGGGCGGATCGCGCGTTGGCGCAGATGACCGCGCCGATCGCCGGCACGGTGCTGCGCATCATCGCCCGCGAGGGCGAGAAGGTGCCAACCGAGGGACTGATGGAGATCGCGGACCTGTCTGCGCTCGACGTGGTGGCCGAGGTGTACGAGACGGACCTGCCGCGCGTGCGCGTGGGGGCCGCCGCCCGCGTCATCGTGCCGGGCGATACTGAGACCTACGGCGCCACGGTGCGCGACATCGGCTGGCTGGTCCGCCGCAACGCGGTGGTGGACACCGACCCGGTGGCCGCCATCGATGCGCGCGTGGTGGAAGTGCGCCTCACGCTGGACAACGCCGCGACCGCGGCGCTGGCGCGGCGCACCAACATGCAGGTGCAGGTGTCGATCACGCCGTGAGCCCGCTCGATGCCGCAACGCCGACCGGAGGCCGCACCGGCCTCGCCGCGCAGCCGGCGCCGCGCGGGGGCGGCAGCGTGCGGCTCGCCTTCCGCCTCGCCTGGCGGCAGTTGCGCCATGAGCCGGCGCGCATGGCGGCCGCGCTGTCCGGCGTGATGTTCGCCTGCGTGCTGATCTTCATGCAGCTCGGCTTCCTCAACGCGCTGATGGAAAGCGCGGTGACGCTGCAGCTCGGCATGCGCGCGGAACTCTACATCATGCCGCGCACCACCGAGGCGCTGTGGCGGTCGAGCCCGTTTCCCCGCGCGCGGCTGACGCAGGCGCTGGCTGCCGCCGAGGTCGAGCGGATCGCGCCGCTCTATGTCAGCCCGGCGACGCTGAAGAATCCGTTGGACGGGCAGAAGCGGACGCTGCTGCTGCTGGGCATCGACCCGCATGCCGGCCTGCTCGACCTGCCGGGGCTGACGCAGGCGAAGCTCGAGGCGGTGACGCGGCCGGACACGATCCTGTTCGACGAACGCGCGAAGCCGCAATTCGGCCCGATCCCGCAGATGCTGCGCGACGGGCCGGTGGTGGTCGAGCTGAACAACCGCCGCACGGAGATCGTGGGGCTGTTCGCGGTCGGCCCCACCTTCGGCACCGAGGGGCACGCGATCACCAGCGACGTGAACTTCCGCCGCTTCGTCCCCGGCCGCGGCTTCGGGGAGGTGGATGTCGGCGCGGTGTTCCTGCGTCCGGGTGCCGATCCGGAAGCGGTGCGCGCGCGGCTCGCCACGCTGCTGCCGGACGACGTGATGGTGCTGACCCATGCCGGGCTGGTGCAGTTCGAGCGCGACTACTGGACGCAGACCGCGCCGATCGGCTTCGTCTTCGGCCTCGGCGTGGTGATCGGCCTCGTGGTCGGCTGCGTGATCGTCTACCAGATCCTGTTCAGCGACATCTCCCGCCATATCGGCGAGTACGCGACGCTAAAGGCGATCGGCTATCCGAACGCCTATCTCGCGAAGGTGGTGCTGGGCGAGGCGCTGATCCTCGCCGTGGTCGGCTTCATCCCCGGCGCGCTGATGGGCCGCGCGCTGTACGCGCTGGCGAGTGCCAAGATCTACATCCCGCTGGTGATGGATTTCAGCATGATCTCCTTCGTCTTCGGGCTGATCTTCGTGATGTGCGTGTTCTCCGGCCTGCTGGCGCTGCGCAAGTTGCGGGACGCCAATCCGGCGGACATGTTCTGATGGACCCGGCGGTGCGCGTGCGCGACGTCTGGTATCGCTTCGGCGAGGGCGAGCTCGCCAAGCCGGTGCTGCAGGACGTGTCGCTGGATGTCGGGGCCGGCGAGATCGTGCTGCTGACCGGTCCGTCCGGTTCGGGCAAGACCACGCTGCTGACGCTGATCGGCGCGCTGCGGGCGGTGCAGCAGGGATCCTGCGTCGTGCTGGGAAAGGAGCTGGCGGAGGCGAACGAGCGCGACCGCGTGCTGGCGCGCCGGCGCATCGGCTTCATCTTCCAGCAGCACAACCTGCTCGGCTTCCTGACCGCGCGGCAGAACGTGTCGATGGCGCTGGAACTGGACCTGTCGTTGCCGGAGTCGACGCGGCTCGCGCGGTCCGATGCGATGCTCGACGCCGTGGGGCTGGCCGACAAGACGCGGTCGCTGCCGGCGCGCCTGTCCGGCGGGCAGCGCCAGCGCGTGGCGATCGCGCGCGCGCTGGTGCATGAACCGGGGCTGATCCTCGCCGACGAGCCGACCGCGGCGCTGGACAGCAAGACCGGCGGCGAGGCGGTGCGGCGGCTGCGGCGGCTGGCCAAGGACCGCGGCACGGCGATCCTTCTCGTCACCCACGATCCGCGCATCCTGGACGTGGCCGACCGCATCGTCGCGCTGGAGGACGGGCGCGTGGTGCCCGCGGGACAGGACGCGCGGGCGGCGATGCATAAGGCTTGATGCGAGGCTGTTCGCTACTCTGCCTGACGCCGCACACCGTCACTCCCGCCCCTCTCGATCCGGTGGAGAGGGGGAAGCTCCTCTTCCGCTTGCGGGAGCACTGCGGAAGGGCGGAGGCAAGAAGCGTCACGCAAGGTCCCCTCTCCCGCCCTGCGGGAGAGGGACAGGGTGAGGGTGCTCGCGTAGAGACAAGACCTCGCTGTCGTGCTCGCGGACAGATGCCCTCACCCCGGCCCTCTCCCGCGGGCGGGAGAGGGAGAGAAGGTCGTGCCGTGCCGCAAGGAGAGGAGCGGGTGGTGAGGGCCTGATCCATCTGCGGGGCATTCCATCTCCCGCACAGGCCAGCATGGGCGTTCAGCCGCCGCGGCGGACGGGATCGCGCGACAGGCCGCGCGCCTCGAGCTCATTCAGATAGGCCGCCCAGCGGGCTTCCTGCTCGACACCGAGCCTGCGCAGGTACTCCCACGAATAGATGCCGGTATCGTGCGTGTCGTCGAAGTCCAGGCGCACGGCGTAGTTGCCGACCGGCTCGATATGCATGATGCCGACCATGCGCCGGCCCGTGACGATGCGGCGCTGGTCGGGCGAGTGGCCCTGCACCTGCGCGGACGGGCTTTCCACGCGCAGGTATTCCGCCGGCAGGCTGAAGCGCGCCCCGTCGGCGAAGGCGATCTCCAGCACCCGCTCGTCCCGGCGATAGCGAAGCTCGGTGGGCGGCACGCTCACAGCCTGCGCGCCTCGTCCGGCAGCATGATCGGGATGCCGTCGCGGATCGGGTAGGCTAGGCCGGCACGCTCGCTGATCAGTTCGCCCGCCGCGCGGTCGTAGCGCAGCGGCCCTTTGGTGAGCGGGCAGACCAGGATCTCCAGCAGCCGCGGATCGAGCGGCACCGGTGGCGTGTCGGCGGGGGGTTCGGTGGTCATGCGTGCACCTTCTGCGGCGGGTCAGCTCGGGCTGTGCGAGCCGGCGGGATCGCCATGCGCTCCCATCTCCATCAGCGCAATCAGCATCTCCGCGCGCGCGTCCGCCGTGGGCGCTTCCAGCAGCGCCTGCTTCTCGGCCGGCGGGAAGGGGCAGATCATGGCGAGCGTGGTGACCAGCGCCGCATCCGCCGTGGCGCCGACGGCGTCCCAGTTCGCTTCGATCTGGCGGGCGCGGAAGAACGCGCGCGTCGCCGCGACCAGCCGCGGGCGGTCGACGGCGGTCTCGGATTCGGCAAGATCGGTGAGATACGCGGCCGTCTCGCCCCGGGCGCGGCGATAGCCGCGCCGCATCGGCAGTTCCTCCGCCACGGTGAACCGGGCGAGGCCGGTGAGCGTGATCAGCAGCCGCCCGTCCTCCGTCTCGCTGAAGGCCGAGATCCGGCCGAGGCAGCCGATCCGGTACAGCCCGGGGCCGGTCGCGGCCGGCGGCGCGGCGGGGTCGGGCTGGATCATGCCGAACACCCGCCCCTCCCCCAGCGCGTCCTCGACCATCGCGAGATAGCGGGGTTCGAAGATGTTGAGCGGCAGCCGCCCGCCCGGCAGCAGCAGCGCGCCATCGAGCGGGAAGACGGAGAAGGTCGCCGGCAGCCCGTCCGGTCCGGGATGGAAGGCCGGCACCTCCGGTCAGGAGAACAGCAGCGCGGAGAGCTTGCGCCGGGCCGAGGCGGTGGCCGCGTCGTCGAAGCCCCAGGCCTCGAACAGCTTGACCAGTTGCGCGCGGGCGGCGCCCTCGTTCCAGGCGCGGTCGCGGCGGATGCTCTCGAGCAGGGCGTCGGCCGCGTCCTCGCGCCGGTCCATCGCGTTCAGCGCGGTGGCAAGTTCGATGCGCGCAGCATGGTCGGCCGGGTCCGCAGCGATGCGGGCCTCCAGCTCGGCGAGCGCGCCGGCGGCCTTGCGGCCCTCCTCCGCCAGCGCGAGCGCGCTGCGGGCGCCGACGACATCCGGGTGCTCGGCCGCCTTCTCGGGGACCTGGGAGAGCGTCTCGCGGGCCTGCTCCTCCTCGCCCATCGCGAGCAGGGCGCGCACCAGCCCGCCCCAGGCCTCGCCGTTCTCCGGCTCCTCGCCCAGCACGGCGGAGAAGGTCTCCGCCGCCTCGGCGTGGTTGCCCTGCTCGGCCGCCGCCTTGGCCTGGGCGAGCAGCTCCGTCGCCGGCAGCGCGCCGCCGCCGAGCTTGAGCAGGTTCTCCACGAACCGCTTGATCTCGCTTTCCGGCAGCGCGCCCTGGAACAGGTCCGCGATCTGGCCCTGCCAGAAGGCGGCCACCGTGGGCACGGACTGCAGCGGCAGGCCGAGCTGGGCCAGCTGCTGGACCAGTGCGCGGTTCTTGTCGATGTCGATCTTGACCAGCCTCACCCGGCCCTGCGCGGCGCGGACGACCTTTTCCAGCGCGGGGGTGAGCTGCTTGCAGGGACCACACCAGGTCGCCCAGAAATCGACCAGCACGGGGGTTTCACGGGACGCCTGGATGACGTCCTGCATGAAGGTCGCCTGGTCGCCGTCCGTGATGAGGTCGGCGCCGGCGGGTCCTTGGGTCGGGGTCTGGCCGATCAGCGTGTCCATGGCGTGTTCCTGGGGTTGCCCCCTTAGATGCACCTCACGGCGCGCGGTGCAAGCGGGGAAGGCCTGCGGGCGGGGCCGAACGGGGTGGCTTGCAATCGCCACGGGCGCAGCATATACGCGCGGCCTCCGCAGGGAGCGCGGGCGTAGCTCAGGGGTAGAGCACGACCTTGCCAAGGTCGGGGTCGAGGGTTCGAATCCCTTCGCCCGCTCCAATCGGACCCAGCATCAACTCTCTCCCAGCCAAGTCGGGCTCTGCTGAGGTGCAGGTTTGGCCGAGGTTTGTGGGCAGACCTTGATGGTTCGAAAGCGGAACCACCGCTGATATGCGCTGGGAGAGAGCCGAATATCTCTGAGCCTTGAGGGTTGGCCGATTTTACCCTCAAGCTTAAGCAATTGAATTTGGCTGTGTCTGGAGAGCGGCGCGCTGAGAATTTCAGCGATCCGATTGCCTTGGAAACGGCTCATAGCGCCAAAGCCCTCCGACGCATCAAGCCCCAAGCGACCATTCGTCCACTATTAACCTTCCAGCTCGCTCGAAGGCTGTACTTAGCGACCCCGTAACCACTTGAAGGAGAAGCGGCGAGTTGGGGCGTACCGTCGCTTCGAATCTCATTGCGTCCGCCAGTTCCCATACGAGCCGTACTCTCCGCCCGACCGGGCGCCGCACTGCGTCGCAGGTCTCCTGGGGTTTTCGGGGCAGACCTGTTGACTGGACCGGCGCGGAGACGCCCGAAAATCGCTCTCCGGAGGCCCATTCTCTCCGGACCTCCTGACTTGGCCGATTAAGTGCGAAACTCAAAAATCCAGTTAGAAGACCGGTTTCAGCGCGGTCGGCACTTGCTGTGGTTCGAACCCTCCTTGACCGAAATCCCTACTTCGAGAGCGAACACTTCAGTACGGAGGCCAGGCGGCTCCTGCCCGTCATTAAGGAGAAGCCGCTCTCGCGCGCCGATACGCGAGCAAAGGCCGGCAAGCGTCGCGTCACTCCCTGTTCCTATTATTTTTTGAGCCATCGGCATCCGCACAGGCAAGGACCTCCGCGAGATTACGATGGCGTTCCTGACGGAGCACTTCGGTAAGGCGGGCCCCCATTTCCACGCCATCGCGCGCGGCGAGGACCACCGTCCTGTCGTATCCGAACCGCATCACCCAGTCGCGGACGATCTGCAGCGTCACGCTGCCGAGCTGCGCCGCGTCATTCGAGCATCGCGCCAAGGCGCGCAGTTTCGCCGCATCGTAGTCGGGGCGAAGGGGAAGCGGCTGACCCATGGCGAGGCTCCGTTGCTCGCCAGCTTGAATCAGATTCGCCCAGCGTCGGGGAATCCCCCCTCGTGATTCGGCATCAGCAGGACTTGGTATCAGGCCGGAGTTTGAGCGACGCTTGGCAGCATGGAAGATAGCTCGCCCGCGTTGAGGCACATAGTGCCTCTCGCAGCTCTCGGACGCCCGTGTCCGGCACGAACCGCGTCCAGAAGGTCAAGCCGGTCGAGCGCGTAAAGCAGAAGAGCGCGGCGGACCCTGATAATGGTCCGCCCGCTCTTCATGCCGAAATCGAGCGCGACGACGTCCCGTTGCGATGGGCTGAGGCTGTCGTGCGGGGCCAGATCTACGTCAACGATTTGCTGCCATTCTGTGTCGGCGTCCTCGCCCACCCAGGCATGATCGATATCGAGGGCCGCCGCCCGGATGCGGGCCACCAGGAAGTCGCGGAACTCGCCGCTGCGTGCGTCCCACGCCCGCGCATGCAGCCGCTCGCCGGTGTCGACGATATGGTGCGGACATATGACGCGCTTCGTGGGCCTGGAGGTCGTCAGACTCTGGTAGCGAATGGCAAGCGCCCGGCGCTTCGCGTACGCCTCCGTTATCAAGGCAAGCGTGTCGGGCAACGCCGCTCGCGGCGGTATGTCAAGTCGCGCCAGAGGGATGGCCGCCCGGTCGCCTGCCTCCGCAGCCTCGGCCATCCAACGCAGGGCGTCCCGGGGGAAGATCGGGGCGAAGGCGGCACTCCGCCCATACTCCTTCCTCGCCGAGTCGAAGACTGCATTCGTTGGGGCGAGGGCCAGGTAGGTCGCGATGTCGGCCGACGCCTGCTGGGGCGAAATCGCGAACCTCGCCGCCAAGTCGGCGCGCCTGAACACGCCATGCCAGCGCAGGCGCTCGTCGAGCCAGCGCAACCTACGCGCTATCGCCTCGCCGTTCCTCACCATCGGAAGTTCGTCTAGTGACTGGACGGCCGTCATGCCGGCAGTGTATCGTGTCACCTCACCGACCTGTCTAGGGTGTCAATTTGGGAACCGACCCGGAGGTCACCGCGGTCCTTCTCGCCAAGGGCCTGGTCGACATTTTCGACCAGATGCAGCGCGAGGGGGCGCCGGTACGCCAGGACGCCGCGCTCCCTGCATCGGCACGGCGGGCGCTCGCCCTCGTGTCGCGGCATAGCCTCGCCTCGGGTCTGCCCGATGACCTCGGGGCGTGCGTCCACACGGTCATGGACATGGCCTCCCGCCCGATGGGCTCCTGGGGGCTGCCCGGCTTCGACACCCCGTTCCAGTACGCCGACGTCGTCCTCGTGGACGCGGACCTCGGCGCCCCCACCGACGACTGCCGCGAGATGGCCCGATCGGGCGGGAGCGAGCTTTCCGCCGTCGAGGAATTGCACCATGAGTCGCTCCGGGCGGCCGTCGCCGGGTATCCCACGAAGCGGCGCGACGCGGCCTACACGGACATCCGCGAGTTCGTCGTCCGCAACCCGGCAGTCGAGTACGACACGCTCCTGCGCTTCCTGACCGAGCGCGGGCACGCCGCCGCCGCGTCCGCGGTCATGTCCTTCTATCGGCCGGTCCCGCAATCGGCGGTCTTTCCGGGCGGCGCCGCGAGGCGGTGCGGGCACTGCGGCTCGCTCCTCTGGCCGGACCGAGACACGGCGGCTTTTCCGGATGGCCACTGCCGGGTCCGACAGTGCCGTCTCGCCGATCCGATCCCGGCCCGCGGCGAGGACATCGAGGACGCCAGCAAGTGGCGCGTCGCCACGCCCGCCGTCCTCGCTTTCTGGGTCGGCCCTGGCCTGGCCGAGATCCGGATCCACGACGCGCTGAGAGCCAAGGGCAGGGCATCCACCCTGTATCCCCAGCAGGATGCGGCCGACGTCGGCGTGGACGGCTTCGCCGTGGGCATCGACGTCAAGACCTACGCGAGTCCCGTGCTGCTGGGCGCGAAGCTGGCGAGAAGCGTCGGCCGCCTCGGCATCTTCCGCAGGCGGATTCTCGCCGTTCCGGACGATAAGCTGCGCGTGAACCGGAGGTACCTGGAGCAGCTTCGGGCGGCGTACGCTGGATCGCTGCCCCTTGAGTTCATGATCGTGTCGGAAGTCCTCGGGGATCTCTGAGATGCGCGTCCGACCCAACGGCTTCACGACATCCCTACGCGCCCAGTGGCTTTGCGCCGCCGTCGACCGGCTCCTGGGCGGCTCCGACCTTTCGTGCATCCCTGCGCTCATGTCCGGCTTCGGTTCCGTCGTCGACCATCCAGCGACCGCGGAATTCGGCCCGGCCGCCTTCGCGCTGCGCCAGCTCGGCGTCTCGGTGGCCTCCGAGATCCAGTTGAGGCAGGCCGTCCTCGACGCGGTCTCGTGGGAGGACGAACACCGCGAGGATCCCGACTACTCCGAGCCACCCTACGAGATCCACGCCGAGCGGGACGGCTACCCGTTCCGACGGCGCCCGGGGACCGAGCGGGCCGTGGATGCCATAGTCCGCGACATGGTCTCAGGGCTGCGAATGGACGCCTGGGGAACGGCGATGGCGGACCCGGCGCGACCGATGGCCGTGATGGAGGCGGTGACCGAAGGCGCAGCGCGCATCGGGATCGATCTCTCGGCCATCGCTGCGCCCTCGCCGCCGCCCAGCCATGACCTGTCTCGCGAGCCAAGGGGTCCGATCGTGGTGCCCATGGCAGAACTGGAGCGCATCGCGGAGGAGATGGATCGGCGCGACGCGCAGGATCCACGACGGCAGAAGGGCAACTGGGCGTCCCGGCTGCGGGAGGCGAACGGCGACCGCAAGTTCCACATCCTCTCCCCGGACCGTGCGGCTGGGACGCTGACGGAGCGCGAGGCGATCCGGCTCGACGGGCTGAAGCACCTCATCGGCCTGCCGGGAACGGGCAAGACGACGCTGATCGTGCTGCTCCTCGTCTGGCTCGACCGGAATGGCTACCGCACCGTCGTGCTCCTGCCATCCATCGAGGCGTCCCTGAACCTGCTCGGCGACCTCAGGTTCTACGGCGCCGACGTCGGACTGCTCGTCGGTCAGTCTCCGCAGACGCGAATCGAGCATGCCCGCAAGTTCGCCGAGCGGCTCGGGGCCGACGAGGCCCGCGGCTTCGGACGGACCGCGCCGGGCGCGGACCTGCTCGGGCTGAACTGCGCCCTCGCCGCCTTCGATACGGACGCCGACGGCCACGAGGGCTTCCCCCACCTGCAGCCGCCATGCGGCGGCGTGCTTCAGCGCGGGCGGAAGGCGGACGGGACGGAGAAACAGAACGAGTCTTCGCACCTCTGTCCGCTGGGCGGGTGGTGCGGACGGCTGAAGGCGCCCCGCGAGCTCACGCACAGGCGCATCTGGCTCGGGCACGTCCTGTCCATGGACACGCGGATCGGGCCGCATTTCTCGGTCGAGAAGGTCCGCTACTTCGAGGCGGTGGCGATGACCGCCGACCTGGTGATCGTCGACGAGGCGGATGGCGCCCAGGCGATGCTGGATCGGAAGGCCATCTCGTCGCTGGACCTCACGGGCAGCGAGGAGAGCTTCGAGCACGCGCTGAACCGCGACCTGTTCCTGCCGATATCGGCGGGCAGGAACGACATCACCGCCGCCAACCTGCAGAACTACAGCGCGACCGCAGCCGACTTCGGCAAGCTCAACCGCAGCCTAATCGCCCACATCCAGCGCGACCTGAAGCGCAACGGCGTCGAGGGCCCCATCGCGCGCTTCAAGGACACCTTCGTCACCGGCAACAACGTCCTGACGGCGCTGTTCTGCCCGGAGGACATCTCCATCCTGCCACCGGACGAGCGCCTGCGCGAGGAGCGGCGGTTCAACGCGATCCGTGCGTTCTGGGACGGGTGCGTACGCGCGGCGCTGTTCCGGCGGACGGACGTCGACCAGGGAGCCGACGACTACGAGTTCGACAGCACGCGGATCGCGGCCGACCTGGACAAGGAGTGGGACGAGGTCGAGCGCACGGCCACCAGGCTCGCCGACCTCCTGCGGGACTGGATTTCAGAACCCCTGCCGACGCGGCGGGATCGCATCTTGGACGACGCCCGCGAGGTGGCGTTCGGGTTCGCCGCGCCCCGCGAGGCGCTCGGACCGGAGGAGCGGGTCGAGCTCTTCCGTTTCCTCGTCGGCGTCACCACGGTCATCTTCCAGTTCGTCGCGCTGATCCCGGCGCAGCAGGCGATGGTGGCCGAGGGCGTCCACCACGCTCCGCTGTTCAAGCAGGGCATTTCGGAGGACCTCGCCAGGACCGTGCCCGAGGCCCTCATCGGCCGCCTGTCCGGGCTCCGGTATCATCATGAAGAGGACGGCTCCAGGCAGAGCGTCAGGCTCCAGTACGTCGCCTTCCGGGGGACGCCGCGCATCCTGCTGTATCGGCTGCACCACCTGCTGCGACACGAGGGACGGCCGCGCGGCCCGGCCGTGCTGCTCGCCAGCGCGACGTCGTTCCTCAAGGAAAGCCCGACCTTCCACATCCCGGTCGGCCCCGACATCGTGCTGCGTCGTTCGGGCGCGGACTCCGGCTGGCGGGAGAGCGAGTACGTGTTCGCGCCGCCTCCGGATCCTGACGATCCGTCGCGTCGCCTCCGGTTCAGCGGTGCGCCGCTGGCTCGCCGAGAGCGCATCCTGAGGCAGATGCTGGACCACTGGTTCTCCGGCGAGGACCCTCTGGCCGTCCGGATGTGTCGCGACTTCGACCCCGGCCGGAAGATCGGCTTCGTGCTTAACAGCTACGACCAGGTCCGGCAGGCGAAGGAGCACCTCAGGCGTTCGCGGCCCGGACTCGCCCACCGCGTCATCGGGGTCATCGACCGTCCCCCGGCGAACAACGAGGGGGACTGGATCACCGCGGCACAGGTCGAGCGGCTCGGCATGCGGGAGGACTGGGACGCCCTGATCTTCCCGATGAAGGCCCTGTCGCGCGGCGTGAACATCGTGTTCGAGCAGGGGCCTCGACGCCGCGATGCGCTGCTTGGGGTTATGCTGTTCATGACCCGGCCCCACCCTGCCACGGAGAGCCTCGACCTGGTCGCGGGACTCGCAGGATCCGCCACGCTTGACTTCGACGCCGCGGAAGTCCGTCCGGGAGCCTCGGCCGCGATCATGTCGGCGGAATGGCTGAGGGCCCGCCGGGATCTCATGGCCACGACGCGACGGCTCCTCCGGTTCCCCGTCCAGGCGAGCCGTCTCGGCGCCCTGGCGGAGCCTTTCACGGCCGACATCATGGTCGACGTGCTGCAGACCATCGGCAGGGCCATGCGGAACGGGTGTAAGGCCCGCGTGGTCTTCGCCGACGCCGCCTGGGCGCCGAGGTCTGCCGCTGGCGCGCGAGACGACGCCGACAGCAGCATGCTCGTCCGGATGCGCGACATCCTGCGCAAGCGGCTGAGCGATCCTGACGCCGTGGACCGCGAGGTCTATCGCGCCCTCTACGAACCTTTCCTGCATCCTCTGGAGCGCTGCGAGGGCGTCCGCTTCCCGGACGGAGTTGACGGTGACGACGACTGACCAACCCAAGGCCGCGTTCTTCCGGAAGCTGCGCGGCGTCGCGCGCCGCGGCGAGGGGGCGGTCGCGACCGCGTTCCTCGTCGCCGATCCTCCGGCGGTTCCCGTTCGTTCGGTTCGGGTGTCCTGGGGGCAGAGGACGCGTGAACTCCTCACCGAGGTAGCGCGGCAGGCGAAAGAGGCTGATCGCGCTTCGGGGCGGGCGCTGCCCTACGCGTCTCTCAGGTCGGCACTCCAGGTCGTCCTGCCGGAGGCGACACTCGTGAATTACGATCTCGGCGCGCCGTGGACGGGAGGCGCCAGGACTGCCGACGCTTCCGCCCTTCTTCTGGCCGACGGGACCGCCGAGCAGGTCGTCGGCCGAGTCCGGGGCGCCTTCGCCACGTGGCAGGCGATGGTCCTCACGCCCTGGGCGGAGCGGCTTTCCTTGGGGGACGCGCTGCTGGATGCGCTGGCCGACGAGATCGAGACCGGGAACGGTCTGTCGGCCGACGTCGTCTCGTGCGAACTGGGCGAGGCCCTCCGTCGCGGCGAGCCGTTCTCGCGTCTGAAGCACCCGATCATCCAGTTGCTGTCCCGCGCGCTCGAGGGAGCCGAGCTGTTCGAGGGACTCGGGCCGGTCTTCCGCATCGTTCCGAGCGGCTCGTCCGGCAACGCCGTCCAGTTCGAGACCTGGCCGGTGCCCACCGAGGGCGGCCCGTATTCCATGACGGCGACCTTCTCGGTCGAGACCGCCCCGTGGTGTTCCCGCCCGATCGTGGTGGTCGAGGCCGGTCGGCGCCCCTGGATGCCCGATCTGCCGCGACCTTCCGCGCTGATGCGCCAGAGGGAACTGCGCGGACACATCCTCGGCAGGGATCGCTCGCCCGTCGCGGTGGAGTTCTCCTGCGCGGTGTGCCGCGGGGAGGTGCAGGAGCCCTTCTCTCCCGCCTTCATGCAGCAGGCCCTCGGGGTCCGGGCCGACCTAGCCGCCGGTGTTGCGGAACTCGCGCGTCGCGGACTCGCCGATGGCGGCACGTTCGTCGGATTCCCCTACGCGACGCGCTACGGCAGCCACCATGTCAAGCTCGGCGCATCGACCCGCGACCTGCTGGACCTGTTCGACGCGGCGGAAGCCCGTCTAGCGCCGCTTGGCATGACGCCGCTGACGTTCGAGGACATCGGCACCCCGCCCCGTCGCTCCGACGCGTTCCACAAGGCGGTCTCGCTCGGCATGGTCATCGGCGACGTCGCGCGCACGCTCGGACACAACGAGATCGGCGAGCGGGCCGTGGCGGAGGCATGCGCCGCGCTGGGCGGCGATGGCCCCATGCCAAAGGGGCTGAAGGACGAGGACGTCCGGCGGGTCGAGGCCGACCGGGACGCCCTGCGGACGGCTAACTCGGCCCGCATCCGCAGGAGCTTCGACGCGGCGCCGATCCTCGTCCTGATGGCGAGGACGGAGCGCGAGCGAAGCGCGATGGCGTCGTGCGTACGCGCCCTCTTTGGCGCGTCCGTCCGGACGGTCCCCATGGCGCTGCCAGCCGACGTGCATGGCGCGCGCCAGGGATTGCCAGAGGCGGATCGCAAGGCCGCCGAGCGGTTCGCCGCCCGCATCGCGGCCTGGAAGCCGACGGCCCAGGCCCTGGCCGAGGAGCACGCGGGGTGCCACGTGCTGGTGCAGGCCACCGACTGGTACGAGAACCGGCCGGACGATCCGGTGAACAAGCTGGCCGGACGGTGCGCCCTCGCGACCGAGGCCAACGCGAACGCCCAGTATCTCCTCCCACCTGGGCCAGGGTGGAGGGGCTTCGAGGCGTACCTCAACCGCATCCAGGCGGCCATCTACGACCTCGTCTTCGGTCACAGCGGCCTCGTAACGGAGATCTCCGATCTCGTCGCAAAGCACTTCCCCGACCCGGCCACGCGCCCCCGATCTGTCATGGGCATCTCGGTCGTGACACAGGCGCGAGGCAGGGCCGGAGGGCGGGGCAGCAAGCTCTGCGTTGCGACGCGCATCGATGTGGTGACCGGGCGCACCGAGGGCAGGCTGGGCTGGGTCGATGCCAAGCGCATGCGGTGGTCCGGCAGCTGGAGGCCGTTCTCCGAGCTTCTCAAGGAGGTCGCAGAGATCAGGCCGACGAGCCTGGGCAAGGACCGCGAGGCGGAGAGCGAGAGTTTCCAGTCGTTCGTGCGCGCCATGCTCGACGAGGCGGCGGCGGCTGGCGACCGGCCGCTGGTCCTGATCGACTCGACATCCGCATCGGGCGTTTGGCCTTGGCTGAGGGACGACAAGATCGGGAAGGAAGTCGCGCTCGCGCGAGAGACGTTCGACGCGACGAAGCGATGGCCGGGAGTCCGAATCGTCAGGGTGCGGACCGGACACGCGGGGCGCGTCGTCCTGCGCAAGACGACGAGGCTGGAGGAGCTCGATGCCGCTGACGGCAAGCCGACGGGCCGCACTCTTGAGCGTCCCGTTCCTACCATCACAGCGAGGATGGTGCGCATCGGCGACGGTCCCCACTACTGGGCCACTTCGGGCTACTTGGAGCAGCTCACGCGCGGCCTGAGTGTCTACCGCGAGACCCGCTCCACCGCGCGCCTGAAGGGCGCCGCGCTGCCTGTCTGGGCAGCCATCAAGGACGCGCGCACCAACGACGTCCTCGGCGAGGCCGTTTTCAACCTGACCGAGACACCCTATCGCCTGCCTAACTCGGTCGAGTTCTCGGTTGCGGTTTTGGCCAAGAGTGACGATCCGGACGCCGTCGCCGCCGTGGCGAACAGCCTTCGCTTCGGCTACGGCCACACGCCCAGCTTCACGACGCTCCCCGCCCCGCTCTCGTTCGAGAGCAAGGTCCGCGACTACATGGCCCGGTTCGGCGTGGAGGAGGCCGACGCGGAGGACTCGGGCGCCTCTCCCCCCGACGATGCGGCGGAGGCGCTCGATGCAGGAACCGTTGCCGGGGATCCCGCTGGGGACAATCCGCCAGACTTGGCGCGCGCGGACCTCGCTTCGGACACGGCGCCTCCGCGGGAATTGCCGCCCAGTAAGGAACATGCCGCATCCACCGCGGCCTCGCCCTTCCTTCAGGCACTCGATCCGGCCTACCGCGAACCGCTGGACCGGAAGGTCGGCATACGCCTCCTTTCGCCGATCAACGAGACGTTCGTGGCGAGCGTCTCGGCAGCCGCCACACAGGACGAGGGCGCGCCGCGATACGCGGCGGATGGACTCCCGGAGCTTCCGGCGTTCCTCGATCTCGACTGGGTCCTTTCGAACATGTCGGCCCAGCCGAGGACCATCCGGCTCATGCACGAGCGCCGTGCCATGTTCCTCAGTGAGAAGCCTGAGCTGCCTTGGCCCAACGATCGGCGGCCGACCAACGAGGAATTCGCAGCGGTCGTCCTGCATGGCTTTCGCCAGCCGTGGACTTTCGTGCACATCGAGAGTGCGTGGCGCAAGGCGACCGGGCGGGACAAAGGAGTCTCTGAACTCTTCAAGTCCCTCCTGGACCGGGCGAGGCGCGAGGCCGCACGAATCAGAGCGTCGCGTCGCGCTACCTTCGCCGACGACATGCGAACGCTGGTCGAGGCCGGGCAGGTCGACCTTGCTCGCTCCACCGTCGTCGCGTGGGGCGTCTACGTGTTGCAGTTCGAGACGGCGATCAGTCTCGCGCGGGACCTGCCAGAACTGCGCGATCTCCTGCCCTATCTGCTGGCGGCTCAAAAAACTTTCGAAGCGCCTCCCGGAGGCAGGACCGACAAGGGTTCCGCCGAGACGATCAGTCTCGATGAGCAGGCGCCGTCATTGCCGTTACAGAACGACCCAGCCATTGAACCGTCAGGGGGACACGGGGGCGACCAAATCCCGGGGGAGGAGCAGATGCTCGAGAAGGTGGTCCAGCAAACCGTGGGCGACACTCACGCTGGCCTTGTGCCACCATCGGGCCCGACGGATTCGGGCGAACAGGGAGCGTCGGTTGCCCGCTGGTCGGACAGCATGTCCGCGATAGCCAAACTGGCCTCCGAGGCAGCGATTCTCGACCCAAACCCTGTAGTCCTTCAGCGCATAGCGGATGCCGTGTCGCGGGCCGAGCAGGCGCTTGCGGCGTTCGAGGCGGCGCGTCCGAAGGTCGTCCGCGTGGATGAACTGCTTCACCGCCTTCGCGAGATCGCACGCAACGCCGCTGACATGCTCAAGCAGTCGGAAGCGGAGGCTGCCATCCCCGAGGAGGGGCTGCTGGTCCTCGAGACGGGGATCGGAGCAATCCAGGAAGCTCTCGCTGCCGCCGAGGCGAGCCTCGCCCGCGCTGTCGAATTGAAGGCCGATGCCGAGGCGCGCGCGCGCAACCTTGACCCGCTCGATGGGGCGGCCATCGATGCGCTCCGGCAGATCTCCGACAGCGTCAGGAAGCAGGCGTCCGAATGCCTCGAACGCGTGGCCCACGTGTCCGCGCTACTGCTCGCCACGCGAGCGCCACAGACGTCGGGCCCGCCCAACGCACCCGCGCCGAACGTTCAGGACGACCCGCCCACCGGCACCCTCGGGCAACTCGAGGCTGGACCCGATGCGGTCGTGACTGCGGTGGTCGGAGACGCGGCTACTCCGAGGGTGCCTTCGCTCGAATGGGCGGAGATTAGCGACCAGGACGAAACGTCTCCGCCGGATGAAAAGGCGGACGAGGGGGGTGACGACGGGCCGATCACCGCGCTGTCCAACGCCGGGAGCGCCTCGACGAATTCCGACGGGGACGTTCTGACCGAGGCGGATGCTACGGAGCTCGGAGCGCTCCTGACAGGCGACATGCCCTCCGATGAGGTGGCCACCGCGGAACCTGCGTCCGAGGAAACCGACGACGAGGCCGTCGAGGCCGACCGGCTTGTGGTGTCCGCCTTCCGCGGCGGCGACCCGAGTCTTGCTTGGCTATGCCTGCGTGCGGCAACCGAGGTTTTCCCAGGGCACGCATTCCAGCTTTCGGTGGCCGAACTCCGCCTGGCGGCCGTAGCTGGACACCTGAATCACGCGGCCCTGCAAGCGTCCGACATCCTCGGCGAGACGCTGGCCGATGCCCTGGCAGCCGCGACGGCCATTCCCGACGGCGACCCCGTCCTATCGGCGCAGCGCGCCCTCTCCATGTTCGTGGCCGCGCTGGAGCCTGCCCTGTTCCAGCAGAACCGCACTGCCGTTGAGCTCCTCGAGGCGGCTCACGAAGGTCTGCCGGACCCACTGAAGGGCGGCACCTTCCGCCTCAGGGAGGCCGTCGCCAAGGCTACGCGCTCCAACCTGGTCGTCACGCCTGCCCTGCTCCGCATTGTGAACGACCTGGATGCGCTGGACCGAGACCGCGAGGGCCGCAAGGGAGCGATCCAGGCGAAGATCGACACGATCACGCGCCTCGACTTCCCGTTCGTGACCGGCGTCAAGGTGCGGGTCGAGCTCTGCAAGCCGGAAGAGGCTATCGGCGCCCTCCGAGTCGCGATGGCGGAGAACGGGCAGCGCGCCCTCGACGCCGCCCGCGCGTTTAGGGAGGAAGTCGGATCGCGCCAGCAGGCCCTGCGGCTGGTGGGCAAGATGACGGAGCGCGTCTCGCCCAAGGACACGCTAGATGGGCCCGCGCGGGACCGACTCGTCGGCCATATGTTAGACTTAGCTCGACTTTGCGCCGAGTACGAGGAGGCGCTCGCGGTCGCACCAGCCGTACGCAACCCGCGCCAAAAGGAAATCGCGAAGGAACTGCGGTCGAGCCTACTCGTCGGAATCGAGCATGCGCTGGCCGCCCTGTCGTCCGATGGGCAAGACCTCGGCCCGTGTGCTGGACTCGTCGGGCGCTGCGAGGCGGCCGTCGTGCACCTGCGCGGGATGATCGACGAGACCGCCGCGGTTCCGGGACCCACGGACCATCTGTTCGCCCTGCATTCCGCGACGCTGCTGCTGCCGTCGCTTGACATCGGCCGCGGATGGCTCCCGGAACCCTATGACCCGAATGCGATCCTTGCAGCTTCGTACCGCGCCGAAGCCTCGCTGCTCCCGGATGGCGAGCGGCGCGCGGAACGCTTTACCGAGATCGTGCGGACCCGGATGGCCCGCGGCTCCTTCGGGGGCGCGGAAGTTCTCATGCAGGCGGCACCGGTTCTCGGCGTCAGTGGCGACGCCATCGACGAGTTGCGCCACGAATGGGAAGCGGACGCCCCGACGCGGCGGGACGCCCTACGCGAACACGCGTCGAAAGCCCGGCGTCTCGTGGAGCGCGTCCAGCGATACGGCGAGGGTATGTCGCCCGAGGAGGCCCACGGGCTCCTCTCGCAGATCGACTCGGTCCAGGCTGCCGACCTGCCGAGCCTGGTGTCGCCGGAGGAGCGTTCCGAAATCCTCGACGACCGGGCGCACGTCCATGACTTCTCGTCGGCCGAGGCACTCCTGGATGAAATCTGCATCAAGGCGCGGGCGGCGCTCTCGGGCCCGCGCAAGGGCATGGATGAGCGGCTAGAGGGACTCCGCGCCAAAGGCGTCCTCACGCCGGAGGTCGATCGATCGCTGAGGACGCTGCTGGACGAGCACGATGACCTGATCACCGCCCGCGAGAGGATAGAGCTGCTCGAGGCGGGCCAGCCGCTTCCGAGGGCCTCCGCTCCCGCCAACCGCCGTTGGGCCGCGTTCTTCCCGCGCGTTCCGGACTTCCTCGCCAAGCTGCCCGAGGCGGAGTCGCGGGACTTGCCGCGGCGGATCGAGGAAGGGACCGACGTCGGTCCCCTGGCGTTCTCGCGCGTGACCCCCGGCAGGCGCCCCGGCGCGGCGCGTACGCTGAAGGCGTGGCGCGACCTCCACCGGGCGCTGAAGGCGCAGCGCGCGCCGGACACCGTCCTGCCGATCGCGATGGGGCTGCTCGAGGAGTTCGGCTTCGCGGTGGAGAGCATGCAGCTCGATGCCAAGAACAGCAAAGCCGGGCGCCAGGTGGTCGCGGACGCGAAGCTGCGCTTCAGCCTGGATCCCGAGAGTATGCTCCTGCCCGACTTCGGGAGCAGGACGGAGGGGGCGTACCGCGTCTGCTTCCTGCCCAGCATCCCGAACGACGCCGAGATCACCGCGCTATCCTCGAACATGGGCAACCGTGCGGCGCTGATCTTCGCGACCGACACGATGGGCGCCGAGAACCGTCGTGCGCTCGCCTTGCGGTCGGTCTCTGCGCAGGGAGGGCGCAAGGCGCTTGTCGTCGACGACGCCGTCGTCCTCTTTGCCCTGTCGGAGCCGGAGGTGCGACCCCTCACTCTCATCGAGTGCGCGCAGCCGTTCGCGCACTGCCAGCCCTTCGGCGACTACGGCCGCTACAGCGGCGTGCCGCGCGAGATGTTCTTCGGCCGCAACGCCGAGTACGGGCGCCTTCTGGATGGGTTCGGGAGCTGCGTCGTCTACGGCGGTCGGCGCCTCGGCAAGACCGCGCTCCTGAAGCACATCGAGGCGCGCGAGCATCGCCCGAGCGATGGCGTAGTCGTGGCTCACGTCGCTCTTGACGACTTCGGCGCCAATAGGCCGCGCAGGGCGCGGGAGGTCTGGCGGAAGATCTCCGAGCGTCTGTCGCCTACGGTGTTCCGGGAGCCGACGGCCAGCCGAGACGAATTCGATAGGAAGGTCCGCGGCTGGCTCGGGGCCGACCCCATGCGCCGCATCCTCCTGCTGCTGGACGAGGCGGACAAGTTCGTCGAGGAGGACGCGACTGGGGACAGCGCGTTCCAGGAGTTCCGCGCGCTTCAGAGCCTGATGGACGAGACAAACCGCCGGTTCAAGTTCGTCATGGCGGGACTCCACAACGTCACCCGGCTGGTTCAGGCCGAGAATTCGCCGCTCCGGCAGATAGCCGCGGAGCCGCAGCGAATTGGCCCGCTGATGGGAGGCGAGGTGGCCGACGCCGAGGCCCTCATCGTCAAGCCGCTCGCGGCGATGGGCTACAGATTCGAGAACCGCGAGGACGTCTGGACCGTCCTCAGCCACACGAACTACTACCCGGTGCTCGCGCAGACGTTCTGCGCGAGCCTCGTGGACGAGCTCGCGCGGGAAGCCGCGCAGCGGCGCGAGGTCACCTGGACCGTTTCCAGCGAGACCGTGCGCCGCGTCCTCGACAGCAGGCCGGTTAAGGACAGCATCAAGGAGAAGTTCGAGCACACCATCAAGGAGCTCGATCCCCGATACGAGCTCATCACCTACGTCATGGCGGACCGCAGCCTGCGCGAGCGTGCGGAGGGACTCGTCGGCGAGGGTATGACTGCCGCCGAGATCAGGGACGCGGCGGTTAGATACTGGCCGAAGGCCGGGGACAGGGTGAGCCGTCTTCCTGTCATCGAGGCCCTGCTCGACGAGATGGAGGGGCTCGGGGTCGTCAGGCGCGCTCGGGGCGATCGGTGGGCGCTTCGGTCGCCCTCGGTCCTTGCCCTTCTCGGCACGCGTGACCGCGTCGGTGACCACCTGCGCGAGTTCGAGGACAAGGAGCCGCAGCGTGCCTTCGAACCGCGATCCCTGCGCCGCCAGCTCTCGAGCACGCATCTGGGCATCGACGCGGGTCAGTACTCTCCGCTGACGTTCGGGCAGGAGCAGGACATCCTATCCGGCGAAGCGCCGGTGCGCATCGTGCTGGGTCTGCCCCTGTCCGATGTCGATCTCGTCGGGGCAGCCCTGCAGCAGGCCGCCTCCGACGGGGACGGCACGCGACGCTGGACGGTCGATATCGGCAACAGGTCGCAGTCCGAGCTGCTCGCGCACCTGCGCACTCCCCGAGCCTCGCAGGGGTCGGCACAGCCGCTCGTCGTGGTGGGCCCGCGCGCTGATTGGACGCCGGAGTGGGTCCTCGAGACTCTGAAGTCGAAGTCCGTCCGCGAGCGCCTCGCCAGAGTCGTGTTCGTCGGTTCCGGGGTCCATGCGGTGCGCCTGTTCTCCGACGCGCGGTTCGCCTCCCCCCCTCCGTCCATCAGGACGATCACTCTCCAGCCCTGGACGACGTCTGCGATCGAGGAGCTCGCGATGAATCTCGGGGTCGGCGCTGCCGAGATCCGGGCGCCGCTCATCGAGCAGCTCGGAGGGTTCAATCGGCCCATCTGGCGTGCCGTGAAGCTGGTGCGAGCGAGCCAGCATGGGAAGGCGGCCGAGCGAATCGTGGAGCGGATAAGGCGCGAGGCGGAAGGCATCCGGCCGACCGTAACGCTGGACGACTTCTCCCTCCCGGCGCCGATCCTCGACCTCGTCCCGGGCATGGTCTCCCTCTCCGGTGCGTCCGGAAGCACCTCGCCCTACGAGATCGAGGAGGGCGTGCTTTCCGGGCGCGACGTCGGCTCGCCGATCGACGCGAAGACCGTGGTCCGCATCTGCGTGGCGCTTTCGCTGCTGGAGCCGCTGCCGCACGTGGAGGGAACTGAGGAGGACATGCGGCAGTACCGTCTCAACCCGCTCATCGTGGCGGCCGCAGCCGAGCGCGAGGCCGCAGCGTGACGGACTGGCGTACGCTGGGGCACCCGTCCCTCCCCGGCCCATCGAAGTTCCTAGCCGCCGCCGCGGATGCGCTACTGCGCGACGGCGTCCTCTGGATCGGCCTTCCGGCGGCACCGCCTGCCTGGCTGATCCCGGCGATGCAGGAGGCGATCCGGACGGCCGCGTCCGCCCGAGTGTTCGATGGCAACGCCTCCTCCGGCCTCGGGGGGATGGCCCCTGCCCACTGGCTCGCGTCCCTCTCCAGTCCCGTGCCGACAAGCATCAGGTCCGTCGCGGACTTCCTCGATGATCCCGAGTTCGCTGACGCGGCGTATGTCGTGCACGGGATCAGGAGAGCGAACTGGAGGGCCTGGGCGGGCTTCCTGAGGCTCGTCCGGACCGAGCGTGTGAGAAAGCCGCGCATCGCGTCGCCACTCGTGGTGATCGCGCCGCCTGAGGGGACGCCTCAGCAGGAGGTCCGGTCGGCGGTGGGTACCCGCGAGCATCGCTGGCAAGGGCGCGTGTCGCGCCTCGATACCGAGATAGCGGTCGCGAAGAGGCTCGGCTGGCCGAGTTCCCATGACGTGGCTTCGGCGACCGCGGCGGCCTGTGCCGTGGAAGTCGCAGGATGGGACTTGCGGCTCGTTGACGTCCTGACTCGCCTCGGCGAGGAGCAGCAGCTCAACCCGCTTCCTGCGCTCGAGCCGGACGCCGCCAAGTTGCCCGACGTCGTCCCGAGTTGGGACAACGGCGTGATCGACATTTGGGACGGCCAGCCCTTCGAGCACACGCTTTCGCTGCTGCGCAGAGGGCGGCGGGATGCGGCCGCCAGGCGGGTCTGGCAGGCCCAAGTGCGTGTCCTCTTCCCGTTCCTGGGGCACATCAGGTCGTGCGTGGTCAGGCGTTACCGCGACGAGCTGATGCGCGACGGACCGCTCGTGAAGACGTTCCACTCCAGGACCGAAGTCATCGCGCAGCCGGAGAAGTTCGAGTTCTTCGACATACACGACAGGCTGCAAGCCCGCGTCCCGGAGCGGGACGCGAAGTTCCTCAGGCTGTGCCACAAGCTGAGGTCGAGCCTGGCGCATTTCGACCCGGCTCCGGCGGACTTCGTCGTCAACCTAGGCCGCTTCTGGGAGGAGAACTCGCATCGCTACGGTGACGAGTGGCCCGGCTGGGACTGGCCTCGCTGCGGGCAGCGGCTGGTCATCCTCGTCGGGCCTTCCGGTGCCGGGAAGTCCACGTGGGCCGCGAACAACTGCGACCCTGCAGATGTCATCTCCTCAGACGATATTCGCCGGCAGATCTTCGGTTCCATGGACGTCGCGGGCGATCAGGAAGCGGTCTTCGAGAGGGTACGACAGGAGGCGGCGAGGCGCCTCGCTGCCGGTAGGTCGGCGGTGATCGATGCGACCAACATCAAGGCGGGCGACAGGCGAGCAAACGCGGTGATCGTGCCGTCTGACCTCGAGGTGGAGTACGTCGTCATTGACCGCCCGATGGACGAGAAGCTGGCGACAGCAGGGTGGAGGTTGTCCAGGCCAGGGCTGATCGAGAATCACTCGAGGGCTTTCGCGGCCGAAGTCGAGCAAATCCTTCGGGGCGACGGACTGCCGAACGTGAAGGTCGTCGACCTCCGGCAGGGCAATCGGGCCGCCGCGGCGGAGTGATACAGGGCTGGGACGCTCGGTGCGCGATGCGTTGAATGCCTGGATGCGCGCCTGAGGGCAGGGGGTGGGGGAGGCGCTGCCGTAGATGATCGGGCGTCGATGGGGATTGGTGCCGCGAGTTCGGGCGAGGCCGAGGCCATCGCTGCGGCCTTCTCGCCCGGCGACGTTGTCCTGGCTGCACCATGGACTTCAGCCCTGTTCACGACCTACTCGCTTACCCTCGCCATCGATTCACCTCCACGATGGCCTTCCTCTCAGCTGCACCTCGCCCGTTAGCTTTCAACGACCGCAACGAGGGGCAACGCGCCGCGCCCACTCCGCCGGAAACGGCTTCATCAGCCCCGGCAGCGTCATCTCCTCCGGCTGCCGCCCGTCCAGGATCGCCTCGACGATCTCCGGCGCCAGCAGCGTCAGCCGCAGCACCGTGCCGAGATATCCGCGTTCGATCTTCTCCGCTGCCGCCATCTCGGTGATCGAGGCGTAGTATCCTTCATCGAGGAGCTTCTGGTATCGGAACGCCCGCGCCAGCGCCTTCACCAGCGCCGGATCGGCGCGCGTTGGAAGTGCGGCGTTGCCGTCGTCCTGGACCGGCGTGACGACCGTCTTGCGCCCCGGCCGTCGCCGCATCGCCAGCGGCACGCGGACCGTGAGACTGGTCGCCTCCGTCATGCCGCCGCTCGGAGGTGATCAGCGGATCCGGGTGAGAGATCCTTGACCAGCCCGGCCAGCCCCTCGACGCGCAGCTGGATGTCCGCCCCCTCCGCACTGACGGTGACCCGCTGGACCAGTGCCCGGACGATCCGCGCCTGCTCGGCCGGGAACAGCTGGTCCCATAGCGGAGCCAGCTGGTGCAGCGCGTCGCGGACCTCGCCTTCAGTAATGTCGGGCACCTCGTCCCTCGCCGCCATCCAGGTCCCCACCACGATCTCCGGCTGGGTCAGCAGGAGGCGCAGCTGGCCAAGTACTGCGGCCTCGATCTGGGAAGCGGAGATGCGGCGGACCAGCGCGGGATCGACCGGCGCTTCCCCTTTTAGCACTCGCTGCGCGACGTAGTAGCGGTAGAGCCGGCCGGTCTTCACGCAGTGCGTCGGCGATAACGCGCGCCCGTCCACCCCGAAGATCAGCCCCTTCAGCAGCGCTGGCGCGTGCGTCCGGTTCTGCGCTGCCCTGGAGCGCGGGCTGATTTGCAGGATCTCGTGCGCCCGGTCCCATAGGTCGCGCGACACCACCGCCTCGTGCTCGCCCGGGTAGACATTCCCCTTGTGCGTGACCTCGCCGATGTAGGTCCGCAGGTTCAGGATCTTGTAGACGTCGCCCTTATCCAGCGGCCGGCCTGATCTCGCCGTGACGCTCTCGACCTGCAGGCGGCGCACCGTCTCGACGCCGGAGCTGGTCTCGACGAACAGCTCGAACACCCGTCGGACCCTGGTGGCCTCCGCCTCGTTGACAACCAGCTTGCGGTTCTGGACCTCGTATCCGAGCGGCACCCTGCCGCCCATCCACATGCCCCGGGCCTTCGACGCCGCCACCTTGTCCCGGATCCGCTCCCCGATCACCTCCCGCTCGAACTGGGCAAAGCTCAGCAGGATGTTCAGCGTCAGCCGGCCCATGCTGGTGGTGGTGTTGAACGACTGCGTGACGGAGACGAAGGTCACCCCATGCGCCTCGAAGGTCTCGACCAGCCGGGCGAAATCCATCAGCGAGCGCGACAGCCGGTCGATCTTGTAGACCACGATCACGTCCACCAGCCCGGCCTCGATGTCGGCCAGCAGCCGCTTCAGGGCAGGACGGTCCAGGGTCCCGCCGGAGAAGCCGCCATCGTCATAGCGGTCGCCCACCGGCACCCACCCCTCACTGCGCTGCGAGGCGATATAGGCCAGACACGCCTCCCGCTGGGCGTCGAGCGTGTTGAACTCCTTGTCCAGCCCCTCGTCGGTGGACTTCCGGGTGTAAACCGCACACCGGCGCCTGGTAACGGCGGAGGGCATGACGCCGTCAGTAGGCAGCTTGCGCCGGCTCACTGGCCGCCGCCCGGCTTGCGCAGCCCGAAGAACGCCCAGCCGTTCCACCTTGTGCCGGTGATGTGCCGGGCGATAGCGGACAGCGAGCGATACGGCCTGCCCTCGTACTCGAAGTCGTCGGCCCGGACGGTGACCACGTGCTGCACACCGTCATGCTCGCGGATCAGCCGGGTGCCGGGCAGCGGCCGGCTGTCGGCCCGGATCCGCCGCAGCACCACATTGCCACCATCCAGCTGCTCGCCGAGCGCCTCCAGCCGGGCCCGGGTCTCGGGCTTCAGCCCGCCATAGGCCAGTTCCTGGATCCGGTAGGCCAGCCGGCTGGTGATGTAGCTGCGGCTGAACGGCGGCGGCTCCTTGCCGAACAGGGCCCGCCACTGGTCCTTCAGCTCGCCGATCGACGCCGTCTGCAGGGCGGTCAGCCGGGCCAGCACGCTGCGGTGGGCGGGGTGATCGGCGTAGCGGCTGCCGGGTGGGGTCTGACCGCTCATGGCGTCTCCGCATGGTTTCGGAGGCCATGACCGCTCTGCCGGGCGGTGAAGTGTAGCGAACTCTCCGCCTCACCCCCGAGGTCCGCGCACCCTGCCGCAGCACTGTGGCGCCGCAGCCGCATTAGCCCCGCTGCCAGCAGCCGGAATAGTTCGCGAAGGTGCGGTGGCAAATGCGCAACCGGATCCTCTGCTCCACTGGACTCGGATCGCGCAGGCCGCGATAGACTTACGCAGGTTTGCGCAGCGATTCGCTCTTGCCTCATGGGAGGCTACCAGATCGATGTCCAACAAACCAGCAGGCCTGCCGCTGCGGGAAGCGCTGGAAGCGTACGGCAATCCGGCCTTGGTGACGGAGCTGCGCAAGGCAATCGCCACGCCTTTGCCGAGCAGGAGCTTTCGAGATTCGTCGGGGGTCGATCCGTATCTGCTGTTGCCGGGCATCCAACGGGCCCGCAGGCGCATCCTTTGGCAGCGCCAACAAGCCCGACGCGCACTCGAAGACGACTTTCGGCAGCGGATCGGCCGAGGTGAACTGCAGCTCGTGGGACTGAAAACAAAGCCCACGTTGGCAACCGCGCCCGCACGCATCCAGCCGGCCTGGGCGCCGCTCCTGCGTTTCATGAAGAACGACGTGGTCATCGTCGAGGATCACAAGTTCACCAACGCGACGGTCTACCGCGTCTCCATCGAACTGGAGGCAATGACCGATGCTCCGGAAGCTCTGGAGATCGAACCAACAGAATCCCCGCCCAAGCGCCGGCGAGGCCGCGAGGGCGTCTACAATCGGATCGAGGAGTGTCTGCGAAGACACTGGGCTGATGTGCAAAGCCTGGTGGCGCGAAGTCCCGATCACACGCCAGCGTCGACGGCGCTCGCCGACCTCGTGAGGAAACGATGGGGAAAGTTGTTCCCCGCCATCCCATGTCCCAAGCGCGATACCGTTCGCAGGCATACGCAGGAGGCTTACAGGAGGGTGATGGCACAAAATGCTGGTATAAAATAAATGCCGCCATCAACAATTATCCCAGGCGATTTAATGCCATCCCGATCACCTAGTTTCGCGTGTGTTCGTAACGCCGCGAGTCGCCCGCCATGTTCGACCAGACAGGCCAATGCCCCGCCACTTATCTGAGTCAGGAGCAGCTTGCCCGGCGGTGGGGTATTTCGAGCCGAAGCCTCGAAAGATGGCGGACGAGAGGGTGTGGACCAGCTTTCCTCAAGATCGGCGGTCAGGTTCGCTATCGCCAAGATGACATCGAAGCCTATGAACGCGCCCAGCGCCGTGGGCGGCACATATGATGCAGCTGGACGTCGCGGCCGCCAGGTGGGGCCCAGACCGCAATCCGCACTTTCGGCGTCAGCGGCAAGAAGCAAGACCGGCCAATAGCTCCTGCGCGTCGCGCAACCGCCCTGCTAGCACAGAAAACGGAGTAAAGGCTGCAGCATCGCCTCTTTCCCAACCATGGGACCTCAGACGCAAATCCGCCCAGCCGTGACCGCGCAAGCGCCGCTCAAGGCCGATCGGCAGGATATCGCATCGTTCATCGACCTTCTCTTTCGCTATGCGACGCCGGACTCGTACCTCTCGCTCCGCGTCTTCGATCAGGTTTCGCGCAACGTCCCTCCGGTGCTGATCGAGGCCGTCAGGTTGAGTAGCGGGCGAAGCGCGCTTATCGGCCGCGCCTGTCGCGCCGCTTCCATCGCGGCCAATGCGCCGCGACCGGCTGTATTTGCTCCGCCGGTGGCCACGTTCTGCAATCCGAAGACTGCCCGGATGGTGGATCTCGCCAATGGCGTGGCACTCTCAGTCGAGATCGACGCCGCCAACCCGGCGCGCGCGCTCAAAGTTCTATCTCATCTTGTAGGGCCGCCCACTGCCGTCGTCCATTCGGGTGGCGAGTGGACTGATCCCCAGACCGGCGAGGTCCATCGCCGGCAGCATCTTCATTGGCGCCTGTCGGAGCCGACAGCAGCGAGGCAGGACCACCAACGACTGCAGGAGGCGCGCTGGCTCGCTGCCCTGATGGTCGGAGCCGACCGGTCCGCCGCTCCGCCTGCGCATCCGCTCCGCTGGCCCGGCTCATGGAATATCAAGTCCACCCCGCGGCTCGCCACCATCGTAGCCGCGAACCCACGCAGCGAGATCCACCTGGAGGACACGCTCGAGCAACTGCAGGATGCGGTAGAGGCGGCCGGACTACGGACCCGAGATTGGAAGACGGACCGCCCGACCGGCGCGGTCCATGCGTCCCATGCGGAGATTGTTGACGCCCTGCCGCACGTGCCCAACCCGGACCTGGATTGGGAGCAGTGGAATCGCGTCGGCATGGCTGTCTGGGCCGCCACTCGCGGCAGCGAGGGGGGATTGCGCGCCTGGTGCCAGTGGTCGGGGAAGTCCGACAAGCACGACGAAACGGCCTGCATGGACCGCTGGCGCCACTTCGCCACGTCCCCCCCATCCCGTATCGGAGCCGGCACCATCTTCTATCTGGCCCGGCAAAATGGCTGGATGCGCGGGGGAAGGTCGTCTCCGGCTCCCCACGATAAGGAAGGACAACGGGCATCCGAGCTGTCCGCGGATGCATCCAGCGGACCGAGCCCCTTCCACTTTCCACAGTCAGGAGACGACCCTGGCGGGCAGGCCGCGCCGTCACCGACCCAGCAGAAGCGTTCTGTCCACGGCCGCGATCCTACATCACAGCGGCCGAAAGCCGCTCCCAGGCCTGGCCGGACCTATGATCGGGACCCCACCAGCGCCTTCACCTCCGGTAGGACCGAACTGACAGAAGACGGCGTCGCTATCGTGTTCTGCCAAACCCACACCAACAGCCTACGCTACTGCCATGATACCGGTGCATGGTTTGTCTGGAGCGGCACCCACTGGCAGCAGAATCGCAACAGAATTGCCTTTGCGTGGGCACGACTGCTGATCCGACGACTGAACCGCGGGAGCGAGCCCAGGATAAAGGCGATTACCGGAAAAGTTTCGTTTGCCTCCGGTGTCGAGACGTTCGCACAAGCCGACCGAGCCTTCGCGCTGAACGCCGAGGCGTGGGACCAGGATCCCTTCCTGCTAGGAACACCCGGCGGAACGGTTGACCTGCGAACCGGCATGATTCGCCCCGCTCAGCAGGCAGACATGATCACCAAGATCACCGCTGTCGCACCTTCGGACCGCGGTGATGACTGCTCAGCTTGGCTGCGGTTCTTGCACGAAGCAACTGCCAACGACGGGTCCCTTGTCCGCTTCCTGCAGCAGTGGTGCGGCTATTGTCTCACCGGCTCCACCCGTGAGCATGCGTTGCTGTTCATCTATGGGCCAGGCGGAAACGGCAAGTCGGTCTTCCTCAAGATAGTCTCCCGAGTCCTCGGCGACTACGTCCGCACTGCACCGATGGAAGCGTTCACCGCCAGTACCGGCGATCGGCATCCGACGGAAATCGCGATGCTGAGGGGCGCACGGATGGTTGTCGCCACCGAGACCGAGGAGGGGCGCGCCTGGGCAGAAAGCCGTATAAAGCAGCTCACGGGCGGCGATCTGATCAGTGCCCGCTTTATGCGGCAGGACTTCTTCACTTTCGTGCCGGCGTTCAAGTTGACCATAGCCGGCAATCACAAGCCAGCGCTGCGCAATGTCGACGGCGCTGCCCGACGCCGCTTCAACATCGTGCCTTTCCTCAACGAGCCCGCCGCACCCGATCGGGATCTTGAGGAGAAGCTTTGGCTGGAAGCACCCGGCATCCTCCGGTGGATGATCAGTGGCTGCTTGGACTGGCAGAGGCACGGACTTCTCAGACCCGCGGTCGTGACCGAGGCCACAGACGAGTATTTCGAAGCGCAGGATGTGATTGGCCGATGGATCACTGAACGTTGCATCCTCGATGGGTCGCTGTCCGAAAAGCCGGGCCGGCTGGCCACCGACTGTCAGGACTGGGCACGCGCAAGCGGCGAGGTTCCACCGACCGGCCCGCAGTTCCGGGGCACTCTCGAGAAGGTTCGGGGTGTTTCCTATCGCACGGTGCGTGGTGACCGACGTGTACATGGCATAGGCCTGCGGGTCCAAGACAGGGTGCAGGAGGGTGCATCCTGGACCGGCTGATCGCACACGCGCGTGCACGGGATAGACAGAGATCGACTGCACCCTCTTGCACCCCCGCACCCCGGCAGACGTTCTCATCCCGCTGAACCGCCTTCTTCACAGAACCGCCTCGCGATGTCTCACGCGTCCATGCAGGAGCAGCAGCCATGCTGAAGCAGACCGATAGCCAGCTCACGTCCAAGGATCGGCAGGATCTGCTCAAGGTGATCCGGGCGCGCGAGCGCGTCGCTCGCTCTGCCGTCGCTGAGCGGGGCGCCGCGCTGATGGCTGAGTTCGAGAGGCAGATCGCGGCGCGCTACGCCTTTGATGATGACAAGGTCTGGTCCGAAGCCGCGCGGCGCGTCGCCGCGGAAGTTGGCAGAGCGCAGGCTATCGTCGCCGAGCGTTGTGCGGAACTCGGCATCCCACCCGAGTTCGCGCCGCGCCTGGACTTCAACTGGTACAGTCGTGGCGAGAATGCCGCGAGGGAGCGGCGCGCCGAGCTCAGACTGGTCGCGAGGGCGAACATCGAGGCCTTGGAACGAGCTGCCATCGTCGCACTGCAGAAGGCTTCGCTGGCGGCGCAGGAAGGCATCGTCGCCGGCGGCCTGGGCAGCGAGGCGGCGCGGTCGGCGCTTGAGGCGCTGCCGAGCGTAGAGGCCCTGATGCCCCCGCTTGCATTTGACGTTGTCGCGCAGGCCACGCGCCACAGGAAAGCGGGATGGGCTGAGCGTTTAGCAGAGTTGCGTGCTACCGCGGCCCTTGGTCCCGGTCCGGAGGAATGAGGCCAGCACCGGCGCGACCTGCTTTGTCGCCCGCAGACTTCGACAACCTGCAGGATCGGCTACAGCTGGAGGAGGCATCGCGCCAGTCCATCGCGAGGGTGGATGGCGTAACCAGCCGGCGGCGGAGGGCTCGCGGGTCCTCCCGGGCGGGGGGCGGCCCCTGCGGGGGGAACACGCGCAGGTTCCCTTTACACAGCCGGCATGAAATTTTCCGGCCGGCCGGCCGCCCCAAGCGGCCCGCGGACGATCGCGGGTGTTGCGCGGATGCGGATGACCTGGTCCCGTCGCCCCCCAAGGGCGCCCTCGTTTGCGTTCGGGTGGCAGGCGGGAAAACGTTTCAGGCAGGGGTTCGCTCCCGAACGCTTCTTGTCGCTCGCAGCGCATCGCCGGCGTCGGCTTCGCGATTGAGCATCCGGCGCGCGGCCGACTCCAACGCGGCGTTCACCACCGCCGGCGGCAGGCCTTCCGCGGCGGCGATAATCGCCGCACACCGGGCGGGTGCGCTCATCACCCGATCGCGAACCTGCATGGCCATCTCGATCACGCGCCGCTCCGTCGCCAGGCGCGGGATCATCTCGCCACGGGCAATACGAAGCCGCAGGGCCGCCGAGCGCGCCTGCACCATGGAGCGCGCCTCGACAACGCGCTGCAGAGAAAGGCCCTCTGGCCCGACGCTCATGCGATGCCGTCGACCAATTGATCAAGCTGCTGGTGCAGGTCGCCGATATCCTCGATCAGCACCCCGGTGAAGGCAGTTAGCACCCTCACCGCCGTTTCGTGATCACGCCCCAGATCTCCGGCGACCATCTCGGCTTCGGCGTCAGGCAGAGCATGAATCGCTGCCAGCAGCTCGTCGATGTCCTCGTGCAACTCGCGGCGCGCGTGCTCGCGCTCGACGTAGGCGGCCTCGAGTTCGGCAAACCGATGGCTGGCCAGCTGAACCCTCGCTGCACCGGCTGCGACTCTGGCGCGGATGGCGCGATCCACCTGGCGCTGCCCGGAACCCTGCTGTCGGGCGGTATGGGCAGCGTACCAGCTGGCGTCCGCGGCCGCGACATCGATGGCGCCGGCAGAGGTGACGCGGATACGTCCGTCCTGCACCGCAGCCTGGATCGTCGTCCTGGCAACCCCGCGCATCCGTGCGTAGGCGCGCATCGACGCTTCGCGAGGCTCCTCTGACATCGCTCGCTCCTTCCGCGCGCTTCATACCACGGACCATGCAGCGAAGGCCTCGATGATGCTTCAGAAAATGTAAGATCTCGCCGCGCGCGGCGTGGCGGCCTGAGGCGTGCGGCGATGGTTTCAGCCGATGCGCTGTCAGCCGATCCGGTACACGCTGTAGGAGCCTTTGGCGCCCTGCTTGCTGGTCTGGCGCACCCGCTCCAGCACGCTGACCGGGGTACCCTTGCGCTTGAGGTTGGCGAGGAAGCCGCGGACGGTGTGGACCTGCCAGCCCGTCGCCTCGTGGATCTGCGCGATCGTCGCCCCCTCCTCGCGTCGCAGCAATTCCAGCACCGCCTGCTGCTTGGTGCCGGTGCGGGGCTGACCCGGTTCACGGCTGGTGCCCTTGCGCCGGACGATCGCCTGCACTGTGGCCATCGCCTCCAGCAGCCCGGTGTGGTCGGGATCGTCCCATGCGGCCAGCACGGCGCGCACGGCCTCGCGCAGGCTCACACGCGGTGGCGGAACCACCGGCAGGCTCGCTCCGATCGCCGCCAGCCCGGCCGCAGTGATGTGCAGGACCAGCTCGCGGCCCAGCGCATCACCCCGCCACAGGAACTCCGGACCGGCGAGTGGTGCCTCGCCCTCCGCCAGCAACGCGCGCGCGAGCAGACTGTGCACGAGGGTCCGGCGCGCGGCCGGCGGCAGGCGGGGTGGGGCGACCAGGCCCTGCGGGTGCTGGGCCGCAGCGCTGAGCAGGCGGTGCTGGGTGTCGGTGAGATGCATGGCGGTTCTCCGGTGCGGCGCCGGGGATATCCCGGTGCTACCGGCACAGGCCCCGCCGGGACGCCCCGGGCGGGGGTGGTGCGACCGGCAGGACCGTCAGCTGGCGCCTGTGGCATACTCGCCGCGGCGGAAGTGGCAGTCGGTCACCCGGCGGAGCTGGGCGTTGTAGAAGCCCAGCGTCTCGGCGTGGTCCCACAGCACCGCCTCGGGGTCCGCGCCGAACTGGTCCTCACTCATCCGCTGCAGGTCGGCGAGCAGAGCGTCGAAGGCCGCCTTGCGGGCCAGGAAGGCATCGTGGCTGCGCTGGCGGTTGATCTGCTGGCTGGTGGTCATCGCCGGTCCTGTGGTGCTGCTCACGGGACGGACCATTCGCTCTGGGATCGGACGACAGCCAAGCACTATCCCGGGTCGTTTGATGGCTATCTTTGGGCCCGGCGGATCACATCATGATCGCGGCATCGCAGGCGCCACGCGTGGCCTCGCAGCGGGAGGTGGCACGCCGGCTGGGCCTGTCGCACACCGCACTGCAGAAAGCCCAGCGGTCGGGACGCATCGCGCCCGAGGCGGACGGGCTGTGGGACATCGACAAGGTGCGCACGCATCTGGCCGCCAGCAGCGATCCGGCACGGCAGATGGGCCGGGTGCCACCGGCAGCGGCAGTGCACCCTCCTCCGCCCCCTCGCCCTGCCGCGCCCGATCTGCCGTCGGCCGCCAGCTTCCACTCGGCGCGCACCGCCAACGAGGTGCTGAAGGCCCAGGAGCGCAAGCTGCGACTGGAGGAGCGGCGTGGCCAGCTGGTCGACAAGGCCCGCACCCTGCTGCTGGTCAACCGCCTCGCCCGCGAGGAGCGCGACGCCATCCTCGCCTGGCCCAGCCGTTGCGCCGGCGAGCTGGCGGCCGAGCTCAGTGTCGATGCGCATCGGCTGCAGACGCTGCTGGAGGCCGCCCTGCGCACGCATCTGTCCGCCCGTGCCGTCCCGCAGGTGACGCTGTGAGCGGGACTATCGATCTGCTCGCGGAGTTCGACGGCGCCGCCGACCTGCTGCACGCCTGGCGCAGCGGTCTGGCGCCGGAGCCGGCGCTGCTGGTCTCCGACTGGGCCGACCGCCACCGCCAGCTGGGATCGCGCGGCAGTGCCGAGCCCGGTCCCTGGCGCACCGTGCGCACCCCGTACCTGCGGGCGGTGATGGACGCGCTGTCCCCCGCCCACCCGGCCCGGCGCATCGTCCTGATGAAAGGCGCCCAGGTGGGCGGCACCGAGTGCGGCAACAACTGGATCGGCTACGTCATCCACCACGCGCCCGGGCCCATGCTCGCGGTCCAGCCCACCACCGAGCTCGCCAAGCGCTTCTCCGACCAGCGCATCGATCCGCTGATCGAGCAGACCCCGGCGCTGGCCGCGCGGATCGCCCCGGCGCGGGCCCGCGACTCCGGCAATCGCCAGCTGTCCAAGGAGTTCCCCGGCGGCCAGCTGGTGATGACCGGCGCCAACAGTGCCGTCGGCCTGCGG
The DNA here is from genome assembly GCA_037190665.1 of Rhodovastum atsumiense. GTDB lineage: Bacteria > Pseudomonadota > Alphaproteobacteria > Acetobacterales > Acetobacteraceae > JBBCJT01. Next base: position 139,717 of record JBBCJT010000015.1, on the reverse strand, counting down.
TCGATGTCCGCCCGCTACCTGTTCCTTGACGAGGTCGATGCCTGGCCCGGCGATGTCGACGGCGAGGGCGATCCCGTGGCACTCGCCGAGGCCCGTGCCCGCACCTATGGCTGGCGGCGCAAGACCCTGCTGGTCTCCACCCCCACGCTCACCGGCCTGTCGCGCATCGAGCGCGAGTACCTCGCCACCGACCAGCGCCGCTACTTCCTGCCCTGCCCGCACTGCCAGCACCCGCAACATCTGCGGTTCGAGCGGCTGGTCTGGGACAAGGGCGCCCCACAAACTGCCCAGTACCGCTGCGAGGGCTGCGAGGCGCTGATCGCCGAGCGGCACAAGACCGCCATGCTGGCCGCCGGCGCCTGGCGGCCCACAGCCGAGGCGACCGACCCGCACGCCATCGGCTTCCATCTCTCGGCGCTATACGCCCCGCTGGGATGGCTGTCCTGGGAGCAGATCGCGCGCGACTGGGACGCCGCCCAGGGCGACGACCGGGCGCTGAAGACCTTTCGCAACACCGTGCTCGGCGAGACCTGGCAGGAGAGCGGCGAGGCGCCCGACTGGCAGCGCCTGTACGACCGCCGCGAGGTCTGGAATCCTGGCACCGTCCCCCGCGACGGGCTGTTGCTGACCGCCGGCATCGACGTCCAGCGCGACCGGCTGGAGGCCAGTGTCTGGGCGTGGGGGCGGGATCGCCGCTCGTTCCTGGTCGAGCACCGGGTGCTGGACGGCGCCCCGCACCGGCCGGAGGTGTGGGCGAGCCTGCGCGCCATGCTCGCCGAGCGCTGGGTGCATGCCACCGGCCATCGTCTGTCCATCGCGATGGCGGCGATCGACAGCGGCGACGGGCTGACCACCGCCGAGGTGTACGACTTTGTCCGCAAGGGCGCCGCCGTGCGGCTGATCGCGGTCAAGGGGCAGGAGGCGCTGCGGGCTGCGATCGGCGCGCCCACCGCCACCGAGATCCGCCGCAACGGACGTCGTAAGGGTGGGGTGAAGGTCTGGCCGGTCGGCGCCTCATTCCTTAAGGGCGAGACCTATGCCTGGCTGCGGCTGGACCGGCCCACTGCCGAGAGCGGCGAGGCGTACCCGCCCGGCTATGTCCACCTGCCGGTCCATGCCGCGGGCGAGGAGGTCTGCCGGCAGCTGACCGCCGAGCGGCTGGTCGCCCGCACCCGGCGCAACGGCTATCGCCGCCTCGAATGGGTCAAGAGCCGCGAGCGCAACGACGCACTCGACTGCCGGGTCTATGCACGGGCGGCCGCAGCGGCGCTGGGCATGGACGGATGGGGCGAAGGGCGCTGGACCGCGCTGCAGGAGGCGCTCGATGCGCCGCCGCCCGATACGCCAGGATACCTGCCGTCCACACGCCGCGATCTGCACGAACAGCCAGCAGAGGCGGCGCCACCGCAGCACACCAGGCCGACCTCGCCGGCACGACGGTACCAAGCGTATTACCCCGCCAGAGACTCATGGCTCGGAGATACAAGGAACTGGCTCGGCAACACAGGCAGAGACTGGTTCAAAAGGTAGAAGCGGCATGAACAGAGCACGACGATCGCATCGATACCGGCGTGCTGAGCCAGACGCAGAACAACGCGACGGCGGAGTTCGCCTTTGGCGAGGATCGATGCCAACCGCAGCCTGACCTTAACGCTGCACGAGGTTTACCTGGCACTCGCCAAGACGCCGATCGAAGGGCCTGACGGGGTCGAGGCGAGCTTCGAGTTCCGCGTGGCGTTCAAGGCGACCGCGACGCGCATGATGACCGCCGTGCTCAAGAACCAGCAGGCCAGGACAGAGTGCGCGTAGCGCCTCGATTGCCGAGGATTAGGTCGCCTTCTTCGCTTCAACGATAGCGCGCATCAGGATCGAGACGAAGATGAGGTGTCGCGCGGCGGACTGAGCCGATACGCGAAGCTCCGGGTCTGGATGAGCAAGCACATTCCGAAACGCCTGATACGAGCCGCGTAGCAGCTCCATGAATCCTTTCTGTCTGCTCAGCCCACTTTCTGTCTCAAGAGTCTTCAGGATGAGAATTGGCTTCTCCGGTTTGAGCACCTCGTTGATCAGCTTCGCGCCGTCCTCCTGTCGGCCCGTCCGGCGGCGGATCTCAATGAAGACCTCCTCGTAGGCCCTCACCACCGCCTCCTTCATGTGCCCGTCGCGATAGAGCGGCAGAGCCGTATCGCGTACCTTGGCATGCAAGAGGTCTTCGAATCCAAATCGCTTGTCATTCTCCGGCGGAGGCGTCGAGAGCAATTTCTGAATCGCAGCTTCGACGGAAGGAATGTCGAAGTTTACGATATCCCAATAGTCACCACGGCAGTTGAAGTGGATATGGCGGCCAAGGTTGCTGGTACCTTTCACCTCGGGAACCAGAGCGACGAGGCTTTCCAGATAGGCTTGAAGAGCCTCTTTCACGGCCGGTGGGCCCTCGATCTGGGCTTCCTCCAAGTCGTTCCAGGTCTTGAGGGCCAGTGTCCGAATTTTGCTCAAGATCACAAAGGCATCGGCCGCGCGCCTTGCCAGCTTCACATACTCATCCATTCGCCTTCTTCCGATTCGCGACCAACGATTGGATGGTTACCGGAAATGAGAGGCGCGCGCGCGTGCTGAACGCCATCACTTGACTGCAGCAGGCCCAAAGCCGACCGCCCGATTATGCGTGCAGACCACACCCGTCACGACAGGAACACGCAATGCTCACCCTCGACCTCGCGGCGGAGCCGTACTGGCTCGCCCTGCCGCACGGCGTGCGCGTGGAGATCCGGCCGGTGACCACGGCGGTGATGGCCGCGGCACAGCCCGCGGCCACGCGTCGGCTGGCCGTAATTCGTATCGCCACCCGAACCTCGACCCGGATATGTCGCGCGGCCTGTCCTTCGCCTTCGTGGTCAAGGCGGTTGCCCGCCACGCCGTCACCGCCTGGAGAGGGCGTGGGCGACGCCGCTTGCAAGGCCCCCCCCTCTCGCCCGAAGCGGCAGCGCCTGATGAAGCTCGACGACATCTCCGCGATCTTCAGGGACGACCATGAACCCTGTCGCAGAGATGGCCCCGCGGGAAGCAGGGCTCGCCTTCCGATTCGCCAGTCGCAAGCCGGATTTAGGATCGGGGCGACGCCGACGCCTAATCTAGAGCACGCACGTGCCGCCGCCGAATTAGGATCCCACCCGCTTGGCTGCCGGCGCGTATCGGGCCGCGGCAGGCGCGGGATGCTGCTCAGGTAGACTATGAGCTCTCGAAAGCCGGTTATCTCAGTGACCGTTTGAGAATGGCTTGGCGCGAGGCGGTCGGGGGTGATTCAAGCTCGGGATGTGGACCCGAGCGACCCGAGGCCGGATGGCCGAACTTGGCCGGAAGACGAAGCGCTACCCGTCTGACCTGACGGACGAGGAATGGTCGCGGATCGAGCCGCTGCTCCCGAAGCCGCCGCGGCGGGGTCGGAAGCCTGCGGTCGATCTGCGTGAGGTGCTGAACGCGATCCGCTACATGGCGCGCAGCGCGGGCGGGTGGCGAATGCTGCCAGTGCACTTCGGCCCTTGGCAGACGGTCTACTGGTGGTTCCGGCGCTTCGTCCGGCGGCTGCTGTTCCGCACCATCCACGACGTGGCGCTGATGCTGGACAGGCAGGCGGCGGGGCGTGAGGCCAGCCCCACGGGCGGCGCGCTCGACAGCCAGACGGTGAAGGCGCCGTTCGCCGAGGTGCGCGGCTTCGACGGCGGAAAGTGGATCGTCGGGCGCAAGCGCCACGTCGCCGTGGACACGGACGGGCGGCTGCTGATGGTCAACCTCACGCCTGCTGATGTGTCGGACAGCGCCGGTGCGCAGACGATCCTCGACGCCATCCGCAAGCGCTGGCCTTGGCTGAAGCACCTGTTCGCCGACGCGGGCTACGACCGCACCAAGCTCATGGACAAGGCTGCGTTCCTCGACTTCGTGGTCGAGATTGTCCGCCGCTCCGACAAGGCAGTGGGCTTCGAGGTCGTCCCGCGCCGATGGGTCGTGGAGCGCACCTTCGGTTGGATGATCCGCTGGCGCCGCCTCGTCCGTGACTACGAGAAGCGCCTCGACGTGTCCGAGGCTATGATCCACGTCGCCATGGGCGCCCTGCTACTCCGCCGCGTCGCCCATCACTGACTTTCAAACGGACTCTAAGCCATTGCCCGCCGGCGCGCCCGGAAGTTCGCGCCTACAGCTCTCCACAACCGATTGCTATTGCCACTGGCCGCCAATCCAATTCGTCGACGGCAGTCCTTGAAGTTTCCGATCCCAAGCCTGCAGAAGAAATGTTTCAAGTTCCTGGCTGCTGGCCTCACTCTCCACGAATCGACACGATTTTTCTTTGAGCTCCTGGGATAGTTGATCCCGCCATTCTTTGTCCGATGCCAACCTCAATGCCTTGTCGATGTAGTCTTCGCGACTCTTTGCTATCAGCTCTGTTGCCCCCATGAACTCATAAATGGCTGCGGTCCAACGACCAAACGGGATGTCAGCTGGCAATGTGACCGTCGGTATGCCGAGCATGGTCCCATCGAAGCTCGAGGACATGCCGCAGAGAGGGTAGGAATCCAGGCAGCAATCCACAGACTGCAGTAGTCTGTGGGCATCGTCTTTGCTCATGGTCGCCACGAACACCACTCTATCGAAGCGGGGTCCAAGTCTCTCCCGCAGGCGTCTCTTCAACGTTCTGGTGGGCGCATAATCCCCTCGAAGAAGCACAAGGATTGCGTCCTCATCACGCTCCAAAATCTCCTGGAAGATCCCGTCCATGTCGGGACTGATCTTGGGAGGGGTGTTGGCGCAAAGGTAGATGCGCGTCTTGGGACCCGCATTCAGCAACCTATTCCTGATTTCCGCGCGCGCCTCCAGGCTGATCGGCCCCTTCTGCATCACCTCCGGCTTCTCGATCCAATAGGGTGGATGCTGGAAGAGCGCCACTTTGGTTTTGTAGAAATCGGAAAAATGGTGAGGCTCGCCAGGCAACCAGGAAATGTAGTAATCTGCATTAGTCAGTCCATCCGTCCAGTTAGGCTCCAACAAGACCATCTGGAGCGGCGCAAGGCGAGCCATCATGGGATAGTACACCGCAGCAACGGAAGGACCCGACACGATTATGTCCAGTTCTTCGTCGGCGATGGTCTGGATAGCGGCGTACGTGTCGACGTCCGAATACTGTACGACCTTGCCGGCACGGGCGATCCAGTCTTGTGCCGCAGCGGACTTGCCAGCCTTGCCTGGACGCAGATAAACGGTCTCAAACCGCTGTTTGTTGAACCCAGGCAGGAACCCCGACATCATCGGCATCGAGTCGTGAACTATGAACCCAATGCGTAGTTTCCTTCCCGCTTGCTTCCGGACATCCATTGCATCTGCCAGGTGCTCTGCGGTGAAGTTGAGTTTCGGCCAGGTATTAAAGACGAAATTCTCGAAAGCACCCATCGCAATGCCATACAGCTCGGGAGCGCCGAGGCAAAAAATGTACTGCCAAGGGGTCCAGTTATTCGTCATGTCCGCTATCGGTTCGCTTAACGTCAGCGCGTCTTCAGCCATTCGACGGCTGGCCTCGATGAATCTGCGAATCTCTGCATCCGGCTGGATCGCGGACCGCGGGATCATGGGCGGCGTCATCTCATTCAGTATCTGAAGCGACCAGCTAACTTTGTTATCGCCATCGAAAGCAATTCGAAGCCCGCTGTAAACTTCCAAGCAGAAATCGTCGGGAAGATGTAGATATCTACAGTAAAAGGTCAGCACTTTCGCAATGCTGATCGACTGGGAATTCTTGCGAAGGTAGGTGTGAAAGTCCTGTCTCAGAACGCGCGTATCGCGTTCGCCCATCCGTAGCTCGATATCCGCGAAATTGATGACGAACTCAACGGGCGTACTCATGCTGGTCCTGTAGAAATCCAGCATCGAGACGGGCGTCGGCGGTTCAGTCGTCTTCAGCGAACACAGAAAATCGCGATATCGGTCGTACTCGAACCGACTGGCGCAGACTCTTATGTATAGCGAGAGAAGTTCGTGTGCGGCTGGATAGTAAAGAAGCCCTTGCTCGAGCCGTTCGAGGCATTCGTCCAACCTGGACAGGGCTTCGAGGGCCAAGCCCAAAATAAAATAATCCTCCGGGCCCTTCGGCGCGCGCTGAACCAGCTTCCTACGTATCGCATTCGCTTCTTCCGTCTGTCCCCTGGACCACAGCAATACGGACATTTGCCATAGAAGGGATATATCGTCCGAGCCTTCCCGAATCACCTCAATCTTCTGCTCCGCAAGCTGTTCGAGCCCATGGTTGAGGCAGTGATCGATCAGCGCGACCTGCATCTCAGGACTACGGAATCGCTTAAAAAGCGCCTCGCAAGCCTGCCGTTCCGATTTCGCGTCCGGCACCGCGAACCGGATGAGGCGATTCATCTGACGCTGCTGCGCGCAAATGACCGCGAAGTGTTCAATCAATTCCGTGTTCGGAAATCTTTGAATTCCTGCTTCCAGAATACCAAGCGCGCGCTCCAGATTCCCCAACCGATACTCCGCGAGTGCGGAGTGCGAGAGCCCAAGAGGATCTTCCGCCGGGCGCACGGCTAACCGACGGTAGATGAGCTTTGCTTCGTCATTGAGCTGGTGCAGCAGCAGGACTTCTACCAACCCCCAGAGCAGAACATTATCATCGGAGCGTTGTAACAGTAATTCCAACATGGGTTTGACCAGATGCGTAGCCCCGCTGCGCAACGATTGTTCGATGAGGTTCGATTGAAAATGAGGATCAGGAAACTGGTCGAACAACTGCTTGCAGGCGCGCCGCACATCTGCACTGGCGGTCGGAAGATACCGAATGAGGCGACCGGTATCATTGAGTTCCGCACAGAGGCGGATGTAATGCCCGAACAACAGCGGCTGGTCTGGAAACTGCTGCAGTCCCGCTTCCAGTGCCGCGATCGCCTCACTTGGCCCGTGCAGCCGTTGCGCCGCAAGGCTGGCGTAGAAGTACGCCTCCGGGCTGTCGCGCTTGCCGCGCGCCAACCGGCGGTACAACTCGGCGGCCCGCGTCTGATTGCCGATCGCGAGTGCGACGCGTGATCGTACCCAAAGGGCTCGAGGAGTGCTGGAACGAAAAAGCAAAAGATGCGCCAATGGGATGAGCTTCCTCATGGCGTCAGTACTTCTGCCACACGACACGGTTCACGTAATCCACATAGCTGTGGATGATCCGAACCACTTTGTCAGAGACATTGGGCATGCTGTAGTCGTCAACAAGACGCAGGCTACGGGTAGCGCCTCGTGACTGCGAATCCAGGAGAGCCAGGCCCTGGCGAACGCGCTCGGCACCCAATCCCACCATCATGACGGAAGCCTCTTCCATCCCTTCGGGTCGCTCATGCGTTTCGCGGAGATTGAGCGCCGGGAAGTTAAGGATGGAGGACTCTTCGCTGATGGTGCCGCTGTCCGACAGCACCGCCTTGGCCGACATCTGCAACTTCACGTAGTCGTGGAAGCCGAGCGGTTTCAGCAGGCGCACCTGCGGATGGAAGCTGGTTGAAGTCGCCTGGATCCGCTTACGCGTACGCGGATGCGTGGAGACGATCACCGGCAGGTCATGGTCTTCCGCGATGGCATTCAAGGTGTCCATCAATTTGCCGAACGACCGCTCCGACTCGATATTCTCCTCGCGGTGGGCACTGACCACGAAGTATTTGCCTTCGGTCAGATCGAGGCGCTTCAGCACGTCGGAAGCCTCGATCTGCGGCATGTAGTGCTGCAACACCTCGTACATGGGGCTGCCGGTCTTGATGACCCGGTCCGGCGGCAGCCCCTCGCGCAACAGGTAGTCGCGCGCGATTGTGCTGTAGGTGAGGTTGATATCCGAGGTGTGATCGACGATGCGGCGATTGATCTCCTCCGGCACCCGTAGGTCGAAACACCGGTTGCCGGCCTCCATATGGAAGATCGGGATCTTGCGCCGCTTGGCGGGGATCACGGCGAGACAGCTGTTGGTGTCGCCCAGCACCAGCATCGCCTCGGGCTGCACTTCGGCGAGTAGCCGGTCTACCTCGATGATGAGGGTCCCGATGGTGTGTGCAGCACTGGTGCTGCCGACCGCGCTATTGAGGAAATGGTCTGGCTTGCGCAGCTTGAGGTCGTCGAAGAAGACCTGGTTCAGCTCATAGTCGTAGTTCTGCCCCGTGTGGACTAGGACATGCTCGCAGTGCTCGTCCAGGGCTGCGAACACGCGAGAAAGGCGAATGATCTCGGGTCGAGTGCCAACGACCGACATAATTTTCAGCTTCTTCATACTCAGACTGGACTCCAGTATGTGTCCGGCCTGGCGCGGTCAAAAATCTCGTTGGCCCATAGCATGACGACGAGTTCATCCTGCCCGATGTTTGTGATGTCGTGTGTCCAGCCCGGCACAGTCTCCACGATCTCGGAGTCATTGCCATTGGTGGTCAGCTCGTAGGTCTCGCCGGTTTGCATGTGGCGAAACTTGAAGCGGGCATGCCCTTTGATGACCAGGAACTTCTCGGTCTTGGTGTGATGGTAGTGCCCGCCCCGGGTGATGCCCGGGTGAGCCGTGAAGTAGGAGAACTGGCCGCTGTCCCGCGTCCTGAGCATCTCCACGAAGACGCCGCGCGGATCCTGATGGCGCGGCACGCTGTACTTGAACTCCTCCACGGGCAGGTAGCTGACATAGGTGGAATGTAGCGCTCTGACGAGCCCGGTCCCGACGCGCTCGGTCAGCAGCGTTCCCCGGCTTTCCTTGAAGCGGCCGATCAGGGTCGCCACCTCGCCCACGGTGGTCGAATACTGAGGCGTCACGATCGCGAAGCCAGCGGCATTCACCGCTGCATCGGACCCGTCGAGCAGCTCGATGAATCGAGCGACGAGATCGTCGATGTAGACCAGTGTCAGAGGCGCCGCCGCATCGTGGACCTCGATGGGCAGGCCGCGGGCGATGTTGTGGCAGAAGGTGGCCACCGCCGAGTTGTAGTTCGGGCGGCACCACTTGCCGAACACGTTTGGCAGGCGAAAGACATGCGCCGGAAAGCCATGCCCCCTGGCCGCGGCGAAGACGGCCTGCTCCGCGCCGCGCTTGCTTTGCCCGTAGGGATTGTTCCGATCGGCCTGGATGGACGAGGGCAGGACAAAGGGAATCTTCTTGCCGGTCGCTGCGATTTCCCGGGTAACGGCATCGCACAAAATCTGGGTGAGTTCGAAGTTGCCTGAGGTGAAGTCCTTCGGCTCCTTCGGCCGGTTCACCCCGGCGAGATGGAAGACGAAGTCCACGCCGCGCAATATCTCCGGCAGCTGCGAGACGCTGTTGCCGGATCCGTAGGCGACAACCTCCACATCCTCGCGTTCGGAGAGAGCCAAGCGGAGGTTCTTGCCGATAAACCCGTCGGCACCGGTGATCAGTACCTTCACGATTCAGCCTTCCAGGACGGCCGGCTCACCGCAGGCGACCTTCTGCATGAACTCGAGCCGCAGCAGCAGTTTCTTCATCCCATCCACATCCAAACGCGTGGTGTTGTGTGAGTTGTATTCCTCGCTGTGCAAGGCCTGTGTGATATGGCTTTCGCCTTCATCGACAAACTTCGCGTAGTTCAGGTCGCGTCCGTCCGGCATCACGCGGAAGTAGCCGCCGAGGTCTGCTACCCTGGCAAGCTCCTCCTTGCTGAGCAGCGACTCGTAGAGCTTCTCGCCGTGCCGGGAGCCGATGATGGCGATCGGGTGGTCCTTTTTCCCCATGAGATCCAAGATGGCTTGGCTCAGGACTTCCATGGTCGCGGCAGGCGCCTTCTGGACGAAGATGTCGCCGTTCTGCCCATGCTCGAAGGCATAGAGGACTAGGTCGATCGCGTCCGACAGCGTCATCATGAATCGCGTCATGTTCGGGTCGGTGATCGTGATGTCGCGGCCATCGAGGACCTGCTGCACAAACAGCGGGATCACCGACCCGCGAGAGGCCATCACATTGCCGTAGCGCGTGCCACAGATCACGGTGTCTGTGCCTTTGAGGTTGCGGCTCGAGGCCACCATGACCTTTTCCATCATGGCCTTGCTGATGCCCATCGCATTGATTGGGTAAACCGCCTTGTCGGTGCTCAGGCACACCACGCGCTTTACGCCTGCGGCAATCGCGGTTTCGAGAACATTCTCGCCGCCCAAGATGTTCGTTCGAACCGCCTGCATCGGGTGGAATTCGCACGACGGTACCTGCTTGAGGGCCGCAGCGTGGAAGACGTAGTCGACGCCGCGCATCGCGGCGGTCAAGCTGTGGGCATCGCACACGTCGCCGATATAAAATTGCAGCTTCGCGTCGTTGTAACGCTTGCGCATGTCATCCTGCTTCTTCTCATCCCGGCTGAAGACCCGGATCTCGGCGATGTCTGTCCGGAGGAAGCGCTTGATCACTGCGTTTCCGAAGGAGCCGGTCCCTCCGGTGATCAGAAGCGTCTTGTTGCTGAACGGCGGCCGCATTCGAACGCATACCTTAAGATTTACGCGATTGTGATCGACCGACGGACATTCGGCAACGCGCGAGGACAGTGCACCGAGCGCGGATGCGAGCCGGCCGTCCTGCAAGCGCCTGGATGGCCACTCAAATTGGGAAGCCGGAGGGCAATCCCCCCGGACCTATTCCGGTTCGGTTGCCGGCCGGGCGGTCGGAGCGACGTGGCCTGCACCCGTCGGGCTTCGCTTGATCAGGCACAGCGACACCGAGGTCCACGCAAAGTCATCATGCGTCAGCGCGATCGAGCGCGGCCGGATGCCGCTCCGCAGCACCTCCGCCAGCGGATAGGCGCAGCTGGACGTGCTTTCGCTGACACTGAAGTCGGGGTTGTCGGCCAGATCGAGGCCGGACGCCGCGACGATCTGCTCGAGCAACATCGCATCGGTGAAGAGGATGGCACCGGGAATGCCGATCTGGCTGTCAGGACCGTGAATGCGGAACTCGGTTGAAAGAACCAGTACCCCGCCAGGCTTGAGCACGCGGGACATTTCGGCCGCGGCACGAGCGACGTTGTCTAGGGTGCCGAAGTGTTCGATTGAGCCAGAGGAGAAAATGCCGTCGAAACTCTCGTCCTCGTAGCGTAGATCGAGCGCGTCCATGTGCTGCACGACAAGGCGATTCGGCTTCCACGTCATGCCCGGCGTGGCAAAGCGTGCCGGGTTGACCAGCATCGCCGCGTTCGCCTCCTTCCACAGCCCATCCACCTCGTAAAGGTCGGTCGAGAACACGCGACGAACGAAATTGGTGAGGTAGAAGACGGTGTGCTCGTACCCTGCGGCGACGCCGAGGATCTCGGCTCCTGGCCTCAGCGCGCCGAAATCGGCAAGGCCGCGTACCGCCTGGGTGATCTCCCACACCTTGGCCGCCTCGTTGCCTTTCGGGTAGTCGATGTAGGCTGCCGCAAGGTGCGGAAATATGTGCCTCGTCAATGCGGCGAAGGCGGGGTCGGAGAAGTGTTCGAGGTTCAGCGTACAGTTGTATCTCATCCAGGTCGTTCTCCGAGGCAAGGTGGCGACCGTAGCGTCGGGCGGTAACGGGCGGCTCTCCGAGGCCGTTCGAGAACGCGCCAAACGGCGCATTGCTCAGTGTCCGGCCCCGGCACTCTCAAACGGTCTATCCGCCCGCTCGCACGGCGCGGATCAGCGCCTCGCTCACGCGGTCCACGTCGGCATCGGTCAGCGTCGGGTAGCTCGGCAGGCTGATACCGCGCGCCGCGATGTCCTCGGACACCGGCAGGGCGAGTTCGGGGCGCGCGTGGTGCGGCATGTGATGCGCGCAATAGAACAGTGGCCGTGTCTCGATCCGCGCGGTGGCAAGGCGCTTCATCACAGCCTCCCGATCGGTGCCGGAAGGCATCAGCAGGCTGACCAGCCACTCGGAGTTGAACACCTCCGGCTTCTGCTCCTGGAACGAGAAGGGCTGGTTGCGGAGGTTCCGCCGGTAGCGCGCAGCGATGGCGCGCTTTCGCGCGAGAATGGAGTCGAACCGTTCGATCTGGCCGAGACCGATCGCGGCAGCGATGTTCGTCATGCGGTAGTTGAAGCCCATCGTGGCGTGCCAGTAGCGCCGATCCGGATCCATGCCCTGGCCTTTGGCGATCTGCAGCTTGCGCAGCATGGCCGCATCGCGCGCGATGACCATGCCGCCCTCCCCGGTAGTGATCGTCTTGTTGCCGAAGAAGCTGAAGGCCGCGGCAGCCGACCAGCTACCGACATGCCGTCCGCGCCAAGTACTGCCGAGCGCCTCCGCGCAATCCTCTATGATCGCGAGCCGATGCTCGCGCGCGATCGCTTCGATGCGGTCCATGTCGCAGACGGCGCCGTAGAGATGCACCGGCATGATCGCCCGCGTGCGCGGCGTGATGAGCGGGCCGATCGCATCGGGGTCGAGCAGCCAGTCGCCCGCCGCGACCTCCGCGAAGACCGGCACGCCGCCCGCCTGCACGATCGCGTTGACGGACGCGATGTAGGTGAAGGAGGGGACGATCACCTCGTCTCCCGGCTGCAGGTCCAGGCAGTGCAGCGACAAGTGCAGCGCGACCGTGCCGTTGCAGACGGCGCTGACGTGCAACGTACCGACCAGCTTTGCGAAGGCCGCCTCGAAGCGATCGAGATAGGTCCCGCGGGAGGAGATCCAGGTGCTGTCCATTGCATCGAGCACGTAGGCGCGCTCGTTGCCTGACAGGTCGGGCTGGTAGACGGGCAGGAAGGGCGGCGCGGCCTCGGCGGATTCAGTGGCCTTGTTATTCATCGATCAGCCTTCATGCGAAGGAGTTGGCACCCAGTGGCGTCCCGACTTCGGGGGTTTGATATCCACAGTATCCGGGGCGCGGCAATAGCGGAGGGCGACGATGGCGTCATGCCCTGGGCGCGCCAGCCGGGCGTAGCGGGCGCGCCGGAGCGCCACCCACGCGCGCGCCATCCGGCACGTCGGCCACCACGGCAGAGCCGGCGCCGATCGTGACGTCCGTCCCGATCCGGATGCCGGGCCGCACCGCGGAGCCGACGCCGACCAGGCTGCGCTCACCCACGTGTACCACGCCCGCTAGCGCGCAGCCCGGTGCCACATGCGCCGCCACGCCGAGCAGGTTGTCGTGGTCCAGCACCGCGCCGGTGTTGACGATCGCGAAGTCTCCGATCCCGGTCTCCGTCCCGATGACGGCGCGCGCCATCACTACCACCCCTGCGCCGATCCGTGCGCTGGGCGAAACGAGCGCGGAGGGATGGACGACCGAAGGCAGCGCGTAGGCCATCGCCCGCAGTTCCTCGCCGATGCGTTGGCGGAGCCGGTTGGAGCCGAGCGCGACGACAGCCTGCTCTACGCCCTCGCGCCGCAGCACGGGGATCATCTCGTCCCCGCCAAGCACGGGCGTGCCGAGCACCGACGCCGCGGACGGCGCCGGATCGATCAGCCCGACGACATCGGACCCGCCCGCGGCGCGGATCGCCTCCAGTACGACCTTGGCGTGCCCACCGGCGCCGATAACGACGATCCGCATGATCCGGTCCTCCCCCTCCGCGCCGTCGGTCGGCCGGCGTCCGGCGATTGACGTGCAAACCCCGCGTCATTCCAGGCAGGCGCCGTGCGCGTCGGCCCGGCCTTAGCAGGCGAGCCAAGCCGCGGCGCGGTTCCGGCCGGCGCCCGTGCACAGCTCGCAGGCACCGACCCCGTGCGGGATGCCGGTGCCCAGGACCTGCCTGCGGAAGCCGAACCGGGCGATCGGCGACGCATCGCCCCGTCTGGATGCCGGACGACCGACGCCGGATGGCGCGGCGACTTGCCCGACGGGAAACGCGCCAGGATCGCGATCAGCCGTGCCTCCCTCAGGGCCGCCAATGTCCTCCAAGCCATGCGCCAGCACGCGTTACGCGTATCGGAGTACCACGACGATATCGGCCCGTGCCACCTGAGCCAAGTCGAGCGGTGGATGTACGGCATGCAACGCTGCACGACGCGGCCCGGCGTCCGCGGGGGGCGACGGCTGACACGATGCAGGAGCACTGGCAAGATCCGTCCCCCCTCTTAAAACGCACGGATTCCATCGGATGGCCCCTCCCGGCAGTCGAGACGAGCGTCGCAGCGTGGCGGTCGGCCCATTGCGCCGGCTTGCCGCCCCGGTTCTGCGCATCTTCCGCCGGCAAGACCAGTCGCAACTGTCGACGCGGCAGGATGCGGCGGCGCATCAACTCGACGCCGTCGCCGCCTCCGTTGTCACCCGACTCGACTCCGTTGCCGCCCGGCTCGACGCGCTGGAGGGTCTGCTGGTCGCACGCTTCGACCTGCTCAGCGGCCAGGCCGACGCGCTCGGCACCCGCCTTGCCGGGATGGAGGGCCGGCTGGCCGCGCGCTTCGACCTGCTTGGCGGCCAGTCCGATGCGCTCGGCGCCCGCCTTGCCGGGATGGAGGGCCGACTGGCCGCGCGCTTCGACCTGCTTGGCGGCCAGGCCGACGCGCTCGGCGCCCGCCTTGCCGGGATGGAGGCGGTGCTTCATCCGCTCACGCGCTGCGTTCCGCTGGGGACGGAGGTGCTGTCCCGCACGCCCTGGGGCTGGCTGCTGCACCCGGTCGAGGATCTCGCGCTGCTTGCCGGCATGATGGACGCGGGCGGCATGCATGAGGCCGGCACGCGCATCGTGCTGCAATCCCTGCTGACGCAGGGCGATCTCTGCGTGGATGCGGGCGCGCATATCGGGATCCTGACCGTCGTCATGGCGCATGCCGTGCTGCCAGGCGGGCAGGTCGTTGCGATCGAGCCGACGCCGCGCCTCGCGGCGCTGCTGCGGCAGACCGTCGTGCTCAACAACATGCAGGCGCTGGTGACGGTGGAAGCCTGCGCCGTCGGGCGGGAGGATGGCACCGCCACGCTCTCGACCCATACGGGCACGATGAACAGTTCGCTCGTCCCGCTCGAGGACGGGACAGGCGCGATCCAGGTGCCGGTTCGCCGGCTCGACAGCCTCATCGTGCCCGGCACCCGGGTGGCCGTGGCGAAGATCGACGTGGAGGGGGTGGAACTCGACGCGCTGGCGGGCATGTCGCGTGTAATCGCGGACTCCCCCGACATCGCGCTGGTCGTGGAGTTCGGGCCCTCCCATCTCAAGCGCGCGGGGATCGCGGTGGACGACTGGATCGGCGCCTTCCGCGTCGTCGGCTTCACGCCGTGGGAGATCGTGGAACCGGAGGGCACCATCCGCCCGCTGCGCGGGGCGGGGCTCGACGCGGTCCTCTCCCTGAACCTGCTGATGCTGCGCCACGCGCCGCAGCGTTGGCCCCGGCTCAAGCTGGCGGGGTGAGGCGGCGCACCGGCACCAACGGAATGCCGGTGGCGGCCGCGGCGTATTCCTCCGTCACGTCGGCCCAGCGGCGCCGGCGTAACCGAGCATGGATTTCCTCCTGCACGTCGAGGACGGCGTCGCGCCGCGCCACCGTATCCTCGATGAGATCCACAAGGCTCCGCGCATCGTAGCCGTCGAAGACGAAGGGCGCCAGGTCGGGCTGCCGGGCAAGCAGCTCCTCCGTGTGCGGCCCGCGCGCAACCAGGCAGGGCGTGCTCACGCCAACCGATTCGGAGAATGGGAAGGGCGCGTCGCCGCCCTCGAAAAACGAAGGGTGAATGGTGACCGCCGCGGCGTGGTAGAAGGCCGCGTGCACCGCTGTCGGCAGCCGCGGCATGGAGACCGCGTCGAGCCCGAGCCCATGTTCGAGCAACAAGCCGTGCAGGCGGCGGTGCGGTGTGTCGGCCTGGTGCGTGACGACCGTCGTCATCAGCAACTTCAAGTCGCGCCACCTCTCCTGGACCAGGATGCGCAGCGCCTCGATCACCACCGGCAGGTTCTTACTCGGTCTCTCCTGGGTGGAGACGGCGATGTAGGTCGTGTGCTCGAAGGGGAACCCCGCCAGGTAGTCCCACCCGCGCGCGGCAGCGTGGCTGCGAAGCATATCCGCGGCCGCCCGCCGCGTCGCCGCGCTGCGGCGCCGGCCGGGTTGTAGGAAGGGCAGAGTGTGGCGCACGTCGGGCGGGGCGTGCGGTACGATACGGATCTTCGCCGCCTCGATCCCGAAGCCATCCACGACGTGGCGGCGCGCGACATGCTCGGAGAAGGTGAGCACCGCATCGCAGCGTGACGCGTTGCCCATCGACGCAGGGTAGCCGGCGCGGATCGGGCCCATCTCGCTGAGACTACCTGGGCCCCAGCCCGCGCTGAAATCCATCGCAAGCGCATCGGGCACCAGCATGGCACGCCGGCCCTCGACGCTGCGCGGCACGACGAGATCGGCCATCAGGCTGAGCCAGGCATCGACCTCGCCCGGCCCGATGCCCGCGACCTGCCAGACAGGCTCGGGGGGAGCGGCGGCCGGGATCGCCGGTTCCTCGTCCGGCGGAGCCTGCGCCACGGGGATGTCCGCATCTACGACCGCGGAACGGCGGCACACGGACCAGGCGAGCAGCGCATCCCCCAGCCGCCGCATCCCCGGAAGCGGCAGGCGGCGCAACTGCGGAGTGATCTCGGGCGCCGCGCCGACGGGGTCGCGCAGCGCGGCCATGCTGACGCGCAGACCATGCGACCAAGCGAAGCGCCAGAGCGGCCTGAGCAGCGCGCGTAGCAGGATGAGCGGCAGCGACGCGGCCCCCGCGAGGAACAGCAGGCGGCCGACGCGCCGGTCCGGCATCGCCAGCAGCCGCGCGGCGAGCGGCGGTTCCTCCGGCGCGGCCTCACACTCCGGCACGGGCGCTGCCGCCGCGTCCTTATCCGCGACGTCCTCGATCACATGCAGCGTCCAGTCCGTCCGCTCGGTGGCGCGCAGTTCGGCGAGCAGGCGGCGCATGCCTACAACGTTGTCCGGGCGGACGCAGACGCGGACCACCACGCGCCCGCTCTCGGCCGCGCCTTCCACCAGCATGGCGACCATGTGCGCCATGCCCTCGCCGACGATATTCACGGGGAAGTCCCAGGCAGCCCAGATGGCCAGCGCGACGCGCCGCGACATGGCATCCGGCGCGGGAATGACGTCAGGCATCGGCGGGCGACAGCCTGCGGACCGGCGCGAGCGGCACCCCAGTCACGACGGTCGCGTACTCCTCGGCGGCCTGGGCCCAGCCACGCCGCCGCATCGTTGCGTAGACGGCCAGTTGGGTGTCGAGGACGGCATCGCGCGCCGCGATGCTTTGGGTGATCAATTCCGCCAGCGCCCCGGCGTCGTAGGGGTCGAAGACGAAGGGGGCAAGATCGGGAAACTGCTCCAGCATCTCCTCCGTGTGCGGACCACGAGCCATCAGGCTCGGCGTGCCGAGCCCCACCGATTCGGAGAAGGTGAGCGGCACGTCGCCGCCCTCGAACATGGAAGGCAGCACGGTCACCGCGGCGGCGTGGAACAGCGCCGCCAGTTCGCGATTGGGCAACCTCGGCAGGGAGACAACATCGAGCTCGAGGCCGTGTCGTCGCAGCAGGCCGTGCAGCCGGAAGCACGGTGTCGTGGGATCATCGACGACGTGTGTCGTTAACAGCAGCTTGAGGCCGCCGCTGCGCTCTTGCACGATCAGGCGCAGCGCTTCGATCAGCAGCGAGAGGTTCTTGTTCGGCCGCTCCTGGGTTGAGACCGCGATGTAGTCCACATGCTCGAGCGGGAAGTCGGCAAGGTAGGTCCAGTCGCGCGCGGCGGCGTGCCGGCGCAGCATCACGGCGGCCTCGTGCCGCGTCGCCGGCGTGCGGCGCCGGTCGGCGGCGAGGAAGGGCAGCGCCACCGCGAGGTCGGAAGCCGGGACCGGCACGATGCGAAGCTTCGTCGCGTCCACGCCCAGATGGCCGACCACGTGGTTCCGCGCAACATGGGCGGAGATGGTCAGCACCGCATCCGCCACGGCCAGGTTGCGCGACACCGCGGAGAACCAGCTCGGCCAAGTACCGCCGGGCGCCAGATCGGCGGGGTTCCAGGCCGATGTGAAGTCCAGCATCACCGCATCCGGCAGCATCACGAACCGCCGACCGGGGATGGAGGGCGGGATGATCAGGTTCGGCAACAGGCACAGCCAGCCCGCGGGCACGCCGGGCTCGAGCGAGCGGATACGCCAGTCCGGCGTAGACGAGGTGGACGCCTGCGGCGTCGGCGTGCGGTCCCGCTGGCGCTCGGCCGACCAGGCCAGCAGTGCCTGAGCGAGCCTGCGCCCGCCGGGGAGATGCCGCACGCCGACCGCGATCTCCGGCGCGGCTGTCACTGGGTCGCGTAGTGTGGCGACGCTCAGGCGCAGCCCATGCGTCCAGGCGAAGCGCCAGGCAGGACGCAGCAGCGCGCGCAGCATGAAGAGCGGCGTCGCCGCCAGGCCGGCCACGAACAGCCCGGAGGCGATCCGCCGGTCCGGCATGGCGAGCAGCCGCTTCGCGCCCGGCGGAAGATCGTGCGGCAGCCCGCCCATCAGCGGATACGACGTCGGAGGCGGCGCGTCGCCGGCGTCCTCGATGACATGCAGCACCCAGCTATCGCCTTCACGCGCCCGCAGCCCCCGCAGCATGGCGAGGCCGGAGGCCACGTTCACCGGCCGCAGCGCGATGTGGAAGGTGACGCGGCCGCTCTCCGCGGCGCCCTCGACCAGCATACCCAGGACGCGCTGAATGCCCTCGCCGACGAACTGCACGGGGAAGTCCCAGCCGGCCCAGATGCCAACCGGCACGCGGGGGCGCGCGGACTCAGCCATACGCGGCGAGCCGTCGGAGGATCTCGCCATAGGAGGCGGCCAGTTCCTCCTCCGCTGCCTCGCGCACCGCGTGGCCCGGAGACGCGCGGGCGCGCAGGCGCCGCTCTGCTTCCAGCAGGGCGTTCGCCGCGGCATCCGGGTCCCAGGGCGCGTGCGTCAGCGGCGCGATGCCGTGCCGCTCGCTGAGCCAGCGTAGAGATGGCGAGTCGCAGGCGACGAAATGCGCGTCGGCGCGCGCGGCGTCGAAGGGCGGGAAGGGTGCGATCTCGGCGCGGAGGTTGTGCCATACGATGCCGCGGGCCGTCATCAGGCGCTGCACGCCATCCACCGGCCGGTTGCCAGCGAAGAACAAGCGACCGCGCAGTTCCGGCGCCTCCGCGAGGGCGCGTGCGACCGGGTGCCCGCCCTCCGCGAGTGCCAGCGTGCCGGGGCCGCAGACCGAGACGTCCAGCGCGCCGCCGCGCGCGACGTAGAGGCGCAGCGCGGCGATCGCGCTGGCGTGGTTCTCCTCTGGGCCGAGGCTCGTCATCCAGACGATGCCAGGGTCCGAGCCAAAGGACGGCAGCCCGATCCCGGAGGGTGGCTGCGGGGGTGCGAGCACAGGTGGGGCGAGCAGTGCCCGATCGGGCTCGATGCCGGCATAGGTTACGAGGTCGTCGCGCGTCGTGGGGTCGGTCGCGAAAGCGCAGGCGGCGCGGCGCCAGCCGATCATAGCTTCCGCGAGTTGCAGTCGGTCGCCGGCGCTTCCCGGACCTCCGCCCACTCGCCGCGGCGCGAGGTCGCCGCAGAAGATCGCCGTCGGCCGCAGCCACGGTATCCGGCCATGCGTGTGTGAAGCGAGGACGATCCAGGCTTCGGCGTCGCGGAATTCGCGGCCGGCGTCGTCGGGCAGCAGCACCGGCTCCTCGCCGGGCGGGAGGAGCGCGGGCTTCAACATCAGCCGCACGGAGGCAGTGTTCACCTTGCGCCAGGTGAACCCGCGGATACCGATGCCGCCCTGCTCCCGTCCCCAACGGCGCAGCGCGAGGATGTCGTGGTCCTCGGACTCCGGCAGGCCGACGGTGACCTGCATCGGGCCGGCTCCGATGAGGTTGCGGCCGTGCAGGAAGTGCGCGAGAGCGAGAGCGGCGCGGAGCCGGTCGTTCCGCTCCGCAGATGCTACAATGATTGCAAGGCGCAAGGGCGCTGCGCCCTCCGGTCATTAATTAGGAACACGCTGCGATGGCGTCGCATTTTCGTCAAGGTGGGACGGTCCGGAGAGGCGGCACTCCTTCCGGAAGCCTCGTCCGCATGACCGGCCCCCGAGGTGCCATCATGGTCAATAGCCTCGTCGGCCATCCCCGGCTCCCCGATTGATTGACCTCCCGGGAAAAGGACTTGAATGGCCGAAAGGTTGCCGGAAACTCACAATCTTGTAGGCCACCTCTCTCGATGGGGAGCCTCGTCAGTCCCGTTCTGTCCAGCCGAGTGCCATGTCTGCTTTGGATCTTCGCGCACAGCCCTTGAAGGCCCCATCAGGTGCAGACCAGCCCCGAACGACTTGGCGGTAGGAGGACGGAGCACCTGCCGCGTCGACATCGCTCCATCGCTGATGCTGGCGCGCATACTGTGTTTCTGAGGCGGCGCTGGATACCTTCGGCCCAGAGACTTTCAGTTCCCGGTTCCCGTCGCTGCTCCATTTTTCCAATGACTTCGACATGGTGGGGCGCTTCGCTTACTAGGCGTTAACGCCCCGTTTGCGCGCTACGCACCGGCGATCCGCCACTCAGCTTGTCCAGCGGCAGCGAATCATGCCCGCGGCTGCTTCGGAGGGTGTTCGCCCTGCCCCTCGTAGAACGCATCCATCGGCACGAGGCAGCGTCGCCGCGAGAAACGATCGGCGAACATGCGCGACTCCCGGACGGTGTCGGCGCGGGCATTGATGGGCGCGCGTCGCAGCCTTGAGGTCTTGGTCCAGCGCTACGGATCAACCCCGTTTGTCGCGCCGCCAGACGACCAGATCAGTTGGCTTCAGGCCCGACCCGGGCCAGCCGTCGCACTCCGGGCTGTTGCGGATCTCGACCGGCGGCACCTTGCACCCCTTGCAGGACAACAGATGCGCGACCTGGTTCATCGACAGATCGCCCACGCGCCGGATCAGCTTGTCCCTTTCGAGGACCGCGATCTTGCCGCATCCCCCGCACTGAACAGCGAACTTGGCGGCGAAGGCTGACAGGGGCCGGGAGGATACCACCGCCCGATCTCGCCACAGGAACAAAAACAGAACAAGCGTAGCGGGCCACGCAGCCAAGCCCGCGCTCAGTACCCCCGCCGCCGCGCCGCCGCCTCCCGCCGCGGCGGCCGCGGCCCCGCCACTGCATCCGCAAACGCCCGCGATGCCCCCGGGCTCGCCACCGTCAGCGCCGACCCCACGCCCGCGACCACCTGCAACGCCCCGCCCGGCATCAGCGACACCGCCGTCGTCACCGCCGGCGCCAGCACGCCCGCGTACAGGGCACGCGCCGCCGCATGCTCGGCCGCGTTCGTGCGCGGCGAGTTCGGCCCGCCCATGCCTTGCGGCAGCAGCCCCAGCGTCAGCGCGGAGATGTTGCCGAGGATCCTGTCCGCATATGGCCCGACGAACATGCTGTTCAGGCTGCGGTCGTAGCGCGCGCTGGTCACCGCGTTCACGACCGGACTCACCGTGCCGAAGACCCCGGTGCGATCGAGGTCCAGCACGGTGCGCGTCAGCCAGTCGCGCTCGGCGTTGGCGCGCGGGTTCAGCACCCGCTCGCGGAACTGGCTGACGCCGTACTGCGCGGCCCCCAGCAGCATGAAGCCCACCAGCGGCCCCGCCAGCCGCGCCCGGTCGGCCATCGTGTAGCCCTGGCCCACCGCCGCCTCGGCCCCGCTCTTGAGCGTGCGCATCAGCACGTTGCGCGTGAAGGCGAACATGAAGCTGGTGATGCCGTAGGCGAGCCGGCCGATCGGCGCCGATGCCAGCGCCGGCCGGTCGATCGCCTCCGGGTTCTGGATGGACTCGTTGACGAAGCGGACGATGGCCGTGCGGTACAGCCCGGCCTCGCGCGAATCCCCGAGCAGGTCCCCGGTGCGCGGCACGCCGTCATTGCGCTTCAGCCAGGCCGACAGCGCCTTCGCGTCATCGCCGTCGATGCCGAGTTCCGCCAGCAGCCGCCTGGCGCTCGCCTGCGTCGCCGCACCGCCCGCCACCTCGTCCGCGAGCTGGCGCACCCACACCTGGCCGATCTTCGTCGCCGCGACGCGCTGCGCCTCGGTGATCTGGTGCAGGCCGGTCGCGCGGAACATGCCGGAGAGCACCCGCTGCTGCAGCCGCGTCGGCGTCAGCATGCCCTCGCGCGCGTTCAGCGTCTGGTCCGTCAGGGCGTCGGACACCACGCCCATCAGCTCCGCCGCGCGCCGCGCCTCCGCCGTGCCCTTCGTGCGCGCGATCGCCGCCCAGGTCGTCGCGAACCCGTCCAGCCCGTGCGCCACGTTGCCGGTGCGCACGCCGATGCCCAGCCCCTCCACCAGCGAGGAGAGGAACGCGCGGTTCAGCGTGGAGATGACGCCGATCGTCTGCGTCCACTGCACCGCCTGCTGCACCTGCGACGACACGGTCGACTTCATCGTCCCCGTCGCGCTGGCGAAGTGGTGCCGCAGCAGCGCGATGTCCTTCGGCTCCACGCCGGCCTTCGCCATGCGGTCGAACGCCTCGTCGGCCAGCTTGCCGTTGACGCCGAAGCGGCGGACGAACTCGGCGTTGCGGCTGCTGTTCTGAAAGTAGCGGGTCAGCGTCTCGCGCGGGTCCGTCACGTACCAGCGCCGCAGCATCTCGTCCGCATCAGGCGGCAGCGCGCGGCCCCTGGTGTGGGCGGTGCCGGTGGGCGCGTCGGCAAAACGGCTCGCCCCGCCCAGCCCGGCGGCGCGACCGAACCACTCCTCCGCCGCCTCGCGGGCGTTGGCGGCATCGAGGCCCATGCGCCGGTAGAGCGACTGCGCATCGGCCAGGAAGGCGTCGCGGTTGACCAGCACGGCATCGGTGTCGAGCACGCGCGGGAAGTAGCGCCCACGGACGTAGCCGAGGTCGAGGCCCGCCTTGCGCAGGTAGTCGTGCTGCTCGTCCAGCAGCCGCCGCACGCGGCCGGACACCTCATCGCGGCCGCGGCCGGTGGCGAGTGCATCGCGCATACGGCCAAGCGCGCCGTCGTCGAGATCCCGGATCACGGTCGCAAGCCGGTTCGTCATCGACTTCGCGCGCGCCTCGTAAGCGCTCTGGAACGTCTCGCGCACCAGCCGCCCGGTGCCGGGATCGGAGGCGAGCGCGTCCGTCATCGTCCGGATGTCGGCGTTGTCCGCGTAGCGCGCGGCGAGCGCGCGCATGCCCGCGCGGTTGCTGTGGGCGAAGAAGCGGAACGTGCGGTCCACCGACCGCGCCGCGCCGGCCGCAACATCGATCGCGCCGGAGGACAGCAGCGCGTTGCGCAGGCTCCGCACGGCGGCCATGGCAGGCTGCGCGATGAAGCGGCGCACGGCAGCGGGGTCGAGCGGGCTGCTGAACAGGGTCGTCGAGTCGGCATCGGCGGCCTTGCCTGCGCCGGGCGGGCCGCCTACGTCGCGAGCGCCCGGCGCTGGGGGGATGGTGTCGGCCCCAGCCTCGGTTGCAGCACGAGAAAAGGCCGCTGCACGCCGGGCCCCATCCGCTGTCTCGCGTCCGGTCTGCGCATCGCCGACAGCGCCTTGCGCCTGCGCCCCGCGCGACGACGCGGCGTCGGACGTGTTGCTTTCGTATGGCCGGGTCCCTAGGTTTTCCCGGCCGGGCTCGTTTCGGACGTTTGCCGCCTGAGGGCTTTCCGCGGAAGCTATTGCGGCCCCCGGCACCTCCCCGTTCAGCGCTCGTTCAGGCACCGGTCCCGGATGCTTGGTCATCGTCACCGCGGTCAGGCGGCGTCGTCCGGTCAAGACCTGCTCGACGTAGTAGTGATGCCCGTTGAATCGCTTCCAGTATCCGATCGCGTGCTTGCCGCGCTTGGTGAGCCCCAGGTAGCGGATGGCGTCGGGGCTGCCCACGATATCGGGGATCTGCGCCCAGTCATCGCCGCGCAACGCGATCTGCCCTCGCGGATGCTCGGTCGCTGCGCTGCCGTGCTTCTTGAAGGTGTGGCGTGCGGCGTCGGGATCCGCTGTGTGCGTGAACCCGCGCACGTCGATCTCCACCCCGGCGGCGCGCAGAATTCGATTCAGCCGCGCCGCTTCCCCTTCGGTGACCGCCGCAATCGGCAAGGCCGATCCGCGAGCCCCCGGCTGCCCGGCATCGCGGAACTGACGACGCAGCGCGGCGATCAGCGCGGCCCTGGAGGGCTGCGCCGCAACGCCGACACTGTTCGCGTCCGGCGCCGGCAACGCACGCCGCCGCTGCTCCTCCACCGCGCGCACGCGCTGCTGCGGCGACAGCGCGCGGATCGGGTTGCATTCATCTCTCCTTTGAGGTGTCGGGACATTTGGCGAACCCGCGCGCGCATCCGGTGCGGCAGCGCACCCAGTCGCGGATTCGTACGGGTGGACTCGTCCTTGCATGCCTAAGCCCCTGTTGAGGGGGGGACGGGGCATGCCGACTATTGGTTGTAGAGGCATCGGAGCACTCGCGGCCGGGATCGTGGCCGCGGGGTCGTTGTTGGCGAGCGCGGCAGAGGCCGCCGTCATCTTCGAGTTCAGGCAGACCTCGGTCGCCCCGACCCCGTATCCTATTCAAGCTACCGGCTGGATCGCATTCAGCGACGCGGCCTATGCCGCCGGGGTGACCTTCAAGGCGGACATTGACGATCCGGATATGCCGCAATGGGGCGCGGCCGGAATCCAAGGCTTCTACTTTGAAGCGTCTGGAATACCCGAGACCGATTTATTCATCACCCCGGCTAGCATGTACCCGAGGCCAGAAAACCCCACGCACAACATGCACTATGGACTGTGGTCAATTGAAGTATCTCTTGTGGGTGGAACTACCCAGAAATCTATCTCTACTACAACAAAAGCTCTACCGAATTTCGGTGGAATCTGTCTGAACTATCATCTGGTGTATTTTATCAGAGCGACTACATCGGGAGTGGCATGTGCTCATATGAGATCAAGCACTGCGAGGTCTATGGTGACTTCGTAAAGCTCTCCCCGGTCCCCGAGCCCGCAACGCTTGGGCTAATGGGCACCGCGCTTGCCTGCCTGTTCGGCGCCACCCGCCGCAGGCGCTTTGTCGCCTAGGCGAACGGCGGCACATCAAAACGGCCCGACGACGCGGCTGCGCACGATCGACGGCGGCGGGCCGTCTGCTGCCGGCCGGAGTGCGAGCATGCCGCCCAAGTAGTTCTTCTGAGTCGTAGATGCGTTCGACACCGGGGTTACAACGCAGTCGCCGGATGCGCCTGCGGAGGCAATCAGCTTCGATAGCACGACTGCGGCGATGTGGTTGGTTGCGCCCGATGTCCGGTCGTTCAACGCGGTCGAGGTGAATCCCGAGGCAGAAAAGCGAGCGCCAGCGGAGCCGCCGACCTGGTAGTCGCAGAACAAGAACCACGGCAGCACCATTGCTCCGGCGGGCACGGTCAGCCCGGGGATCGTCCAAGGGGATGAGCCGTTCGGGGATCCGCGACCGTTCAGCAATGACGACAACACTGCCGCGATCGGGTCAGAGAGGTCGACTCCCGTCAGGCGCATGCGCAGTCCGAGATAGAACCGGGTGGTGACCGTCAACGACACAACGGCATCGCCCTGGGAGGCCGCGCCGACTTTGTACCAGAGGTGCGCATCGCCCTCCGGAGATCCACCGCCATTGTTGTTGGCGTTGTCGCCCATGATGGACGTGTAGGCGCCGCCATCATTGGCAATGGATAGCACAGAGCTGCCACCGCTGGCGCTGTCGCTGATGAAGGCGGCAACCAGATCGATGTCGCTGCTGCCGAGCCCCGATGGAGGGGGCAGATCGAACGACGATGCGGGAGTAGTGCTGCTGTTAACGATGGTGCTGGAGGCGATCGCGATTGTCATCAGATGCTTCCCTAGATTTCCCAGCGTCCGCCTTCGGTCACCAGAACAGCCGATGAGGACCCAGCGAACACCGTACCGATGGGCTCGACGCCATCCTGATAGGTGTGGCCGTGCGCCCCGGGCCACCCGGCCGTAGCCAGGAAGCGGCAGGCGTGCTGATGTCGCGCGCGATACCCGCCAGAGGCGTCGCTCGTGGAGGGGCACTCGGTGCGAGTTAGAACAGTCTGGCTGGACTCGCTCGACCGATATCTCTGCCAGTAATCCTCGAAGGACTGGACCACCGAGGCGGTGGTTTCCATCGAGACGGGCTTGTATTCCGCCGAGTAGGCCACGCAGGCCCCGGGACCCAGGGAACAGCCGATCTGGTAGTTGGCGAACCAGCTCTCCCAGAGATCCTTGATCCAAGCCTCTCCGTCACGGCCCCACATCAACACGTGGCCGCAGGCCATGTAGTCGATGCACCAAGAAACATCGCTCCAGGGCCCACCGGTGACGGTGTTGAACTGCATGATCCCGGTGGCGTACGAGCCGGTGTTGGTGTCGCCGTTGAATGCTCTGACAATGTGAGCATCCGGCGACTGGCCAGCACCCACGGTCTCCAGCGCCAGCCGGTCGATGTAGAGGTCCTGTACGATTCTGGCAGTCTCCGCCATTTGGACGGCGATGTACGGCTTAACGGCCCGACCATCATCCGAGAGGTAGTGCGCGTTGCTTGAGCTGAACATCGCATAGCAGTCGTACCGGGCCATGTTCCACATTTTGGCCGACATCCACGGGATGTTGCGTCGTGAGCGGCCGACTGCTTTGGGGCAGTGGTAGCTGAGCTTCTGCGCGCTCGGCTCATCATCGCCACACCACCTGCCGCCATGACGAACAGGCTCTCGCCCGTCAGAAGGCCGGGGGCATACGCAGTCTCGTGCGCGTGGCCATCGTCCATATCCATCCGCTTCGAGCCATTGGCGGCGTAGGTTCTGCCGAAACTGCCAGCCTAGGCGGAGTTGGCGGTTCCCATCCCGGCGTACGATCCAAACTTGGGTCTTTCGTGCCCGGTCGAGGGATCGATGAAAAACACAGAGGCCCCGAGCATCTTCAGCCCGCAGTCGTACCCCCGCTTCCATGCGGTCGACCAAGGGTTCGAAGGCGCCATCCCGCCGGATCCACATGTCGGGGCGATTTCGCACCCGTGCGCCCTGCAGCTTGCACCAGATGCGGTTCCAGACGTTGTCGCCGACATACTTCTCGTTAATCAGGATCTGATGGACAGTGCCCCGCCTCCAGGGCCGTCCCAGATTCGTCGTGATGCGTCGGGCATTCAGCAAGGCGGCGATTTCGTTTTCGCTGCGCCCCTCCTCGACGAAGCTGCGGTAGATCCAGCGGACCGCGACAACCTCCTCCGGCGGCCCTGGCACAAGGATCACGCGGTCCGTCTGAAGGCTCTTGTGCTCGCCGCGGGCAAGCCGCGCCTTCCTGTTGCCCGCGCCGTCGAGGAGATGGCGGCGCAGCCCAAAGCCTGCATGACCGCCCTGATGGAAGCCAAGCTCGATCAGCCGACCCTGGCCCGCAAAGACACGGACGGAGAGCAACCGGCTTCCCTCGCCGGTGAGGGCACGCTTGACGCCTTTGACGATCGTCGCGACCGGGCTGCCGTCATTCTCGAAGCCGTCAATGCAGTACTCGACCGGGATCCCGGCCTTGCGGCACTGGTACTCGTAGAAGGCGCTTCCGTCGGCATCCTGGAACCGGCCCCAGCGGCTGACGTCGTAGACCAGGATCACGTCGAAATCCGCCCGCCCTGCCCGTACGTCGTCGATCAGGTTCTTGAGGCCGGATCGGCCAGCAAGGCTCAAGCCGCTCTTGCCGTGGTCAGCATAGGTCCGAACAATCTCGATGCCACGTTCGTCGGCATGCTTCCGGATTGCTGCTGACTGGTTCTCTGTGGAGTAGCGCTGGTGGTCGGTCGACATCCGGACATACTCGGCCGCGCGCCGCCGAACGCCTCCTGAATCCCCCGTGCTGCCCGTCGAAGACCTCACACCCAGGCTCCTTGTCGCGAGCGCCGGGAAGCCGGCGATCGCTCTTTCATCTGTGGTGCAAGGAATCAGCGAAGCCGCGGTGATGCCGCACCCTGCGCGTGAGGATAGCGCGGGGATTTCAGCTGGATGGGGACGGAGAAGGGCGGAACTCTGCCCGATTTGGGTGGAAAACTGCACCAATCGCAGAAGGGCATGGACGGGCCGCCGCAGCATGCGTCATTGTTGACCGATGCACTGCGTCGGGAACGAAGCGCAGTGAAGCGGTTGAGGCGATGGAGTGGCGCCAGCGAAGATGCCGTCAAAGCACGGCTTCGCGGCGACAGCCAGCCACGGGCGGACCATCTCATCGCGTTGATGGCGAACTCGGATCAGATCCTGGCCGCGGTGCTTGGAGCAGCCGGCCGCACGTCGATCGCACCGGCTGCGGAGATCATGGCGCCGCGTCTTCTTATCACGGAAGCAGCAGAGAGGTTGAACGCCGTGATCCTTGAAGGATAGTCAGTATCTCGGCCGCGTGTGCAATGACGAACCGCTGGCTGCCTTACTTACCCCACTCGACATCATGCCGAAGCCGCTG
Source organism: Rhodovastum atsumiense (assembly GCA_037190665.1). Taxonomy (GTDB): domain Bacteria; phylum Pseudomonadota; class Alphaproteobacteria; order Acetobacterales; family Acetobacteraceae; genus JBBCJT01. Next base: position 111,374 of record JBBCJT010000015.1, on the reverse strand, counting down.
GGAGACCGCCTCTCATGCTTCAGGGCCAGATGCTGCGGCGACAATGGCGAGGTCGAGCACATCGCGGGCGCGGGCCAATTCGACCGGGCTATCGAATAGGCCGCCGCCATCGCCTCCGCGCTGGCCAGGCACAGCCTGTCCCCCGAGAGAAGGTGCCGCACGCCCCAGAGCTCCGGGCGGCGACCCGCGCGGCTGATGGCCGCTAAGCGGGGCGAGCTGCCGCTCCTGCAAGAATCGCTGCTGCAGCGGACGCTGACCTTGCTCGCCCTGCACGCCGACGTCTCGCCCCACGTCGAACGATCCCCCCGCCATCCGGCGACTGTGCGCCGCGCGCATGAACTGTTGGTCGCCACGCCGGATGGCCGCCTCGGCATCGCCGCCTTGGTGGCGGTGGTGGAGCTCTTGGTGGATTGGCACGTCGCTGAGGGCAGCACGTATCGGATGCCCCGCCCCGAATTGTCGATCGGCAGGCGTCCGCGTTCAAGACACAATTGCAATTTTCCACCCAGCGTTGATGATGACCGAATTGCGACAGGATTGTGCAGCAGGCTGGAGCTTGGACGGCGTTGGACCAAGACACCCAAGCGGCGGAAGAGGTGACGGCGTCGGGCAGCGTGGAAGCTGACCTTGGCGTCAGTTCGGGGATTCAACTTTCGGCGCGGGTTCAGGGTGCCCTCAACGTCGCGCTCTGGGCCAATCATGTTCCGGTGCTTTCAGAACTGGCTCTCCTCAACGATACGGAAGAACGCCTCGGTGACATCGTCGTGGAGGTCACCAGCACTCCTCCGGCCGTCCTGCCCCGCATCTGGCGGCTCGCGGAGGTCGGGCCCGGCCAGATGCGGGTGGTGGACGATCTCGACCTGAAGCTGGATGGCGCCTGGCTCGGTAGCCTGACCGAGAGTGTCCGCGGCAGCGTCTCCTTCACCGCGCGATCCCGCGAACGGTGCGTTGCCGAGGTGACGCAGGATGTGCGCTTCTTGGCGCACAACGAATGGGGCGGGAACGGCAGCATCCCCGACCTGCTGGCCGCCTTCGTCGAGCCCAACGACCCCGCTGTCGCGACGATCCTTCGGAAGGCGTCGGACCTGCTTCGCGCGCAGGGCAAGCCCGACAGCCTCGAAGGTTATCAGGCGACGTCAAAGCAGCGCCTCTGGGAACAGGCCGCCGCGGTGTGGAGCGCCGTCTGCTCGCTCGACATCCGCTACGTCAACCCACCACCGTCCTTCGAGATTGAAGGGCAGCGCGTCCGCCCGCCGCGTCAGATCATGGAGGAGCGGCTCGGCACATGCCTCGACCTGGCGGTGCTCTTCGCAGCCTGTCTGGAGCACGCCGGCTTCCGCCCGCTCATCGTGCTGACCAAGGGCCATGCCTTTGCCGGCGTGTGGCTCTCGAAGCATGATTTCGGTGCTTCGGTGGCGGATGACGCGCCCAGCCTTCGGACGCGCCTCGCGCTGAACGACGTCGTGCTGTTCGAGACGACGCTGTGCACCCAAGCCCCCGCACCTGGGTTCAGGCGGGCCTGTGCCGCGGGGGCCGAAAAGGTCGCAACCGGGCACGACGAAGAGTTCGAAGGCGTCATTGACGTGCATCGGGCGCGCCAGCGGCGCATCCGTCCGCTCGGCGCACCGTCCGGTGGATACGGCCGGGGCGGTACGGGGAGCGCCGGCGGGGACGCATCAATCGAGGTCGGCCCACCGCCGATCGAGGACGCGCCGCCCCTGCGCGATGACGATGAGCCGGAGACCGAGCCGCCGCCAGCCACCGCCGCCGATCGACTGGCGCGCTGGCGCAAGCGGCTGCTCGACCTCTCCGGACGGAACCGGCTGCTAAATCTCCGGCTCGGCGGCAGGCAGGCTGTCGCCATCGATTGCCACGATCCGGCCAGCTTGGAGGATATGCTGGCCGAGATGCGTGGCAGCGCGAAGCCGCCACCGATCCGGTTCCGCCCATGGCCCGATCTGATGGCAGGTGGCGATCCCCGCAGCGCCCGGCTGCATCGAGATCGCCTGAACGAGGAAGCCAATCAGGCCTATGCCCGGGACGCACTGGCGAAGCGCGAGCTGCTGGTGGCGCTGGAGGAGGAGAAGCTCCAAACCAGTCTGACGGAGGTGTTCCGGACGGCCAGGACGTCGCAACAGGAGGGCGGTTCCAACACCCTCTACCTGACGATCGGCGCCCTGCTCTGGAAGCCGAGGGCGAAAGAGAAGCCCTATCGCGCGCCGCTGATCCTCGTGCCCGTGGTGCTCGAACGCCCCAGCGTGAAGTCGGGCTTCCAGCTCCGCGCCCATGACGACGAGACCCGCATCAACGCCACGCTGCTCGAGATGCTGAAGCAGGAATACGGCGTCCGAATGCCGGATCTCGAAGTGGCTCCCGAGGACAGTTCGGGGTTGGACGTCCGGACCATCTTGGATGCCTTCCGGCGCAAGGTCCGGGACATCCCGGGATGGGAGGTGACGGACGATGTCGCGCTGACCAATCTGTCTTTCACCAAGTATCTCATGTGGAAGGATCTGGCCGATCGCGCCGATGCGCTGCGGGAGAGCGAGGTAGCGCGCCGGCTCATGGACGGCCCGTCCGATGACGCCCCGGGGCCGGACGGCACCGTGGCGGCCAGAAGCCGAACCGACGCGGCAGGCCATGCCGGCGCTGCTCTCGACGACGAGTCGGAGCTCCTCGGGCTCGCCTGCCCGATGGAGGCGGACAGCTCGCAACTCCGCGCGGTCGCCGCCGCCGCGCGGTGAGAGCTATGTCCTCATCGGCCCGCCCGGGACGGGCAAGAGCCAGACCATCACCAACATCATCGCGAACGCGCTCGCCCAAGGCAGAAGCGTACTGTTCGTGGCCGAGAAGCGCGCGGCGCTGGAGGTCGTCCAGCGTCGCCTGCGCCAGGTGGGCCTCGGTGATTTCTGCCTGGATTTGTTCTCGTCCAAGGCCTCCAAGATGGCCGTACTGGAGCAGTTGAATCGGGCCCTGCAGGCCCGCGAGGCCTTTGATCATGCGGCCTGGGCCTCCAAGGGGCAGGAGACGGTGGCACTGCGCGCGGAGCTCAACGGCTATGTCCGCGAGCTGCATCGGAAGAGACGCAACGGCTGGACGCCCTATCGGGCCATTGGGGTCATGCTGCACGCCGAGACCGGCGGCGTGCCGGAGGTCGCGCTGTCGTGGCCGTCTCCCGACACGCATGATGCGGGCGACTACCAGCGCCTCGTAGGAGCAATCGAGGATGCGGCCGCGACGCTAGCCAGGCTTGGCGAGCTGGGAGCCTACGCGGCTCTCGCCGGAATAGGCGCCACCGAATGGTCCCCGACTTGGCAGGCCAATCTCATCGAGGGGTCGCGTCGCGCCGCCGCGACGCTCTTCTGCCTTCAGGGTGCCCTGCCGGGCGTGCTGCGCGCCCTGGCCCTACCAACCGACACCCCGCTTACGCGCCAGGCCGTGGAGGGGATCGACGGCCTGGCCAGGTTGCTTCTAGACCCGGCAGCACCGGATGCTGCCTGGGCGCTGAGTGAAGGCGCGCGGGAAGCGCGCAGCACGCTGCAGACCGCGTCGGCGATTGCCCGCGACCATGCCGATCTGGCCCGCAGGCTCGATGCGGAGTGGAACACGTCGGTGGCTACCCTTCCGCTGCCGGCCATGCTGGTCGAGTGGCGGGATGCCAGCGCCCGGTGGTGGCTGAAGCGCAGGTCAGGCCAGAACGCGATCCGCGCGAGACTCGCTGCTGCCGCCAGCCGCGTGCCGGAGGATCCTTCCCGCGATCTTGAGCGGTTGATTGCCATGCAGGCGAAGGCCGCCGAGCTGGCCCCCCATGCCGCGCTTCTGGAGCCGCTGCTCGGGCGACGGTGGCGGGGCCTCCAATCGGATTTCGCGGGCATCGAGGCCTCGCTCGACAGAGGCCTGGCCATTAGGTCAGCCGTGGCCGGCTGTGCAGCGGATCCTTCCGCACTTCTCGCGCTCCGGGACCATGTCCGCAGGTTGCTGACAGAGAGCGCTGATCTACTCGGGGAGGTTGGCGCCGTGGCCGTACCGCTCCGGCAGCTGACCGAGGCAATGGCCGAGGTGAAAGCCGCTCTCGCCGCGCTAGCGTCGCTGTGCGGAAGCGACCCGGCACTGGTCGTGACCGAAAGGGAGACGGATTGGGTCGGGGAGACGGATTGGGCCGGAGCGCTCGGGTCTCACCTCGCCGGCTGGGCCGCGAGTGCCGCGCATCTGCGCGACTGGTGTGCATGGCGCGGCGTGGTCCAGCGCGCCGAGGGCCTCGGTCTCTCCCCGCTTCTTGCGGCAATGGAAGGCGGCCTGCTGGCCCCTGCCGATACCAGCCGTGTGTTCGAGGCCAACTACGCGCGCTGGTGGATCACGGTCGCTGCGGATGAGCTGCCGCGGCTTCGTGGGTTCGTCGCCGCGACGCATGAGAAGCGCATCGAGCGGTTCCGTGATCTAGACCGCCAGATGCTTGATCTCTCCGCCCGCCTGGCCCGGGCGCGTATCACCGAGGCCATGCCGGGTGGTTCCGAGCGACAGGCGAGCCCGGAATATGCCGTGTTGACGCGGGAGCTTGCCAAGCGGCAGCGGCATCTGCCCGTCCGGCAGCTTATCACGCGCATGCCTCAGGCAATCCGCCGCCTGACGCCCTGCCTGATGATGAGCCCGCTGTCGGTCGCGCAGTATCTGCCGGCCGGTGCAGCACCGTTCGATTTGGTCATCTTCGATGAAGCCTCGCAGATTCCGACCTGGGATGCGATCGGGTCCGTCGGCCGCGGAAGGCAGGTGATCGTGGTCGGCGACCCTAAGCAACTGCCGCCGACGCGCTTCTTCGAGCGGGCCATCCCCGACGCGCCCGATGGCAGCGGCGAGGACGGGGAGGTTGAACTCGAAACCGAGGATCTGGAATCCATTCTCGACGAATGCCTCGGCACGGGCATCCGCAGCGTGGAACTCACCTGGCACTACCGCAGCCGCCACGAAGGTCTGATCGCCTTCTCGAATCATCAATACTATGGCGGGCGGCTTGTGACCTTCCCCTCTCCCGTCGTGAACGACACTGCAGTGTCGTTCCGCCACGTGGCGGATGGCGTCTATGCGCGCGCTGGCGCGCGGACCAATCAGGCCGAGGCCCGGGCAGTCGTCGCCGAAGTCGTCGGGCGCCTTCGCCATATGGAGGCAGGAGGGCCAGAGCATTCCATCGGCATTGTGACGTTCAACGCCGAGCAGCAGTCGCTGATCGAGAACCTGCTGGACGAGGCACGGCGCGACGATCCCTCCCTGGAGCGGTTCTTCTCGGATGACCTAGACGAGCCGGTGCTCGTGAAGAACCTCGAGGGCGTGCAGGGCGAGGAACGCGACGTCATCATCTTCTCGCTGACCTACGGTCCGGACGTGACTGGCCGCATCGCGATGAATTTCGGCCCGCTGAACCAATCGGGAGGCGAGCGCCGACTCAATGTCGCGGTCACTCGCGCGCGAGAGGCGCTGCTGATCTTCGGCAGCCTTCGCCCGGAGCACATCGATCTCGCCCGGACATCGGCGACCGGCGTGGCACATCTCAAGCAGTTCCTGACCTTTGCCGAGCACGGGGCTAGAGCCTTCGCGACCACCTCGACCGGCCCTTTGGGCGACTTCGAGAGTCCGTTCGAGGCAGCCGTGGCCGAACGGCTGCGGGCGCGAGGTTGGACGGTACACCCGCAGATCGGTGTGTCCGGATTCCGCGTAGACCTTGGCATCGTGGACCCCGATGCGCCCGGCGCTTTCGTGGCAGGCATCGAGTGCGACGGCGCAACCTATCACCGATCCGCATCGGCGCGTGACCGCGACAGGCTCCGTCAGACCATGCTGGAAGGTCTTGGCTGGCGTATCCAGCGCATCTGGTCGACCGACTGGTGGACGAACGCTGAGCGCGAAACGCACCGCGTCCACCTCGCGCTCCTTCAACTGCTGGAGGCGAAGCGAAGCGCCGCCCGCGCCGCGGCGGAACGAGTGCAATCCGATGCTGCAGCGACAAGCTCGGAGCCACATGAAGCTGCGGCAAATGAAACAGGGGGCCAAGACGAATCGGAGCCGGCCACGAGCCCGTCAGCGTCTGCGGCCGACGAGCCACCTCGGGATGGTGGCGGGACTGCCGAGACGATCCACGCCGTGCCGCAATATGTGTTGTCTCAGCTTGATTCAGCGAAGTTCTACGAGGACGACTACCGCATGCGTCTTGCTTCGCTGGTCGAGGTGCTCCTTGCCACCGAGGGACCAATACGCGACGAGGTCCTGGCACAGCGCGTGGCGCGGGCGCACGGTTTTCAACGAACAGGGCGGCGCATCCGCGAGGCGGTCTACGCGGCCCTACCGGCCGGTGTCCAGACAACCACGGAAGGCGAAGCGGTCTTCCTCTGGCCGCCGAACGTAAAGCCAGAAGACTGGTCCACATTTCGTGACCCGCCGCCTGGGCAGTACCGCGATCCGATCGAGATACCGATGGAGGAGTTACGGGTGCTCGCGCGGTGCATGCTGATGCGGGGCGGCTCGGACGAAGAGGTGGTGACCGCGATGCGTGATGCGATCGGCATGCGGCAAATGCGCGAGGCATCACGCCAACGTTGTCTCGCTGCGGTAGAGGCTGTTCGGCAAGGGTTGACCCATTGATGTGCCCGCGCATCCTTCGCCTTCGAGCATTCATCGGCGCGAGACAATCGTCACTTCAAGCCCCGAGCTTGAGCCACACAGCCGCGTCTACTGCGGTGGACTATGAAGAAGGTGCAGCGGCGCGGTGGCGATACTGCTTTCGGCCCTGATTGGCGGCGAGCGCATGCCCATCATAGCACCGGGCTGACAGAGACGGGGATCCGGGACATGCGACGGACAGGACCACAACATCTCCAGCGGCCGGAAGACGAGCGTGTCCGCAGGCTCGAAGGCGAACTCTATCTGGCGCGGCGCGACATCGTTGAGCTCATGCCGGACGCAATCGCCGGTCTCATGCGCGACTATCACGGGTGCCGGACGCGCGAAGACCACTACGCTTGGGAAAAGCGGGGGGGCGAGGCGGCGATCGACTTGGCCGAACCAGATCCGGCGGCCTCCCATTGGCAGCCGCGGGCGCGCTGTCCCCTATGCCGCGGAGGCAGTTCAGGGCCCTATGACATCAGTTTCACCATTCCCGAAGGACTGCGCAGGCATCTGGAAGGATTCGGGAACGTCCGCCAGTGTCCTAGGACGCGGGCTGCCTTCTCGATCGCCCATGATGCCCTTGAGGGCGACTTCGTCGAGGCCGATTGTGACGCCGCCGCGCAGACCGAGCAGCGCCGACGTACTGAACGCGTGTATGACGTTGGTCCGCGAAAGCCGGGGATGCTCCTCGATTAAGAGATGTGGGGCCGCTTACCGCGCGATGATGCGGCGATGGCAAGCACAGAGGCTCGATTGATCGAATTGGGCTTCACGCGTGCGGAGGAGGGGCGGATCCTATCGTTTCGGCTGCAACGGGATGGCTCTGAGGTCTGGGCAGATCCACGCCCGGCGAAGCGGCTAGCCTAGGTCACGTGGACCGTTACCTGAGCCATAGGATGGTGGCGGCGATGGTGACGACGGCGAGGAAGTTACGGTCGGTCTTCTCGTATCGTGTGGCGACGCGGCGGAACTGCTTGAGCTTTGAGAAGCAGCACTCGATCAGGTGACGCTCCTTGTAGAGCTGGCGGTCGATCGGATGCTTCTTGGTGCGAGACGGGTTGTTCGGGATGACCGCGACAGCGCCAGCCTTGGCTATGGCATCGCGGAAGTGGTCGGCGTCGTAGGCGGCGTCGGCCAGCACGGCGGCAGGCCGATCCTCCCCGAGCAGGGCGGCGGCCTGCGGCGCATCGCCGCGCTGACCGGCAGTCAGGATGATCCTCGCCGGACAGCCCAGGCCGCGGACGGCCATGTGGATCTTGGTGCTCAGGCCGCCGCGGGAGCGGCCGATGGCCTGATCCTCAGGCCCTTTTTTGCCCCCGCCGCGTGCTGGTGGGCACGCACGATGGTACTGTCGACGATCAGGTATTCGAAGTCCGGGTCATCGGCCATGGCGGCGAAGATGCCGTGCCAGACGCCCTTGGCGCTCCAGCGGCTGAAGCGACGGAAGGCGCTGTTCCAACTGCCGAACACCTCCGGCAGGTCGCGCCATGGCGAACCCGTCCGCACGATCCACAGCACCGCCTCGACGAACATCCGGTTGTCGCGGCCCGAACTGCCGCGCGTCCTCTCGTCACCGATGATGTAGGGCGCCATCCGCGCCTAGGCCCTGTCGTCCAGGATCAGCCGATCCATCACCCCCATCCGCCGCCTCCAAAAGGCAGCTTTGAATCACGCCTCGCAATCCAAGGGAATCCCAAGAGCCCACGTGACCTAGGGCCAAGCCAGGAGCAGGGACGGGAACCGGAACCTGCGGTGACACGAGGCACGGCCGCCGGTGACAATGCTTTGGGCGATATCGCATGCGGTTGCGAAGCGCCTCGATGTCGCGGGCGACCAAATCCGGCACGATGGGCCGGGGGCATCGGAATCCTTGGTCGGGCCAAGGATCCACAAGCCGGTCCGGGGGCTTTGCGGTAGCACGGGCGCAGTCTCGGCCCGCGTGCCAGCTTAGGATTGGCGTTAGCCGCAGGCTACACCCTAGCTCTCATCCGCCGCCAACCTCCCCACCTGCCGTGGACACCGCGGGTTTTCTGCACGCTGCCCAGCTGGCCTGACCTGGGATGCTCAGGTCGTCAACGCCCTGCAGAGGGCTTTCATGCTGACGGGTTTGGTGAGGACAGATCCTGACCCCGAGAAGCGGCTGGGCGCTTGCCCATCGCCTCCTCAGGACGGCCACGGAGGACGACCGCCCTGCCGCCGGCGCAGCCTCGCAGGAAGACGCTCCATCTCGTTGCGTTGCTGGCGCTCGACGAAGCTTGCCCCAAGGCCAGTCGATCAGGCTTTCCGCGCAGCCTCGCGGCGAGCGCCTCCTGATAGCCGCGCTGAGCGTCGCCGCCAGCCGCTGCGCCGAGGAAGCTAGCGGCTCCGATAATGTCGTGCCCGGGCGTTCGCTCAAACGGTCTCGGATCGGGCCACAAGGCCACCATTCCTCTCAATGAACACGACGATCTCCGCCAGCCCCATGAGGCGGTTCAGATCGGTGAAGACGAAGGGCCGGCCGGCGCGCTGCCTTTCCGTGTCCGCGCGCATCACGTCGAGATCGGCGCCGACATAAGGAGCGAGGTCGATCTTGTTGATGACGAGCAGATCCGAGCGGGTGATGCCGGGCCCGCCCTTGCGCGGGATCTTCTCGCCGCCGGCGACGTCGATGACATAGAGCGTGAGGTCGGCGAGATCGGGCGAGAAGGTCGCCGCGAGATTGTCGCCGCCGGATTCGATGAAAACGATGTCGAGATCGGGAAAACGGCGGCGCATCTCGGCGATGGCCGCGAGATTGATCGAGGCGTCCTCGCGGATCGCGGTATGCGGGCAGCCACCGGTCTCGACGCCGATGATGCGCTCCTCCGGCAGCGCCTGCAGCCGGTTGAGGATCAGCTCGTCCTCTTTGGTGAAGATGTCGTTGGTGACGACGGCGACCGAATAGCGGTCGCGCAGCGCCTTGCAGAGCTTCTCGGTGAGGGTGGTCTTGCCGACCCCAACCGGGCCGCCGACGCCGATCCTGAGCGGGCCATGGGGCGATTTCACGAGCGGAACACCCTGGAGTACTGCGTTTCGTGGTTCATCGACAGGATGTCGGCGCGTATCGTGCAGGCGCCGAGATCGTCCAGCGTCGAGGCCGACGCGCGCCGCGCCGTGCGCAGGACAGTCGGCTCGAGCGCCGCGAGCGTCGACACCCCGTCGCGCTGGCCGAGCGGCACCAGCCGGACGCAGGCCTGGACGAGGTTCGAGGCAAAGGCGTGGAGATAGACGGTGAGCGTATCGCCGAGCCCGACGCCGTGGCGGGCGGCGGCCGTGCCGACGGCCACAGGATAGGCGATCGGTTGCTCCACGCCGGGCAGCGGGTTTCCGCTCCAGGCGGTGATCGCATCGGCGAAGGCGCCGCCTTGCAGCATCGTCTCCATGTGGCGCTCGCGCGAGCCCGACAGCGCCGCGGCCAGTTCCGCGACCGCCTCGATGCCGTCGGCGGCGGCGGTGCGGCGCCAGGCCTCGGCTAGCAGGACCGCGTCGTTCCAGGCGGAACCGTGTTCCAGCAGCGTCGCGAGCCATTCGAGCAGGCTCGCCCGATCCCGGATGAGCCCGTCATGGACCGCCCGCTCCAGCCCGTGGCTGTAGGCGAAGGACCCGACCGGAAAGGCCGGGGACAGCCATGTCATCAGCCGGGCGAGCGCGGCGGCTTCAGTCATGGTGATGCCCGTGACCGTGAGCATGCGTGTGATAGGCGCCGTGCACCGGCTGGAAGCATGCGACGACCTCGCGGATGCAGGCGCCGAGCCCTTCCAGCATGGCGCGGATGACGGGGTCGCGCTGGATCAGGATGCGGTCCTCGTCGATCTGCGCGGGAAGGTGGCGGTTGCCGAGGTGCCAGGCGAGGTGGCGCAGCGGGCACGCGCCGGGAAGCACCTCGTAGAGCGCCTCCTCTGCCGCGACGATCGCGACACTGCGACCATCCTGGAGCAGAAGCCGGTCGCCATCGGCGAAGAGCACCGGCTCAGGCAGGTCGACCATGATCTCCTCGCCCTGATCGGTGGTCACGCGCTTGCGGCGCAGATGGCGGGCGGCATGGTCGAGCCGGATTGTCCCCGAGGGCCGGTCGCCGCCGCCGTGGCTATGGGAGATGGCGCGCAGCATGGCTCGACCTCAGAACAGGAAATAGCGCTGCGCCATCGGCAGTACGGTGGCGGGTTCGCAGGTCAGGAGTTCGCCATCGGCACGGACCTCGTACGTCTCGGGATCGACCTCCATGTGCGGCGTGGCGTCGTTAAGGATCATCGAGGCCTTGGAGATGCCGCCGCGCGTGTTCTCGACGGCGAGCATGTTCTTGGCGACGCCGAGCCTGTCCTTGAGCCCGTTGGCCATCGCCGCCCGGCTGACGAAGGTCACGGAGGAAACGGCCGGGGCGCGGCCATAGGCTCCGAACATCGGCCGGTAATGCATCGGCTGCGGCGTCGGGATCGAGGCGTTGGGATCGCCCATGGGCGCGGCCGCGATCATGCCGCCGACCAGCACCATCTCGGGCTTCACCCCGAAGAAAGCGGGGTTCCACAGCACGAGATCGGCGCGCTTGCCGATTTCGACCGAGCCGACATGCTGCGAGAGCCCCTGCGCGATGGCCGGATTGATCGTGTACTTCGCGATGTAGCGGCGCACGCGCAGATTGTCGTTGTCGCCGGTCTCCCCGGGCAGGGGGCCGCGCTGGCACTTCATCTTGTGCGCGGTCTGCCACGTTCGGATCGGCACCTCGCCGACCCGGCCCATCGCCTGGCTGTCGGAGGAGATGATCGAGAAGGCGCCGATATCATGCAGGATGTCCTCGGCCGCGATGGTTTCCTTGCGGATGCGGCTCTCGGCGAAGGCGATGTCCTCCGGGATCGCGGGCGAGAGGTGGTGGCAGACCATCAGCATGTCGAGATGCTCGGCGATGGTGTTGCGCGTGTAGGGCCGCGTCGGATTGGTCGAGGACGGGATGACGTTGGAAAGCCCGCAGACCTTGATGATGTCCGGCGCATGGCCGCCGCCGGCGCCCTCCGTGTGGAAGGCGTGGATGGTGCGCCCCTTGAAGGCCGCGACCGTATCCTCGACGAAACCGCTCTCGTTCAGCGTATCGGTGTGGATCATCACCTGGACGTCGTGCTCGTCCGCGACGGCAAGGCAGTTGTCGATCGCCGCCGGCGTCGTGCCCCAGTCCTCGTGCAGCTTGAGCGCACACGCGCCGCCTTCGATCATCTCGACCAGCGCGGCGGGCTTCGAGGCGTTACCCTTGCCGGAAAGACCCAGATTGATCGGGAAGGCGTCGAAGGACCGGATCATCCGGCCGAGATGCCAGGGGCCGGGCGTGCAGGTCGTCGCCAGCGTGCCGTGGGCCGGGCCGGTGCCGCCGCCGAGCATGGTGGTGACGCCGGACATCAGCGCCTCCTCGATCTGCTGCGGGCAGATGAAATGGATGTGGGCGTCGACGCCGCCGGCGGTGAGGATCCTGCCCTCACCCGCAATCACCTCGGTGCCGGGGCCGACGACGATGGTGACGCCGGCCTGCGTGCCCGGATTCCCCGCCTTGCCGATGGCGGCGATCAGCCCGTCCTTCAGCCCGATATCGGCCTTCACGATGCCCCAGTGATCCACGATCAGCGCGTTGGTGATCACCGTGTCGACTGCGCCCCCGGCGCGGCTCGCCTGGCTCTGGCCCATGCCGTCGCGGATGACCTTGCCGCCGCCGAACTTCACCTCCTCGCCATAGACGGTGAAGTCTTTCTCGACTTCGATGACAAGGTCGGTATCGGCGAGGCGGACGCGGTCACCGATCGTCGGTCCGTACATCTGCGCATAGGCCGCGCGAGAGAGACTGGCCGGCATCAGAGTTTCCCCATCACCTGCTGCCGGAAGCCGTAGACGGCGCGCGCGCCGCCGAACGGCACGAGGCGGACCTCACGCTGCTGGCCCGGCTCGAAGCGCACGGCAGTGCCGGCGGCGATGTCGAGCCGCATGCCACGCGTGGCGGCGCGGTCGAAAGCGAGCGCCGCGTTAGCTTCGCAGAAGTGATAGTGCGAGCCGATCTGGATCGGCCGGTCGCCGGTATTCGCGACCAGCACGGTGAGCTGCTGCGCCCCCGCATTGAGGATGATGTCGCCTTCGGCAGGAAAGACCTCACCGGGGATCATCCGATCAGCCTCCCGCAACCAGCCAGAGGCCGCCGAGTGCCGTCAGCCCGCCGGCGATACGCGCCGCGATCCCGCCGCGCGGCGAGAGCGCGTTGCCGATGAGGCCGGTCCCAATGCCGATCGCATGCAGCAGCGCGGTCGCGAGCGCGAAGCCGATCATGAAGGATGGGCCCGTCGCCTCGCCGAGCTCGCCGCCATGGGCATGGCCGTGGAACAGCGCGAAGAAGCCGACCACGGCCATCCCGACTGCTGCCGGGACCTGCAGCGCGGCCAGCGCCAGCAGGCCGAGCACCATCGCCGAGGCCGCGATCGTCGGCTCGACGAAGGGCAGGCCGATGCCGGCCAGGGCCGCGCCGAAGCCCAGCATCATCATGGCGACGAAGGCGGAGGGGATCGCCAGGATGGCGCGCCCGCCGATGAGAAAGGCCCACAGGCCGACGCCGACCATCGCCAGGACATGGTCCGCGCCGAAGAGCGGGTGCGAGAAGCCGGCGGCGAAGGAGCCGTGCGCGGCGGGGTCGAGATGGGCGAGGGCCGGGCTCGCGACGCCCATGCCCGGGATCAGGGCGATCGACACTCTCTTCATGGCGGCCTCCGGCTTGCGCTGTCAGCGGATCGGTTCGTGGACGGTGACGAGCTTGGTGCCGTCCGGAAAGGTCGCTTCGACCTGCACGTCGTGGATCATCTCGGCGACGCCCTGCATCACCTGCGCGCGGCCGACGACATGGGCGCCGGCCTCCATCAGTTCGGCGACGCTGCGGCCGTCGCGCGCGCCCTCGACGACGAAATCGGCGATCGGGGCGATGGCCTCGGGATGGTTGAGCCTGACGCCGCGCTCGAGCCGGCGCCGGGCCACCATGGCCGCCATGGAGATCAGGAGCTTGTCCTTCTCGCGCGGTGTCAGGTTCATGCGCCCCTCCTAGAGTTGCCACACCTTGGGCAGCGGCCAGCCGCCCATGAGAAGGGTCAGCAACGGCTCCAGCCGCCGCCTGAGCGCGAACCCGGTCTCCGCGACCAGCCGCGCCAGAAACTTGCCGTTCCATGCGCTGGCGCCGCCGCCCGGTCCGACGATGGTGCGGGCCTGCTCCAGAAAGCGCTCGGGCGCGGCCCCGGTGAACAGCACGGTCGCCACGGCGCGGCCGCCGGCCAGGGCCGGTTGCGGCGCCAGGCGGGCGGCGATGTCGCCTTCGACGTGCAGATCGTCGGCGAACAGCAGGCGGCCGTCGCGCCGGATGCGCCAGCGATCGTGCAGCCGGCCGCCGCGCAGCGTCTCGCCCATCGCCTGCCGGCCGAGGAGCACGGCCTCGACGGCGACCAGCTCGGCATCGCCCGCGAGATCGGCGTCGAGAGAGCGGGACAGGCGTCCGCCGTCGAAGAGGATCGTCTCCTGCGGCAACCAGGCGAGCCGCGCCCCGGCCGAGAGCCGCAAGCGGTTGACGACGACGGCGTCGGCGCCGGTCGAGCGATAGATACGCTCGCAGGCCTGGGTGGTGACGCAGGCTGCGGCTTGTGCCGCCAGCGCGATCTCGGTGCCGAGGCGGTCTCCTCCGGTCAGTCCGCCCGCCGTGTTGATGAGGATGGCCTGGGGAGCATCGGCTCCCAGCGGACGCGGGAAACGCAGCTTCGCGCAGCCGTCCTGGAAGAGTCGGTCGAGGCGGGTCACGCCGTCGCGCACGTGAAAGGCGACGCTGGCCCGCCCCCGGGCGCGCTGCATGCGCACCGGAGCGGGGCCGTGGAGACCGCTAACCGCCAGCATCGTCGGGGCCGCTTTCCATGGGACCCGCCAAGCAAGATGCGTTCCATCCGATCCTGAAGCGATCTGCGGACCCGCGCCCGGTCGCCGGCCCGCAAGGCTTCCAAATTGCGCTCGGCCGCGGCCGTGTGATGAAAAATCGGGCAGTTTCGGTGCCGCCACGCTCTCCGCGGGCAGGGCGGCGAGTTGCTCTGGCAAGGCCGAGAAGCCGCATGGTACCGGCTTCCAACCGGGCGCCGGCCTCGCTTCCGGCAAGGGCATCGCAGACCGGGTCTACGCGCCCCCTTCAGCGAAGATCGAGGCTGCCGCGCCGCAGGGACGTTCTTTCCACCGCCGGATTCAAAGTTGGCCACAGCTGCGTCGCGGGCCGGGCCGTCCAATCAGCTTGTAGCCATGAGTCTGAATCAGGAATTTCGATCAGCTCTGCCCTCGCCGCAACGACGGCACGCACTCTTCGCTTCGGCATGATCTGAATCGGCGAGCGATCGCGATTTACGTGCGCTCGTGCCGGCGCTGTGCGGTCCCCAGCGCGACGCCACATTCGTGAGCAGCCGTCATCATAGCAGGCGATCGACATGACCAATCATGCCGCCGACCGGTCGCTAAACTCGTCCGGTGGCGGCGCAAATGTTTGCCGAGCGCGCCGCGGCCCACCGAAGAAGAACAGACCAGGCGTCTGGTGATGGCCGTCCGAGCCTACGGCATCTGATGCGCTGCACCATGTCGCCGGATGGTTCGGGTGCGAACACTCGACAGCGTGCCGGGGGCCTCGCCGCGCAGTACCCAGAACGCCCGGCCGCACAGAACCGAGCAAGGCCGGCTCCGACTCAAGAGATGTGAATTTCCGGCAACTTTCCGCCGCTCAAATCCTTTTCTCGGAGAGTTAGTCAACCGGGGAGCGCGGCATGGGGCACGAGACTGTCGACCATGGCCGCGCTGCGGGCGGCCAGGATTCTCTGCGAGGGAGGAGGTCAAGCCCATAACCAGCTATTGCGGCGCTCCTCCGTTCCCACACGACTGGATCTTCCGCTGGAACCTCGACCCCGTCCTGCTGATGGCGCTGGGTCTCGGAGCCGCACTGGCGCTGCGGTCCCGGCATCCGCGATGGGCGATGGGAGCTGTTGGCGTGCTCACCCTCACCTTCGTCTCGCCACTCTGCGCGCTGAGCGTCGCGCTGTTCTCGGCGCGCGCCGTGCATCATGTGCTGATCGTGGCCGTTGCGGCGCCCCTGATTGCGCTGGCATGTCCCGCACGCCGGCCCGGTTTCCCAGGCGCAGCTTTCCTGCTCGCCACCGCGACCCTGTGGATGTGGCACCTGCCCGCGCTCTATGACCGGGCGCTGGCCGACACGGCCATCTACTGGCTGATGCAGCCCAGCCTGCTGGTCACGGCGACATGGTTCTGGCGGGCACTGTTCGCCGCGCCGCCGGTGCCAGCGACGCTGTGGTCGGTGTTCGGCATGGCGCAGATGGGCCTGCTGGGCGCCCTGCTGACCTTCGCGCGCATACCGCTCTACGCAGCCCATGCCGGTACGACGCTGCCGTGGGGGCTGGACCAGATCGCCGACCAGCAACTCGCCGGACTGATGATGTGGGTACCCGGCGTGCTCCCCTACGCTGCGGCGACGGCGCTCATCGCCCGGCGCGCCTGGGCCAGGGCCGCTGTCGCGACATGATCGCGGCACTCAAATTCTTCCACATCGCAGCCCTGTCCATCTGGTGCGCCGGACTCGTCGGCCTGCCGCTGCTGCTGGCCAGGCACAGCCCGGCGGATGAACACGCCGCCTTCTCGCGACTGAGAACGATCACACATCATGCCTATGTGGCGGTTGTCACGCCGGCCGCCGTCATTGCGATCGCCCTGGGAACGGCGCTGATCTTCCTGCGGGGCGTGTTCGTGCCCTGGATGTTCGCGAAACTGCTCCTGGTCGGCCTGCTGGTCATCATCCATGCGTGGCTCGGCCACATCACGCTGCGGGCAGGCGAAGGACAGGGCGACTACGAAGCGCCCGGCGCCGCTCCGTTTGTCGTGGTGTCCCTCCTGGCGATGGCGGCGATCCTGCTGCTGGTTCTCGGCAAACCGCCGATCGGGTCAGGATTCTTGCCCCCCTGGCTTCTGTCGCCGCGCGGTCAGCCCTTGCCGGTCGGCGAGGTGCCGATTTGATACTCGAAGACAAGCTTTCCGCCATGCCATCCCGTGATGACTGTGAAGCCCGCCGCGAAGGCGGACAGCAGCACGCCCCATGGCAGCACCGCCTGTTCGTATCCGGTCAGGCGATATCCCCAATTGGCGCCAAGGATGGAGAGCAGCATCACGGCGATGACGAAATGCGTCCAGCTTGCGGCGCGGGCGCGGATGCCCGGCACCAGCAGCAATTCGACCGTGCCCGTCAGCCCCGCCAGCAGGCCGAACAGGAAGGCCATGCCGCTGGCCCAGAGCGCGGCGCGTGCCCAGAAGAGATCGCTGGTCCACCAATAGAAGCCATCGGCACCGAGCGTGCACATGGTGAGCGCGATCGGGAAGGTCACGAACATGGCGTGGATCGGATGCCCCGCCACGGCGATCTTCGATTCGGTCCGGTGGAAGTGCGGCTGAGCCGAAATAGGATCGACCTCTGCGCCGCCCCTCTTCGTGGAGTCATGAGGCGAAGCCATCGGGCCAAGCTATACGCGCGCGCTGCCGCGACGCCAGCCTTGATCGCGTCCGGCTGCTCCGGCCCGCTTTCGACGCTCGACCCGGCCGGGCCCGCCGCGGGCCATGTGGCTACGCTCTGGTGGACCATGCTGGCAGCGGCGGCCGTGCTGACCGTGCTGGTGATGGCGCTCGTCGCGCTGTCCTTCGCCCGCCGCAGGCGGCGGCCACGCAGCAGCGGGGCAGCCCTGTGGCTGGGCTGGCTCGGTGTCGCGATGCCGGGCGCCGTCCTGCTCGTGCTGCTGGGCTTCGCGCTGATGCTGGGCGAGCGCGCGATCGCGCATCGGGTCCCGGGCGTCGTGCTGATCGAGGCGATCGGGCAGCAATGGTCCTGGGAGTTCCGTCACCCCCGCGCGATCGTGACGCGGGACGTGATGCATATTCCGGCCGGCCGGCCCATCGACGTGCGCATCGTGTCCGTGGACGTGATCCATGGCTTCTGGGTGCCCCGGCTCGCGGGGAAGATGGATGCCATTCCCGGCCATGTGAACGTGCTGCGGATCGAGGCCGCAGAACCCGGTGTCTTCGAAGGCCAGTGCGCCGAGTTCTGCGGACTGGAGCACGCCGCGCATCGCTTCCGCGTGATCGCGCATGACGAGGCCGGCTGGGCCGCCTTCCTGCGCGGGGAACAACCGTGACCGCGCTCCGCCGCCACCGCGCGCTCACCGCGATATGGGGTTGGCCGGAGGGCTGGCGCGGGCTGATCGTGTCGGTCAATCATTCGGATATCGGCAAGCGGTTCATCCTCACCGCCTTCGCGTTCTTCGCGATCGGTGGGGGTCTGGCCATGCTGATCCGCGCGCAGCTCGCGACGCCGGGCAGCGCCTTCGTCGGGCCGGAGATCTACAACCAGCTCTTCACGATGCACGGCAGCATCATGATGTTCCTCTTCGCCATCCCGCTGTTCGAGGGGCTGGCGCTCTACCTGCTGCCGAAGATGCTGGGCAGCCGCGACATGGCCTTCCCGCGCCTGTCGGCCTATGGCTGGTGGTGCTATCTTTTCGGCGGCATGATCCTGATCGCGGCGCTGGCGCTGGGCGTGGCGCCGGATGGCGGCTGGTTCATGTACACGCCGCTCTCCTCCAAAGCCTTCACGCCGGGCATCAATGCGGATGTCTGGCTGCTGGGCATCACCTTCGTGGAGATCTCCGCGATCGCCGCCGCGGTCGAGATCGCGGTCACGATCCTGAAGCTGCGCGCGCCGGGCATGCGGCTGGACCGCATGCCGCTCTTTGCCTGGTACCTGCTCGTGACCGCGTTGATGATGATCGTCGCGTTCCCGCCGCTCATCCTGGCATCGGTCCTGCTGGAGGTGGAGCGCGCCTTCGACTGGCCGTTCTTCGATCCCGGGCGCGGCGGAAGCCCGCTGCTCTGGCAGCACCTGTTCTGGCTGTTCGGCCATCCGGAGGTGTACATCATCTTCCTGCCTGCGGCGGGCGTGGTCTCCACCGTGCTGCCGGTCATGGCCCGAACGGAAATCCTCGGCTACGGCTGGATCATCGCAGCGTTGCTGGCGCTCGGGTTCCTCAGCTTCGGGCTGTGGGTACACCACATGTTCACCACCGGCATCCCGCACATGGCGCTGGGCTTCTTCTCGGCCGCCTCGGCGCTGGTCGCGATCCCGACCGGGCTGCAGATCTTCGCCTGGATCGGAACGCTGTGGAACGGCCGGCCCGAGATGAAGCTCCCCATGCTCTACCTTGTGGGTTTCTTCCTCGTCTTCGTGCTCGGCGGGCTGACCGGCGTGATGCTGGCGATGGTGCCGTTCGACATGCAGGCGCACGATACCCACTTCGTCGTCGCGCACCTGCACTACGTGCTGGTCGGCGGCTTCATCTTCCCGATGCTGGCAGGAGCGTATTATTGGCTGCCCCACTTCACCGGGCGCCGCCGGATACCGCTGCTGGGCGAGGCCGCGTTCTGGCTGATCCTCGTCGGCTTCAATCTCACCTTCTTCCTGATGCACCTGACCGGGCTGCTGGGCATGCCGCGGCGGATCCACACCTATCCCGCCGAGACGGGATGGACGTGGCTGAACCTGCTCTCCTCGGCAGGAAGCTTCGTCATGGCCTTCGGCTTCGCGCTCTTCGCGATCGACGCCGCGCTGCAGGTCTTTCTCTCGCGCCGCAGCCGTCGAAATCCCTGGGGGGGCGGCACGCTGGAATGGGCCATGCCGATCCCCGCGCCGGCCTACAATTTCGCCAGCCTGCCGCAAGTCGAGGACCGTGAGCCGCTGGCCGCCGATGCCGCGCTCGCCCTGAAGCTGGCGCGCGGCGAGGGCTATCTGGCGGAGGCGCGGCACGGCTGGCGAGAGACGATGGCCGTGGACACCACGACGGGCGCGATCGACCATGTCGTCCTGCTCCCGGGAAACACGCGCCTGCCGCTTCTCACCGCCGCGGTGACGGGAGGCTTCTTCCTCTGCCTTCTGTTCGGCTTCTACTGGCTGTCGCTCGTCCCTCTGGCAGGCGTCATGGCACTCGCCTGGCACTGGGCGTGGATGCTCGGGTGGCGCGAGGACATTGGTCCCGTGCCGATCGGGAACGGGCAGGCGGCGCCGGTTCATCACGAGGCGCCCGGCGCGCCCGGATGGTGGGGCAGCGTCTTCCTGCTGGTGGCCGATGGCACGATGCTGGCCTCCCTGCTGTTCGGCTACGCCTTCCTCTGGGTCGTCGCCCCGAACTGGCCGCCGCCGGCACTGATCGAGGGAGGCGTCGTCTCAGGACTGGTCGCGGCAGCGGCGGCGATGGCCGGTGCGGCGCTCGCCCGCCGGACGTTGACCGCGATCATGGCGGGATCACCGCGAACCGGCCGGTTCGCCTCCGCCGTCGCAGCGGGGGCGCAGGCCGTGGTGATCCTGGCGCTCCTGTCGCTGGGGGTGACCGCACTGCCCCCGCCCCAGAGCCATGCCTATGCTGCCGCGAGCTGGGCACTCATCACCTACGGCGCGGTCCACGCCCTGATCGCGCTGCTGTGCATCGCGTTCGTCCGGACACGCATCGCATCCGGTCATGTCTCAAGCACCCGTTCGCTCGAGCCTTCGGTCGCTCGGCTCTTCAACGACTATTCCGGAACGGCCGTGTTGATCGTTCTGGTGTGCGTCCTGGCGCCGGCGGTGGTGCGGTGATGTTCCTCGCCAGGGCGAGCGCCGGCCTCATACTGTGGGCAGCCGGCTTCTCTCTGCTCTATGGCCTGCATGGCCTGGGCTGTGCGAGCGACTGGAACGAAGTGCAGGTGGCGGGGGGGACGCTGTTCCGTTGGCTTCTGGTCTCGACCTGGATGCTGCTGTGCCTGGGAGCCGCTGCCGTCATCCGGTTGGCGCGGGCCGCACCTTCCGGGCTTGAAAGGCGGCTGAGCGTAACGTCCGCTGCGGCCGGCCTTGCAGCGATCCTGATCACCGGGGCACCGGTGGTTCTGACCTCCGCCTGCGTCTGAAGTCAGGGTCGCTCGTCCCGCCATCGCGGCGACAATCCGCTTGATGAAGCCGCTCGTGTCCAAGCTCTGTTGTCTGTTGACGGTCCGCTACGGCGCTGTGATCGACGAAAGCGCCGGTCCTTGGAACCATCCGCAGCGGGATCTGTTGGATCAACCAACGCCATCAGAGCGGCCGGGAGAACAACAGCGTGTCAGGATATTCAGCCACGGCGGCCGCGGCGCCGCTACACCCAGTCCATGCCATGCTCCTGGCGTTTCCGCTGGCCCTCTTTACGGCTGCGCTGTTGAGCGACATCGCCTATGCCCGCAGCTACCACGTGCAATGGGCGAATTTCGCGTCCTGGCTCATCGCCGGCGGCGTCCTTACCGGGATTCCCGTGCTGCTGTGGGCGCTGGTCGGGGTGTTTCGCCGCGCCGACCCGGGCTGGACGGCCGGGATCTACTTTGCCGTGGTCCTGGCCATGTGGGTGGCGGGTTTCATCAATGCGCTCGTTCATTCGCGGGACGCCTGGGGCGCGATGCCGCAAGGTCTCTACCTGTCCGTGATCACAGCCCTTCTGGCGGTGATCGCTGCGTGGATGGGCTATTCGCGGCCCTGGTCGCGACTGGTGCCGTGATGCGCAGAACTCTTCTCCTGGGCATGGCGTGTGTGGGCATGGCAGCTTGCGATGGGGATCCGGATCCGGTGCAGCGCGGTGCCGATCCGCGGCTCCCCCCGCCCCGGAACAGCCTGCTGCCCGAGATGACGATCCCGCGACCGGCAAGCTGGGGCAGCGATCTTCCGACCGTGCCCTCCGGTTTCACGATCCAGGCCATCGCCACGGACCTTATGGTCCCGCGACAGACCCTCGTGCTGCCGAACGGCGACATCCTCGTCGCGGAAGGCAGGGGCGCCAGCGCACCGCCGCTCCGCGTCAAGGACATCATCGCCGGCTTCATCAAGGGGTTCGGGCGCAGCCCTGTGGAGAGCGGCAATAGATTGACGCTGCTGCGTGATGCCGACGGCGACGGTACCTATGAGGTCCGCACCGTCTTTGCAGAGAACCTCAATGCTCCCTACGGGCTCGCCATGATCGGCAGTACCCTCTACGTCGCCAATCAGGACGCGCTGGTGCGCTTCGATTATGTCGAGGGTCAGACGTCGGCGAGCGGGCCGCCGGTGAAGGTCACCGACCTGCCGTCCGCGATCAACCATCATTGGACGAAGGCGCTGACAGCCAGTGCCGATGGTCGCTTCCTTTATGTCGGCATCGGGTCCAACAGCAACATCACCGAGCGCGGCATGGAGGCGGAGGTGGACCGGGCCGTGGTCTGGCAGGTAGACGCGCAGACGGGCGCCCGCCGGGATTATGCGACCGGTCTCCGTAATCCGACCGCCCTCGCGATCGAACCGGGTACGGGCGAGCTCTGGGCCGTGGTGAACGAACGCGACGAGATCGGCCCCAACCTGGTTCCCGACTATCTGACATCGGTGCGCGAGGGCGGGTTCTACGGATGGCCCTACAGTTACTGGGGCAGCCATGTGGATCCGCGCGTGCAGCCGCAGGATCCGGAACGGGTCGCCAGCGCCATTCAGCCCGCCTATGCGCTCGGCGCGCACGTGGCTGCCCTTGGTCTGAGCTTCTCCACGTCGGCCATGGGCGCGCAGTTCGCCGAGGGCGCATTCGTGGGTGAGCATGGCAGTTGGAACCGCCGAATCCCTTCGGGTTACAAGGTGACCTTCGTGCCGTTCCGGGACGGCCGTCCCTCTGGCGAGGCGATCGATATCGTCACCGGCTTCCTCAACAGCCAGGGCAACGCCCGCGGCCGGCCGGTCGGTGTCACGGTGGACCCGCGCGGTGCGCTGATCATAGCCGACGACCTGTCGAACACGGTCTGGCGCCTTACGCCGGCGCAGGCGGCCCCGCGAGCGGAGCGGGATAGCAGCCAATGAGTGATTGCGGTGCCGGTCGAGCGATCCTTGATATGGCGGCGCGCGCACAGCATGTCTGGCCTGCCGGCAGTATGCCGGCGCCAAGCAAGAAGGAGGTTTTTCATGGCCTGGAAGAAGCCCAAGATCGTCGAAATCTCTCTGGCGCTTGAGATCAACGGCTACGCCTGCGCCGAGATCAGGTGATGCCGGCGTCCGGGGCTGCGTGATGCTCCGGGCGATCGTGCTTGGCGCCGCGGCCGGCGGCGGGTTTCCACAATGGAATTCGGCCGGGCGCGGTTGCACGCGCGCGCGGGCGGGCGACCCCGCCGCGCTCCCGCGAACCCAGGCGAGCCTCGCTGTCTCGGCGGATGGCGAACGCTGGCTGCTGGTGAATGCCAGCCCCGATCTTCGCCAGCAGATCGCCGCGACAGCGGCATTGCATCCAAGGCCGAACCCGGTGCGGAACTCGCCGATCCGCGCAGTCCTGCTGACCGGGGCCGAGATCGACGCCATCGCCGGTCTTCTCCATTTGCGGGAACGGCATGACCTCGCGGTGATGGGCGTTCCGTCGACGCTCGCTGTGCTTGATGACAATCCCATCTTCCGGGCGCTCGATCCGGCGCATGTCCGGCGCGAGGCGATCCAGCCGGAACGCCCTTTCGAGGTGCTGGGTATCTGCGTCACCGTCTATGCCGTCCCCGGCAAGGTGCCGCTCCATGCCGAAAGCGGCGAGGACCCCGGGATCGCGGAGGGCGGCGAGGCGTTGGGCGTGATGCTGTCGGCGGGAAGCGGGACGCTGCATTACATCCCCGGGTGCGCGATGATGACCGACGCGCTCCGGGCGCGTCTTGCGGGGTCGGATTGCGTGTTGTTCGACGGCACGCTGTTCACCGATGACGAGATGATCCGGCTCGGCGCCGGCCCCAAGACCGGGCGCCGGATGGGGCATATGCCGATGGTCGGGGCGGGCTCGACGCTCGACGCCTTCGTCGGAATCCCTGTGACGCGACGCATCTTCGTCCATATCAACAACACCAACCCCGCCCTGCTGGCCGACAGCCCGGAGCGCACGCATCTGGATGCCGCCGGCTGGGAGGTGGCCGAGGATGGGATGGAGATCCGCCTGTGACCCTGCTGTCGTCCGACGGATTGGAAGCCGCGCTCCGCGCCATCGGGGAGGAGCGCTATCACATCCATCATCCCTTCCATCACCTGCTGCATGGCGGGAAGCTCACCAGGGGGCAGGTGCAGGCCTGGGCGCTGAACCGCTACTATTACCAGGCGTCCATTCCGGCCAAGGATGCATCGCTCCTGGCGCGGCTGCCGACGCCGGAACTGCGCCGCGAATGGCGCCGCCGGCTGGTGGATCATGACGGCGATGGCGGCCATCCCGGCGGCGTCGAACGTTGGCTGGCGCTGACCGATGGACTTGGGCTGGATCGCGATTACGTCGTGTCGCTCGCCGGGCTGCTGCCCGCCACGCGTTTCGCGGTTGACGCCTATGTCCGCTTCGTCCGGGAGGCGTCGCTGCTGGAGGCCATCGCCTCCTCGCTGACGGAGATGTTCGCGCCCGACATCATCTCGCAACGCGTCTCGGGCATGCTCCGCAACTACGACTTCCTCACCCCGGAGACGCTCGCCTATTTCACGCCCCGTCTGACCCAGGCCCCGCAGGACGTGGCCTTCGCGATCGCCTATGTGCGGGACCATGCGACGACCGAGGAACGGCAGGCGCAGGCGCTTGCCGCGCTGCGGTTCAAGTGCGATCTGCTCTGGGCGCAGCTCGATGCTCTGCATTTCGCCTATGTCGCCCCGGGCATGACGCCGCCGGGCGCCTTCCGGCCATGATCCCGCGTTTCGCCCCGGGCGTCCGGCTGAATCACGACAAGGCGCGGGCGCGGTGGGTGGTCATGGCGCCGGAGCGGATGTTCGTGCCGGACGAGACGGCGCTTGAAGTGCTGCGCCTGGTCGATGGCGCGCGCGACGTGGAGGCGATTGTCGATGCGCTGGCCGCGAAGTTCGACGCGCCACGGGATGAAATTGCTGCCGACGTGCGCGCCATGCTGGACGATCTTGTGACGCGCGGGGCGTTGAGCGGATGAGGGCGCCGCTGGCGCTGCTGGCCGAGCTGACGCATCGCTGCCCCCTGCGCTGTCCCTATTGCTCGAACCCGGTCGAACTGACCCGCGCCTCGGGCGAGTTGACCACCGCGGAGTGGGCGCGCGTCTTCATCGAAGCGGCCGAACTCGGCTGCCTGCAGGTGCATCTGTCAGGCGGCGAGCCGACCGCGCGGCGCGATATCACCGCCATTGTCGCGGCCGCGCGGGATGCGGGGCTCTACACCAACCTCATCACTGCGGGCGTATTGCTCGATGCTGCTCTGATGACGCGGCTGGTGGCGGTGGGGCTGGATCACGTCCAGATCTCGGTTCAGGACGCTGAGGAGACAGGTTCGGAGCGGATCGGCGGCATGAAGGGCGCGCACGCCCGCAAGGAAGCCGCCGCGCGGCTGGTGCGCGAGGCGGGACTGACGCTGACGCTCAACGCCGTCGTCCACCGGCAGAACCTGCATAACCTGCCGCTGCTGATCGACCTCGCGCTGGCCTGGGGTGCGGCACGGCTGGAGGTCGCGCATGTCCAGTATTACGGCTGGGCACTGGCCAATCGCGACGCGCTGTTGCCGACGCGCGTGCAGCTCGATGAGGCGACGCGGATCGTCACAGCCGCCCGCGAGGCGCATGAGGGTCGGCTCGTGATCGACTATGTCGTGCCGGACTACCACGCGGCGCGGCCGAAGGCCTGCATGGGCGGCTGGGGCAACGCCTTCCTGGTGGTGTCGCCGGCCGGCCATGTGCTGCCCTGCCACGCTGCGGAATCCATCACCGGCATGAGCTTCCCGAATGTGCGCGAGACCTCGCTGCACGCGGCCTGGGAGGAGAGCGAGGCCTTCAATCGCTTCCGCGGTACGGACTGGATGCCCGCGCCCTGCCGGGGCTGCGCGCACGCCGAGCGCGACTGGGGGGGCTGCCGCTGCCAGGCCTTCGCGTTGACCGGCGATGCTGGCGCGACGGACCCAGCCTGCGCGTTGTCGCCGCATCATGCACTGCTGGCTACAGCATTGGCAGAGGCCAGCGCGGCACGCTTCCGGTACCGGCAGTTTGTAGTGAGGCATTAGTCTATCCAACGAGGAGCCTCAGCAGCCGCCTGCGGAAGCAATCCTGCCCAGATCTGGCTGAAGATAGGTGATTCAGCGCGTTCGCTGCCCTAGGCAGATCCTTTCGTGATCAGACCATCAGAGTCGATGGGCCACTCAGACGCGCAGTTTACGCCACTTAGGATCCCTGCTCGAAACACTCGATCAGCATATCGGTGAGGACCCGTACCCTCCGTGAGGGATGCTGACCAGGCGGCCGGATGACATATGCACCTGCCGGTGGTGGCGGATAGCGTGTCATGACCGGAACAAGCGCGCCGGAGGCCACATATTCATGCGTCACCCCATCGGGGATCCAAGCAATGCCGAGCCCTGCTAATGCGGCGGCGGCGAGAGCTGTGGCATTGTCGGCCTTGAAGCGCCCCTGCGGGCGAACTGTGACGATCTTGTCGCCATCCATAAACTGCCAAGCTTCGGTGCCCTGCATGAGGGCTTGATGGACGACAAGTTCCTCCGGCGTCTCAGGGGAGCCGTGCGCTTTAATGTAAGCCGGACTCGCGACCAGCTTTCCATAGATCGGCCCGACCCGTCTCGCGATCAGGCTGGAGTCCTGCAGGTAACCAACCCGGATCGCGCAATCGAAACCCTCTGCGACGAGATCGACGAAGCGATCACTGTACGAGGTATAAACTTCGAGTTGCGGATGGCGTCGTGCCATTTCCGCGAGCAGGGAAGCGAAGTGAGTCGGGCCGAAAGAGATCGGCACCGCAACTCGCAAGCGACCGCGCAGGTCACCAGCGGGCAAGATTGTTTCCCGGGCCGTTTCAATCTCGGCGCAGGCTCTGGCTGCGTAGTCTCGGAACGTGGCTCCCGCTTCCGTGAGAGAGGCACCGCGGGTGGTTCGCGCAAGAAGCTGGACGCCAAGGTCCGCTTCAAGCCGGGCGAGCCGCCGGCTGACGATCGACTTGGAGACGCCAAGCCGCTGCGCGGCGGGCGAAATGCCACCAGCATCGGCAACGTCCACGAACGTCCGCAGCTCTTCGATATCCAATCCTGCGTTCCTCATTCTGCGACACAGCTTGACACAAGGAAGCACTATCTCATCGCCGGCAGGAACGGCATTACCGGCCTACAGGCAACACTGCCTTCGACGCATATCGCTCGGCAGACGGGCATCAATTACTCGCAACGGCAGCAGAGGATAGTCATGACCTTTCGCAACGGCCTCAAGTCGCTCCTTCGTCCCGAAGACTCCGTACTCGTTCTGATCGACCACCAACCTTACCAGCTCGCGAATCTGAACAGCCACGATCCGCATATCGTGGTCAACAATTCGACGGCGCTGGCGAAGGCCGCCAAGGTCTTCGGCGTCCCTACAATCCTGACGAGCGTAGTCGCCGATCGCGGCGGCCTCATCTTTCAGCAGATCACCGATGTGTTCCCCGGCCAGGAGGTGATCGACCGGACGTTCATCAACACCTGGGAAGATCGGAAGGTGGTCGACGCGGTCAAGGCGACAGGCCGCAAGCAGCTGATCATCGCGGGCCTGTGGACCGAAATCTGCGTCGCGATGCCGGTGATCCAGGCCCTCGGCGAGGGCTGGGATGTGACAGTCATCACCGATGCTTCGGGCGCCGTTTCGGTCGAGGCCCACGAGGTAGCCATCCAGCGCATGATCGCGGCCGGCGCGAACATGATGACCTGGATGGCGCTGGCAGCTGAATGGCAGCGCGATTGGGCCCGGATCGAAACGGCACGCGCGCTGAACGAAGTCGTCAAGCAGCATGCCGCCGGCAGCGGCATTGCTTATCTGTGGGAACAGCAGCTGCTTAACACGCCGGTCCCAAGCGCCGCAGCCTGATCCGAGCGGAGATGACGAGAATCTTGAAGGAGGCGCCGGGAAACGGCTAACTGCCTCTAAACGGCTAACTGCCTCTCAAGCCTCGTCATCCCCCTCGATAGGAAGACCGTCCAACCCTCATGAGGTTGGCGGGATCAACGACCATGGGCCATGCTGCCTTCTTCGCAGGGCGAGGCCAGGCGCGCCTCAGGCCCCCCAGCGAACTGCTCTGGCATCGAATATGTCGCGATCCAGAGGCCAGCACAGTCGATGCGCTGGCCGGAGTGGACAAAGGGGGACGATGGTCACGCTGAACATCGGCTTCGCCCGTCGCGAAACTGTCTTGGAACCGGTTTGGGCACTCCTCTCATCCCCTCGCATCCTCGCGGCACCCACCGCAGCGCAATCAGAAGGAGACCTCATCATGGCGACCATCACCACCAAGGATGGCACGAGCATCTTCTATAAGGACTGGGGTCCGCGTAGCGGCCAGCCGATCGTCTTCGCCCATGGCTGGCCGCTGTCCTCGGACGCGTGGGACGCTCAGATGCTTTTCTTCGGCGCGAACGGCTATCGCGTCATCGCCCATGACCGGCGCGGACATGGGCGCTCCGACCAGCCTTGGGACGGCAACAACATGGATCAGTATGCCGACGATCTGGCAGAGATGATCGAGAAGCTAGACCTCATAAATACTGCAATGATCGGCCATTCGACCGGCGGTGGCGAGGTCGCCCACTATATCGGGCGGCATGACTCGCGTCGGGTCGCCAAGGTCGTCCTCGTCGGCGCCGTGCCGCCGCTAATGCTGAAGACCGCCGACAATCCCGAGGGCACGCCGATGGAGGCCTTCGATGGCATCCGGGCCGGCGTCGCGGCCAACCGATCGCAGTTCTACTACGACCTGACGATCCCATTCTACGGGTTCAACCGGCCGGGCGTCAGCGTCAACGAGGGTTTTCGCGAGAGCTTCCGCCTGCAAGGGCTCGCAGGCGGCATCAAGGGCCAGCACGACTGCATTCGGGAGTTCTCGGAGGTCGACTACACCGACGACCTCAAGGCCATCGACAAGCCCACCCTGATCATCCATGGCGCCGACGACCAGATCGTGCCCATCAAGGCTTCCGCAGAGAAGGCTGCCAAACTGGTTCGGAAAGCGACTCTCAAGGTCTATGAAGACGCCGGCCATGGTCTGGCCCAGCTCGAAGCCGACCGCTTCAATTCGGATGTGCTCAACTTCATCAGAGCCTGAGGCGAACGCCGGTGCGGAGGTTGTGAGCCTCCGCACGCAATATCTGTTGCAGAAGCCTGGTGGAAGCCGATCCGGCGCCGCGCAGGCAAGGATAGCTGAAAGGCAAAGCCATGCCGCAACGCGATGCGATATTCCCCAAGAACCGCCATGCCCTGTACGAGGCGCACGGATATTCGGCAGCGATCCGCTCCGGCGATCTGCTGTTTGTCTCCGGCCAGGTGGGAAGCCGTGCCGACGGCTCCCCCGAACCCGACTTTGAAGCGCAGGTCCGGTTGGCGTTCGCCAACCTGGAAGCGACGCTTGCGGCCGGAGGCTGCACCTTTGACGACATTGTCGACGTAACGAGCTTTCACACGGATCCGGAGAAGCAGTTCGACACGGTCATGGCTGTGAAGAACGACGTGTTCGCACGGGCGCCCTACCCGAACTGGACCGCGGTCGGCGTCAATTGGCTCGCCGGATTCGACTTTGAGATCAAGGTGATCGCACGCGTACCGGCCGAACCCTGACCGATCGCAATAGCCGCAATCGTGGACATGGGCGTCGCACCAGAACCCTAACCCTGGAGGCATTGCCATGTCTCCGGATCCGATCCTCCTCGTCGACGGTTCGGGCATCGTCGGTCGCCGTGCGGCAAGGCATCTGCGCGCCGCCTGTCAGGACGTTCCCCTGCTCATCGGGGACGGAACCTCCCCAGGGCGCAGACGATCGGCGAGGGGTCGGCACGCCGACGGTGTGACTCTCGATCTGGGGGCGCATGATCTGGGCATCGGCGATCGGCCGGTCAGCGCCGATGTTGCCGTTAAGATACGAAAGCCCCTTAGCTCAGGACCGTCCGTTATCCTGAACAGCTTGGGTAAGCTAAATGATCACTTGTCCCTTGCAACTCCCGGAGTCGCGACCACTCGCCGAAGCTCATTTCGGCCGACGGATGGTCCGCACCTTGCCGCTGCTTCCGCCGCCACAGAAGAAGTGGTCGCCGCCATCAGCTTCCAGACCGGACACACCTGCTCCCGTCGGCATCTCGAGCGTCTCCAGAACCTCGCCCGTCTCGGGATCGATCCGTCTCACATCGCTCGCGTCCCCTTCCCAGGTTCCGTGCCAGAGCTCGCCGTCGATCCACGTGACGCCAGTGACGATACGCTTGGACTCGATCGTGCGCAGGATCTTGCCTGTCTCGGGGTCGATCTGATGGATTCTGCGGCCGCGATGCTGACCAACCCAGAGCGTGCCCTCGGCCCAGGCGAGCCCGGAGTCGCCGCCCTGGCCCGGGGCCGGGATGGTGGCGAGCACGCGACCGGTGTCCGGGTCGATCTTCTGGATGCGATCCTCGGCGATCTGGAACAGGTGCCTGCCATCGAAGGCGGTTCCCGCATGCGCGGCGACATCGATCGAGCGCACGATCTCACCCGTCTCCGGGTCAAAGGCGTTGAGTTTGTCGCCGGAAGCAAACCAGACGCACTGGCCATCGAAGGTGACGCCGTGAACGTTGTCCGCTCCCGGAAAGGGTCCGTACTCACGGATGATGTGGGCTTGCGCGTGTTTCATGCCGCGACTCTAGGCACCGGGCAGGGGGCCAGGGAGTAACAAGGCTGTCGGGAATCCCGGCACCGAGGACATCGTCCATCGTCGCGCCCGGCCGCGATTGAAGGACTGCACCTTGCCGGCCGCGGCGAGCTGTTCGAGCGCGCGCTGCACCGTGCGCGGGCTTGCGCCGAGCGCGATCGCCAGCGCTGAGCTCGACCACGCCTCGCCGTCGGCGAGAAGGGCGAGTACCGCCGCGTTCTGCTCGTCAACCGGCGGCGCCAGGACGACGACCTTCTCTGTGTGGCGCGGCGTCAGCACGAAGCCATGTTTTGTCGCGTTCACCTCCGCAAGCCTCCGAAGCTCCGCGCGCAGGCGTCCCATCTCGACACGGAGCCGCGCCCGATGCGATTCATCAGCATGCCTGGCGCGAAAGGCCTGCGCGACGAGTGCCTGTCTCGATACGCCATCGGGCCACGCTTCGCCGAGAGCGCGGACCAGGGCGAACAGGATCGGACGCGTCGCTAGCGGGATTCTTATGCGCTGGTCACGCACGACGTTGCTGCAGGCGTCGACGACGAAAGCGTCGGACTCAAGCAGTGCCTCAACCTCTTCAAGGAGGACGGGACGCGCCGCGCGGCGCGTGATCATGCGCGCCACAGGCGTGTGCAGGACACGGGCGGCGTTCTCGACCTCGGCCGTAAGCGCGGGAATGTCCGCCTGCCGTGCGGCCTCGGCGGCCCGGGCAAAGCCTGCTCGTGCTTCCCCCATCCTGAGGCGGCGGATGGCGATCCCGGCGACCGTCAACTCGCAGGCCGCTCGCGACGCGGGCGAGAGCCGTGATGGGTCGACGCCGGAGAGCATGCACTCGGCTTCGTCCGGCCGACCTACCAGCAACAGGCGGCGGGCCGCGAGATTGCGCGCATGAGCAGCATTCGCGGCGTCGCCGTGCGCTTCGAGTGTCGCCCGTGCCGCATCGAGCGCATCCTCCGGCCAGCCGAGATCGCGCGAGACGAGTGCGATCTCGGCCTCGGCAGTGACGCAGCGCGCGCGGGCGACCGCCTCCTGTGGACCGAAGGCGCGCGCGGCTCGCCGGAGCAGTATCTTGGCCCGATCGAACTCGCCAAGCTGCGCCATGGCGATGCCGCGCAGCGCCAGCGCGGGCGGATCATCACGCAGGGCAACGCGGTTAAGCGCGCCGAGGAGATCGCCTGCGGCGAGGGCCCGTGCCGCGGCAGTGATCAGCGAGTCCATCGGAATCCCGTCAGATTTGTCACTCCCATCGCTCCGATGCCCGGCACTACCTGCCTTTCACGATCGACAGTGCCGAGAGGCGGATCGAAGACGAAGGAAGGAACCAGAGGGATGAGAATGCCCACAATCAGCGCGATCGGCAGCACCGAAGTCCATCGCATCGTCTCCCCGGAGGAATGGCTCGCCGAGCGCAGGGCGCTGCTGGCGCGCGAGAAGGAGCTGACGCGCCTGCGCGACCGGATCGCCGCCGAGCGCCGGGCCCTGCCCTGGGTGCGCATCGAGAAAAGTTATCTTTTCGATGCGCCCGACGGCAGCCGTACGCTCGCCGACCTGTTCGATAGCCGCCGGCAGCTCCTCGTCCAGCATTTCATGTTCGCCCCGGGCTGGGAGCAGGGCTGCCCGAGCTGTTCTTTCATGGCCGACCACAGCGACGGCATGGATGTGCATCTGGCACATCGCGACGTCACGCTGGTGGCGGTCTCGCGCGCACCGCTCTCCGACATCGAGCGCTTCCGCGAGCGCATGGGCTGGCGCTTCAGGTGGGTGTCGTCGCATGGCGGCGACTTCAACTACGATTTCGGCGTCAGCTTCACGCCGGAGCAGGTGGCCAGGGGCCGGCTCCCCTACAACTACGGCACGTGGCCCCACGCCCAGGAGGAATGGCCCGGCATCAGCGTCTTCTTCAGGAACGACGCGAACGAGATCTTCCATACCTACTCAACCTATGGGCGCGGTGTGGAGGTGATGATGGGCACCTACGCCATGCTCGACCTCACGCCCAAGGGGCGCGACGAAAGAGATGTCGAACACAAGATGGAATGGGTGCGCCACCATGACCGTTATGAGTCGGCACCGGCGGCGCAGGCAGTGGCCGGCTCGGTCGAGGGGTTGTTCAGCAGTCTCAGGAAGGGGTGCTGCCACTGACGTCCTGCCGCAGGAGCATCAGCATGAGCGAGGTCGATCATAGAGGTGGTGAGGGCGGGAGGGCGGCTGCCCTCGGCGTAGCGGACTGGCTGCGCCTCGCGGCTGCACCGACCTTCGCGCTCATGGCACTGCTGACGGTCGTGCCGGACGGCGATGCATATCGGGCGACCTGTCTGGGCCTCGCGGATGCATCGCCGCTTGGCAGCATGAGCCTCATGTATCTGCTCATGAGCGCCTTCCACGCCGTACCTTGGGTGAAGCTGGCTTCTCGCAGGTAGGGTCCCTGTCGGCCAACTGATCGGGCATTAATCTGATCGGTTGAGAGCGGTCGGACTACGGTCCGATCTCGAAAGGAGGGTCAGCTTGGAGCGCACGTGATCCGGATCTGACAGCTCCCTTTCAATCGTCGCATGGAGACTCCGCCAGATGGGCACCGCTTCGGCCAACGTCGCCCGGCCGGATGGCGTCAGCCGCAGCAGTCGGGCTCGCTTGTCGGTCGGATGGGTGACCGTCTCGACGAGGTGGCGCCGCTCCAGCGGCTTGAGATTGGCAGTCAAGGTCGTCCTGTCCATTGCCAGCAGCGCCGCCACGCTGCCCTGGATGGGTGGCTCTGGCCGGTTGAGCGACATAAGGAGAGAGAACTGCCCGCTGGTGATGCCGGCGGGCTTCAGCGCGACGTCGAAGCGGCGCGCAAGAGCACGCGCTGCCCTCTGCGCATGCAGGCATAGGCAGGTATCGCGCACCAGAAGTGTGACTTCGAAGCCAGGGTCGGCAGGAGTGGGCATCTGAGAGGTTGACATCCATAGACCCTTTACGTTGATATCAACATATATGGAGAGGGTCAATCGCCGCAGCGGCTCCTTTCCAGGGACCTGACGCAGACCGTTTCGGCATGTCCTGGCGAATCCATCTCGCCTAGCGCGTGTCGAAACCCGACCAGAAAGGAGACCGCCATGAAAATCGTGACCAGCCTCAGCTTCCAGGGCCAATGCCGCGAGGCGTTCGAGTTCTACGCCAAGGTCCTGGGCGGAAAGATCACCGCGGCCATACCCTATGGCGATGCGCCGCCGGGCATGCCGATCACCGACGAGAAGTACAGGACTTGGCTGATGCACTGCTGGCTCGAGGTCGGCGACCAGGCGCTGATGGGTGCCGACATGGACGTCGGATGGGCACACAACATCGACAAGCCCAAGAACGGGTTCGACGTCACGCTGCACACCGGGGACAAAGCCGAGGGCCAACGCTGGTTCGCCCAACTGTCTGAAGGCGGCAGGGCGGTGATGCCGTTCGGCGAGACCTTCTGGTCGCCCGGCTTCGGTTCCCTGATCGACCGGTTCGGCGTGCCGTGGATGGTCAACACCATCCCTTCGGCCGGCTGGAAGCCACCCCAGGGTTGATCCCGCGCCCGCCTTGGAGAATGCCATGAACCATCCCTATCGCTGGGTGATCGTCGCGGCGGGCGGCCTGCTGGGTTGCGTCGCGATCGGCGCCATGTTCTCGCTGCCGGTCTTCCTGCGGCCGATGTCGCAGGACACAGGTTGGTCCGTCACCGGCATCTCCACGGCGATGACGATGGGCTTCCTCGCCATGGCGGCGGCGAGCATGGTGTGGGGTGGTCTCTCCGACCGCTTCGGGCCGCGCCCGGTAGTACTCGCGGGATCGGTCGTACTGGTCGCGAGCCTGGCGCTCGCCAGTCGGGCGGCATCGCTGGTCGAGTTCCAGCTCCTGTTCGGCCTTCTGGTCGGGGCGGCGACCGCCGCTGTCTTCGCGCCGATGATGGCCTGCGTGACCGGCTGGTTCGACACGCAGCGCGGCCTCGCCGTCTCGCTCGTCTCCGCCGGCATGGGCATGGCGCCGATGACGATGGCGCCGCTCGCCGCCTGGCTGGTGATCGTTCATGACTGGCGCACCGCCATGCTGATCATCGCCGGCATTGCGTCCGCCCTGATGATCCCCGCAGCGCTGCTCGTGCGCCGGCCGCCAGCGCTGGAGGGCGGGCAGGCCGGGATGACGGCGAACGAGCCGCAATCGGACATGACGGTCGGGCAGGCAGTGCGCTCGCCGCAGTTCCTCATCCTGATGCTGGCGAACTTCTTCTGCTGCGCCACCCATTCGGGTCCGATCTTCCACACGGTGAGCTATGCGGTGACGTGCGGTATCCCGATGATCGCGGCCGTGTCGATCTACAGCATCGAGGGGCTGTCCGGCATGTTCGGCCGCATCGGGTTCGGCTTGGCGGGAGACCGGTTCGGCGCGCAACGCGTGCTGGTGATCGGTCTGCTGGCACAGGCCTTCGGTGTGCTCGCCTATGCGTTCGTCGGCCAGCTTGGCGGCTTCTACGCCGTGGCAATGGTCGTCGGCTTCATCTACGCCGGCACGATGCCGCTCTATGCCGTGATCATCCGCGAGAATTTTCCGTTACGGATGATGGGCACGATCATCGGCGGCACGGCGATGGCCGGCAGCCTCGGCATGTCCACGGGGCCGCTGCTCGGAGGCATGATCTACGACTACTACGACAGCTACGTGCTGATGTATGTCGGCTCGTGGGGCATGGGCCTTGCGGCCATGCTGATCCTGATGACGTTCCGGCCGTTCCCCAGGCGGCAGGTGCAGATGGCGGTCGCGTAGAGCCTCGTGCTGCGACTGTGGTGCATTCCGCTGGCGTCTTGGGACGTTGGGCCAGGAGGGATGCAAGCTGCTGTTTGGAGAGTGCTGCCGACGGCTGATGTCGCCGCAAATCGGCGATAGTCGCCCCGCACGGGGATGACGCTGAAAGCGGCCGCGGCGGCGTCTGTCGCCGCGATCATCGTTCCGCCTGATCCAGTTCCGCCTCGCTCACGAGACGCTCGAGTGCGATCGGGAACTGGCGCGCGCGCACGCCTGTCGCATGCCACACGGCATTCGCGATGGCGCCGGCCGTCCCGGTGATGCCGATCTCGCCGACGCCCTTGATGCCGAGTGCGTTCACATGCGGGTCCTCCTCCTCCACGAGGATGGCTTCGAGCGAGGGCACATCGGCGTTCACCGGCACGTGGTACTCGGCAAGGTCCGCGTTCATCACCCGCCCGCTGCGCGGATCCAGCACCGCCTGCTCATGCAGGGCGAAGGAGACGCCCCAGATCATCCCGCCATAGTACTGGCTGCGAACCAGCCGGGGATTGATGACCCGCCCTGCCGCGAAGGCCCCGACGAGGCGCGTCGCACGGATTTGCCCCAGGTCGGGGTCGACCTTCACCTCTGCGAACACCGCTCCATGCGCCTGCATGGCGTAGTGTTCCGCAGCGGCCGCGCTGCCGGCCGTGCCGTTTTCCTCGATCTGGTCCAACCCTGCGCGGGTCAGGATATCGGCGAATGCCTCGCTGCGGCTTTCATCGTCCCAACGCACCAGGCGGCCATGGCGGGGAACGACGCCGATGTTTCCGGCGCCGAACAGCGGCGAGCGCGTGTCAGACACGGCGAGTTCCGTGAGACGTGCAATGACCTTCTCCCCTGCCGCAAGGATCGCGCCGCCCGCGGTCGCGGTGTGGCCCGATCCCCCGGCGATGCCGGCATCGGGCAGGGCGGAATGGCCCGCCCGGAACTCCAACTGCTCGATATCGAGGCCGAGGCTGTCGGCGGCGATCTGCGCGAGGGCCGTCCAGGCGCCCTGACCCATGTCGTGTGCGCCGGTCTCCATCACGCCGGTGCCGTCACGCCGCAGAACGGCGCGTGCCTCGGCCTGGAACATGTGCGACGGGAAGGTCGCGGTGCCGAGGCCCCAGCCGACCAGCAGGCCATTCTCGTCCCTCATCTGCCGCGGCAGCAACGGGCGGCCCGCCCAGCCGAAGCGCGCCGCGCCTTCAGCGTAGCATTCGCGCAGCGCCTTGGAGGAGAAGGGCCGGCCGGTGACCGGCTCGACCTCGGCGTAATTGCGCAGTCGGAAGTCGAGCGGATCCATACCGCACGCCTCCGCCAGCTCGTCGATCGCGCTCTCCAGCGCGGCGCTGCCGCTGGCCAACCCCGGGGCCCGCATGAAGCCCGGCGTGCCGGTGTCGAGCCGCACGGCCTCATTGGTCGTCGCGATGGCCGGCGCAGCATAGAGCGCGCGGCTCACGCCGGCCGCGGGTTCGAAGAACTCATCGAAGCGACTGACCGCGGTGCGGACATGATGATCGATCGCGGTCAGCCCGCCGTCCCCGGTCGCGCCAAGGCGCACGCGCTGCCGCGTTGGCGCGCGATGCGTCACCGGCCCGTACATCTGGTCGCGCCGCAGCACGAGTTTCACCGGCCGCCCGACCAACCGCGCCGCGAGGATGCCGAGCACCTGAGGTCCGGTCAGCAGCTTCGATCCGAAGCCGCCGCCGAGGAAGGGGCTGCGGATGTGGATATCCCTGGCCTCGATGCCGAACAGGGCGGCAAGCCGCATCTGCGTCAGCGCGAAGCCCTGCGTCGGCATGTCGAGCGACAATGCATCGCCATCCCAGGTGGCAACCACGCCGTGCGGCTCCATCGCGTTGTGGAACTGCATGGGAGTCTCGTAGGTCGCGTCGACGCGCCGCGCGGCAACGGCGAGCCCGGCCTCCACGTCGCCGTGCCGGAACTCACCGGGATCGCCGACACCCACGGCCGGCGGCACGAAGACGCCATCGGCATCCAGCGTGACCTCGACCGGTTCAACCTCATAGCGCGGCGCGAGAAGCGCGGCGCCCTCGGCTGCCGCTTCCAGCGTCTCCGCGATCACGACCGCGATCGGCTGACCGGCGTAGCGGATCCGGTCGTTCTGCAGCAGGTCGAGACGGAAGGAGAAGGGAACGGATTTGTCGTCCGGATGCATCGCGAGAGCCGGACGATTCCCGGGCGTCATCACCGCCACCACACCGGGATGGGCGCAGGCCTCGTCGACATCGAGGGAGGCCACGCGGCCTCGCGCGATGCGGCTGGTTGCGAGGACCGCGTGCAACATGCCCGGCGGGTGGTTGTCCGCGGCATAGCGGGCCTGGCCCGTCACCTTCAGCACGCCGTCGCGGCGCGTGATCGGTTGCCCGGCATTGGAGCCATGCCGCATGCGAAGCACTTCAGCCACGGAGACCTCCGGGAACAGGGGCAAAGGGAGAAGCGGGCAAGGCCGGCAGCCGGTCCGGCGTGCCGGCCGCGGCGCGTTCGAGGGCGCGCTGGGCAATGCGCCGCGCGAGTTCGATCTTGAAGGCGTTCCGGCCGGACGGCATGGCGTCGGCGAGCGCGATCCGGGCAGCGTGTCGGAAGACATTGGAATCAGGTCGGAGGCCGATCATCGATACCTCTGCCCCCTCTGCCCGCCATGGCTTCGCGGCGACACCACCCAGCGCAAGGCGCGCCTCGACAATGAGGCCATCCTCCACCCGAAGCCCGGCCGCGGCCGAGACGACAGCGAAGGCGTAGGACGTACGTTCGCGCAGCTTCATGTAGCGGGAATGGGCGGCGAAGCTGGCGGCCTCGGCCGGCAGCCGCAGCGCGACCACCAGCTCGCTGCGCGTCAGCACGTTCTCGCGCGTCGGCGTCGCTCCGGGCAGCAAATGGAAGTCCCGCAACGGGACCTCACGCGTACCGGAAGGTCCCTCGATCTCCACCACGGCATCGAGTGCGACGAGGGGCACGCAGAAATCCGAGGGGTGCGTCGCGATGCAGGCATCGCTCCAACCGAGGACCGCATGCAGCCGGTTCTCGCCGCCAAATGCGTCGCAGCCGCTGCCTGGCTCACGTCGATTGCAGGCGCTCGCCGTGTCCTGGAAATAGGCGCAGCGTGTGCGTTGGAGCAGGTTGCCGCCGACCGTTGCCACGTTGCGAAGCTGCGCCGAAGCGCCGGAGAGCAGCGCCTCGGCAACTGACGGGAACCGTCCACAGACCATCGGATCACGGGCGAGATCCGAGTTCCGCACGCACGCGCCGATCTTCACGCTGCCATCCGGTCGATGCTCGATCAGATCGAGGCCCGGAAGATGGTTGAGATCCACCAGGCGCGCAGGGCGCTCGACGCCGATCTTCATGAGGTCGAGCAGGTTGGTGCCGGCGGCGAGATAGGCGCTGCCCGGCGCCGCAGCGGCCGCCACGGCCTCGGCGACGGTGCTGGGCCGCACATACTCGAACCGGTTCACGCGGCGTCCTCCTGCCTGGTGGCGTTCATGACGCTGGCGGCTTCCACCACCGCCTCGGTGATGCCGCGATAGGCGCCGCAGCGGCAGATATTGCCGCTCATCCCCTCGCGGATGCGCTCGGGGTCGTCGCCGGCCTGGCCCTCCTCGATGAGCCCGATGGCGCTCATGATCTGGCCGGGTGTGCAGAACCCGCATTGGAAGGCGTCATGGTTGATGAAGGCGACCTGCACCGGATGCAGCGCCCCGCCGGCTGACAGGCCTTCGACGGTCTGGATGTCGGCGCCGTCATGGCTGATCGCGAGCGCCAGGCAGGCGTTCACGCGGCGTCCATCCAGCAGGATGGTACAGGCACCGCACTGACCACGGTCGCAGCCCTTCTTGGTGCCGGTGAGGTCGAGCCGCTCGCGCAGCAGGTCGAGCAGGGTCACGCGCGGGTCGTCGAGGTCGACCGTACGCGGGATCCGGTTGACGGTAAAAGTGACGGATACGCTCATACGGAGCTCCGATGAGGACGGTTTCCGGATATGGAGGGGTGGGTCGGGATCGATACCCGGTCCAAGGCCCTGGCGGTGGAAGGGGCTATCCAACCTGCCGCTGCTGCCTCATATACGGAGGCAACCTCCGCTTACAAGATATAAACGGAGGATATCTCCGTTTTAATTGAGGAGACCAGATTCACCATGTCCGCGCCGGCCGATCGCCCCTCCCGTAAGCCCAGGGCCGACGCCGTCCGCAACCGCGAGCGCGTCCTCGAGGCGGCGAAGGCTGTGTTCAGCGAAGGCGGCGCGGAATTGGGGCTGGAGGCAGTCGCCCGGCGTGCGGGCGTCGGGATCGGGACGCTCTATCGCCATTTCCCGACGCGCGAAGCGCTCTACGAGGCGGTCTATCGGCGGGAGGTCGAGCACCTTGCGGAACTCGCGCGCCAGCTCGCAGCGGAACTCCCACCGCTGGAAGCGCTGCGCCGATTGGTCGAGGCGCTGCTGGAACTTGTGGCGACGAAGAAGGGTATGGCGGCGGCGCTTGCGCTGGCTGCTCACAAGCCGCCGGAGCTGATGGCATACACGACCAGCTTGCTGCAGGGGGCGATCGCCACGCTCCTGCAACCGGCTGCGAAGACGGGCGAAATCCGGACTGACATCGGGGCAGACGATCTGCTGCGGACCGTGGTCGGGCTTTGCTATCTGCAGGAGGGGCCTGATTGGCAAGGGCGCGTGATGCGCCTTGTCGACGTGTTCCTGGATGGACTGCGGGTCGGACGCGAGCCGCAGGCAGTCAGAGGGAATCTTTAAGTCCCGTATGGGTAATGTCGGAAGGTCAGATACGGTCAGAAATCGGCATCCGGAACTGAGACGCTGTGCACTGGATCTCGTGGTCCTTGTCCATGAGCTCGCTTCCGCTGAATCTTCGCACACCGTTACTGGGTGATGCCAGCCTCTGGAGAGGGACCTGAGGTCTCTGAGGTCCCTGCCGAAGGGAGCGGCCAGCGGCCCGCCCTTTCGGGCGGAGCGCCATTGGTCGTTCACTCCCTGCTGCGGTTGCCGTTAGGGCGGGACCAGATCAACTCGAACTCGTCGCTGTCCATCTCGAAGAGGTTGGCCAGGATCGACGCAGACAAGGAGGGATCGTCGAGAGCGTCCTCTCGGCGGTCTACGTTACCCACGCGACGCTCAACGACATGCTGACCGACACAAACCGCACTGGCTTCCATGAGCCGAACGGGGCGGGAGCGGGTAGAAACGTTGTCGGCTCGGGAAGCGACGTCCTCTCGAACCCAGACCCGACGCCCGTGTCGGAGCCCGCCTCGTTGTCCTTCTTCTCGCTGGCGTTGGTGGCGCTGGCCCCGTCGATCGCTGCCGCGGGCCGTCGCCCGCGTCACGTCAGCCTTCTGACACGACGCATCGTCCGCTCTGCGGCAGGTCGCGGCGACAGGCGCGTTACTGAACTATCAATACTCGCGTCGCTGCTGTGCGCCGCGCTTCGGCGGTCGCGGCCCCGCCGCCGCACCCGCGAACGCCCGAAAGGGGTCATGCCGAACATAGAGATCATTGCCACAGCCGGTGGGGGAACAGGCAGTGCGAGCACGGGCCCGGCGCGCTGCAGGCAAATCGGACGGAAAGCGTCGCAGCGATCTCGCTCGCAAGAGGTACGAAGGTGCTGACGAAGACCAGTGCCCTGACGTTGGCGCAGCCCCTGGCTGCCATGCCGATCACCGAGCCGCCATAAGAGTGATCCACCGGAACGACCGGCGCCCACCCACCGGCAGGATAGCGGGACACATACCATGGTTCTGATCGCCCTATCCTTCGACCCAATCGATCGAAAGACCTGCAGCGACGTAGCGTCGTCGATGCCGCGTGAAAGGCGGTGATCATCAGGAGATAGACATGAGTCCAGACCATAGCCTCGCCGCCGGTGAACCTCGGATCGAGGAGCTGGTGCCGTCTCGCTACGCGCTGCGCATCGGAGAGATTGACGTCCTGGTGGTGAGCGATGGAGTGCTGCCGCTGCCGACCACAATGCTCGCGCATAACGCTGAACCGGCCGTTCGCGCCGCCTGGCTGAACGACATGTTCCTGCCACCGGACGCCTTCGACTGGTCGTTGAACGCCGTCGTGGTTCGCAGCGGTGAGCAAACCATACTCATCGATGCCGGTCTGGGATTGGATCCGGACCTGAACCTGCCTCGTGCCGGGCAGCTGATCAAGCGACTACAGGCTGCCGGCATCGATCTTACATCGGTCACCGACGTCGTGCTTACCCACATGCACATGGACCACATCGGTGGGTTACTCGTCGACAAGGTGAAGGATCGGCTGCGGCCGGATCTGCGAATCCATGTGGCGGCTGCCGAGGTGGAGTTCTGGGAGGCGCCCGATTTCACCCACGCCCGGATGCCGCCCGGATTTCCTGACGCGCTTCGGGCGACCGCCAAACGGTTCGCGAAGGAATATCGCAGCCAACTGCGGCTGTTCGATGCCTCGCATGAGGTGGCTCCGGGCGTGGTCGTGCATCGCACCGGCGGCCACACACCCGGACACAGCGTGGTCCGCATCGCGTCCGGTGGCGACCGCCTGACCTTCGCCGGCGACGCGGTCTTTGCAGTCGGCTTCGATCACCCTGAGTGGCATAACGGCTTCGAACACGATCCGGAAGAAGCTGCCCGCGTCCGCATCCGCCTTCTGACGGAGTTGGCGGCGACTGGCGAACAGCTCGTCGCCACTCACCTGCCCTTCCCGTCCGTTGGGCGGGTCGCTGTCGACGGCGATGCCTTTCGTTGGGTGGCAGCCTTCTGGGACTACTAACCGCCGGTTAGCAGGACCTAAGCAGGGCGCTCCCCCATATCGACGAGCGCAGGTCCCGATGAAGAGCCCAATCTGAAGGATCTGCGCGCCGTCCTGCTGGGAGAACGGATCTCCATCGAATGACCCTTCCAGCAGGCCCGGCAAGCGGGTGCCAGCTGTGCGCGTGCACTGACATCCACCGATCCTGCGAACCCACGCAATGCGACACAACACGAAACACGGGAGAAGATCATGGCCGACTATCGTATCGTCGTCCTTGTCGGCAGCCTCCGCCGGGATTCACTCAACGCGAGGCTCGCCACCGCTCTGGCGCGCCTGGCGCCGCCCGATCTCAGCTTCGAGCGGGCACTAATTTCTGACCTTCCACTCTACAGCGAGGACGACGACAACAGCCCGGCGCCGTCGGTCACCCGTTTGAGGAGCGCAGTTGCCTCCGCACAGGGAGTGCTCTTCGTCACCCCGGAATACA
The DNA here is from genome assembly GCA_037190665.1 of Rhodovastum atsumiense. Taxonomy (GTDB): domain Bacteria; phylum Pseudomonadota; class Alphaproteobacteria; order Acetobacterales; family Acetobacteraceae; genus JBBCJT01. The sequence goes on along the minus strand of JBBCJT010000015.1, from coordinate 68,939 downwards.
ACCGCTCGATTCCAGGCGTTCTAAAGAACGCGATCGATCATGGATCGCGCCCATACGGGCAAAGTGTGTGGGCTCGCAAACCTGCTGCTGTGGTTGGCATCTCGCCGGGCGCTCCAGGCACTTCGATGGCGCAGCAGCACCTGCGCAACGTGCTCGTATTCCTCGATATGCCGACCCTCGCTCAGCCGGAGATCTTTCTGCAGTTCAAGGAAGGTCTATTCAACGAGGCTGGCGACATCGGTGAGGCGAGTCGAGGCTTCTTGCAGGGCTGGATGGATGGGTACGCGGCATTCGTGAAAAGAAACGCGGCGTAGGGGAAACAGGAGAGTGGCGCCGTCCTCGATCGGATCCGGCGCGCTTCCGCTGGAATCAGCGCCCTCACAGTTCCTCTCGGCAGGTTTCACTGACAGCGCAGCGTGGGTCGAATTCCCCGGCATGCGTTGTATTGGAAGATGGGGTGGGCACGCGAGGATTCCTATCGACAAGATTATTGACAATCTTTTGCCCACCCCTACCCTCCGGAGCCGACAGAGCGGCCCGGTCAGAGGCCGCCGCCCGAGGGAGGAGTGGACGATGATGCCGTTTCGCCGCCGTACACTGGGTGTGCTCGCCGCGATCGCGACCGCCGGTGCGACGCTGACGCCGCTCCGCGCCCAGGCGCAAGAGATCACGCTGTGGTCGCACTGGGCCGCCGAACAGCCGAAGCGCCAGTTCGTGGAGGAGGCGATCCGCCGCTTCCAGGCCGCCAATCCCGGCGTGACCGTCAAGACGACCTGGTACGAGAAGAATGCGCTGTACGCCGCGCTCCGCACCGCGCTGCGCGCCGGACAGGGGCCAGACGTGTTCTACGCCGAACCCGATCAGGTCGAGTACGTGCAGAACAACTTCCTGCTCGACCTCACCCAGGGGATCGACTGGGACAAGGTCGAGCCGTGGGCGCGCCAGATCTGGACGTATAACGGCCGCTCCTACGGCCTGCCGCTCGAGGCGTGGACGGTGGAGATGTACGTCAACACGAAGCTCCTGCAGGAGCTCGGTGGCGCCGTTCCCGCATCGCTCCAGCACACCCAGTCCGAGTTCCTCGAACTCGTGCGCAAGGCGCGCGCCCGCAACATCACCCCGATCTCCGCCGGTGTCGGCGACCGGCCCTTCACCGGCGCGTTCCTGACGCACGAGACGCTGCTGATGCGGCTCGGCAAGGAGGATTACGGCAAGCTGCTCGGCGGACAGCTCCGCTGGGACGACCCACGCGTGGTGGACAGCCTGCGTTTCGTGCGCAGCCTCGTCGAGGCGCGGGCCTTCCCGCCGGGTGTGGCGACGATGCAGCTCGGCCAGAGCCACACCTACTTCCATACCAATCCGGGCACCGCGTTCTTCCCGATGGGGTCGTGGTACACCTCCCGCGCCTTCAACCCGCCGGACCAGGGCGGCCAGCCCGCCGACTTCCCGCTGGGCGTGATGCGCATACCCCTTCCCGACAACGCCGCCTGCCCGCGCTGCCGCACCATCGCGGTGGGCGGCAGCTACGTGGTGAACGCCCGCACGCGCCACCCGGATGCCGCGCGCGCCTTCCTCAACGCCTTCACGACGCCGGAGATGGGCAATCTCTGGCTCGAGAGCGTGATGGTGCAGACGGGCATCAAGGCGGATGCCAGCCGCATCCAGGGCGCGCGTGCCGGATACTTCCGCCAGCTCGCCGCAAGCAATGCCGACGCGGAGTATTTCTTCGGCATTCCCTTGCAGATCCTGCAGGGCCGCGTGCGTGACACCTTCGTGCAGGTGGTCAACAACGCCTTCATTTCCGGCCAGGCGAGCGTCGAGGACGTGGTCCGGCAGATGAACGCAGCCCAACAGGCGAGGTAGTGACGGCTATCGACGCCATGGCCGCGCCCATGCCGGCGGTCGCGGAGGAGCGGCCGGTATGGGCGGCGGTGGTGCCATTCCTGCTGCCGGCCGCCGTCTTCTATCTTGGCCTGACGGCCTATCCCGTCGTCCGCACGATCTGGAACTCCTTCCATCACGTGCTGCCGGCGGGCGACGACTTCGTCGGGATGGCGAACTACGCCGAGCTGTGGGCGGACGATACGTTCTGGCGCGCGGTGCGCAACACGCTGACCTGGGCGCTGGCCGCGCCGCTGCTGGAGGTCGGCATCGCCATGCTGCTCGCGCTCGCGCTCTACGCGAAGGTGCCGGGCGCACGCTTCCTGCGCATCGCCTGGTTCACGCCGGTGCTGATGAGTTACGTGGTGGTCGGCATCATCTGGGCCTGGATCTACAACTACGACTGGGGCGCGGTGAACGTTCTGCTGCGCACCATCGGCCTCGACGAGTGGACGCGCCCGTGGCTCGGCACCACGGACACCGCGCTGCCCGCGCTGATCTTGGTGACCACCTGGATGTGGACCGGCTTCAACATGGTGGTGCTGCTCGCGGCGCTGCACTCGCTGCCGTCCGAGGTGATGGAAGCGTCGGAGCTGGATCGCTGCGGCTGGGGCTCGAAGCTTTGGCACGTCATCGTCCCGCTGGTCCGGCCGACGATCCTGAACCTTTTGGTCCTGTCCTTCGTCGGCAAGATGAAGATCTTCGACCTGGTCTGGATCGCCACGAAGGGCGGCCCGCTGTGGAGCACGGAGACCGTTTCCACCTACACCTACAAGCGCGCCTTCGAGTGGAGCACCTTCGACCTCGGCTATCCGTCCGCCATCGCGACCGTGTGGTTCGTGATCGTTATGGCGGGCGTCGGGGTACTCACCTGGGCGCTGCGCCAGCGGCAGAAGCTCGAATACTGATGACCTCCCGCGTCCTGTTCCGCGCCGCCGCGATGCTGCTGATCACGATCTGGACCGCGTTCGCCGCCGGGCCGCTGTTCTGGGTGGGTGTAATCAGCCTGCGCTCGACCAGCGAATTCATGAACAGCCCCTATGCGCTGCCCGAGGCGTGGCGCTTCGACAAGTACGTCACCGCCTGGACCTCCTCCGGCTACGACGTCTACTTCGTCAATTCGCTGATCGTGGTGCTGTCGGCGGTGGCGATCGTCACCGTGGTCGGTGCGATGGCGGCGCACTGCCTCGCCCGCTACCGCTTCCCGGGCAACCGCGCCGTCTACTTCCTGATCTTCTCCACCATCGTGCTGCCACCGCAGATCACGATCATCGCGCTGTTCCAGACGCTCGCGAATATCGGCCTGTACGACACCCGCATCGGGCTGATCCTTGTCTATGCGGCGGTGCAGCTTCCGCTGACGGTCTACATCCTCGAGAGCTTCTTCGCCCGCATCCCCGCCGACCTGTTCGATGCGGCGCGGATCGACGGTTATTCCGAGTGGGCGACGTTCTGGAAGGTCGCCTTTCCCGTCGCGATGCCGGCGATCGCCACCGTCGTCATCCTCAACACCATCCTGCTGTGGAACGAGTTCCTGTACGCGGTGGTGCTGATCGTCGATGACGCGAAGCGCACGCTGCCGCTCGGCATCCAGAAGTTCATGGGCGACCAGCTCGAGGATTACGGCATGATCGCGACCGGCCTGATGATCGCGATCATCCCGGTCGTGCTGATCTACGCCTTCTTCAGCGAGAAGCTGATCCAGGGCATGACGGCCGGGGCGGTGAAGTAGATGGCGACCGTCACGCTGCGCGGTATCGGCAAGCGTTATCCCGCCTCCGCCGCGCGCGGTTCCCGCGACGCGCCGCCGGCGGTCCGCGACGTCAACCTCGATGTCGCGGACGGGGAGTTCTTCGTGCTGCTCGGCCCGTCCGGCTGCGGCAAGTCCACCACGCTGCGGATGATCGCCGGGCTGGAGAGCATCACCGAGGGCGAGCTTGCGATCGGTGGCCGGCGGATGAACGAGGTGCCGGCGCGGGACCGCGACATCGCCATGGTGTTCCAGTCCTACGCGCTCTATCCGCACATGTCTGTCTACGACAACATGGCCTTCGGCCTGCGTCGGCGGAACATGGCGAAGGCCGAGATCGACCGGCGGGTGGAGGATGCCGCCGGCATCCTCGGCCTTGGCCCGTACCTGTCGCGCCGGCCGCACGCGCTGTCCGGCGGCCAGCGCCAGCGCGTCGCGGTCGGCCGCGCCATCGTGCGCGATCCGGAGGTGTTCCTGTTCGACGAGCCGCTGTCGAACCTCGACGCCGCGCTGCGTGCCTCCACGCGGCAGGAGCTGACGCGGCTGCACCGCCGGCTTGGCACCACCATGATCTACGTGACCCACGACCAGGTCGAGGCGATGACCATGGCCGGGCGCATCTGCATCATGGATCACGGCCGGGTGGCGCAGGTCGGCGCGCCGCTGGAGGTGTACCACCGCCCCGCCACCACCTTCGTCGCCGGCTTCCTCGGCAGCCCGCCGATGAACCTGCTGCCGGCGCAGGTGGCGGACGGCGCGCTGGTGCTGGGCGATGCGCGGCTGTCGCTTCCGTTCGCGGCCCGCCCCGGGCCGGTCACGCTCGGCATCCGGCCGGAAGACATCACCATCGCGGGTGAGGCCGCGCTGCGCGGCGAGGTGGTTGCCGTCGAGCCGCTCGGCGCGGAGACGATCCTCGCGCTGCGCCTCCCCGGCATCGACCGCGACGTGCTGGTCCGCGGCGGCCGCAACGCGACGGCACGGCTGGGCGACCGGCTCGGCCTGCATGCGGACCCCGGCGCACTGCACCTGTTCGACGCCGCGAGCGGGCAGCGCCTCGAACCCGGGAGCGGGATGGAATGAGCATGCAGCGGGGAACCCGACCATCGCCTCCCAGGGCCTGCCGGAGTTCGAGAGCTATGCCTGGACGGCGCCTGAACGCGACGCCGGACACCGTCGCGAAGCTCTCCGCCACCGTGCGCCGGATCGCGCGCTCGCCGGATATGGCCGCGCGCATGCGCGACCTCGGCTACGAGATCGTTGCCTCCGATCCCGAGCGGCCCGCCGCCATCCAGCGCGAGGAAACGCGCAAATGGGGCGAGGTGATCCGCCGCGCCGGCATCCGCCCCGAAACCTGACCGCAGGACGACACGCATGGCCGAAGCCCCCACGCTCACCATCCGCCGCGACTGGCCCCGCCCGACCGCAGCACAGCTCGCCGCCTTCGCCGACGCGCCCACCGGCTGGGTGGTGGACGCGCAGGCAAGGCGGGGCGCGCTGCATCACGGCATCCGCCCGCTGACAAAGGCGACCCGCATCGTCGGCGCGGCGCTGCCGGTCTGGTCGCGCGCGCGCGACAATCTCGCGCCGTATGCCGCGCTGTCGGTCGCGAAGCCCGGCGACGTGCTGATCGTGGCGACGGAGGACTACGAAGCCGCCTCGGTCGCCGGCGACATCCTGCTCGGCATGGCGCGCAACACAGGCATCACCGGTCTGGTGACGGACGGCGTGGTGCGCGACATCCCGGGGCTCGACGCGGTCGGCATTCCGGTGTTCGCGCGCGGCGTCTCGCCCAACTCGCCGCAGAAGGACGGGCCGGGCACGATCGGCCTGCCGGTCGCCATCGGCGGCGTCGCGGTCGCGGCCGGCGACCTGATCGTCGCCGATGGCGACGGCGTGGTGGTTGTGCCCCACGGAACGATCGACGCGGTCGCCGCGGCACTCGCCGAGGTGCGGGCGAAGGAAGCGCAGATGGATGCGGCAGTGCAGGCGGGCGCGAAGCAGCCCGGCTGGCTCGCCGAACGCCTGTCGCGCCCCGACGTCAGCTTCGTGGACTGAACCGCGATGCCGAAGGTCGTCTACTGGAGCGTCGGCACGCCGGAACTCTACGCGCTGCTCCACCGGCTGTGTCCGCCGGGGCTGGATCTGCGCACGCTCGCCACCGGCGAGGAGGCCGAACGCGCCGAGGCGATCGCGGACGCGGATGCGGTGATCGTCGCCGCGACGCGCCTGACGGATACGCATCTCGCCGCGGCGCGGCGGCTGCGCCTCGTCCAGCATCAGGGCGTCGGCTGGCAGGACACGGTGGCCTGGCAGGCGCTCGCCGGCCGCGGCGTCGCGCTCGCCACCACGCCGGAAGGCACGACCGGCCCGGTGGCGGAGATGGCGGTACTGATGGCGCTCGCGGCACTGCGGCGGCTGCCTTATGCGGATGCGGAACTGCGCCGCGGGCAGTGGCACGTCAACGCGCTGAGGCCTGTTTCGCGCAGCCTCGCCGGGCGGTGCATTGGCTATGTCGGCTTCGGCCGCATCGGACAGGCGGCAGCCGAACGTTTCGCGGCCTTCGGCACCACCGGCCTGTATTTCGATCCGCAGGTCGCGCTGCCGGCGGCGGAGACGGAGCGGCTGGGCGTCCGGCGGGAGGAGAGCCTGCCCGCGCTGCTGGGTAAGGCCGATATCGTGTCGCTGCATCTGCCGGTCATGCCGGCCACACGCAACATCATCGACGCGGCGGCGATCGCGGCGATGAAGCCGGGCGCGGTGCTCGTGAATACCGCGCGCGGCGGGCTGGTCGACGAGGCCGCGCTGGCCCGTGCCCTGCGGGACGGGCACCTGCTCGCCGCCGCGCTCGATGTGTTCGCGACCGAGCCGGTGCCGGCGGACCATCCCCTCGTCGGACTGCCGAATGTGGTGCTGACCCCGCATATCAGCGCAGGCACACGCGACGCGTTCGAGGAGAAGCTGACCGCCGCGCTGTCCAATATCGAGGCGTTCTTCGCGGGCGGCGCGCTGCGCAATGCGGTCGCGCTGCCGGGGGAAGCGGCGTGACGGCGCATCCGGTCGCGGACTGCCATCTGCACGTGCTCGATCCGGCGCGCTTTCCCTACGATCCGCGCGCGCCCTACCTGCCGCAGCCGCACGAGACCGCCCCGGCTCGGGCGCTCGCCGAGGTGCATGCCGCGCATGGCGTGACCCACGCGCTGCTCGTCGGGCCCACCTCCGGCTACGGCACAGACAACCGCTGCCTGCTCGATGCGCTGGCCTTCGGCGGCCCGCGCTGGCGCGGCATCGCGCTCGCCGCACCGGACGTGGCGGAGGCGCAGCTCGCCGCGCTGCGGACGGCCGGCATGGTCGGGCTGCGGCTGGATCTGGCGGCGCATGGCGCGGGTTATGCGGATGCCTGCCTGCGCGCCGGGCTGTTCGACCGCATGCGCACGCTCGGGATGATCGCGCAGGTCCAGGCGGACGCGCACCAGATCCCCGAGGCGCTGCCCGCGCTGCGCGCCGCGCGGCTGACGCTGGTCTTCGACCATTGCGGGCGTCCCGACCCGGCGCTCGGCGTCGCGCAGCCGGGTTTCGCGGCGCTGCTGGCGCTCGGCAGCGAAGGGGCAGCCTGCGTAAAGCTGAGCGGCGCGTTCCGCTGGGCGGGCGGCGACTGGCCCCATCCGGCCGCCGATCCCTACGTGGCCGCCATCCTCGGCGCGTTCACGCCGGATCGCTGCGTGTGGGGTAGCGACTGGCCGTTCCTGCGCGCCGGCGCGCGCATCGACTACGGGCCGGAACTCGCGCTGGCGGCGCGGTGGCTGCCCGACGCGGGCGCGCGGCGGGCTGTCCTGTGGGAGACGCCGTCGCGTCTGTTCGGCCTCGCCGCCTAGGCGGCGGCCGTCACGCTCCCCAGCACGCGCCCGTAGGCGCCCTTGGCGAAGTTCGTGTGCTGCGTGCACAGCCGCACCAGCGCGGCGCGGTCTGCGTTGCGGAGCGCCGCGATCATGGCGCGATGCTCGTCCCGCGCGCGCACCGCCAGCGCGGGGTCGGCCATCGCGTGGCAGCGATAGGCGAGCGACAGCCGGGCGTGATCGCGGATCGTCGCCGACAGGTGCGCATTGCCGCACGCGGCGAACAGCGTTTCGTGGAAGCGGTCGTTCTCGGCGTGGATGGCGGACAGGTCGCCGCGCTGGACCGCCGCCGCATGCGCCGCCTCGATCCGCTCCAGCGCCGCGAGCAGCCCGGCGGGCGGCGGCAGCGGGATGCGCCTTGCGGCCTCGGCGTGCAGCAGCTCGCGCACCTCTGTGATCTCCTCGACCTCGGCGGGGGAGAAGCTGCGCACCTGCGCGCCGCGGTTCGGCACGTGGACGATCAGCCCCTCGCGGGAAAGCGCCTGCAACGCGGCACGGACGGCATGCCGGGTCGCGCCGGTCCGGGCGATGATGTCATCCTCGACGAGACGCTCGCGGGGCAGCAGGCGCCCGAACAGGATCTCCTCGGCAATCTTCCTGACGAGCGTCGCGACCGTGTCCGCGGTCCGTCCTTTCCGGGGCATCGCGGGAGCTTAGCATGGCGGCATGCGGCGCGCGACGAGATGCCTCTGCCTCCGCGCCACGTTCTCAGCCCGCAGCCGCGCAGTTCCGCCTCGCCCAACGGCGGGGCGAGGATTTCTTCGTTGTGGCCCAGCTTCGGCGCGGGCCGCTGGAGGATGCCCCGGGGATCACCGACAGGCGCGGGGCGGCGCCATGCATCGGCAGGTCCCCCGGCATGTCCGCGTCCGGCACGATGTGCTTGCGTACATCCATGGCGCCGTCGGCTAGCATGGACGCGGTCGACGACTTCTACCACATCCTGCGCACGCACGCACTGGCGGCGGCGCAGTATCTCAACGCCTCGGGCACAGGGAGCTGACCACGATGGATGGCGGACGCCAGTTGCTGGATTGGATCGCGGCCGATGAGGCGCGCATCGTCGGCTTTCTGCAGGACTTCACCCGCATCGATACCAGCAACCCGCCCGGCGACACGCGCGCGGGTGCAGCGCTCGTCGCGAAGTTCCTGCAGGACAACGGCCTCGCTTTCCGCACCGTGGCGCCGAAGCAGGACAACCCGAACCTAGTGGCGACATGCACCGGCCCGGCACCGCAGAAGCACCTGGTGCTAAACGGCCATATCGACGTCTTCCCCATCGGTGACCGCGCGCGCTGGACGCGCGACCCGCTGGGCGGGGAACTGGCCGAGGGCCGCGTCTGGGGCCGTGGCACGGTCGACATGAAGGCCGGCACCACCGCCTCGCTGTTCACCTACCTGTACCTCTCCCGCCTGGTCGGCCAGGTGCCGGGGCGCGTGACGCTGACCGTGGTGTCCGACGAGGAGACGGGCGGCCGCTGGGGTGCCGACTGGCTGACCGCGAGGATGCCGGACGAGGTGCTGGGCGACTGCGTGCTGAATGCGGAGCCATCCTCGCCGCACACGCTGCGTTTCGGCGAGAAGTGCATGTTCTGGTTCACGGTGAAGGTCTGTACGCCCGGCGGCCACGGCGCCTATCCGCACCTGTCGGCCAGTGCCACCCGCATCGCCGCCAGGGTGATCGAGGCGCTGGCCGCGGTCGAGGAACTCGAGGCGCCGCTGCCCGACCATGTACGCACGCTGCTGGCGCGGCCCGAGACCATCGCCGCTTACGACAAGGGCCTGGGCAAGGGTGCTGCCGGGTTGGCGCAGCGTGTGACGCTGAACATCGGCACGCTGTCGGGCGGGGTGAAGGTAAACATGCTGCCGGGCGAGTGCGACATCGGCGTCGACATCCGCCTGCCGCCCGGCGTCACGACCGAAGCGATGCTGGCCCACGTGCGGCGCGTCATCGCACCCTTTCCCGAAGCCAGCATCGAACTGCCGCCGACCATGCCCGTCGATCCGACGCTTTCCGACCCATCGCACCCGATGGTCGGCATCCTGCAGGATACGGTGCAGCGGTTGGCCGGCTTCCGTCCCGCGCCGGTGATCTCGCTGGGTGGCACCGATTGCCGCTTCTGGCGCCGCGCCGGCGTGCCGGCCTTTGTCTATGGCCCTTCGCCCGATGGCATGGGCGGCATCGACGAAGGCGTGAAGGTGGAGGAGCTCCTGCACGTGCTGCGCACGCACGCGCTGGCCGGGTGGCGCTGGCTGGGTTGTCCGTAAGTTGGGCTGGGCTGTCCGTAAGTTGGACAGAAGCGGAACCGTTCGATCTTAAGCGTCAGATTGTTGGCGGATGTCGGGCGCGCCTGTCACAAAGCAATGGCCTCTCCGGTGCAGAAGATGTCCGCTATCCATGAAGCAAACAGTCAGGACGCGGGCTCGCGTGGCGGCAAACGGTCCCGCACGATCTGCACGAAGAACCCGGTGCCGTGGGGCAGCGCATCGTCATTGAAGTCGTATTCGGGATTGTGCAGCGGCTTCGAATCCTTTCCATTGCCGATGAACGCGAAGCATCCCGGCGCCTGCTGCAGAAAGCGTGCGAAGTCTTCCGAGCCCGTGTTGGGCTCCCCCGCCTCCGCGACGTTGCCGGCGCCCAGCACCGTCCGCGCCGCGGCCAGCGCCGCCGCGGTGGCCTGTGGGTCGTTGATCGTGGGCACGAACTCGCGCGTGTAGATCAGGTCAAAGGCGACGTCGTAGCCGGCGGCGGTACCGGCGGCGATACGGCGCATCTCCGCCTCGATCGCGGCACTCACCTCCGGGCGGAAACTCCGCGCATCGCCCAGGATTCGCGCGGTCCCGGGCAGCGCGTTGCGGGTGCCGTCGGTCAGCAGCTCGGTCACGGAGACCACCGCCGTGTCGGTGGGCGCGATACGGCGGGAGACGATCGTCTGCAGGTTCATCACCAGCGCGCAGGCGGCGACCAGCACCTCCCGCCCGCCCTGCGGACGCGAGGCATGACCGCCGAGGCCGCGCAGGACGATCTCGAAATTGTCCTCGGCGGACATCACCGCACCAGCCCGCGTACGGAAGGCGCCGACCGGCAGGCCCGGATGGTTGTGCAGGCCGTAGATCTCGTCGAAGGGGAACCGCGCCGCCAGCCCATCCTCCAGCATGGCGAGCGCCCCCCTGCCCCATTCCTCGGCCGGCTGGAACACGAAGCGCACGGTGCCGTCGAAGCCACTCTCGGCGGCGAGGATCCTTGCCGCCCCGAGCAGCATCGTGGTGTGCCCGTCATGGCCGCAGGCGTGCATCACACCAGGTGTCTGCGAGCGGTATGGCAGCTCCGTCCGTTCCGCGATCCGCAACGCGTCCATGTCGGCCCTGAGCGCGATGGCGCGGTTGCCGTTGCCCCGCGTCAGCGTCGCCACCACGCCGGTGCCGCCGACGCCCTCGACCACCTCGGTCAGGCCGAAGGCGCGCAGGCGTTCGGCGACCAGCCGGCTGGTGCGGCGCTCCTCGAACCCGAATTCCGGATGGGCGTGGAAGTCGCGCCGCCAGTCGCGTAGCTCGGCCCAGAATGCCTCGTCTCCTGTCATCACGCCGTCCCACTCAGCATCCTTGCAAGAATGCGCGCTGCCCCGGAGAAAGGCCAACCCAGCGCTGATGTTGCTACGCGGCAGGAAGGGACCTGAGCAACATCGGCAAGCCGAAACGGTCCGGCGCTCGCCCGTCCGGGACCGCCTCGACGACATCCGGCACCAGCAGCGTCAGCCGCAACAGCGGACCGAGATATCCGCATGAAGGGGGGCTAAGCTACTGTTGCGCGACGGCTACCGCCTCCGCGCGACATCAGGCACGGATCCAGGTCTCCGAGAAAGCAAGCATCGCCGTCGAGATGTGATGCCCGGCGATCTCGCGGGGCACCGGGGCACCTGGCAGCGACCTGCCGTTCACCGTGACGGTTGCGGTGTCGCAGCCCACGAACAGGCTCGGCATGTGATGCTTGCCAGTCGCGGATTGCGCTGGCGCCAGTGCGAAGCAGAAAGGCTTTCCGAGGACGGACCAGTTCAATGCCACCGTCATGTCGCCGGCCCGCACCGTCTCGGTGTAGTCGGTGATGGCGTCTCCGCTGGCGGTGACGCTGTCGAGCTTTCGAAACTGCAGCCCCTTAAGTCCTGGCAACCCGCGCCAGGCGCCGAAGTGGGAGACGTACTCAGATACCAGCCAGCGTGCGAGCGGTTCATTGTCCGTCAGGCAGAGGTTCGGGGCCCCCACCGGCTGCGCCTCCTCCTGTGGTGACTGCATCAGCACCAGCGCGTGGCCGCGCCCGTGTGGTGAGAGCATTACCCGGAAGAACGAGGCAAGTGTGGTGAAGGGGCCGGCCGGATCTTCCTTGAGCGAGATCCCGGGATTCTCGCCTGTCCATTCGACGTTGCCCGGAAAGACCAGCGTTTCGGCCATCGTTGCGAACTTCCTGCTTGTCCAGGGCGGAACGTTGCGCCGTGCATTCGGCGGGATCAATGGGGTCGCTATTCTTACTGGCCCGTTGCAGATACGCGCCACCGACGCCAAGGTTGCGAGTGCGACTGGGGTTGATACCCGCATCGCGGCTTCGCCGTTCTCCACCGACTGAACCCTCTGAATGGTCCAGAGGACAGGAAGCGGAGAGCAGGCCGTGGAATTTCGCCTGGATTGTGGTCAGTACGACCGTCTTGATCTCCGGGTAATTGTCGAAGAATACCGGATCGCGCGCCCCACCCGATCCCTCATGCCTGCCGCACCAGCAGGTTTGCGACGTGCTCGCTGAGGCTCGGCGCATGCAGGAGTTGCTCGAAGTGGCGTGCTGGCGTCGCGGTGGGCAGGCGCGACGCCGAAGGGCAAGTTGGCGACCGTCAGCCCGGCTAACCCCAGCGCAGGTTCCAGAACAGCGGCAGCGCCGTGATGCGGTCCACCAGGTTCGCTCGATGCGCGGTGACGAAGTGGAACGCGCCCAGCGGGATGAACGGCAGCTCGTGCATCGCCGTCCGCTGGATGTCCTCCGTGATACGCCGGCGCGCCGCGTCGTCCGGTGCGTCGAACCAGCTATCCCGCAGCTCCTCCAGCCGCGGAATGGTCGGCCAGCCGACCGTCGCGCCGCGACCGTTGCCGCGAAGCTGGCCGCTGACCGCCGGATCCGAGAACTCGAACCACGAGGCATGGGTGCAGAATATCGACCAACCACCCTTGTCCAGCGGCTCCTGGCTCGCGCGCCGCTGCACCACCGTGCCCCAGTCCGCCATCACGAGGTCGAGGTTGAGGCCGCAACGCTGCAACGTGTCCGCCGCCACCTCGCCGATCGCGCGGACCGATGCGAGATCGGTGCCCACCAGAAGTCGCGCCTGCTGGTTCGTGTACCCGGCCTCGCGCAGCATGCTCTTCGCCTGATCGAAGCTGCGCGGACCCTGCAAGGGCTCGAGTCCCACGGCGCTCGCCGATGCCGTCCCCGGCGTGAACACGCCGACATTGTCGAGCCACATCCCCTTCTCGTCGCCCACCACCGCGATCGCGAAATCGGCCTGGTTGATCGCCGGCAGCAGCGCGCGCCGGATCGCCGGATCGTTGAAGGGCGGGTTCAGGTGGTTGAAGCGCAGGACGCCGACCTGCGGGAACAGGTCGATCGGTTCCACCTTCAGGTTGCGGTCGCGGCGCAGCAGCGCGGCGATCTCGGGCGTCGGTTGCTCCACCCAGTCCACCTCGCCCGATTGCAGCGCGGCGGCGGAGGTCGCGAGGTCGGGGATCATGTTCCACACGACCCGGTCCATGTGCACCAGCTTCGGGCCGGAGGTCAGTCCGTTGCCCACCGCCGGCGTCGGCACGTAATCCGCGTTGCGCTCGTAGACCGCGCGGCTGCCGGAGACGTACTCGTCTGCCTTGAAGCGATAGGGGCCGCTGCCGACGACCTCCCGCACCTGCTGGAACGCATCGGTCTGCGCGAGGCGCTCCGGCATGATCAGCGCCTGCGGGCCCACCGCCGCCAGCGCGTGCAGCAGCAGCGGAAAGCGCTGCTTCAGCCGGAAGCGCAGGCGCAGATCGTCCACCGCCGCGAGCTCATCGGTCGCCAGCTCCAGCTTCTGACCCAGCGGATGGCGCTTCATCCAGCGCTTCAGGCTGGCGACGCAGTCGGCGGCGCGCACCTTCTGTCCGTCATGGAAGGTCAGGCCCGCGCGTAGCGTGATGGTGCAGGTGCGCCCATCGTCGTCGAACCGCGCGCCTTCGGCCATCTGCGGGCTCGGCTGCAGGGTCGCGTCCATCCCGTACAGCGAGTCGAACACCATGTAGCCGTGGACGCGGGTCACCGCCGCCGTCGTCCAGATCGGATCGAGCGCGGTCAGCGCTGCGGCGGGCACGAAGTTCAGCGTCCGGCGGCGTGCGCTCTGCGCCAGCGCCGGCCGGGCCAGCGCCGCCGCCCCCATGGCGGTCGTGGCGGCGAGAAACCTGCGACGATCCATGTCCATCCCCCTGATCTGTGTCCGGCCCTAGTCGCGCGCGACGATGGCCGCGAGCGTCGCTTTCTCCACCGGCGCGATCTCCACTCCGGCCCGGGACCGGCCGACCAGAACCTGCGTGTTCGAATCCCGGTCACCCCAGCCGAGCGCCATCGCTTCCTCAAGGTCGACCATCACCGTGCGCGCCAACGTCATCGGCACGCCAAGCTGCTCGCCCAGTTCCAGCGCAACCGCGAGGTCCTTGCGCGCATGGCGCAGCTTGAAGGCCGGGCTGTCGAACGTGCCGTCGAGGATCTTCATCCCGAGCGCGTCGAAGGTGCGCTGACGGCCGTGGGAGCCGTCGCGGATGGCGGCGAACAGCGCCACCGGCTCGATGCCGCCCTTTACGCCGAGATTGAGCACCTCGCCCAGCATCGCGGTGCGGATATTGGCGGCGGTGTTGTGGACCAGCTTGGTGATCGTGCCGGTGCCGATCCCGCCCATATGACTGATGCGCTTGCCCACCGCGTCGAGCACCGGCTTGCCTCTCTCGAAGGCCGTGCGGTCGCCACCGACCCAGATCGCGAGTGTCCCATCCGCCGCGCCCCACGGCCCACCGCTCACCGGCGCGTCGAGGAAGGCGATGCCCTTGCCGGCCATCGCGGCGGCGATCGCGGTCACGGTCTTCAGCGAATTCGTCGACAGGTCGAAGACGATGCTGCCGGGCCGCATATTGCCGATCAGCCCGCCCTCACCGAGGCATACCGCTTCCACCTCGGGCGGGCCGGGCAGGGACAGCAGCACCACATCGCAGGCGGCGCCGAGTTCCGCGACCGATCCGGCCACGGTCAGGCCCGGCACGCCGGACGCCGCGTCGGGACGCACATCGAAGGCCACGGTCTCGAACCCGCCCTTCGTGACGTTCTTCGCGATCGACAGGCCCATCAGGCCCAGCCCCACCACACCGACCTTCATGGCGCTTTTCCTTCGTTGGCGGCGGATCGTTCCTCCAGCACCTCGCGCGCGACGCGGAACGCCTCACCGGCCGCGGGGACGCCCGCGTAGATGCAGAGCTGGAGGAAGATCTCCCGGATCTCAGCTTCGCTGACGCCATTGGCGAGCGCGCCGCGGACATGCGCGCCGAGTTCGGTGGCGCGGCCCATCGCGCCCAGCATGGCGAGATTGACGATGCTGCGGGTGCGCCGATCCAGCTCCGGCCGCCCCCAGATCTCGCCCCAGCAGTAGCGCAGCGCGAGTTCCTGGAACGGGCGGTCGAAGTCGCCGGCCTTTTGCAGGGCGGTCTCCGACCGGTCCCTGCCGATCACCTCGCCCCGGATGGTTCGGCCGGTCTCGAGCAGGCTGTCGCTCATCTTCCCCCGCGTTTCAGAACGATGTCATGCTGACACCGCCGTCGCGGCGGCAGGCGCGCGGAGATGGACGCGACTGTTGCCGCGGCGGCAACGGAGCCTGGAACGGGGAGCAGCCGCGGTCGCCATGGACGAAGCCGGGCGCGAACTGAGATCGGAGAAGCAGCGGCGGGCGCTGACCGCGCGCATCGTCGCGCTGGACCACCGGCGGCTGCTCTACCTGCACGAGGCGTGCGCGAGCGGGTCGATCCGCGCGGCGGCGGAGCGGCTGGCGACCAGCCCCTCGGCGCTCAGCCGGCAGATCATGCGCATCGAAGCGGAGTTGCAGACCTCGCTGCTGGAACGGCACGGTCGCGGCGTGCGACCGACGGAAGCCGGCGCCGTGCTCGTCACCTACTTCGCCGCCCAGCAGGCGGCGTTGCGCGACGCGGTGGCCGAGATCCACGACATGCAGCAGCTACGGCGGGGGCTCGTCTCGCTTGCCGTGGGCGAAGGGTTCCTCAGCGACCTGATGGGCCACCCGCTGCGCGGCTTCGTCGAGGCGCATCCGCAGGTGCAGATCGACTTCCATCTCGGCAGCACCGACGAGCTGGTGGGCCGCGTGCTGGAGGATGTGTCGCATATCGGGCTGCTGTTCAATCCGCCGCGCGAACCGCGCATCCAGTCGCATGCGATGCGGCGGCATCCGCTGTGCGTGATCGCCCATCCGCGCCACCCGCTGGCCTCGCTGGATCGCAGCCTCCGCATCGAGGATCTGGAAGGTCACGACCTCGCGTTGCTGCCGGTCGCCTACGGCGTGCGGCAGGTGTTGCTGTCTGCAGAGCAGGACCGGCGGGTCAGGCTCAGGCCGCGATTCATGGCGAACTCCTCGCGCGTGCTGCTGCGCTTCGCGGAGGAGTGGAACGGCGTCGTGCTCGCGCCCGCCTTCTCCGTCGCGCAGGAATTGCAGACGGGAAGGCTGGTCGCGCTGCAACTGGAGAATCCGCTGGTCGAGAGCGCCGAGGCGCATTTGATCACACGGCGCGGGCGGCGACTGCCGGCGG
This sequence comes from Rhodovastum atsumiense, assembly GCA_037190665.1. Lineage (GTDB taxonomy): Bacteria > Pseudomonadota > Alphaproteobacteria > Acetobacterales > Acetobacteraceae > JBBCJT01. The sequence continues at coordinate 52,559 of JBBCJT010000015.1, read as the reverse complement.
CGGCGGGCAGCCTGCTGAGGCATCTGCGCGCAACCCTCCGGGTGTTCCGGGCATAGATGGATAGAATTACACCCTTCGCTTTGTTGAAGGCGGTGCGGAACGCTGACGGGACTGCCGCCTCAACTGGTGGGCCGGCAGGTTGCCTTGGTCAGCGCGCAGAACTCACTGCGAGTTCGGACTCAATAGCCGCGGACTGGTTCCACAATCTGGCGCAGGGTTTCGCCATTCCGGTAGCGGCGGACGTTGGCCGCGAACAGATCGAGGCAGCGCGGGCCGTAACCGGTCGGATCGTACAGGCCGCAATGCGGGGTGATGATCAGGTTCGGCGTATCCCATAGCGGCGAGTCAGGCCGCAGCGGTTCCTGGGGCAGCGCATCCAGCACCGCACCTGACAAGCGGCCATCCATCAACCGCTGAGCCAGAGCCGCGTTGTCCAAGATTTCGCCACGACCGATGTTGACCACACCGGCAGCCTGCGGCAGCAGATCGAGTTCCGCCGCACCGACCAGCCCGCGCGTCTCCGCGGTCAGCGGCAGGGTGATCAGAAGAAAATCCGCTTCCGGCAGATGGGCACGGAAGTCACTGCCCCGGGTCATCACGTCCACGGACGGATGCGCGGCGCCGGATCGGCTGTTGCCGACGATGCGCATGGCCTGCGCCTTCAGCGCATCCGCCGCCGCGCCACCAAGAGCACCCATGCCGAGGATCAGCGCGGTCTTGCCAGCCACCGTCCCGCCCGAGATCTGTTCCCACCGATGCGCGCGCATGGCGGTCGCGAATGTCGGAACGCGCAGGTTCAGCATCAGCACGGCGGCGAGCGCGAACTCCGCTGCTTTCGGGATATGCGTGCCGCTTGCATTGGTCAGCACGACACCGTCGGGCAGGCCGGCCTTGATGAGCCAGTCCACGCCGGCGCTGGTGTAGCTGATCCACCGCAGCCTGGGCGCGCGTTGCCGCAGATCCTGCAACGGCGCCTGCCCGGTCAGCAGCAGCACCTCCGTCTCCGGCAATGCGGCGCCCAGCTCATCGAGCGTCGTGCCGAAGCTCAGCGCGACCCCGTCATCGTCGCCGATCCGGGCGAGAACACGCTCCTGCGTGATCTCGCCGGCGAGCATGGAGGCGGGGTTGACGTGCACATGAATGCGCAGCGCAGCGCCCTGCTTCGGAATCGTTCGACTATTCCACCGTGATCCTGTTCTCGCGGATCAGCTTGCCCAGCGTCTCGGTTTCCTGTGCAAGCCAGGCCCGGAACGCGGGGCCACCGTCCGCACGCGGTTCCGCGCCGAGTTGCGCGATGCGCGCCTTTACCGCCGGATCGGCCAGAGCGTGCCGCAGCGCGGCGTACAGCTTCTCGATCAGGGCGGGCGGCGTATTGCCCTGGACCAGAAGCCCCTGCCACGTGCCCGCCTGCGCCATCGGCCAGCCGAGTTCGGTGAAGGTCGGAAGGTCGGGAAGCTGTTCCAACCGGCGCGGCCCGGTGACGGCGATGCCGCGCATCTGCCGATCCACTACGAACGGCATCGACTGCGTCGCGCCGGCCACCGTCGTGTTGATCTCGTTGGCGACCAGCGCGGTCAGGCTCGGCGCGCCGCCGCGATAGGGCACATGGACCATCTCCGTGCCCCAGGCGGCGGCGAGCGCGATCAGCGTCAGATGCGACAGCGTTCCGGTACCAGCATTGCCCGCGTTCAGTTTGCCGGGGTTCTGCTTCGCGTAAGCCTGGAAGGCGGCTGCGTCCTGCACCGGCAGCGCGTTGTTCACCGCCATGATGTAGGGCGCGTAGATCACCATCGAGACGGGAGCGAGATCCTTCTGGCTGTCGAACGCCAGGCGCGGGAAGAAGGACGGGTTCGTGGCCAGCGAGGACACGTCCATCAGCAGCATCGTGTGTCCGTCGGGCGCGCCTCTGGCGACCACTTCCGCGCCGATATTGCCGCCCGCACCGGCGCGGTTCTCGACGACGATGGGCTGGCCGAGCGACGTGCTCATCACCGGCCCGAGTAGCCGCGCGAGAATATCGGAGGTTCCACCCGGCGCGTTCGGCACGATCAGGCGCAGCGGGCGGTTGAAGTCCTGCGCCTGCAGCGCAGCCGGTGCAGCGAGCAGCATGGGCGCTGCGAGCACGGCACCCGTCAGGGCACGGCGTTTCATGTCGACGGTCTCCCTTCTTGCGTTTTCATCTTCTCGTTCCTCCCCCCGCCTGCCACGCCCAGTTCCTCCCGGTCAGGCGGTGACGCCGACGCTGGTGGCGGCATCAGCGATCGCGCGCCAGGTCGTGGGGTCGATGGGAATGCCGTTTGCCAGCCGCTCGGTGCGTGTCAGCCGCTCCGGATCGCCCGCGACCAGCACGGGTGCATCCGGATCGGCCGGCGGCGAGGCCTTCACATGCGCGACCACCCCGGCAACCTCCTGCGCGAACCACGGCAGATCGACGAGCCGTCCGGGGTCGATCAGGATGCTGAGCATCCCGTTGACGATGGCGAGGTCGTCCGCATCGGCGTGCTGCGCCGTCACGCCGCCGACCAGCGCACCGCCAAGCAGCTCGCAGATCACGCCAAGGCCCGAGCCCTTGTGTTCACCGAACGGCAGCAGCGCGCCGCGCGGCTGATCCCAGTACATGATCTGCGGGTCGGTCGAAGGCACGCCCTCGGCCGTGATCAGCGATCCCGGCGCAACCTCTCGACCTTCGTTCAGCGCGACGCGTACCTTGTTCAGCGCGATGCGGCTGGTGGCGAAATCCAGCACCACCGGCGTGTCGCCATTCGGCACGGCGATGCAGATCGGGTTCGTCGCCATGCGCGGATCACGGCCGCGGAAGGGAGCGACACGCGGCGCCCCGGACAGGCCGTTGACGAAGCTGATCGACACCAGACCGGCTTCCACCGCCTGCTCGCCATACGTGCCGACGCGGCCGATGTGATGCACGTTGCGGAGCGCCAGCAGCGCGAGCCCCTGTGTGCGCGCGACCTCGATGGCGCGGGCCGTCGCTTCGCGCGCGATGACCTGCCCGTATCCCATGCCGCCATCGACGATGACGAACACGCCGTCCTGACGATCGAACGCCGCATGCCGGTTCGGATGCAACCGGCCGAGGCCGATGTTGCGGATGTAGGAGGGGATCGTGCCCACGCCGTGGCTGTCGTGGCCGCGCAGATTGGATTCGACCAGATGCGCCGCCACGATCTCCGCTTCTTCCGCCTCGCTGCCGGCAGCGCACAGGATAGCAACGATGCGGTCGTGAAGCGCCGATGCCGCGACGCGCATCAGCGTGGCGTTCCGCTGGTGCGGATCGTCGCATCTTCGCGCTTTGCGATCTCCGGCAGCAGCGCCGTGCCGAGGCCCGGCGCGGTCGGCGCCAATGCGATGCCGTTGCGCAGCACCGGCAGATCGGTGACGAGGTCGCGATACCAGGTGGCCAGCGTGGCGCGCACCACTTCCTGGAAGATCGCGGTCGGTGCATGCAGGGCAAGGTGCAGGCCCGCCATCAGCGTCACCGGCCCGGTGCAGTCATGCGGGGCGAGCGGTCTGGCGAAGGATTCCGCGACGGCGGCGATCTTGCGCCCCTCGGTCAGCCCGCCGCACCAGGCGAGATCGAGCATGACGATATCGGTCGCATCCGCTTCCAGCAGCGCACGATAGCTGGCCGCGCCGCCCAGCGTCTCGCTGCCGCAGATCGGGCTGCGCGTCTGCCGGCGCAGATCGGCGAGCGCCTTGAAGTCGTCCATCTTGTTGATGGGATCCTCGGCCCAGAACACGCCCACGTCTTCCAGCGCCTGACAGATGCGGATCGCGGCCGTCGCACTCCACAGGCTGTGCAGCTCCGCCATCAGCTCGATCTTCTCGCCCACCGCGGCACGGACCTTGCGGAATGGCTCCAGCCCGGCTTTCAGGTCGGACAGAGCGATCATCTGCCCGCCCGTCGCTTCGGCATAGATGTCGAAGGGCCAGATCTTCATCGCGGCATAGCCTTCCGACAGCAGGCTTTCCGCGAGCGCCCCCGCGTCGCGCATGAAGGCCACCTGATCGTCATAGGGGCCGGTCGGCTTGTCATCCGCGCGGATGTCACGGCGACGGCTGCCGCCCGTGTTGTAGGAGTAGCCGGCGCAGGTGTTGTAGGTGCGGATCTCGGTCCGCGCTGCACCGCCCAGCGCCTCGTGCACCGGAATGCCATGGCGCTTTCCGGCAAGGTCCCACAACGCAATGTCGATCGCGCTCGCCGCACGGGTTTCGGCGCTGGCACTGTGGAAACCCAGATAGGGCGTCATGAGCTGGCGGGAGATCGCCTCGATCCTGCGGCTGTCGCGGCCGAGTACGGCAGGAGCGACGAGGTCGTGGATCTGCGCCTCGACAGCCGGCGCGCCGCGGAAAGATTCGCCCAGCCCGGTCAGGCCTTCGTCCGTCTCCACTTCCACCCAGATCAGGTTGGGGCGCTCGGCGATCCGGATGGTGCGGATGGCGGTGATCTTCGACATGCTGCGGCTACTCCGCGCGAATGTTGTTCTTGCGGATGACCTCGCCCCAGCGGGCGACCTCGTCGCGGACCTGTGCGCCCATCCGCTCCGGCGGGCCGCCCAGCGGCACCACGGAGGCCTCGGCCAACTTCGCGCGCACGGCCGGATCATCGAGGACCGCGTTGAAGGCGGCATTCAGTGCCGTGACGGTGGCAGGCGGCGTGCCCGCGGGAGCGAGGAAGCCGAACCAGCTATCGATCACAACGCCCGGCACGCCGGATTCGGCGAAGGTGGGCACGTCGGGCAGTTCGGGAATGCGCTCCGCCGACACGGCCGCGATGGCGCGCACGGTGCCGCTGCGGATATGCGGCAGGATCGAGGGCAGGTTGTCGAAGAACACGTCCAGCCGGTTGGCGACCAGATCGGTGATGGCCGGCCCGCTGCCGCGATAGGGCACGTGTATCCATTGCAGGCCGAGCAGGCCACGCAGCAGTTCGGGGGCCAGGTGGTTGGACGCGCCGACGCCCGAGGATCCGAAGGTGATCCGGTCGGGTTGCGCACGAACCAGCTCGATCACCTCCTGCAGCGTCTTCGCCGGCAGGCCGGTGCGCACGGACATCACGTTGCGGACGGCACCGGTCAGGATCACCGGCGTGAAGCTGCGTGCGAGGTCATAGCCGGGGTTGGCATAGAGCGAGACGTTGATGGCGCAGGTGCCGATCGTGCACTGGATCAGCGTCGACCCATCCGGCTGCGCGCGCGCCACCTCGGCGGTGCCGATATTGCCGGCCGCGCCGCTGCGGTTGTCGATGACCACACCGCGCGGAATGTGCGCCGACGCCGCGTTGGCGATCAGCCGCGCCACGATGTCGCTGGTTCCGCCGGGCGGGAAGGGAACGACGATCCGGACCGGCCGGTCCGGCAACTGCGCGTGCAGCGGAAAGGCGGCGAGGGCCAGCAGCAGAGCCAGGCGGCGCACCATGTCGTTTCCTCGGGTGTTTTCGGGTCAATTCGACCCAGGGCGCAAACCTGTCAAACAGATTCCCGGTGACAGGAGCACAAGAGACGTATTATTTGACAGATTTGACAGGACGATAGAAGCGGATGCTCAGCGATACGGTCTACGAGCAGCTTCTCGGCATGCTGGCCTCCGGCGCGTGGCTGAAGGATTCGCGGCTGCCCTCGGAGAACGAACTCGCCCGCCGCTTCGCCGTCTCGCGCCCGATCCTGCGGCAGGCGCTGGCGCGGCTGCGAACGGAAGGGCGGATCGAATCCCGCAAGGGCGCCGGCAGCTACGTGCGCGAGATCGTGGGACCGGTGCGCATCGATTTCGGCCCGCTCGGCAACATCGCCGAGGTGCGGCGCTTTCTGGAATTCCGGTGCAGCGTGGAAAGCGAGCTGGCGGCGCGTGCGACGCTCAGCGCATCACCCGCGGCCATCGTGGCGATCCAGCAGGCGCAGGATGCCATGGCGGCGGCACTCAATGCCGGCGAGCCGGGGATCGAGGAGGATGTGGCGTTCCATCTGGCGATCGCGGAAGCGAGCGGAAACCGCTTCTTCGTCGCCACCCTCGCTGCGATTGCCGAGCACATGCGCTTCGGCATCCGCCTGACGCGCGAACTGACGCAGGTCCCTGCCGCCGAGCGCATCCCGCGCCTGATCGGCGAGCACGCCCGCATCCGGGCGGCGATGGAGCGCCGATCGGCCGATGAGGCACGGGCCGCCATGCATGACCATCTCAACAGCGGCATCCGCAGACTGTTCGGAAATTGAGTCCGCACGCGACTTCTGGGCGCATGCAGAGAGCTGCGAGAGCTCCGTTTCTGGACTGTTATCAGCCTCTGCTTCGGATTCGAGATCTGACTGGGGTTGTTGGAGGAGAAGCTGGCACCGTCGCAGGCAACGAGGGAGCAGCCGGATGCTGCATGGCCGCCAGCTCGGACCAGATCCCTTTCACATGACGCTCGACCAAGGCGCCGAGCGCTCTTGGCTTGCGAAGTGACAGCAGCTCGATGATCCGGCCATGATCGGAGAGCGAAGCGCGCCAGTCGCCGTCGGAAAGGCTGCTCAGATAGCGGACTCGGCGCAGGCGGTTGCTGTAGCGCAGCCATGTCGCCGTGAGGTTTCGATTGCCCGACGCACCCACAATACGATGATGGAACTCAATATTGGCCCTGAAATACTCGGACCGGCTTCCCGCCTCGTAGTGATGTTCCATGCGGCGGTGCAGCGCACGCAATTCAATCAGCCCGTCAGAGTCCATCCGTCCGCATGCCAGCTCCGCCGCCAGGCCTTCGAGACGCGCCAGAACCACCACCAGTTCCTTGATCTCGTGCCCGTCGAGCGTGACCACGCGCGCCCCACGTGCGGGAACGAATTCGACCAGGCGTTCGCTGGCGAGGACCTTCAACGCTTCCCGGACGGGTGTGCGCGAAATGCTGAGTCGCCGGCATATGTCCAGTTCAGGGATGACGATACCGGGCGGGAAGCGATCCTCGGAAATCTGGATTCGCAGCCACTCGGCGACCTCGTCGTGGAGCGGGCGTCGGCGCAGCGCTACCTCGTCGGCATCCTCGATCTGCGCTCGCCGCATCAGCTGATGGTGTCCATGGATGGGAACGTAGTGATTGACGGCCACATAATTATGTAATTCCATAATCCGCATGGCCGGTATGCGCAACGCTGCCTTCATCCGACAAGGGCCACCTTGCGGCGGTTCACCCGGCAGCACCGCTGCTCTCATGCCGCCTCACGCATGCTGAACAGTGCAGGGAAGCCGCGAACATGCCGACACGTCGCTCGCTTGTGGTCAGTTCCGCCTTGGTTCCTCTCAGCCTCTCCATGCGACCGCGCGAAGCGCGGGCAGCACTCAAGGAGTTGCGCTATCGTCTGATCGAGGATCCCGAATCGCTGCACAGCGGTCAGAGCGTCTCGCTGACCGTCAGCACCTGTCTGAACTTCCTGCATGATCGGCTGATCTACCTCGACAACACCGGCAAGCCGCAGCCCTGGCTCGCGGAGTCCTGGTCTTTCAGTGACGACAGCCGCCAGATCACTTTCAAATTGCGTCCCGGCACCAAATTCCACGACGGCACCGATCTCGATGCCGCCGCGGCAAAGTTTCACTTCGACAGCATCCTCGACCCGAAGCTCGCCTCTCCGCTCCGCGGCACGATCTCGGCGCTGGAGAGCTGCGATCTCGTCGACCCGATGACCTTCCGGCTGAATTTCAGCCGCCCCTTTGCTGCTGCGATGATCCTGTTCGCGGCTTCCGCATACGGTTTCAATTCCCCGACCGCCGTGCAAAAGGCGGGGCGTCAGTATGGCAGGCGCCCGGTCGGCACCGGACCGTACATGCTGAAGTCGTGGTCCGCGGGCACCGAACTGGTTCTGGTGCGCAACCCGCGCTATCGCCAGTTGCGGCCGGATGCGGTGAACAAGGGAGCTCCCTACGCAGATCAGATCACCCTCACCGTCCTGCCCGAGGAGGGGGTGGCTTTCTCCGCGCTGCAGACCGGCGAACTGAGCGCCGCCGAGCTGCAAACCGACACCGTCGACCGGCTGCGCCGCGACCCGCGCTTTGCGGTGGTGACGGACGAGAAGGCGAAGAACTTCATGTTCCTCGAATTCTCCTGGCGGTCGCCCTTCGACGATCGCGCGATGCGCGATGCGGTCAGCCATGCGATCGATCGCGAAGCGATAGTCCGCGCATCCTACAGCGGCTACGGCACCATCAACCTCAATCCGCTGTCGAGCGGCATCCCCGGCTACGATCCGTCCATAGGGGCGACCCACGGCACGCCCTACGATGCAGCAAAGGCGGCCGCACTGCTTGATCAGGCAGGCTGGAAGATGGGGCCTGCCGGGGTACGCGCGAAGGACGGCAAGGAAGCCAAGTTCGTCCTGCGGTCCTATGCCAGCCCCGTGACCGACCGCGCGCTTGCGGTCATGCAGAGCAACCTCGCCGCGATCGGCGTCCAGGTCAGCGTTTCGACGGCGGATTGGGGAACGTTCTATCCGTCTTTGCTGCGTGACGACTGGGACATGGCGCTCAATCGCTGGACGTATAACGATCCCCAGGTAATGGTGAACCTGTTCCGCCCGCCGGGACACCGTCGAAAACTGCCGGCTGACGCCGAGCTGACCCGGATCCTCAGCGGCGTGGAATCGACGCTCGATCCGGCCGAACGGCAGAAGTATGTCGTGGAGGCGCAGCAGGCGATCCTCGAGCGCCGGTTGCTCGTGCCGATCCTGACCAATCACGCCATTACGATCACCCAGGCCGGGCTGCAGAACTACACGTTCGACTACCTCAACCAGATCCTTCACGGCGATGTCCGCATGAGCGACTGGTGACGCGCTACATCCTTCGTCGGCTGCTGATTGCGCTGCCGGTGGTGCTGGGCGTCCTGCTGGTCACCTTCATGATCCAGGCCGTGATCCCGACCGACGCGGTCACCGCCATGTACGAGGGTCAGGTCACCGAGGATGAGGCGGAAGAGGCAATCGCCGCGATCCGGGAACGGTTCGGACTGGACCAGCCTTGGTATGTACAGTTCGGCCGGTACGTCACCCATGTGATGCAGGGTGATTTCGGCGAATCCGTCCGCCTCCGCCGCCCGGTGGCCGAGGAGATCGGCTACCGCTTCGTCAACACCCTCCAGCTTACCGGCGCCGCCCTTCTCATCGGCATCCTGATCGGCGTCCCGATGGGGATCCTCTCGGCGGCCAGGAAGGATACGTGGCTGGATGTGGGCGCCATGACGGTCGGGCTCCTCGGCATCTCCATGCCGGCGTTTTTCTTCGGTCTGCTGCTGATCCTGGTTTTTGCCGTCTGGCTGCAATGGATCCCGGTCGTGCCGCGCGGAGGGGCGGCATTGCTGCTGCCTGCGTTGACGCTCGGGCTGATCGAGGCAGCGCCCCTGTCACGCATTGCCCGCTCCGCGATGATCGAGATCCTGCGTCGCGATCACATCCGCGCCGCGCGTTCGCGCGGGATGAGCGAGCTCTCGGTGATCATGCGCCACGCGCTTCCGGGTACCCTGCTGGCGGTGATGACGGTGATAGGGCTGCAGTTCGGCAATCTGCTCGGCGGCGCGTTCATCATCGAGGTCATCTTCGGCTGGCGCGGGATCGGAGAACTCGGCGTCAAGGCCATCCAGTGGCGCGACTTCGCGCTGACACAGGCGATCATCCTGATCAGCGCGGGTGCACATATCGGGGCCAATCTGGTGGTGGACGTGCTGTACGCCTGGGTGGACCCGAGGGTGGATTACGAGACGTGAGCCTGCCGGACGGGGCAACGCCGCCCCCTGATACGTTCCAGGCCGAGGAACCTGTCGTGGCGCGTCGCCGGGGCGGCTTCCGCTGGGCGCTGGGGCGCTTGCTGCGCAACCCGTCGGCGCGGATCGGCGGGGGCGTGGTGATCCTGATCCTGCTGTGCGCTGCCTTCGCACCCTGGATCGCCCCGCATGATCCCATGGCGGTCGACACGCTTAACCGGCTGCAGCCGCCGAGCGCCGCGAACTGGCTCGGCACCGACGAGGTGGGGCGCGACATCGTAAGCCGGCTGATCTACGGCACACGCTACTTCCTGCTGATCTGCCTGACGGCAGCCTCCATCTCCGCGGGGGTCGGCATCGTGCTGGGGCTGATCGCCGGTGCGGGGGCGCCGTGGGTCGATGCCATCATCATGCGCTTCATCGATATGCTGCTGGCCTTCCCGTACATCCTGCTGGTCCTCGCCATCGTCGCGATCCTCGGTCCCAGCCTGTGGACCGCGATGGCCGCGGTCGGGGTGGCCGGCATTCCCGGCTATGCGCGGCTGATCCGCTCCGTCGCGCTCACGGTCAAGCGCGAGGAGTATGTGGAAGCTGCCCGCGCGCTGGGCGCCAGCGAGACGCAGATCATCGTCGGGACGGTGCTGCCCAACACCATATCGCCGCTGATCGTCTATCTCTCATACGCCACGCCCATCGCCGCGCTGTCAGCCGCAGCACTCTCGTTCCTCGGTCTCGGCGCCCAGCCGCCGGCGCCGGAATGGGGGGCAATGCTGGTCAACTCACGCTCCTTCCTGTTCACCGCATGGTGGGCTGTGGCAGCCCCGGGGCTTGTGATCTTCATCGCGATCTTCGCCATGAACCTGCTGGGCAATGGGTTGCGCGACGTGCTGGATCCGCACGATGCATGAGGAATCCGGCAAGGATGTCCCGTTGCTGGAGGTCCATGGCCTGCGTACGCATTTCGGCACCGGCCCGGGTGCCGTGCGGGCCGTGAACGGTGTCGATCTCGCCGTCAATCGCGGTGAGGTGCTGGGCATCGTTGGTGAATCGGGCTGTGGCAAGACCGTTCTGGCTCTGTCCATTCTGCGACTTGTCGATGCGCCGGGCCGCATCGTCGCGGGACAGGTGCTGTTCGAGAGACAGGATGTGCTGGCCATGCGGCCGCGGGCACTGAACGCGCTGCGCGGCCGCGACATCGCCATGATATTCCAGCAGCCCAAGGCCAGCCTCGATCCGGTCATGCGCATCGGCAGGCAGATCGCCGAGCCGCTGCGCCTGCGCGGCGGCCGCACGCGCGCGCAGGCGTGGCGCGAGGCGGTGGAGTTGCTCGGTGCCGTCGGCATCCCGAATCCCGAGGAGAAGGCCCGCGCCTATCCGCACGAGATATCGGGAGGGCAGGCGCAGCGCGTGATGATCGCGACCGCCCTCGCCCTGCGCCCCCGCCTGCTGATTGCCGACGAGCCCACCACGGCGCTGGACGTCACCGTGCAGGCGCAGATCCTCGACCTGCTCCGGGAACGCTGCCGCGCACTGGGCACGGCGCTGATCCTGGTCACGCACGATATCGGCGTTATCGCGCAGATGGCGGACCGCGTGGCGGTGATGTATGCGGGTCGCATCGTCGAATCCGCGCCGGTCGCGCAGATCCTGGGCGATCCGGCACATCCCTATACGCGCGGCCTGATGCGCTCCGCGCCGGTCATGGGCCTGGTGCAGCAGCGGCTGCGTGAAATCCCCGGCGGCATCCCGGACCTCTCGCGCCCCCTGCGCGGCTGCGCCTTCGCGCCACGGTGCGAGGCGCGCGCGACGGCCGGGGTCGCGCGTTGCGACACCCAGACCCCGCCACCCTTCCTGCCGACGCCGGAGCACACCGCGCGCTGCTGGCTGCAAGCGGCTGCACCCGCGGCCGAACCTGCCCCCGCGATGTGGTCGTGATGGCAGCGGCACATCCATCGCCTGCTGCGAACCATGTGCCCCTGTTGCGTGCGGCGGGTGTTGTTGTCCGCTTTCCCGTGCGCACCGGCGTGCTCGGGCGACCCGAGGCGTGGGTCCGCGCGGTGGACGGAGTCGACCTGACCGTCGAGTCTGGCGAGACGCTCGGGCTGGTCGGTGAATCCGGTTGTGGCAAGTCGACGCTCGGCCGCACGCTGCTTGCCCTGCGCCGCGCCGACGAAGGCATCGTGGAGATCGAAGGTGAGCGCATCTTCGAACTGCCTCCTGCCCGACTCAAGACGCTGCGCCGTCACGCACAGATGGTGTTTCAGGATCCGGTGGCCTCGCTGGACCCGCGCCGGACGGTCGGCAGTTCGGTACGGCTCGGGCTCGACCTGCACCGCGTGGGTTCCCGTAGGGAACGAGAGGAAGCGGTGGCCCAGGTGCTGCGCCGTGTCGGCCTGCGGCCGGAGCATAGGGAACGCTTCCCGCACGAGTTTTCAGGCGGGCAGCGCCAGCGCATCGGCATTGCCCGCGCACTGGTGCTCGAGCCGCGGCTGCTGGTCTGCGATGAGCCGGTTTCCGCGCTCGATGTCTCGGTACAGGCTCAGATCCTGAACCTGCTGAAGGACGTGCAGGCCGAACGCGGTCTCGGCATGGTGTTCATCTCGCACAATCTCGCGGTGGTCGAGCACATGGCGGACCGTGTTGCGGTCATGTATTATGGCCGCATTGTCGAGCTCGCGCGGCGCGACGTGCTCTACGCCAATCCCCAGCATCCCTACACGCGTACCCTTCTGGCCGCCGTTCCCTCGCATGACCCGGCGCGTCGCGGCACGCGTGTCCCGGCAATGGGAGAGCCGCCGGACCCGGCGCGCCTGCCCACCGGCTGCCGCTTCCGCTCCCGTTGCCCCATTGCCCTGCCGCGCTGTGGGTCGGAGGAACCGCCGTTGCTCGATCTTGGAGATCGCCACAGCGCGGCTTGCTGGGTCGCGCAGGGCATCTGATGACTCGCATGCTCGTCAGCTATAAGACGGCATCACCTGACGTGATCGATCTGGATCTCAGCCTGCTCTAACGCCGTGTGGACTCGTTGCTCGCGCCTTGGGCCGGCAAGAAGGGGCTGCTGTTCCAATCGGACTTGGCACCGACACCCTCCCGTCCGAGTCGGGTCGCGCCCGGGCGTTGCGCAGACTGATGCCGAGTACTCCCGCAGCTGATCTACAGCGGATCGTCATGATGCGATCGTTGCGCCCTCCCCGGCTAACGAGGTGGCCGGGTCAAAACTCCGCCGCAACCCATCAACCCATCGCCGGAATGGGATAGCATACAGCGTTCGATGAGCGAGCTTTCCGCCGCTCCAACTGCTGCTTCCATCCGGGCGCGGGCGCAACCAGAGCCGCTGCCGCCTCCGATTCACACCGTGGGCACGGTGCCGCCGTCGATCACATACTCGGCGCCGGTTATGGATGCAGCGCGATCAGAGGCGAGGAAGGCGATCAGGCTGGCAACCTCCTCCGGCTTCGATGGCCGGCCGATCGGGATGCCGCCGAGCGAGGCCATGATCCTCCGCTTGCCGTACTCGAGGTCGGCGCCCGCCTCTTTCGCGAGCCGTTCGGCAAGCCTCACCGACGCCTCGGTCTCGATCCAGCCGGGCGCGACGCGCACCACGCGCACCCCCTTGGGCGAAACTTCTTTCGAGAGGCTCTTGCTGTACGTCGAGAGCGCGGCCTTCGCGGCCGCATAGGCTGTCGTCGCCTCGGGCAGGGGAAGCACGCGCTGAATGGACGTCACATGGATGATGACGCCCCGACCCTGAGCCACCATCGTCGGCACGAGCTCCCGGTCAAGCCTGACGGCTGGCATCAGGTTGAGGTCGAGTTCCCGCGCCCAGTCCGCTTCACTCAGCGCTGCGAAGCCACCCGTCGGGGCGGACGAGCCGCCGAGCATGTGAACGACGATATCGACCCCACCCAGGCGCTCACGCACTGCGGCGGCGAGCGCCGCGCAGCCCCCCGGTGTCGTCAGGTCGACGGTGACGAACATGTCCTCGGGGATCGTGTCCAGCCGGGAGCGCGCCGCCGTCAGGACCCGCGCGCCGAGCTCGCGGAACAGAGCGACGGTCGCGGCGCCGGCGCCGCGCGTGCCGGAGGTGACCAGCGCGCGCTCCGCCTCAAGCGTCAGGAACGCCGTCACGCGCCTATCTCCAGGCCTGCGATCCGGTCGCTCCTGAGCCAGAACGCGAAGATGAGCGTGGCAGGACTGCCAGGAAACTGGCCGGTCACCCGGGCGCGGACTTGGGCAATATCGCCCTTCCTGACCACATCGAGCGGTTCGACGGTGTGCTGGTACTTCGCCTTCGCTTCGCGCCACCACGCCTCGATGGCCTGGTGGCCGGAATAGGACTGACCCTCATCCGTGACGACGGCATCGGGAGCGAAGGCGTGGATCAGGGCATCAGCATCGTTCCTCTCATCTGCGTCGAAATAGGTCTGGATCGGCAAGGGCAAGTTCATCGTGCTGTTCCCTCAGCTCGGGATCATCTCTGTTCTCCCCCATGTAACCGTGGACTCTTGTTCCGATAATCGGGATAAAATGGGACAAGGAGTTTCGATAATCGGGATAATGTACCGGCCTGGACTGAACGATCTCGAGGCGGTCATCGCCGTCGCGCGCCGGACCTCTTTCCGTGCGGCGGCGGTCGATCTGGGCATGTCGTCGACCGCGCTCAGCAACGCTGTCGGAAAGCTTGAGGCGATCCTCGGCGTCCGTCTGTTCAATCGCACGACGCGCAGTGTCTCGCTCACCGATGCCGGACGCGTGTTCGTCGAACAGATCGGGCCGGCCTTGCAGGACATTCACGGCGCCATGGAAGCGGTGCGGTCGCAGCAGGCGACGCCGTCAGGCACGCTGCGCATCAACGCCTTCGCCACCGCAGCGCGAGAGATCCTCTCGCCGCTGGTGCTGGAGTTCCTTCGCCGCCATCCGCAAGTGCATGTGGACCTCGTCACCGAAGGGCGGCTGGTCGACATCGTCGCCGAGGGCTTCGATCTCGGCGTGCGCGTAGCCGACCTCGTGCCCAGCGACATGATCGCGGTTTCCCTTGGGCGCCCGCAGCGATATGCCGTCGTCGGCTCGCCGGCGTATTTCGACAAGCATGGAAGGCCGCGTGTCCCGCCTGACCTCCTCAATCACCCGTGCATCCGTGTCCGCCTGCCGAATGGTGCCCTTTATCGGTGGCAGTTCGAGAAGCGCGGACAGACGGCACAGATCGATGTGAGCGGACCGATTACCCTGGACGAGGCCAGTCTCGCGCGGACCGCAGCGCTGGAGGGCATCGGGCTTGGCTTCTTCTTCGAACAGAACGTGCGCGCCGACATCTCGGCCGGGCGCCTCGTTCGCGTGTTGGAGGACTGGACGCCGCCGCTTCCCGGGCTCTGCCTCTACTATCCCGGGCGGCGTAATCCCTCGGCCGCCCTCAGGGCGTTCATCGGCCTGGCCCGCGGACTCAGTGCACGATCAAAATCGTGAGCACCCGCGTCGGGCTGGAGCCGCTGAGGTTAAGCCGCCGTACGACTCCGGATCGAATTCCCCCCTTACGAAGACTCCGGGGGGTGGTCAGCCCGCAGGCAGCACCACACCTCTGCAGGATCCGAAGCCGATCGGCGCGAAGCCCTCGCGGGCACAGCGCGCCGTCAGGATGACCTCGTCGCCGTCTTCAAGGAACCGTCTGGATAGCCCATCCGAAAGGCGGATCGGCTTCTGACCGTTTTCCGTCGCCTCCAGCAGGCAGCCCCGTTCCTCCGGGCCGAAGCCGGAGATCGTGCCGGTGCCGATGACATCGCCCGGATGCAGATCGCAGCCGTTGCTGGTGTGATGCGCCAGCATCTGCGACGGAGTCCAGTACAGCCAGCGCGCATTGGCGCTGCCGATCCGGGTTGCCTCAACAACCCCCTGCGGACGCAACTGCGCACTGACCGCAATGTCGAACCCGGCGAGCGTGTCCGTCGGATGCGCCAGATGCGGCAGGGGCGCCGGCTCCTCGGCACCGCTGCGCGGACGCGGCGGCGCGCGGAAGGGCGCAAGCGCCTCCAGCGTCACCACCCAGGGCGAAAGGCTGCTCAGGAAACTCTTGCCCAGGAACGGGCCGAGCGGCTGGTACTCGAAGCGCTGGATGTCGCGCGACGACCAGTCGTTGAGCAGGCAGATCCCGAGCATATGCGCCTCCGCCTCCTCCAGCGGCACGCGCTGGCCGAGCGGATTGCCGGGACCGACGATGCAGGCCAGTTCCGCCTCGTAGTCGAGCCGCGCCGTTGGGGCGAAGACCGGCGCCCCGTCGCCGTCGCGCCGCTGCCCCATGGGGCGCCGGCACGGCGTGCCGCTCACCCGCATGCTGGACGCGCGGCCGTGATAGGCGATGGGCATCCAGCGGAAGTTCTCGCCCACCGGCGGCTGGCCCGGCCGCATCACGCGGCCGGCGTTGCTCGCATGTTCGAGCGAGCAGAAGAAATCAGTATAATTGCCCGGCGAGACCGGCAGCCCCATCTCCGCCGCCGCCATCGGCAGCAACCCCGCTTCCGCGCCCGCAGGCGGATGCGACGCGGTGAGCAAGGCGGAGAGCGCGACCCGCAGCGCCTGCCAGTGTGGCCGGCCAAGTGCCGCGAAGCGGTTGAGATCGGGACCGGCGGCGGCGACCCGCGCCGCCTCCGCCGCCAACCCATCGAACAGTCCGGCCGCAAGCCATGTGCCGAGATCGATGATCCGGTCGCCGATCGCGACACCGCCGCGGAATGCCTCCGCGCTGTCCGCCCGGCGGAACACGCCGAACGGCAGGTTCTGGACGGGGAAGTCCGTCGCCCCGGCATGCGCCGAGGCGACCCAGCACCGCAGGGCAGGATCGTGCGTGGCGTCGAGAACGCTCATGCGGGCTCAAGTCCCATCGCGGTGGCGAGCTGCTTGAACTCGTTCACCTCGCGCACCATCAGCGCGCGGAACTCGTCCGGCCCCATCCCGACCGGTTCAGCGCCCAGCGACAGAAGGCGCTGGCGCATGGTGGGATCCTTCAGTGCGTCGTTGAACACGCCGGCGATCCGGTCGACCAGCGGCCGCTTCATTCCGGCCGGGCCGGCCATGCCGAACCACGTCTCCGACAGCACACCCTTCACGCCCTGTTCGTCGAAGGTCGGCACATCGGGCAGGAATTCGGTTCGCCGTTCGCTGGCGACGCCGAGCGCGCGCACCGCGCCGGAGCCGACATGCGGCAGGGCGGAGTTGATGGAGGAGAACACCACCTTGGGCTCGCCGGAGATCACCGCCTGGATGGAATCGTTGGAGCTGCGATAGGGCACGTGCCGCATGCGGATACCCGTCGCGCGCTCCAGCATGCCGGCCATGAAGTGCACCGTCGTGCCGATGCCGGAGGAGGCATAGGCGATGTCCTCGGGCGGGCGCGACCGGGCATAGGCGACGAATTCCTCGACCGTGCGCGCCGGGAGCGAGGGATGCACCACCATCACGTTGGGCGAGGTCGCGTAGAGCGTGATCGGCTCGAGGTCCTTCAGCACGTCGATCTGCAGGTTGCGCATCGCGGCCGGGACGATGGTGATCGTGCCGGGAATGGCGATCAGCATATGTCCGTCCGGCTCGGCCCGCGCCACGAGGCCGGCGGCCAGCATGCCGCTCGCACCCGCGCGGTTCTCGATGACGATGGGCTGCGGCAGCATGGGGCGCATCGCCTCCGCCATCAGCCGGATGGACACGTCGGTGACGCCGCCCGCCCCGAAGCCGACGAGGATGCGGACAGGCCGGTCCGGCCAGGCTGCCTCCGCAGCGCCGGCGGGGCGCATCAGGCCACTGCCCATGAAGCCCGCGGCCGCGCCCATCAGGACGCGGCGGGTGGTCCGGTAATCGGTCATGCTTCGTCTCCTTCCCTTGTTTTGTGATCCGCTGCGGACCGCAGGCCGGCGCGCCGCGCTTCGGTGGCGGCGACGTCGAGGCCGCCATCCGGGTCGAGAACGACCCCGTAGGCATCGGCCGCATGGCCGGGCGTGACGTAGCCCGCGGCGATGTCGGCAAGCACGCGCGCGGGCTCGCGATCCCACGCGGGGCCGTAGCCGCCACCGCCGCCGGCGACGATGCGCATCATGTCGCCCGGCTCCAGCGGATAGGTCCCCTTCCAGACGCGCTGGATATCGCCGGACGCGCGGTGAAGCTCGACGTAGCAGGTCGCGCCCGCCCCACCGCCTCGCAGCCCCCAGGGCGGACACTGCCCGCGCTCGAACTTCAGGCTGACCTTGCAGGGTGCGAGGATGCGATAGGTCTTCTCCACGCCGAGCCCGCCCCGGCGCCGCCCCGGACCGCCGCTGTCGGGACGCAGCGCCTTGCCGATCAGCAGGAACGGATAAAGCGCCTCCTGCATCTCCACGGGGATGTCGGGCACGTCGCCATGCGCGTTGGAGCGCAGCGGGAAGGCACCGTCCTCTTCAGCCGTCGCACCCCAGCCGCCGGTCGCCGTATCCAGATTGGCGAACAGCTCCCCGCCGGGCAGGCGTCCGAACAGGGTGTGCACGCCATAGGTGCCGTGATGCGCGGCCGCCGCACGATCGGGCAGCGCGTCGCCCAGCGCGCGCAGGATGGTGTCCACCACCGTCGGGATCGTGTTGCCGGACCCGCCGATGGGCGCGTCCGGGCGCGCGGTGAGGAAGGTGCCGTCCGGCGCCTCGATACGCAGCAGGTCGAAATCGCCCTGGTTCACGGGCTCATCCGGCGTCAGCACATATTTCGCCGCGATCCGCGCCGCCGCCACCGCGCCGCCGTTGCGGCCGGCATTCGACGGGCCCGGCATCTGCGGACCAAGGCCGGAGAGATCAACGGTCAGCCGCCCGTCCGCCGCGCGCACGGCGACGCCCACCGGCACGCGCACGCCGCCTTCGCCATCCAGGAAGCTCTCGGCGCGATACTCGCCGGGCGGGATGGAGGCGATCATCGCTTCCGCCGCTGCCGCCGCCTGCCGGCGCATGGCGGCCATCGTCGCGCGCAGCATGGGCGCGCCACGACGCCGCGCGACCTCCAGCACCATGTCGCGACCCAGCAGACAGCCGGCGAGCTGCGCTTCCAGATCGCCGAGCAGCAGACGGGGGAACCGCGAATTAGCCGCGCACAGGCGGAACACGTCCTCCAGCCGCCGCCCGGCATCGAGCAGCCGCATGCTCGGCAGTTGCAGCCCTTCCTGCCAGACATCGGTCGTGCTGGTGCCGGTGCTGGAGCCCGGCGCCGATCCGCCCACGTCGATCCAGTGCACGAGCACGGCGAAGAAGCCGAGCAGCGCCCCGTTCGCATCGCCGCCCTCGCGCACCGGCGTGCAGAGCACGACGTTGTTGAGATGCTGGCCGAGCGTCGCGGCGGAGTTGGTCAGCACCGCATCGCCATGGCGCAGCGCGTCGGCGCCGTGCGTGTCGAGCGCCTCGCGCACACCGGTGCCGAGCGCGTTGGCGACAAAGATCGGCAGGCTGCCGCGCGACTGCGCGATCAACGCGCCGTCCGGGTCCACAAGCCCGACGGCATAGTCCTTGTACTCCTGCACCAGCGGGCTGAAGGCGGTGCGCTCGATGTTGCGTTCGATCTGGTTAGGGATCGACAGGATCTCGTGGCGGAGGATCTCCAGCTCGATCGGGTCGTGCGTGGCGGCCTCGCGGGGCAGGGCATCGGTCATGCGCAGGTCCTCAGGCGCCGACACGGATGGTGATCTCGCCGAGCGTGCCGATGGTGGCCGCGTCGCCCGCACTCAGCAGCGTCGTCGCGCCGTATTCCTCGATCACCGCCGGGCCGGCGATCGCGAAGCCGACCGGCAGGCTGTCTCGCCGCCAGACCGGCGCTTCCGTCCAACCGTCGCGGCCATGCAGAGGCCGATGCGCGACAGGACGCGGATCGCCGTCCGCCGCCGCGGCCGGGGAGATCGCGGCCAGGTCCGGCCGGCGTGTCTCCCCTTCCGCGATCACGCGCAGGCCCACGATCTCAGGCGCGAAATCATCGCCGAGGCTGCGGCCGAAGCGGGCCCGGTAGACACGCTCGAACGCATCGCGCAGCGCGGCCGCATCGGGCGCACCCGCGAAGTCCACCAGCACCGCGTGGCGCTGGCCGCGATAGCGCATCTCGGCCTGATGGCTCAGCCGGGCCGGGATCTCGCCGAATTCGCGGCGGGCCGCTGCCTGCGCTTCGGCCTCGAGCGCGGCCAGCGTTTCGGCAAGGCTTGCCATGCCGGCGGGCGAGAGATCCGCGACGAGGCTGCGGGCCACGTCCAGACGCGCGCCGGCGAGCAGCATGCCGGTTGCGGAGAAATTCCCCGGCTCCGGTGGGACGATGACGAGCGGGATGCCGAGGCCGCGCGCGAGATCGGTGCCGAAGATCGGCCCCCCACCCCCGAACACCATCAGCGCGAAGTCGCGCACATCGTGCCCGCGCGCGACGGTGATCTCCTTGACCGCACCGGCCATCAGCGTGGTGGCGAGATCGAGGATCCCGCGCGCGACCCGCGCCGTCGCCTCCACGCCTTCGCCGTAGCCCAGCGGGCGGGCGATCCTGTCGCGGATGGCGTCCGCCGCCGCCGGGGTATCGAGCGTCAGCCGGCCGCCGAGGAAGCTGCCGCCGCCGATACGGCCGAGGACGAGATTGGCATCGGTCACGGTGGGTTCGGTTCCGCCGCGGCCGAAGGCGACCGGCCCCGGCTCGGACCCGGCGCTGCGGGGTCCCACGCGCAACCGCCCCTGCGGGTCCACCCAGGCGATGGAACCGCCACCCGCCCCGACCTCGACGATGTCGAGCACCGGGCTGCGGATCGGAAAGCCGCGCGCATAGCCCCCGACCCAGTACGTGGACTGCACGGTGAAACCGCCATCCGCGACCAGCGCGCATTTCGCCGTCGTGCCGCCCATGTCGAAGGCCACCACGCGCGGCAGGTCGAGCGCGCGTGCGTACTCGGCCGCCGCGATCACGCCGCCGATAGGGCCGGATTCCACGAGCGAGACGGGGCGCTCGACCGCTGCCGCAAACGGCATCACGCCGCCATTGGACCCCATCATGGCGAGGCTGCCTTCGAACCCCTCCCCCTCCAGCCTGTCGGCAAAGCCCTTCGCGTAGCTGGCGATGGCGGGGCCGACATAGGCGTTGGCAGCGGCGGTGGAGCTGCGCTCGTACTCGAACCACTCGCGCGTCAGCGCCGTGGCGGCGGTGACATAGACGCCGGGCAGCGCGGCACGCAGCAAGGCGACCGCACGCTCCTCATGCGCCGGGTTGGCATAGGCGTTGAGGAAGGAGACGGCGACCGCCTGCACCTCCGCCTCGCGCAACGCGGGAACGAGGTCCGCGAGGCCGGCCTCATCCAGCGGCTCCAGCACCGAACCGTCATGACGGATGCGTTCGGCGACCTCGAAGCGCAGGGCGCGCGGAACGAGCGCGGGGTCGCGGCGGAAGCCGAGTTCGAACGGCATCGGACGGTTCCCGCGCGCGATCTCCAGCACATCCCGAAAGCCGCGCGTGGTGACCAGCGCGGTGCGCGCGCCGCGCCGTTGCAGGAAGGCGTTGATCACATGGGTGGTGCCGTGGCGCAGCGACTCCGTCGCGGATGGAACCGCGCCCGCTTCCGCCATCCCCGTCGCGACACCGTCGACGAGGTCGCCATAGGTGGTCAGCGTCTTGCCGAAGCGGATCCGGCCGGCCTGCGGGTCATAGACGGCGACATCCGTGAACGTGCCGCCCGTGTCGGCCGCGACGAGATACGACACTCGCCTTCTCCCTCCGTGCTCTCGCGGGGGAGACTGGGCTGCAGACGGGATTGAAAACTATCCCACGTCGGGGACCGACCTTCGTGCAGAATCTGCACGAATGGGTTCAGGTTCCCTGCGCGCGATGCTGGGCCAGGAGGCGTTCGGCGACGAAATCGGCGAAGAGGCGCGTGCGCAGGGGAAGCCGCCGATGGGCGAAGAGCACCCACATCGCCGGCGGATCGCCATCGGCATAGATCGATCGGTAACCGGGCAACAGCTCCACCAGTTCGCCGGTGGCGATCGCTGTGCGAACAAGCGATTCGGACAGCCGCGCGACACCGGTGCCGGCCCGGGCGAGTTCCCGCAGCATGATCCAGCTGTCGCACGCGATGTGCGACCGCACGGGCTGGCCGAGGATGGCGCCGGTGGCGTCCTCGAAGCACCACTCACCCGGCTCGCTCACCGTATGGGTCAGGCATCTGTGATGCGACAGATCGGCCGGAGCCTGCGGCGTGCCGCTGCGTGCCAGATAGGCCGGGGAGGCCACCAGCCGGCGGCGGTACTCATACAACCGTCGTCCCACGAGGTCCGCATCCGGGCGGCGTCCCGCATGGATGGCAATGTCGCACGCACCGTCCAGCAGGCGGATGGGTTCGAGCGCGATGGACACGGAGATGCGGATGTCCGGTTGCCATTCGACGAAGCGCGCCAGGATGTCGGGCAGGTATGCGGAGGCCGCGTAGTCGTTGGTGGCGATCCTCACCAGACCGGCGGCACGGCCTTGCAGTGCGCCGATCTCGTCCCGCAGTTGCGCCCAGTCTGCGACCGCGCTGCGTGCCCAGCGAAGCAGGGCGGCGCCGGCTTCGGTCGGGGCAAGGCTGCGCGTCGTGCGCAGGACGAGGCGTGCGCCCACTTCGCTTTCCAATGCGGCGAGGCGCCGGCTCGCGAGGGAGGGCGAGATGCCGATCAGCCGCGCCGCGCGGGCGATGCTGCCCTGCTCGGCGACGGCGACGAACAGGCGCAGGGCTTCGAAATCCATGGAGGCTTGCTTTGGTCGGTCTGCTTGGTTGAACCGGGCGGATTGTCACACGGGACATTGATACCAGCCATCCTAGCAGCGCGACTTGCAGGATCAGCCATCAATCAGAGGCGGTGCCACTGCAACGTGCCGAACCAACCTCCCCCGCGCGCCGATACCAACCCCAATACCGCGCCAAAGACTCGTGACTGGCTCGAAACCAGCGGAAACCGGCGATGAGAACAAAGGCGATAGCCCCGTCTGCCCTCAAGCTTCTTGGCGGGTATGGACCCTGTCTCTGTGCAGGCTCTGCACTAGGCCGCGCATATAGCCAAGTGCGAAGCCGCGGCTCCGATGTCCCCAGACCGTGTCCCCGATCACATGAGGATGATGATCCGGTGTAAAATAACCTTGGTACCCGGCCGCCTGATACGTCTCCATTGCCTTGACCATATCTGCCTTGCCCTCGTCCCAGAATGCCTCCACGAACCTGTCCCGATCACCGGTCACGTTGCGGAAGTGTACGAACGCGATCGCACCGCGCCGCGCGAAATGCTCGATGGTGGAATAGAGCCGCTCAAGCGGCAGCATCTGGGTGAAGCATCCCTGGCAGAAGTTGATCGCGTTCGCCGGGCTCGGGCAGATCTCCAGCATGCGGTCGAAGGCCTCGGGGCTGCGCATGATACGCGCCACGCCGGCAAGCGCAGGCACCTGCGGATCAGCCGGATGCATGGCCATCCGGACGCCGACTGACTCGGCCACCGGCACGACGGCGCGCAGGAAGTAGGACAGGCTCTCCCAGAGCTGATCGTCGGTCACGACGCCCATCTCCGTGACGGGAGCATCGCGCGCCTGCGCATAGTCGAAACCCTCTGCCCGCGCGCCCCCGCGGATCGGGATATCGATGGCGGTATGCCAGTTCACGTGCCGCGCGCCGGCGTTCACATGCCAGCCGTACTGAAGGATCGGGATGCCGGCTTCGCCCATCGCGCGCAGCGACCGGCACCAGTTTTCGATCTCCTCATCGCGCCCCGGCAGGCCGAGCAGCGTCTTCCGGAAGCGGTGCGGCGGGACATGGCCCAGCCCGAACAGCTCGAGCCCGAAATCCTCGACCGCTTCGCGAAGTTCGATCAGATCCTCGACATTCCAGTAAGGCCCGCTGCGAAGCCGCTGCGTGAGCGCATCGGACACGGCGCGCGTGCCCTCGATGTTGCCCTTCAGCTCGCCCGCGATGTTGATCGTCGCGCCCTCGGCGCCCATCTGGCGGATGAAGGCGAGACTCTCCCTGTCGAAGGCTCCCTTCAGGAAGAACCGGTCGCCAATGCGCATGTGATGCTGTTCCCGCCTGATCCCGGTTCGCTACCGTCTGCTCATGAAGTGATCCGCCATCTTCTCGGCGGCCATGATGACCGGCAGGTTTGTGTTCGCCCTCGGTACGCACGGCATGATCGACGCGTCGGCAACGCTGATGCCTCCGACGCCATGCACGCGCCCGGTCGCCGGATCGACCACGGCGAACGGATCACCCGATGGCCCCATCCGACACGTCCCGCAGACATGCCAGCCGCCGACGACGCGTGCGCGGATCAGCTCGTCCAGAGCATCGTCGTCCGACACGGCGTCGATCAGCCGCCGATCCGGCGAAAGCAGGCGGTCGATGAACTGACGCCTCGCAGTGGCCGACAGGTCGAGCAGCAGCGCGGGGCCGATCGTCAGCAGCCAGTTCCGGGCCGATACGCCGCCCACGAGACCGGCCAGCGTTCCATGCGCCGCGCAGAAGGGTGCGCCGCCGACGTCGCGCAGCCCATCGGAACCGTAGAGGCGCAGCATCATCCGCACCGC
The DNA here is from genome assembly GCA_037190665.1 of Rhodovastum atsumiense. Taxonomy (GTDB): domain Bacteria; phylum Pseudomonadota; class Alphaproteobacteria; order Acetobacterales; family Acetobacteraceae; genus JBBCJT01. Next base: position 28,273 of record JBBCJT010000015.1, on the reverse strand, counting down.
CCCGCGCAGGCGGGCCAGATCGCGCGCGTCGGACACGAATTCCAGAGCCACCCGGGGCATCGCCTGCGGATCGGATGACGCGAGCGCCACCTCGCCCCTCGAATAGGACTTGTTCACCCAGGTCACGAGCGACCCCATCCGCAGCCCGATCGGATGCCACGCCGACTTCGCCACCACGGCCATCGACATGTCGTTGGCGGGGCAGCCCTGTTCTCCGGAGGAATAGCGCAGGGCGATATGCACATGCCGGCGCGGCACCCGCCCCATGCGCATCCCCGGTCTCAGCCACGTGGACAGCGCGATCGTGGGATGCTCCTGAAGGTTCTGGCCGACGCCCGGCAGATCGGCGACAAGCTCGATCCCGAGCGTCCGCAGACGGGATGCCGGACCGATTCCGGCGCGCATCAGGATCGCCGGGGACTGGAGCGCACCGGCGCTCAGCACGATCTCGCGCCCGCGATGCAACGTGCCGTGCGCCCGGACGCCCCTCGCCTCCCGCCCCGACATCTCGATGCCGTCCACCGTCGCGTCCGGCAGGATCGTCAGGTTGGGGCGCGCGCGCGTCGCGGAATCGAGATAGGCCATCGCCGCGGAGACGCGCTGATGACGGTCAGTCGACAGCGCGATGGGGAACCAGCCGTCCTCGAACCGCGCGTTCTGATCCTCGATGTTGCGGAACCCCGCCCCTGCGAACGAAGCGGCCGCCGCGCGCGTGAAACCCGGCCAGTCGGCCTCGGGGATGCGCGAGATGGGCATGGGTCCATCAGATCCATGCAGCGGGCCCGCGAAATCGAGATCGGTCTCCAGCTTCCGGAAGTAGGGGAGCACGTCCTCCCAACCCCAGCCCTCGGCCCCCAGCGCGCGCCATTCGTCGTAGTCGGCCGGCGTGCCCCGGTTCGCCATCTGGCCATTGATGCTGGACCCGCCGCCCATCACCCGGGCCTGGATGTAAGCCTTCGGCGCGACGCTCGTCGGGTTGTTGTGCGGCACCGGCGGAAACGTCGCCTTCAGCGCCGACCATCCGTTCTTCGGATTGAAGGCCGCGGCGTAGGGATAGAGGTCCCTGATCTCCGCCGGTTCCCGGCCGGGCGGCAGGTCGCGCCCGGCCTCCAGCAGCAGCACATGGACACCGGGGTCGGCGGAGAGCCGGTTGGCCAGCACGCATCCGGCCGTCCCGCCGCCCACGATGATGTAGTCCCATGTCCTCGTCATCGGCGTCCCGCGGATATCGTCGCTGCCGCTCAGCGCGCGCGCTCCCGGCCTTCCGCCTCGACCGCCCTCAGCGCGGCCATCGGCGTCGCGTCGCCGCGGATGACTTTCTGCACCGCGACGTTCAGGTCGCTGAAGAAAGCGCCGACATTGCACTGGGGCGGCAGGAAGGTGGCGTTCGCACCCCAGCCCGCCGCCACTTCCTGCATCCACGCATTGGCCGGCGTCGCGAGTTCCGGCAGGGCGAGGACGGATTTGCGGAACGGCACCTGGCCGCCTTCCACGGTCCACTTCGCCGCCGCCTCGCGGCCAGCCATGTAGGCGACAAACTCCGCCGCCTGGCGCAGACGCGGGGACTTGTTCCAGACGACCGCTGTCCACCCGTCGAGGATGTAGGGGCCCGGCTTGTCGCCGCTCCAGCTCGGCCAGGCGAGCACGCCGACCTGCGCGGGGTCGAACACCGCGCGCTGCTGGATGCTGCCGACACGGGAAGTGCCGCCGACCGTGATCGCCTGTCGCCCGCCGATGAACAGCTCTTGGCTGTCGTCGCTCGTCTGCGCGACGGCCTCGGGAGAGGCCGCGCCATTCGCGACCAGATCCGCCGTCATCCTCAGCGCCCGCTCACCCGCCGGCGTCGCGACAGTCGGCACGCATTTGTCGTCGAACAGGCGGGGCTGAAGGTCGGCGATCGCCACAGCCAGCAGCGGCTGCGACGCGCCTTCCCGCGACAGCGGTATGCCGACGCCCCAGGTGGTGCCGCCGCGCCCCTGCGTCGTCAGCGCCTTGCCGGTCGTCTGCAGACCCTCCCAGCTCCGCACATTCGCGGCCGTCAGGTTCGCGGCCGCGAAGATATCCTTGCGATAGAGCAGCGTGTTGGACAGCAGCATGATCGGCGCGGCGAGGATCTTGCCATCGATCGTCACCGCCTCGAACGGCGCGCGGGTCACATGGTCGTCCCAGTCGGCCTGGGTCCAGCCGCCGAAGGCGGCCTGCCGCAGATCGGCGACGACGCCGGCCGAGAACGGCAGGACGAGGCTGGGATAGTTGATCCAGGCGATATCGGGCGCGTTGCCCGTGCTGGCGGCGATGGTGAACTTGTTCGCGATCTGGTGCCAGACCTGCGGTTCCACCCGGATCCTGACGCCGGGATGAGCCTTCTCGTACTCCTCGATCAGGCTCCGCAACACGCGCTCGCGCGGCGTGTTCTTCGCCGGATCGAGGAAGCTCCACATCGTGATCGTGGTCTGCGCGTGCGCCGCGGACATCGCCGTACCGCACACAACCGCGGCGCTTGCCGCGAACAGCCGGATCCTGTCGGTCAGTCGCATCGTGGTTCCTCCCGTTCTTGTCTTGTTCAGGCTGCGCATCGGGCGACGAAATCCTCGTCGAGCGAGACCCCGAGGCCCGGCGCGTCGGAGACCGACAGCAAGCCGTCCGCGAGGGAGATGCCCCCCGTCGCGAGGCCCTGGAGCATCGGGTTGGATGCCGCCGGATACTCGAAGATCGCCACCTGCGGGCAGGCGAGCGCGAAATGCGCGCTGGCGGCGGCAAGCACCGCGCCGGCCCACAGATGCGGCGAGACCTCGATCTGCCATGCGCCCGCCAGCGCCGCGATGTGCCGCGCCTCGGTCAGTCCGCCGCAGATGCCGAGATCGGGCTGGAACACGTCGAGCGCGCGTGTGTCGAGGTAGGGGACGAAGTCGAAGCGGGTGAAGTCGCTCTCGCCGGCCGCGAGCGCGCAGCAACAGGCGGCGCGAAGATCGGCCAGTGCGCGCTTCTGATCGCTCGACACCGGCTCCTCGAACCAGCGCAGCCGCGCGCCCTGCGTCTCCGCCGCGAACAGCTTGGCTTCGGCGAGGCTGTAGGTGCCATGCGCATCCACCATCAGCTCGACATCGTCGCCGATGGCCTGCCGCGCCGCGTGCACGCGCTCGATCGACGCACCGACGGAGCCGTACTTGGAACCGACGCGCATCTTGACCGCTGCCGCGCCGGTGCGGTGCAGATAGCCCAGCACCTCATCGCCGATGGCCTCCGCCGGCCCCCAGCCGCCGGAGGCGTAGACCGGCAGCGCGGCCTTGGTCGCCCCGCCCAGCAGCCGCCAGACGGGCTGGCCGGTCACCTTGCCCAGGATGTCCCACAGGGCGATGTCGATGGCGCTGATCGCGCACATCGCCAGCCCGCGCCGCGCCAGCCATGGGAAGGTCCGCCCCGCCCGCGCCGCGGCTTCCGCGCGCGGGCCGTTGTACAGCGTCTCCCAGATCCGCGTGATGTCGCGCGGGTCCATGCCCACCACGCGCGGGCCCAGTTCGCCATTCACGAGGGCAGCGATGGACGCATCCGACGTGGCGGGCGAGCCCCCCGCCTTCGTCTCGCCGAGCCCGACGAGGCCCGCATCGGTCTCCACGCGCACCAGCACGGTGCTGAAGCGCTGCATGGTCCCATAGTCGCTGACGTTGCGCTCCGCCGCCGCGACGGGAGACACGAGATGCTGCGCGATGACCCGGGTAATGCGCATGGCCGTCAGCTCTCGCCGCCAGCCAGCGACATCGTCGTGTCGAGGTCGAACAGGTGGACCTGCGCCGGATCGATGGCGAGCCGGACCTTGTCACCCGCCTGCAACCCCGATTCGAGGGCGGCGCGGCAGGACAGCCGCAGGGAACCGGCCGCGACGTAGGCGACGAGTTCGGGCCCGACCAGTTCGACGAGTTCGACGGTTGCCGGGACACCGGGTCCCTCCCCCGGCGCGGCGGAGATCGCCTCCGTCCGGAGCCCCAGCACCGCCTTGCCGGGACGCAGACCTGACTGGCGCTCGCCGAGTGGCAGTACGATATCCCCGCTCACGAACGTCGCACCGCCGTTCCGTCCCTCGATCGCGCCCGGGACGAAGTTGATCTCCCGCTCACCGACGAAGTTCGCCACGAACATGTTCGCGGGCCGGTGATAGATCGCGTGCGGCGTGTCGAACTGCTGGAGGTGACCCTGGTCGAACACGGCGATGCGCGTCGACATGGTCAGCGCCTCGGCCTGGTCGTGGGTGACGTAGACGATGGTCGAGCGGATGCGGCTGTGCAGCGCCTTGATGTCGCGCCGCATGCGGATGCGCAGCCGCGCGTCGAGGTTCGACAGCGGTTCATCGAGCAGAAAGACCTTGGGGTCGCGCACCATCGCGCGGCCGAGTGCGATCCGCTGCTGCTGGCCGCCCGACAGCTCCTTGGGATAGCGGGCGAGCAGCGCGGCCACGCCCAGGCTGTCGGCCACACCCTCCACCTTCGCCCTGATCGCGCGCTCATCGTATCCGCGGCCGCGGGCGCGCAGAGGGAAGGCGATGTTCTCGAACACCGTCATATGCGGGTAGAGGGCGTAGTTCTGGAACACCATCGCGATGTCGCGCCGGTCCGGCGGCAGGTCGTTGACCCGCCGGTCGCCGATCGTGATGTCGCCCGAATCCGCGTCGAGCAGGCCCGCGAGCAGGTTGAGGGTCGTCGTCTTGCCTGAGCCGGATGGCCCGAGCAGCGAGACGAACTCTCCCTCGCGGATGTCGAGATCGAGCCCCGCGAGTGCGGTGACGGATCCGAACGACTTGCGGACCCCGGAGAAGCGGACGGCGGTCATGATGCGGTGCCCATCAACCTTTCACGCCGCCGCCCGTCACGCCGGAGACGAAGTACTTCTGGAACAGGACGAAGATCAGGATGATCGGCGCGATCGACACCATCGACGCGGCGAGCAGCGGTCCCCACTCGCGACCGAAGAAGCCGAGGTAGAAGTAGACCGCGACCGGCAGGGTCCGTACCGCCTCCGCCGAAGTCATCACCACCGCGACTACGAAGTCGTTCCAGGCCGCGATCAGCACGAACAGCCCCGATGCGATCAGCCCCGGCCCGGAGAGCGGCACCACGATCCGGCGGAAGGCCTCGAAGCGGCCGTAGCCGTCGATCATCGCCGCGTTCTCGAGCTGGCGGGGGATCGTGTTGAAGTAGCCGAACATGATCCAGATGACGATCGGCAGCTCATAGGCGGTGTAGAGCAGGACCAGCCCCACTCGCGAGTTGAGCAGCCCGATATTGGCGAGCAGCGTGTAGGTGGGCACCAGCAGCGAGGCGATGGGGATCGACATCACCGTGATGACGATCAGCATCACGCCCTTCCGCCCCGGGAAGGCGAAGCGCGAGAGCGCGTAACCCGCCAGCGCGCCGAGAACGAGGCAGAGCGCCACGCTCGCCACGGACACGATGGCGCTGTTGCCCATGTATCGGAACAGGTCGTTCTCGATCAGCGTGTAGTAGTGCGCGAAGGTGATCTCCGAGGGGATGATCTCGGGCGGCACCTGGAGGATCCGGTTCGTCGGCTTGAGCGAGGAGCCGAGGCCCCAGAGCAGCGGCGCGAGGGCGAAGGCGGCGATCGTCAGGTTGATCGCGAAGTGGATCGCCTTCCGCAGCAGGATCGCGCGCCTGTAGTTCACCGCAGCTTCTCCGCCGGGCGGAACAGCCGCGTCAGCAGGACGATCATCACCACGTTGATCAGGAAGACCACGAAGGACAGTGCGTTGGCGCGGCCGAGTGCGTAGTCCTCGAAACCGAGGCGGTAGATGCGCAGCGCCACCGTCTCGGTCGTGTTGGCCGGCCCGCCACCCGTCAGGATGAGCTGGAAGGTAAGCGAGTTCATGAAGTGCATCAGCAGGCGCACGAGCGTGATCAGCATCGGCGTGCGCAGCAGCGGCAGCGTCAGCCGGTAGAACCGGTACCAGGCGCTGGCGCCATCGACGCGCGCGGCCGAGTAGAGTTCGAGAGGGATGCTCTTGAGGCCCGCGAGCAGCAGGATCATGGCGAACGCGGCATCGCGCCACACCGCGTTGTAGATCAGCGCCCCCATCGCCGCCGAGGAGTCGGCGAAGATGCTGAATGGGGTGATCCCGAAGATGCCCAGCACCGACTGGGGCACGCCGGAATCCTGCGACAGGATCCACTTCAGCAGCAGCGATCCCACGAGCATCGAGATGACGTAGGGAACGAGGACCACCGCGCGCATGAACACCGCGGCGCGCCGGTCGCGTTCGAGATGCAGCGCGAGCGCGAAGCCCACGACGAAGGTGAAGATCAACGACCCGAAGGAGAAGATGGCGGTGACGACGAAGCTGTTCAGCACCGCAGGCGACGTCAGGACCGCGATGTAGTTGTCGAAGCCGACGAAGCGGCCGAGCTGGAAGTACCGGACGCTGTGAACGCTGTAGTACAGGCCGAGCGCGAGGGGCGCGAACACGAACAGGAACTCGATCAGCAGCGCGGGGGCGACGAGCCGGAGCGCGAATGCGTCCGCGCCTGCCTTCGCTCCTCCATTCCGGCGTCGTCGCCACCAGGCGCGCACTTGCGTTTCCTCATCATCTCATATATTGAGATGCTTATTCCTGTATGTGAGACCAACGGATTTGGGCCGGAATGTCAAGCCGACTGGCGGGGTCGCCGGCGACGGAGAGACGGAGGCCGGGAAGCCGGGTGCGCCCTATGCGGGCACGGCGCTCAAGGCGCTGTCGGTGTTCGACGTGATCGCCGCGTCGGACCGCCCCATCAGCTCCAGGGACCTGATGGAGCTGTGCGGCCTGCCGCGCGCGACGCTGCACCGGATGCTCAGCGCCCTGATCGAGTCCGGCCTCGTTCAGTACGATGCCGACAGCCGGACCTACTGGCTCGGCATGCGGCTGGTCGATCTGGCGAACAAGATCTGGGAGCGGATCGATTTCTCCGGCGCCTTCGCGCGCGAATTCGACACGCTGCGCAAGCTGACCGGCGAGAAGGTGCAGATCGTCGCCATCGAAGGCTTCCAGATCGTCTACATGGACGAACGCGGATCGGTCGACGAAGCGCGCCTGTACTACACGAAGGGCCGGCGGCATCCGGCCTACTGCACGGCCGCCGGCAAGGCGATCCTCGCCCGCCTCGACCCGGCCGAGCTGCGCCGGCTCGTCGGCGCGAATGCCATGACCGCGTACACGCCGCGCACGATCACGGATCTGCCGTCGCTTCAGGCCGAACTCGCGCTGACCCACGAACGGCAATACGCCATCGATGACGAGGAGCTGGAGGTCGGGCAGCGGTCGGTCGCCGCCGCCATCCTCGACCACCGCAACCGCGCCATCGCCGCGATCGGGCTGACCGGCCCGGCGGAGCGCCTGCCCCTCCCCCGTTGCCACGACCTGGCACCCGAGGTCATCGCGGCAGCGCATCGGATCACGATGACGCTGCGCCAGCTCGGCAAGCCCGCGGTTTCCGAGACGTCCCGCGCGGAAACATGCACCGACCGGCGGGTGTCCTGCGTATTTCCCGGCACGGCCTTCATCGGCGACAGCCCCGTGTGGTGCGAGCGTACGCAACGCCTGCACTGGGTGGACATCGTGGCGCCAGCCATCCACGTCGGCGAACCGAAGACGGGCCGCGCGACATCGACGTTGCTGCCGAGTCTGGTCGGCTCCATCGTGCTGCGCGAGCGGGGCGGCTATCTCGCGGCCCTGCAGACCGGATTGGCTTTCGTGTCCGAACGCGGCGAAGTGGTTCCCATCGCCAACCCCGAAGGCGACAAGCCGCAGAACCGCTTCAACGACGGCAAATGCGACAGCCGGGGACGCTTCTGGGCGAGTTCCATGAGCATGCAGCGCGAGCCGGGCCGGGGTTCGCTCTACAGGCTCGATCCGGACGGCGCCCTGAACGTCGTCGAAACGGGCCTGTCACTCTGCAACGGCCCCGACTGGAACCTTGCCGACGACCGGATGTACCTCGTCGACAACTTCCGGGGACGTATTCTCGCCTATCCCTTCGACGCCGCGACCGGGGCGCTCGGCGCCGCATCCGTGATCGCGGAGTTCCCGAACACCGGCCCGGCGCCGGGCGGTCTCGCCGTGGACGCAGAGGATCATCTGTGGCTGCCGATGTGGGATGGCGGCGAGGTTCTCAGGCTCACGCCCGAGGGAAAGATCGTCTCCCGCATCTCCGTTCCGGTGCTGAAGCCGACGGGCGCTGCGTTTGGCGGCGAGGGGCTGCGGACGCTCTATGTCACCTCGTCTCGCATTCGCATGTCAGCCACGCAGCTCGATCGATGGCCGCTCAGCGGAAGCGTGTTTGCGATCGAGACCGGCGTTCGCGGCCGGTTGCCTTACGCGTTTGCGGGGTAGATCCAGCGGTCTGGTCCCGACCGCCAGTCACGAGGTCAAAGGCAAAAGGTGACAGTGGCCGCGTCACCTGTTCCGCTTTCCGAGCGTCACGGGCAGACTGCGATCGCAACGTCGGGAGGGCAGACGCGATGAGGCGGCGGGACGTATTCCTGGGGGCCGCGGCTGGCCTGATGGCATCGCGCGCACGCGCTGCCCAGGTGCTCCGCTTCGTGCCACAGGCCGACCTCGCGATCCTGGACCCGATCTGGACCAGCGCGAACATCACACGCAACCACGGCTACCTCGTCTTCGACACGCTGTATGGCACCGATGCCAACTGGCAGATCCAGCCGCAGATGGTGGAAGGCCACGTGGTCGAGGATGGCGGCAAGGTCTGGCGGCTGACCCTGCGCGAGGGCCTTCTGTTCCACGACGGAGAATCCGTACGCGGCATCGACGTGGTGGCCAGCCTGCGCCGCTGGGGAGCGCGCGACGCGTTCGGCAGCGCCCTGCTGGCCGCGACCGATGAACTCGCCGCCGCCAGCGACCGCGTCGTGACCTTCCGGCTGAAGAAGCCTTTCGCGCTGCTGCCCGAGGCGCTGGGCAAGCCGGGCGTCAACATGCCCTGCATCATGCCCGAACGCCTGGCCCGGACAGATGCGAACACCCGCGTGACGGAAATGGTCGGCAGCGGGCCGTTCCGCTTCATCGCGAACGAATGGTCGCAGGGCAATCGCGTCGTCTATGAGAAGTTCGACCGCTACGTCCCGAGAGCCACCGGCGTGCCCAGCCTGACCGCCGGTCCGAAAGTCGCGCATTTCGACCGCGTGGAGTGGGTGATCATCCCCGACCCCGCCACGGCGGCCGCGGCCCTTGCCAACGGCGAGGTCGACTGGTGGGAGCGTCCCACGCCCGATCTGCTGCCACTGCTCACGCGCAATCGCCGCGTGGTGGTGAAGGCACACGACCCAACCGGAGCGCTCCAGTTCCTGCGCTTCAATCATCTTCATCCGCCATTCGACAACCCGGCGATCCGGCGTGCCATCATCGGAGCGGTCGAGCAGAGCGACTACATGCTTGCTGCCGCCGGGAACGATCCGGCGATGTGGGACGCGCGCTGCGGCGTGTTCACGGCCGGCATGCCTATGGCGAGCGAAGCCGGCATGGAACTTCTCAACGGCCCGCGGGACATCGCCAAGGTGAAGCGCGATCTGGCGCAGGCCGGCTATGCGGGCGAGCGCATCGTGTTCCTGGCCACCAGCGACGTGCCCGAGATCAGGGCGGTCAGCGAAGTCGCGGGCGACATGTTCCGCCGCATCGGCATGAACATCGACTATCAGGTGATGGACTGGAACACGGTGCTGCAACGCCGTGCTTCCACCGCGCCCCCCGATCAGGGCGGATGGAGCGTGATGCATTCCGGCTTCGCCGGGCTGGATGCGGCGACGCCGGCGGCGAACCTCGGCCTGCGCGCCAACGGCCGCGGCGCATGGTTCGGCTGGCCGACCTCTGCGCGGCTGGAGGAACTTCGGACCGCCTGGTTCGACGCGCCGGACGTCCCGGCGCAGAAGGCCATCTGCGACCAGCTCCAGCTCCAGTCGTGGCAGGACGTGCCCTACATCCCGCTGGGCTTGATCCGGCGCGCCATGGCATGGCGGAACGATCTGGCCGACATGGTACCGGCCGGCGTGGCCTTCTACGGCGTGCGGCGCGTCAGCTGACGACAGGCGCGCCCTGCAATGCCAGGTCCGGCGCGAAGTGGCATGCAGCGGCGCGTCCGTCGCCTTGCGGGATGAGCGATGGCGCTTCGGTACGGCAACGGTCCTGCACGAAGCGGCAACGTGGGTGGAACGCACATCCCTGCGGCGCGGCCATCGGGCTCGGCGGGTCGCCGCGCAGCAGCACGCGTTTGCGCTTGAGACCCGCGACCGGCAGCGGCAGGGCGCTCAACAGCGCTTCGGTGTACGGATGCAGCGGCGCGCGGAACAGCGCTGCTGTAGGGCCTTCCTCGACGATCCGGCCAAGATACATGACGGCCACGCGATCACACAGATAACGCACCACCGACAGGTCGTGCGAGACGAACAGATACGTCAGGCCGAGTCGCTGCTGCAGCGACTGCAACAGGTTCAACACCTGCGCACGGACCGAGACATCGAGCGACGAGACCGGCTCATCCAGCACTACCAGTCGCGGTTCGGGCGCCAGGGCGCGCGCGATGCCGATGCGCTGCCGCTGTCCGCCGGAGAACTCGTGCGGAAACCGCCGCGCGGCATCGGCCGGCAGGCCGACCGCATCCAGCGCCGCGCGGGCACGTTCCTTCCGTTCGCGTGCGGTGCCGATGCCCATGGCGCGCAGCGGCTCCGTCAACGCGGTTCCGATGCGCAGCCGCGGGTTCAGCGCGGAGTACGGGTCCTGAAAGACGATCTGGATGTGCCGGCGCAGACGCCGCATGGCCTCCGGCCGCAACGTGGTCAGCGATACCGGGTCCGGATTGCCGGCATCGAACAGGATGTCGCCATGCGAGGGGGGCGTCAGCATCAGCAGGGCACGTGACAGGCTGCTCTTGCCGCAGCCACTTTCGCCGACGAGACCCAGCGTCTCGCCCGGCGCTATCGTCATGTTCACGCCATCGACCGCGCGCACATGATCGACCACGCGCTGCAGCAGCCCTCTGCGGACAGGGTAATGCACCGCGAGGTCGCGGACTTCCAGCAGCGCCATCTCAGTGACCCAGCGCGTGGCAGGTGGCGGTATGCGTTGCCGACAGCGCGACGACGGGTGGGGCGACTTCCGAGCAGATCGCCATCGCACGGTCGCACCTGTCGACGAACGGGCAGCCCTGCGAGTCTGCGTCCGGCGGCCTCACCTGCCCGGGAATGGGGCGCAGCGGCCGACGGGTGCCGTCCATCGGCGGCAGCGAGGCGAGCAGCCCCTGCGTATAGGGATGGCGCGGATCGCCGAGCAGCTCGGCAACGGGTGCGCGTTCCACGATCGTGCCGCGATACATCACGATGACCTCGTCGGCGATCTCCGCCACCACCCCCAGGTCATGCGTGATGAACAGCGTCGCCGTGCCCAGCGACTCCTGCAATTCGCGCAGCAGGTCGAGGATCTGGGCCTGCACCGTTACGTCCAGCGCCGTCGTCGGCTCGTCGGCGATCAGCACGCGCGGCTGGCAGGCGATCGCCATGGCGATCATCACCCGCTGACGCATGCCGCCCGACATCTGGAACGGATAGTCGTGCACGCGCTTTTCCGGCGCGGCGATGCCGACCTGCCGCAGCAACTCCACCGCGCGCGTCATCGCCGCCTGACGCGACAGACCGAGATGGCGGCGCAGCCCTTCGGCGATCTGGTTCCCCACCGTGTACACGGGGTCCAGCGCCGTCATCGGATCCTGGAATATCATGGCGATCTGGCGGCCCCGCAGATCGCGCATCGCGGAGGAAGCCGGGGCCAGCGTGGCGATGTCCTGCTCGCCGCCTCCCGTGTCGAGAAGGATCCGCCCTGACCGGATAGCCAGCGGCGGCCGCAGCAGGTTGAGCATCGCCAGCGCCGTGATCGACTTGCCGCAGCCGCTCTCGCCGACGATGGCTGTGGTGCAGCCGGCCGCAAGCGTGAAGTCGATGTCGCGCGTGAGCGGCGTGCCGCGCAGCGCGATGGACAATCCCTGTACGCGCAGCACCGGCGCGCTCATCGCAATACCTGCGCGAGCCCCGGGTCCAGCCGGTCGCGAAGCCAGTCGCCGAGGAAGTTGAAGCCGATCGCGGCGAGCATGATCGCGACGCCCGGCAGCGCGGTCAGCCACCAGGCGGTCTCCATCTCGTTGCGGCCTTCCTGAAGCATCCCGCCCCAGGACGGCACCTCGGGCGGCACGCCCAGACCGAGGAATGACAGTCCCGATTCCATCAGGATCGCGTAGGCGAGCTCAAGCGAGGCGACGACCAGAAGTGGGCCGCTCATGTTTGGCAGAACATGCACAAGCATCGTGCGGCCGAAGCCGATGCCTCCGGCACGGCAGGACTGGAACCACTCGCGCTCACGGTTCTCCAGCGCCAGCGCGTAGGTGATGCGCGCGAATTGCGCCCACCGCACCATGGCGAATGCGACGATCACGTTCACCAGCCCCGCCCCAAGCGCGCTGATCAGCGCCAAGGCCAGCAGCACGAAGGGGATGGAGAGCACGATGTCGCAGGCCGTCAGGATGATGGACTGCCACACGCGCCCCATGAACCCGGCCACGCAGCCCGCCGCGATGCCGATCACCGCCGAAAGCCCGACCGCGCCGAAGGCGACGATCAGCGAAACGCGCGCGCCGTAGATGATGCGGCTGAGCACGTCCTGCCCCAGCCGATCGGTGCCCAGGATGGAGAACGCGCCGGACTCCGAGACCGAAAGCGGCGCGGCCAGCCCGTTCAGGATGTCCTGCTCGTTCGGATCCGCCGGCGCGATCCAGCGGGCGAACACGGCGGCGGCAAGCATCGCCGCGAGGATGAACAGACCGATCGCGCCCTTGCCGGAAAGTCCCCGCATTCAGGCCAGCCTGATCTGCGGGTTCAGGCTGGCGCAGATGACGTCGACGATCGTGTTCACGAGCGAGAACGCCACCGTCACCACCAGCACCACCGCCTGCACCATGGGGAAATCGCGCGCATAGACCGCGTTCACCGCCAGCCGTCCGACACCGGGATAGGAGAAGACGGTCTCCACGATCACCGCACCGCCGAGCAGGGTGCCGAGCTGCAGGCCGATCATCACCGCAATCGGCACCATCGCATTGCGCAGGCCGTGCTTGAACAGCACCGTCGACTCGCTCATGCCCTTCGCACGAACGGTGCGGATGAAGTCCTGCCCCATCACCTCCAGCATCGAGGACCGGGTGATCCGCGCGATACGGGCCATGGTCAGCACGCCCAGCGTGATGGTGGGCAGGATCAGCGCGGCGATGCCCTCGCCACCGATGGTCGGCAGCCAGTGCAGCTTCGCGCCGAAGATCAGGATCAGCAGCAACCCCAGCCAGTAGACCGGGATCGCCTGTCCGATCGTGGCGGCCGCGGTGGCCAGCGTGTCGATCCAACTGCCGCGGAAGATGGCGGCGATGATGCCCAGCGGGATCGCGACGATGATGCCGAACAGCAGCGCGAGTCCGGCCAGCAGCACCGTGCGCGGCAGCGCCTCCATCACCACGGCGGCGGCGGGCTGGTTGAACTTCCAGGACTGGCCGAGATCGCCGGTCGCCACATTGCCGAGGAACACGAGATACTGCCGCCACATCGGCTGGTTCAGACCGAGCTGCTCGCGCAATACCTCCCGCGCCTCGGCATTGGCATCGACGGGCAGCAGGATCAGCGTGGGGTCGCCGGCCAGTTTCTGCAGCACGAAGATGATGCTCATCACCCCCGCGACGACGACCCCCATCAGCAACAGCCGGCGTACAATGTAGACGAGCATTCAGGGTGCTCCCCTCGTCGCGACCCATGGGATGCCGTCCCGCCGCATGGCGCAAGAGCCGCCGGCGATCAGCGCGCCGGCAGGTCCCGGAAGTGCTGGACGTCGCGCAGGCAGCCTTCGCGCAGGCGGCTGAGGTCGCTGCCCGCGGCCACGAACTGGTAGCCGGCGTCGAAGGTCTGGGCCAGCGTCACGCCGGGCCGCAGGATGGTGCCGAGCGGCTTGCCGGCCGCGACCGCGGCCTTTTCCGCCCGGCGGATCAGCGCCTGCACCTCCGGATGGTCCATCTTCCCCGGATGGCCGGCGGAATTGGACAGGTCCGACGGGCCGATGAACACCATGTCCACACCCTCGGCAGCGGCAATCGCGTCGGCGTTCTCCACGCCGGCCACGGTCTCGATCTGGCAGATCACCAGCATCTCGTCGCCCGCCGTCTCCGCGTAGCCCTTCGCCAACCCGTAGCTTGAAGCGCGCACGGACGTCGGCGCCGAACCCCGCGTCCCGCGCGGGGGATAGCGGCAGGCGGCGGCGACAGCGCGCGCCTCCTCGCCGGTGTTGACGTTGGGGATGATGACGCCCTCGGCCCCATGGTCCAGCACGCGCTTCAGGTAGTCCGCATCCTGACCGGGCACGCGCACCAGCGCCGTGGCTTCGGTGCTCTGCACGGCCTGCAATTGGCTCGCAAGGACATCCAGCGTCCCCAGCCCGTGCTCCTGATCGAGGATCACGAAATCGAAGCCGCAGAGCGCCATCACTTCGGCCGTGAAGGGGCTGCCCAGCACGCTCCAGGCGCCGTGCACGCGATGGCCGGCCGCGAGTTGTGCCTTCAGCCGGTTGGGGCGGTACATCCCTGCGCTTTCCTTTCGTCGGACGCGCCGGAGATTGCGAACCACCCCCCTGCCCGGCAACCACATTGCCGATGGACTTTCATAGCCCCGGGCTATGCATCGGCCAAAGCACCGCCGTTCCGCCCGCCGGCACCGCGGGCCTATAGTTGCGCAACGGTATTCACCAGACAGAGGGGGCAACGCGATGCACACGCGCGACACACGGATCGGCCGCCGTCCTTTGCTGAAGGGCGCCGCCGGGATGTCCCTGGCCGCGTCCGGCCTGATGGCGGGGACCGCAGGCGCGCAGCGGCCGAATGCCGTTGTCATGGCCATCCCGGGCGACCCGCGCTCCCTGGATCCGATGTTCCGCGACGGCGGGATCGAGGGATCGATCCAGCGTCAGTACCTCGACACGCTAGTGCATCGCGAGGCCGACAACACGATGCGCATGTGGCTGGCCGAGAGCGTGGAGCAGGTGGACGCGACCACCTGGCGCGTGCGCATGAAGCCGGGCATCAAGTTCAGCAACGGCGAGCCGGTGGACGCCGAGGCGGTGCGGCACAGCATCCAGCGCATCGTCGCCCCCGACAGCCGGTCGGTGATCCGAAGCCAGATCGCGCCGCTGGGCGAGGTCGTGATCGACGATCCGCTGAACTTCACCTTCCGCCTGCCCAAGCCCGACCCTCTGCTGATCACACGGCTGACATGGCTGTTCATCGTGCCGCCGAAGCACGCAGCCGCGGTGGGCGAGCAGTTCACCAACCAGCCGATCGGCTCCGGTCCCTATCTGGTGAAGGGCTGGCGGCGGAATGCGGAGATCGCCTTCGTCGCCAACCCGGATTTCTGGGGTCCGAAGCCTCACTTCCAGGAAGCGACCTACAAGGTCGTCCCGGAGGAGATCGCCCGCGTCGCTGCGCTGCGCACCGGCGAGGCGCAGATCGCCACCGTGCTGTCCGCCAATCAGGCCGCGACGCTGCGCAATACGTCCGGCCTGAAGGTCGTCAGCCAGCCGACCGCACTGGTCGCGACGCTGAACTTCAATCCGCGCGCGACACCGGCCGACAATATCGAGTTCCGCCGCGCAGTCGCCTTCGCCGTCAATCGCGAGGAGATCCTGCGCGGTCTGGTGCGTGACATGGGCGCGCCCGTGACCACGCTGTTCGGCCCCAGCGTGCAGAACGTGCCGCCCGGCGTGGCGATGGATTTCCCGTTCAAGCTGGAGGAAGCGCGGGCCATCATCGAGAAGCTGGGCCTTCGCGGCACAGATGTCGAAGTCGGTGGACCGGCGGGGCGCTTCCCCTATGATCGCGACGTGGCCTCGGTCATCACGGCGCAACTGCGCCGCGTGGGGCTGAATGCCCGCACGCGCGTGGCGGAGTTCGGCACCTACTGGGCCGATATCCGCGCCGGAAGGTCGGCGCCCGTGTTCATCCAGGTGCACGGCAACTCCTGGTTCGATCCTGTGCCGCAGCTCGATGCGTTCTACTATTCGGAGGGTCTCGGCTCCCCCTGGCGCGATCCGGAAACCGACAAGCTGCTGGAGCGGACCTACGGCTCGACAGGCGCCGAGCGGATCGCGGCGATCGGCGCGGTGATGGAGCGTGTGCGCGATCAGGTGATGGGCGTGCCTCTGTTCAACTACACCTATCTGCACGGCGCCGCGGCCAACGTGGACTGGCGGCCGCGCGCCGACGATTTCCTGTTCGCCTTCGAGCTGAAGGGAGCCTGAGTCCCATGCATCTTCGTCGTCGAACGCTGCTGGCCGCCGGTGCGGCCGGTGTGCTCGCAGCACCTGCCCGCGCGCAGGAGCAGCGCCCGCTGTCCATCGCCCTGCCGGCCGATCCGCGATCGCTGGATCCGATGTTCCGGGACGGCGGGATCGAAGGATCGATCCAGCGGCACATCTTCGACACGCTCGTGCACCGCAAGCCGGACATGAGCCTGGAGCCATGGCTTGCCCGCTCCGTCGAGCAGGTCGACCCCACGACGTGGCGCGTGCGGCTGCGCGAGGACGTGGTGTTCAGCAACGGCGAGAAGGTGGACGCCGAGGCCGTAAAGTTCTCGGTGGAGCGTATCGCCAATCCGGCAAACCAGTCGGTGATCCGCAGCCAGATCGCACCCCTCGGCCGTGTCGAGCCGGAGGACGGACACTCCCTGCTGTTCCGGCTGCCGCAGCCAGATGCGCTGTTCGAGGCGCGGCTGACCTGGCTGATGATCGTCCCGCCCAGGCATACCGCGGAGGTCGGCGCGCAGCTTTCGAACCAGCCGATCGGCTCAGGCCCCTATCTGCTGAAGCACTGGCGGCGCAACGCGGAGTCCGCGTTCGTGGAGAACCCGCGCTTCTGGGGCCCCAAGCCGAAGTTCCGCGAAGTCGTGTTCCGCACCGTGCCCGAGGAACTTGCACGCCTCGCCGCGCTCCGCACCGGCGAGGTGCAGATGGCGCAGAACCTGTCCGCCAATCAGGCGGCCAGTCTTGCCTCGGCGCAGGGGCTGAAGGTCGTCCGCCAGCCGACCGGCCGTGTCGCGGTGCTGAACTTCAATCCCCGCATCGCCCCCGCCGGCGACGCACGGCTGCGCCGCGCCATCGGGCTGGCCGTGAACCGGGACGAGATCATGCGCGGGCTGATCAAGGACCTCGGCGTCGCGGTGCCGACGATCTTCGCACCCAACGTGCAGGGCCTCCCCGAAGGCGTGTCGATGGAGTTTCCCTACCGCCCGGACGAAGCGCGCAGCATCATCAAATCGCTTGGCCTGGAAGGCACCGAGATCGAGGTGGGCGGCCCGGCGGCGCGCTTCCCGCTGGATCGCGAACTGGCGTCCGTGATCGCGGGACAGCTTCGGCGCGTGGGGTTGAACGCACGAACACGCGTGACCGAGTTCGGCACCTACGCCACCGACATCAAGGCCGGCCGCATCCCGCCCGTCTTCGTGCAGGTGCAGGGCAATTCCTGGTTCGATGCTGTGCCGCAGCTCGATGCGTTCTATCTGCAGAACGGACTCGGCTCGCCCTGGGCGGATCCCGAGACGGACCGGCTGATGGCGGCCGCCTACGCTGCCCCGATCCCCGAGCGGCCGGCCGCGATCGGGGCGATCATGACGCATCTGCGCGAGCAGGCCATGGCCGTGCCGCTGTTCAACTACCTGTTTCTGCACGGCGCGACCGAAGCGCTGCGCTGGGAACCGCGTGCCGACGACTTCGTCTTTGCATTCGAGATGAGCTGACCCCCCAGCTCATCTCGACGCGACACGGCGGATCAGCCCGGCAGGGCGTTGAAGGCCGCGAACAGCTTCTGCGGATCGGCGGGCTTGTCCACGAGTCCCTGCGCGTGCTGCTCATGGCACATCGTCGCCAGCATCTTCCGATGCGCCGCGCTTTCCGTGCCGAAGGGCGGCGTGTCCTCGGGATAGTCGCGATACATCGTCTCCAGCTCGTGCATCGCCCAGGGGCTTGTCTCGCCGAACTTCAGCGCCTTGCTGGCCCAGACCTCGAACGAACTCTTCAGCGCCGCATACACGGCGCGGACCCGGTCTGGATGCTGCTGCGCGTATTCGCGCCGCGCGGCGACGATGTGGAAGCCGGGATAGACGCCGGTCCGCCGGTGGTAGTCGGCTTCGACCGCCGGATAGTCCTGCACCAGACGCCGCAGCCAGCTGCCCTTGCGCAGGATCACCGGCGGCGCGAACGCGGTGGTGACGGCATCGATCTTGCCATCCCTCAACTGCGCCAGCAGCGTATCGCTGCCCGTCAGGTACTCCGCGTCCTTCGGCGGCTGCGCATCGTGCGGCGACGGCGGCTTGTTGGGCGTGGAGTCGTCCAGTGTGCCGATCACCCACTTCACGTCGCCCACATCCACGCCTCCATCGCGCATCGCGGCGCGCGCCCACAGCGTCCCGCTGTCGGGCCAGGAGTTGCTGCCCAGCCGCTTGCCCTTCAGGTCGGAGAGCGACTTCAGCTTGCTGTCCGTGCGGACGAAGAAGTTGCGATGACGGAAGCCGCGCAGGATGAAGGCGGGAAGCCCCACCAGCCTGTCATCGCCGCGGGCGCACAGCATGACATAGCGGTTGAACGAGATCTCCGCGATGTCGATGTCCGCCGCGAAGTCGATGAGAAGCGGCGCATCATGCACCATCTTCAGCCGGATGCCGGGCGTTTCGACCTGGCCGACCCAGAGCGGTGCCCAATGGTCGTACGGGCGAAGGGCCAAAGTCACGTCGCTGACGGTCATGGGCATCTGCCTCTGTTGCGGGTTCAAGTGATCACGTGCCGCGTCCCACCGCGCCGCCGCGAGGATCGGCGCCGGGCGTGGGTGTGCCGGCTTCGTCGAAGGTGATGGCCTGCACGCGCGCCTGATAGGTGTTCGCCTGCACCGTCAGGCCACTCGCTCGCAGGGCGCTCGCGATGGCATCGTCCCAGCCGGGCTCCAGATGCAGTTGCAGCGCCTCCTCGCTGTGGAAGCGCAGTTCGGCGACCGCCTTGTCGATCGGCATCCCGTGATCCAGCACGTGGATCAGCGTCTGCAGCACCGACGTGATGATGCGGCTGCCGCCCGGCGCGCCGATGGTGATCAGGTTGCGGCCATTGCGCCGCACCACGGTGGGCAGGCCGCTGCCGATACGCCGCCCTGGCAGGATCGACATCTGAAGCCCCGGCCGCGGGTCGAAATGGCCGAGGAAGTTGTTGTGCAGGAAGCCGAGCTCCGGCGTCACGGAACCGGAGCCGGCGATCGAACCGACCGAGTGCGTGAAGCTGACGATCGCGCCTGCATCGTCTACCACGACCTGATGCGTCGTGCCGGTGCCGGGCAGAGCGTTGCTGCCGTCGATCAGGTCGCCGCCCCTGATGCGCGCCGCCCACGCATCCAGACGCGCCGGATCCATGACATGCCGCGCCCAGGCCTCGGCCTGATCCAGCAGCACCGCCTTGATGTCGAGATTGTCGATGAAGCCGGCCCGCATCGCGGCGGAGATCGTCGCGACTGTCTCCGCACGCTCGTCATCCCATGCGCCGACACCGACCCGTTCCAGAATCGCCAGCATCTGCAGAAGCTGCACGCCGGGGCTCGGCGGCGGGGTGGTCAGGATTTCGTTCCCGCGATAGCTGCCGCGCAGGGCCTGCTGTTCCACGATGCGGTAGCCCGTCAGATCGGCCGGCTGTACCAGACTGCCGCGGCGCGCGAGGTCCTGGCCCATCGCCCGGCCGATCGCGCCATCGTAGAAATCCTGCGCGCCCGCGCGGGCGAGCTGGTCCAGCGTCGCGGCGTACACAGGCTGGCGCAGCGTTTCGCCGACGGCATACCCTTCGCCGTCCGGCTTCATGTAGATCGCCGCCGCCGCCGGATCACGCGCGAACTTCTGGCGCAGCGTCGGATAGCCGGGACGCGACGAGCCTTCGCCGTCATCGCCTTTCGCCCAGCCCGACGCCATGTACGGATAGATGGCGAAGCCGTCGGCGGCCAGGCGGATCGCCGGTTCCAGCAGTTCCGTCCAGCGCAGGCGACCGCTGCCGAAGCGGCTGAACAGTTCGTGGCACGCCGCGACGAAGCCCGGCACCATCACGGAGCCGGGGCCGACCTGATTGGGCTCACCGTCGATGATGAAGCGCCCGATCGCTTCCGACCGCCCGCGCAGGCCGGCGACCCATGCAGCAGGCACAGGGGCCGAGCCGATCGCGCACTCGCCGTTCAATACCGTCGGCGTGCCCTGTGCATCGACATGCATCAGGATCGCGGTGCCCGACAGCCCGCACATGAACGGGTTGGTCACGCCCTGCGCGAAAGCCGCCGCGACCGCCGCATCGGCGGCGTTGCCGCCACGCGCCAGCACCGCGCCGCCGATCCCGGCGGCGAGCGGCTCAGGGCAGACCATCATCGAGGCCATGCGGCGGACCCTTCTCGTGCGTACGATCCGGCCGCCATTTGTGAACCACCTGCCTGGCGAACCATAGATGGAAGCTTTGCCTGTCCTATAGCGCCCGTCTATCGGCCCCGATCAGGACGCCTGCGCGCAGACTTCGCTCAGGCAGGCCACGAAGTCCGCGACCAGCGGCGTCGCCGGCCGGCCGGACGGGCGGATCGCCTCGATCCGTATGGTCACGACGGGCACCAGAGGACGCGCGACGATGCCCTCACAGCTCTCGCCCTGCAGCGAATATTCGTCGACGAGCCCGATCCCCAGCCCCGCGCGTACCAGGGGATAGACCGAGACGATGCTCTCCACCGTGACGATCGGAGCCGGCATCGGCGGCAGCGGCGCGAAGAGGCGGTCGAACTCCGAAAGCAGCCACTGATTGCCGGGCGTATAGAACACCATCGGGTGCGGCGCGATGTCCTGCGGCGTGACCTCCCGCTTGCGGGAGAGCGGATGGCCTTCCGGCATCACGCAATAGACGCGACCGGTATGGATCGGCTGCACATCCAGTCCCTGCGCCTCACCAGTGCTGAACGACACAGCGATATCCACACCCTCCACCACCACCGCCCGCAGCACGTCTGCACGCGGTCGGGACAGAAGGTGCACCCTGGTGGCCGGCCGCAACTGAAGCAGCCTGCCCAGCGCGCGGGGCACGAGCGACTTTGCCAGCGGCTGGATGGTGGCGATGCTGAGCCGGTGCTCGGCACCCTCTCGCAGCGCGCCGACGGTATTGGTGATCAGCTTCAGGTGCTCAAGGCTGCGCTCGACGGAATTGTGCAGCAGCCTTGCTTCGTTGGTCGGCACGAGGCGGCCGCGGACGTTGTGAAACAACGTGAACCGCAGCTGATCCTCCATGCGACGCAGGATCGCGCTGACCGTGGGCTGCGATATCGCCAGCGCCCGCGCTGCACCCGTGACGGTGCCGCTGGTCATAACGGTGTGGAACACCTCGATCTGACGAAGGCTGAGCGAGCCGAAGAGCGACATGACCTGACTGTTCCGTGATGCTTTTCCACAAGCGGCGTGCCGCTGGCTGGAAGTCTGCGCACCCCTGCAGGATACGAGCACGCGAACGATGTCCGCAAACATCGTTGGCCAGAGAACCTCTGTTTGAGCGGCCGGCTTTGAACGGAGCGCGACTCCAGCCTTGCTGGGCCGGATAGAGGCGAGCGTGCGTTGCTGACGCACTCGGTTTCCACCTGGCATGTTTGACGACAACGAGGACTTTCGGTCACGGATGTCGGAGCGCGCGGTTGAACTCACCTACGATCATCCGGACCAGAGTGAAGGTGACCGACCAGCGCTCGGCCACTTCCGCGTTCATGAAGCTGGAATGATACCGGATCCCGACCAGCAGCGGCGGGCCATGGAAGATGCGGATCAACTCCTCAGCGGTGAAGCGCCGCGAGTCGAGAACTCGGTATTCTCCGGGCCCGGCACTGGCTCTCATACACGTGCCCAAAGCCCGCGGTTCGCATGCGAAGGCCGTGGGTAGGGAGACTGCATTGCCGCCTGTGTACGAAGATCGCCGGGCTCCCCGATGAATGCCGGCTGCTGCCGGCATCCGATTTGGCTTCGTTGGCGCATTTGCCTGGCCGACGAACCCGATGTGAACATGGCGGGCAGCATTGGGGACTCGACGATGGACACCGGTGAGATCGGCTATCTCGGCGTTCGGCAGATCAGCGAGCTGTACCGGGCGCGCCAACTCTCGCCGGTGGAGGTGGCCAAGGCGGTCCTCGCCCGCATCGAGCGGATCGACCCGCAGGTGAACGCGATGATGCGCCTGACGCCGGAGCACGCGCTGGCATCGGCGCGGCGGTCAGAGGCGGTGTTCATGCAGCGCGAGACGCCGCGGCTGCTCGAAGGCATTCCCGTCACCATCAAGGACCTGCAGCACACCAGAGGCGTGCAGACGGATTTCGGCACCGCCATTTTGCAGGGCACGATCCCCGACGTGGATGCGCCCTGTGTCAGCAGGCTGCTGTCGGCCGGCGGCATGATGATGGGCAAGACGACGTCCGCCGGGGAGTGGGGATGGAAGGGTGTCAGCCACGCGCTGATCTCGGGCATCACGCACAACCCCTGGGGTAAGGGACTTAATGCCGGGGCATCGTCCTCCGGTGCGGGGGTCGCGGCTGCCTGCGGCTACGGGCCATTGCACCAGGGCGGTGACGGGGCGGGTTCCATCCGCATGCCCGCGCATTTCTCGGGTGTCTACGGGCTGAAGCCCACGCATGGGCGCGTGCCGAACTGGCCGATGTCGAACAACGATCTCGCCACGCATATCGGCCCGCTCACGCGCACGGTCGAGGATGCCGCGCTGATGACCCAGGCCATGGCCGGGCCGCATTCCTGGGACTACACCTCGCTCGAAGCGCCACCGCAGGATTACGCGAGCCAGCTTGGAACCGTGAGCATGAAGGGCAAGCGCATCGCCTATACGCGCGACCTCGGCCATGCGCGCGTCGATCCCGAGATCGCGGAGGTGGTGGAACACGCCGTCAAGGTCTTCACGGAGATGGGCGCGCATATCGAGGAAGTGACCCCGGCCTGGGGGAAGCTCGGGCCGGAACTCGTCCGCTTCTTCTGGCCCGCCACCTTCAGCGGCCGCATCGACAGTCTGCCGGAATTCGAAAGCCGCATGGATCCCGGCTTCGTGGCGATGATCCGCTACGCCGCGAACTTCACCGCGCCGCAGTTCATGAAGATGCGCCAGCGCCGCTTCGACTACGTCCAGCAGATCCACGACTTCATGGAAGGCTATGACTTCCTGCTCTCGCCGGCCGTGAGCGTCGCCGCCTTCCCGGCCGACCGGCTCCAGCCCGCCCATTGGCCGCAGCATGAATGGGACTGGCTGATGTGGGCGGAATTCTCCTACCCGTTCAACTGGTCCGGCAGCCCGGCGGCCAGCGTGCCCTGCGGCTTCACCCCGGCGGGCCTGCCCGTGGGGCTGCAGATCGTCGGGCGGCGCTTCGACGATCTCGGCGTGCTCCAGGCCAGCGCCGCCTTCGAGGAAGCGCGACCCTGGGCACAGCACAGGCCGCCCCTCGCACAGTAAGGCGTCCCTTCGTCGCGGAGCTCCGCGCGAGGCGTACAAATCGGGCAGTGGCGTGCGCGTCTTTCGGCCGGCGCCACCGCGTTCCTGAGTAGTTCTACGGGAAACATCTGAGCGTGCTCTGTCGCGCGAAGGGTCGGGGCATGCCTGCCCACTCAACATCCTTGATGAAGGTGTTGCCCTCGGTTCTCACCGCCGCCTGCGAAACGTTGCCGAAACCAATCTCGTCGCCGTCAGGCACAAGCTGCTCGCCATTCTCGACACCGTGACCCCGACGCCAACATGGCCAATCACGTAAGCATTGACGGTGCGTAACGGGGGTGAGCATAGTTTTGTACACGGGAGAGCGCTCGCATCGGCAACTGGGGAGATCCGGAGCCAATGGTCATGCATATCCGTCCATCGTCATCATGTGACGTGATCTCGTGCGCCTCTCTGGTGAGAAACTGGCGATGAACGGCGCAGGTTCCGGCCCGATGGGCCTGTCCCGCCGCGGCACCCTTGCGTTGGGCGCCTCCGGCCTGCTGCTGGGAACCGGTGCGCGTGCCCAGACACCTCCGCGCCCGCCCTCGTCGCCCCGCGGACAGGTCGTGATCGGCCTGTCTCAGGAACCGACCGCGTTCAATCCGCTGATGCCCGGCATCGAGGTCGACGACGGGGTCCATTTCTGCCTGTTCAATCCGCTATGGAGCGCGGACCCCAAGGGCGAGTTGATCCCCGGCCTCGCGACGGAGGTGCCGACGGTCGAGAATGGCGGCCTGTCGAAGGACGGATTGACCTGGAAGATCCGCCTCCGCGAAGGCGTGAAGTGGCATGACGGCACGGCCTTCACCGCCGAGGACGTGAAGTACACCATCGAGCTGATCAACACCGACGGCTTTCGGGCCCGGTCGCGTCTCGGGCACAATCTGGTGCGCGACATCACCGTCACCGGTCCGCACGAGATCACGTGGCGGATGGAGCAGCCCTACTCGCCCTATGTGTCGATCCTGGCGGCCACGTTCATCGTCCCGCGCCATATCCTCGCCGCGGCTTCCGATCCGAACACCGCGCCCTTCAACAACGCTCCCGTCGGCACCGGGCCGTTCCGCTGGGGCGAGCGTGTCGCCGGCGATCACCTGACACTTGCCGCCAACCCCGACTATTTCGGCGCGGGGCCGCATCTGGAACGCATCACGTTCAAGTATATCCCCGACCTGAACGCGCTCTATACCCAGTTCCGCACCGGGCAGATCGACGTCACCAGCATCCAGGGCATCCTCGCGAATTTCTACGAGGAAGCGCGCAAGGTGCGCGGCCGCGTCATCCATATCACGGCCAGCAGCAGCATCGAGGGCATCGCCCCCAATCACGGCCATCCCGCGCTGTCGGACAAAGCCGTCCGCACCGCGCTGTATTACGGGATGAACAAGC
Source organism: Rhodovastum atsumiense (assembly GCA_037190665.1). Taxonomy (GTDB): domain Bacteria; phylum Pseudomonadota; class Alphaproteobacteria; order Acetobacterales; family Acetobacteraceae; genus JBBCJT01. The sequence goes on along the minus strand of JBBCJT010000015.1, from coordinate 3,258 downwards.
AAGCCATGGTGGACATCATCTACTATGGCCTGCCGAAACTCACCGAATCCATCTACCCGCAGGAATCCTGGGCGTTCAATCCGGAGCTCGAGAAGCACAGCTACGATCCGGCGCGGGCGAACAAGATCCTCGACGAGGCCGGCTGGAGGCGCGGCGCGCGCGGCATCCGCGAGAAGAATGGCGTGCGGCTCGAGTTCGCCAACTCCACGACCAGCGGCAATCCGCTGCGCGAGCAGGTCCAGCAGTTGCTCGTTCAGGACTGGATGAAGATCGGCGCGGCGATGCGCATCAACAACATGCCGCCAGCCGTGATCTGGGGCGAATTCTTCGTGATGTCGAAGTTCGACTCCGTCCTGGTGGGCTCCGTGTACCAGACCGGCAACGATCCCGATTGCGCGTTCCGTTTCGCCAGCACCGCGATCCCGGCGCAGGGCGGCCGGGGCAGCAATGCCTATCAGTACAAGAGCTCGGAGGTGGACGGCCTGTTCACCCAGGGCAGCCAGAGCTTCGGCCGCGGCGAGCGTACGGCCCTCTACCAGAAGGTGCAGACCATCCTGCGCGACGACCTCGCCATCCTGCCCATCTTCCAGTACGCGCCCGTGCGCGGCACGAAGGAGGGGCTGATCGGGTATCAGGACAACATCAATACCCGCACCGATTGCTGGAACGTCGCTTCCTGGTACTGGGCCACCTGACCGGCGCGCCCACGCCGACGCGCGTGGTCGCGATGAAGCGCATGCTTCACGCCGTTGACCCACGCGATGCGCCCGCCCTCCGGACCGTGCAAGGTCCGGAGATGGCGCGGCCGGGAATGGCATGAGCCGCTTCCTCACCCGGCGGCTGATGCAGTCGGCCGTGCTGTTGCTGCTCGTCTCCATCCTCGGCTTCTCGATCCTGCACCTCGCCCCGGGCGGGCCGATGTCGCAGTTCATGGCCAGCGGGGACATGACGGCCGAGGATATCGCGCGTATCGAACGCAATCTCGGCCTCGACCGGCCTCTGCCGATTCAGTACCTGGAATGGCTCTGGCGCCTCATCCAGGGCGATTGGGGCCGGTCCTACCGGGACCAGCAACCGGTCCTGCACATCATCGGCGCGCATATCGGCGCGACGCTGGAGCTGATGCTGACCGCCAACCTGCTCGCCATCCTGCTGGGATCATGGATCGGCGTGATGGGCGCGCTGCGGCGCAACTCCGTCTTCGACACGCTCTCCACCGTGGGCTCGATGGTCGCGCTGTCGATTCCGACCTTCTGGTTCGGGCTCGTGGTCATCTACATCTTCTCCGTAGAGCTGGACTGGCTGCCGGCCGGCAACCGCTACACCATCGGCGACGGGTCCTTCACGAACCGCCTGCATCACCTCATCGCACCGTCGGTCGTGCTTGCGCTGGTCTCGACGGCCTTGTGGAGCCGCTTCATGCGGTCCTCGATGCTGGACGTGATCAACCAGGACTACATCCGCACCGCACGCTCCAAGGGAATGCCGGAGCCGTGGATCCTGTTGCGCCACATGATGCGGAACGCGCTGCTGCCGATGATCACGATCTTCGGCCTGCAACTGCCGACGCTGCTGGGTGGCGCGCTGGTCACGGAGACGGTGTTCACCTGGCCCGGCATGGGGCGGCTCTTCCTCGATTCCATCGGCTACCGCGATTACCCGACCGTGATGGGCATCCTGATGTTGACGGCCGTGCTCGTCCTGCTCGGCAGCCTCCTGGCCGACCTGCTCTACGGCGTCGTGGACCCGCGCATCCGGGCGGATCGGCCCTGATGAGCACCTCCACGCTGGCGACGGAGCAGGCGGCGACCCGACTGGATGGCGATGTGGCACGGCCGCCGTCGTCACGGCTGCGCAGGCACCGTCTCGCCGTGTTCGGTGGCGTGACGCTTCTCGCCCTTGCGCTTGCCTGCGCCTTCGGTCCGTATGTGCTGCCCTACGACGACCAGTTCATCGACCTGCGGAACCGCTTCGCGCCGCCGCTGACCGGGCTGCATTTCCTGGGCACCGATCAGATGGGGCGGGACATGCTGGCACGCCTGCTCATGGCGGGCCGTATCTCGCTGACGGTCGGGCTGGCGGCCATGGCGGTCAGCATGATGATCGGCGTCACCGTGGGCCTCGTGGCGGGGTATTATCAAGGCGTCGTCGGCGCGGTGCTCATGCGCCTGGTCGATGCCGCGCTCTGCTTCCCGACGATCTTCCTGCTGCTCGCGCTGTCCGCGTTCGTGGAGCCCGATGTGGGCGCCGTCATCCTGCTGATCGCCTGCACCACATGGATGGAGGTGGCGCGTATCGTCGAGGCGCAGATCAAGTCCCTGCGCGAGCGCGACTACGCTGTGGCGGCGCAGGCTCTGGGCGTACGCGACGCGCGGATCATGTACCACGAACTGCTGCCCAATGCCGTGGCCCCCATCGTGGTTTCCGCGACGCTGAACGTCGCCTACGCCATCCTCGCGGAATCCTACATCAGCTTCCTGGGCTACGGCATCCAGCCGCCCACACCGAGCTGGGGCAACATGCTGGACAACGCGCAGAGCTACCTGACGAGCGCGCCATGGCTCGCCATCCTGCCCGGCGTGATGATCACGCTGGCCGTGACGAGCTGCAACTTCCTCGGCGACGGGTTGCGCGACGCGCTCGATCCACGCAGCCGGGGACAGTGAGCCCTGCCGCGCCACGCAAGGACCAGCACATTCGATTGCCGGGATCAGGAGACGTCAGAACCCTCCTGCTTCTCCCCGGTCAGGATCTGCAGATCTGTATGCCGTGCCAGCCAGGGCACCATCGCGTGAATGCGCGGCAGCGCGCGCGCATGCAGCAACTCGCGCGTCAGCCGTGCGATGCGCTCGCCCACTGGCCCGATATCCCGCTGTGTCACCAGGAAGATCTCGCGGGATATGCTCGGCCCGGGTAGCGGCAGCCCTTCCACCTCGCCCACGCTGGCCGCTGCCTGCAGAAGACAGAGCGGGGTGACGATGGCGACGCCGACGCCGGTCGCCACCATCGCGGCCAATGCGTCCGACCCGTCGAACTCGAGCACCTGAACCGGCTCGAACCCGCTTCGCCGGAGGTGCCGTTCCACCTGGATCCCCATGAAGGAGCGCGCGCTGTGGCGGATAAGCCGATGCCGTTCCAGCACGTCCCGCAGCCCCACGCCGCGGAGCCGGGGCGCAAGATCTTTCGGAACCAGCAGGAAGTAGGGCTCCCGGAAGAGCGGGTGACGCAGCAGGTTCGGCACGTCGTCCATCGCGTCGC
>JBBCJT010000014.1:0-24890 GCA_037190665.1 Rhodovastum atsumiense | reverse complement strand
TCTGGGCGATGCCGAGATCGGCGCGGCGGCGAATATCGGCGCCGGCACGATCACCTGCAATTACGACGGCGTCGCCAAGCATCGCACCGTGATCGGGGAGGGGGCCTTCATCGGCTCCGACACCGCGCTCGTCGCCCCCGTTACCGTGGGGGCACGGGTGATCACGGCGGCCGGCAGCGTGATCACGGAGGACGTGCCTGCGGACTCGCTCGCCATCGCGCGCGGGCGGCAGGTGATGAAGCCGGGGCGTGGCGTGAAACCGAAGGAGCGCAAGTAGATGTGCGGAATCGTTGGCGTGATCGGCAAGCAGGATGCCGCACCGCTGCTGCTGGACGCGCTGCGCCGGCTCGAATACCGCGGCTACGACAGCGCCGGCATCGCCACGCTGGTCAACGGCCACATCGACCGCCGCCGGGCCGAGGGCAAGCTCGGCAATCTGGCCCGCGTGCTGGACGCCAAGCCGCTCCCCGGTACCATCGGCATCGGCCACACGCGCTGGGCCACGCACGGCGCGCCGACCGAGCACAACGCCCATCCCCACGGCACCGAGCGCGTCTCGGTCGTGCATAACGGCATCATCGAGAACCACGCTGAACTGCGCGCCGAGCTGGAGGCGCAGGGCCAGACCTTCTCCACCGAGACCGACACGGAGACGGTGGCCCAGCTCGTGGACCTGCACCTCAAGCAGGGCATGCCGCCGGTGGAGGCCGCCGGCGCGGCCTTCAAGCGGCTGGAAGGCGCCTATGCGCTGGCCATGGTCTTCGCCGGCCATCCGGAGCTGATCGTCGGCGCCCAGCGCGGCGCGCCGCTCGCCGTGGGCTTCGGCGAGGACGAGATGTTCGTCGGCTCGGACGCGCTCGCGCTCGCCCCGCTCACCCGCCGGATCGCCTATCTCAACGATGGCGACTGGACCGTCATCAGCCGCAGCGGCGCGAAATTCTTCGACGCCGACAACGCGGAGGTGCAGCGGGAGGTGAAGCTGACCGCGCTGACCGGGGCGGCCATCGGCAAGGGCAATTTCCGCCACTTCATGGAGAAGGAGCTGCACGAGCACCCGGCGGTGATCGGCGACACGCTCCGCCAGATGGTCAATCCCGGCACGCGCGCGGTGGCGCTGCCGGAACTGCCCTTCGCGCTCGATTCCATCAGCCGCGTGACCATCAGCGCCTGCGGCAGCGCCTTCTATGCCGGGCTGACCGCGCGCACCTGGCTGGAGACGATCGCCCGCGTTCCCACCGATGCGGACGTGGCGAGCGAGCTGCGCTACCGCACGCCGCCGATGGAAAAGGGCGGGCTCGCGCTGCTCGTCTCCCAGTCCGGCGAGACGGCCGATACGCTCGCCGCGCTACGCTACATGCGCAGCACGGGCCAGCACGTGCTTTCGGTGCTGAACGTGCCCGAGAGCACCATGGCGCGCGAGAGCGACGCGGTGCTGCAGACCGTGGCGGGGCCGGAGATCGGCGTCGCCTCCACCAAGGCGTTCACCGCGCAGCTCACCGTGCTCGCCTGCCTGACGCTGGCGCTGGGCCGCGCGCGCGGCGCGATCAGCGCGGCGCAGGAAGCGGCGATGACGGATGCGCTGCTGGAGGTGCCTGGTCGGGCGGGCGAGATCCTGGAGAAGCACGACGAGATCAAGCGCCTCGCCGATCGCGTCTCGAAGGCGCGGGACGTGCTGTATCTAGGCCGCGGCACCGGCCACGCCATCGCCATGGAAGGCGCGCTGAAATTAAAGGAAATCAGCTACATCCACGCCGAAGGTTATGCGGCAGGTGAGATGAAGCACGGCCCGATCGCGCTGATCGACCCCGCCGTGCCGGTGGTGGCGATCGCCCCGTCCGGCCCGCTATTCGAGAAGACCGCCTCCAACCTGCAGGAAGCGGCCGCCCGCGGCGGGCAGGTGATCGTGTTCAGCGACGAGGAGGGGGCGGCGAGCCTGCGCAAGATCGCGGTGGAGACGGTGGTGCTGCCGAAGGTCGATCCCTTCGTCGCGCCGATCCTCTACGCGATCCCGGTGCAATTGCTCGCGTACCACGTCGCGGTGCTCAAGGGCACGGACGTGGACCAGCCGCGCAACCTCGCCAAGAGCGTGACGGTCGAGTAGCGGCGGGGAAGCCGGGCGCTGCCCGTTGCGGGGGAGCGCCGCATGTCTCAGGCGGTGCGGCCGGCCGGCGTCAGTAGTCGAACCCCCATGACAGGCCGGCGCGGCCGGTGCCCTCGCCGCCGACATCGGCCTCGATCTTCACGTTCGGCAGCACCTCGATCTGCACGGTTGCCTGCGGGGATCCGTCCGCGCCCTGGCGCGCGCCGAGATAGACGCCGTCGGCGAGGTAGCGGCCGGCCTCCACGCTCGCCTTGCCGCTCGACTCGTCGGAGCCGACCGAGAGCCGGTCGAGCCCCAGCCCGCGCCGGATGCGATCGAGCGTCGATCCGCCGGGCGAGATGACCCCCGCCAGCTCCGCGGCCGCCTGCGCGATCTGGATCGCCTGGAAGGGGGTGAGCGTGGAGCGGCTGCGGCCGAACAGCAGCCGGGCCAGCACCTCGTCCTGCGGCATGTCGGGCTCGCCCGACAGGGTGATCTTCGGCGCGCGCGCGGTGCCGCCGACGGTCACGATCGCGGTCACGTCCGCCGCCTGCGTGGCGGCGACGAGGTTGAGCGCCGGGTCGATGCCGGTGCCGCCGTCGAAGTCGATGCGCCCGCTGCGGAAGGTCATGGTCTGCGCCAGCACCGAAAGCGTGCCGCGCCGCAGGTCGAGCACGCCGGTGATGTCCGGTGCATTGGCGGTGCCGGCCACCCGCAGGTTGCCGCCCATCTCCGCATCCACGCCCATGCCGCGGACGAACACCGCGCGCGGGGCATTCACCGCGATATCCAGCGCGATGGGCGAGGCGGGCGGCGCGGGGGGAGGGGCCTGCGTGGGCGTGGAGCGGCCGCCGTTGATCTCCCGCACCGGCAAATCGACCACGCTCGCCGGCAGCCGGTCCGGCAGGCGGATTTCGGCGCGCGAGACATCGACCTGCCCGCTCGCCCGCATCTCCCCGGCGGCCTGCCCGGTCACGGTGAGCGCGCCCCCGAAGCGGATCGAGGCCATGTCGGTCGCGTTGATGTCCGCATCGCGCGCGGTCAGCGCGAGATCGATCGGCATCCCGGTCGCCAGCGGCTGCACTGTGCCGCGCACCGCGAGCGTGCCGGCCCCGGCGCGGGCGGTGAGGTCGGCGATCTCGATCGTGTCGCCGCGGGCGCGGATCGTGCCCGCCATGCCGGTCAGCTTCAGGCCGAGGATAGCATCCTCCACGCTCGCGCCGGCCAGCCGCGCCTCGCCCGACAGGGCAGGCATCGGGAGCGGCCCTTCGGCGCGGAGCGCGAATGTCAGCGTGCCGCGCGCGCGGCGGCCTTCCGGCGACAGGATCGGGTCGAGGAAGGCGAGATCGACCGGCCCGTCCAGCGTGGCGCGGACCGGTCCGGCGAGATCGCTGCGCCCCTCTGCCGTCGCCCGCAGCCGCAATCCGTTGCCGGCGCGCAGCGTCGCCTCCACCGCGCCGCGCGCTTCGGTCAGCCGCAGCGTGGCGTCGAGCGAGGCTGCGGGCAGCGCGGCGGCCGGCCCCGTGGTCATGCGCGCGCCGCGCACGTTGACCCGCGCGGTGCCGGCGGGGGCGGCGGGCGTGCCGCCGATCTCCGCCTCGGCGTCCAGCGTGCCGGCGAGCGCGAGGTCCGGCGCGGCGAGCGACGCCAGTGCGAGCGGCAGGCGGCGGATCGCCACCCGCAGCGCCAGCGTGTCCCCCACCGTGCCCTGCGCGTCGATCCGGCCTCCGCGCAGCGTCAGCGCGACGGGTTCGATGTGGATCGGCGGGCCGAGGGTGATCGTCGTCGGCGAGGCGAGCCGGATCGGCTCGCCCGTCACCCGCGCGTTCAGCCGCGCGATGCGGATGGTGCCAGGTGCCGCAAATTGCCCGGCGGTTTCGACAGCAAGATCAGTGCCCTTGAAGTCGATCTTGAGATCAAGCTGCTCCAGCGTGCCCTTTGCGCCGGCGACCAGATCGCCCGCGACGCCGCCCGCTGCGACCTGCCCGGCGGTGACCTCGGCATCGATCCCGGGTGCGCGCATCGCATCGGTGACGGTGGCTGTCGCGGTCAGCCGCCCGACACGGTTGCCGGCCGCCACGATGTCCCGCCCCTTGGCCTCGAGCCGCGCGCTGACGCCGCCCGTCTCGTCCGGCTTGGCGGCCAGCGTCGCCTCCACCGCGCCCGCGAGGCCCGGCGCGACGCCGGCGAGGTCGGGCGCGGTCAGGGAGAGGGTGACATCCGGCCGTCGGTCGGCGGTGACGCTGCCGCTGCCGCGCAGCTCCGCCGGGCCGAAGCGCGCCAGCAGGGCCGGGATGTCGATGCTGCCGTCCGGCCGCGGCGCGGCGCGGACATCGATGGCGATGGGCCGGTCGCCCACCGCGCCGCTCCCTTGTGCCTGCACCTGCGGGGCGGAAAGCAGGCTGCGCCCCTCGGCGGTCAGTTCCAGACGCCCGTCGCCCATGCCCTCGACCGAGAGGGTCGGCGCCGACAGCGTCAGCCGGGCATCCGGATCGTTGGCGGGACCGGTGGCGGCGAGCGTCGCGCGCGCCTGCCCGGACAGGGCGGGATTCAGCGCGGCGAGCACCGGCAGGTCGATCTCCGCCGCGAGGTCCAGCCGCTCCCCGGCGGTGCCGCGCAGCTTCGCCTCCAGCGTCTGGCCGTTCAGGGTCAGTTCGTCGATGCGGGCGGTGGTGCCGTCGTAGCCGCCACGCAGTGCCAGCACCGGCGCGGCGCCGAGCAGGTCGCCCAGTGGCGCCGGCAGTTCGGCGCCCGACAGGCGCAACGTCGCATTCGCCCCGAGCGCGGCGCCGTCGCGCGTGACATCGCCCTCCAGCTCGGCCGCGCCGGCGGCTTCCAGCCCGTTGGCCGCGGCGAAGGGGTGCAGGTCAGGCAGGCGCGCGGACAGGCGAAGCTGTGCGGTTTCGCCGGCGACGCGGCCGCTCGCCTCGGCGTTCAGCAGCGCATGGGCGAGGGCGACGCGGTCCAGCGCGATGCTGCCGTCCGCCGCCAGCAATCCGGCGGCGGTCAGGGTCAGCGGCGCATCGCCCAGCGGCGGCAGCGGCAGGCCCGGCGGCAGCGCGACACCGTTCGCGGTCACGTCGGCAGTGAACCGCCGACCGGTCCCGTCCGGGCGGAGGCCGAATTGTGCGTCCACCCGGCCGACCCCTGCGCCGGCCGCCTGCGCGTCGGCCAGTTGCACCGTGCCGTCGAGCGTCGGCTGGGTGAGGGCGCCACGCAGCTTGGCGGTGGCCGTGACGGAGGCGAGGGCGACATCCGGCGGCAGCACCGCCCGCAGCGCAGCCCCTTGTGCCGCCGCCTGCACGGCGAGGTCGTTGCCGTCGCCTTCCAGCGCCAGCACGCCCTCCGCGCTCGCGGTCACCCCGCCCGCGAAGGCGAGGTCCAGACGGGTACGCGCGGCGCGGGGATCGCCGGTGGCGGTCGCGGTCAGCGTCAGCGCGCCGAGATCGGGAAGCTGCGCGATCCGCGCGATCAGCCCGTTCGCCGGCTCCCGCAGTTCCGCCTTCAGCGACACGACATCGGTGCGGGTCAGCGCGAGGTCGTAGCGCCCGCCCGCATCGTCGCGCGCGGTGAGCGTGGCGGTGCCGGTCAGGTCGCGGCTGACTTCCGCCTGTCCTTCCGCGCCGAAGGTGATGGCCTCGCCCGCCACCTCCGCGCCGATCTTGGCATCGGTGACGGACAGTTCGCGGATCGCGGCCGAGACGGGCAGGGAGGACCAGTCGCTGCTCGCCGCGCTGTCCTCGGCCGGCGGCTCTTCGGCGGAGGCGGCGGGCAGGCGGCGCAGGTCGAGGCCGGCGATCCGCAGATGCTCCACCTCGACATGCCGCGACAGCAGGCGCAGCGGCGACCAGGCCAGCTCGACGCGCTCGATATGCAGCCAGACGCCCTGTTCGTCCCGCAGTTCGATGCCGCTGATCCGCGTCGCCCGCAGCGGCGAGCCGTCGATGGCGGCGATGCGCACGCCGCCGAACCGTTCCGCGGCGGCGCGCAGCGCGTTCTGCCCGGCGCCCGTCTCCAGCCCCAGCACGATGCCGCCCACCAGCAGCACCGGCAGGGCGAGGAGGATGCCCAGGACGATCAGCGTGCGCCGCATCAGAAGGCCTGCCCGATGCCGATGTAAATCTGCCAGGGCTGGTCCCCGTCGCGCCGTTCCGTCACCGGCACGGCGACATCGGCGCGGATCGGCCCGATCCCCGTGTAGTACCGCACGCCGAGTCCGACGCCGACCGCCAGCTCTTCCGGCCAGTCCGGCGCCTTGCCGGAGCCGATGCCGCCGGCATCGACGAAGGCGACCGCGCCCCAGCTCTCGCCGAAACGCTGGCGGAACTCGGCGTTGAGCGCGAGCAGCGTGGTCCCGCCCAGCGGTCGGCCATCGAGCTGCGGCCCGACCGCCTGGAAGGCGAAGCCGCGGATCGTGCCGCCGCCGCCGGCGAAGACGCGTCGGTCGGCCGGCAGCTCCGCCCGGTCCGCCCCCACCGCGGCCTGCGCGATCACGCGGCCGGCGAGGACCGAGCGCCCCTTGTCGGACAGGTCGTAATAGGCGGACCCGACCGCGCGCACGGTGGTGAAGGACACCGAACTGCCGAGCGCGGACGGATAGGGCGTGACATCCAGCCGCGCCCGCGTGCCGCGCGTGGAATCGAGCGGGTTGTCCGCATCCTCCCACAGCAGGAAGGCGGGGATGCCGATCAGCGTGTAGCGGGACGTCTCGCCGCCTTCCTCGATCCGGCTGCGCTCGAACGACAGGCCGAGGCTCGCGGTCAGCTTGTCCGTCAGCTTCCGCTCCAGCGCCACGCCGGCGAGTGCCGCGATGCGGTTGTAGGCGTCCGTATACTCGCGCAGCGCGCTGGCATCGAGGCGGAGCGCCTGATTGCGCTGCAGGAAGTCCGGCTTGGTGAAGGTGACGGCGGCGCGGTAGCCGTAATCCTGTACGCCGCGCTCGAACAGGTTCGATATCTCGGCGGTCGCGACCAGCCGCTCGGCGCGGCCGAACAGGTTGCGGTGTTGCCAGCTCGCGCGGACCGATCCGCCTTCGCTGCTGGAATAGGCACCGCCGAATTCCAGCCGCCGCGGCGGACGCTCCACCGTCTCCAGCGTCATCGGCACGGTGCCGTCCGGCGCGGGCGCTGGGGCGAGGCGGGCGCGGACGGTGGCGAACACGCCGAGGTCGAGCAGGTCGCGCCGCGCGCCGTCCACCTCCTGCGGGGAATAGGGGCGGCCCTGGCGGTCGGTGACGCGCGCCTGCGCGAAGCCGGGATCGAGCCGCTCCAGCCCTTCCACGCGGATCTCGCCGATGCGCACCTGCGGGCCGGGATCGAAGCGCAGTACCACGGTCATGGTCCGCCGCGCGTGGTCGACCGTCAGCGTGCGGTCCGCTGCCTTGGCGAAGGCGTGCCCGCGCTCCTGGAACACCGTCACCACCCGGCCCTCGGCGGCCAGGATGTCCGCGCCGCGCGCCGGCTCGCCCGTCTCGAGCTGCACCGCCTCCGCCTCCGCGCCGGTCAGCGGCGCGCCGTTGGCGCCGAGGGCGGTGATGCCGGCGAAGTTGTAGATCGGGCCCGGCGTCACCTCCGCGGTGACCTCCACCGGTGGTTGCGCGGGGCGGGCCGTTATTGCCGCCGCGGCGTCGGGATCGTCGATGTCGTGCCCGTCGATGCGCAGGACGACGCGCCCGTCGAAGAAGCCCTGGCTGCGCAGCACTGCCTGCATCCGCTCCCGATCCGCCCGCGCGCGGGAGATCAGGGCGGCGGGGGAGACCGGATCGGATTCCTGCAGCCGCACGAGCACGGAGGCGTCGCTGAGCATCTGGTCGCGCCCGCTGTCCCCGCTGGGCAGGATCTTCACCACATAGGGCTGCAGTTCCGCCGCACCGACGGAGCCCGCGAGCACCAATGCGAGCCAGGGGAAGCGGGAGAGACGACGACGCATTTCCGGGCTAGAACACGGCAGGCATGGCGATGTTGCGGCAATCCGGCTCACAATTTTGCGCCGGGCCGAAGCCGTCCCATATCTGCCCGACTGCCGCTGCTGAAGGAGGAGACTCGATGCTGAACCCCGCGGCTCCGCTGGAGCTGAAGGATCCCAGCCTGTTCCGCCAGGCCAATTTCATCGATGGCAAATGGGTCGAGGCCGATTCCGGCAAGACCTTCGATGTCGTCAACCCGGCCACTGGCGAGGTGCTGGGCAAGGTGCCGGCGATGGGGGCGGCCGAGACCCGCCGCGCCATCGAGGCGGCGAATCGTGCGCTGCCGGCGTGGCGCGCGCTGCTCGCGAAGGAACGTGCGGCGATCCTGCGCAAGCTGTTCGACCTGATGATTGCGAACACCGATGACCTTGCCCTGATCATGACCGCCGAGCAGGGCAAGCCGCTCGCCGAGGCGAAGGGCGAGATCGCCTATGCCGCCTCCTTCATCGAGTGGTTCGCCGAGGAAGGCAAGCGTGTCTATGGCGACACGATCCCGCAGACGGTGAAGGGCAAGCGCATCCTGGTGATGAAGGAGCCGATCGGCGTCTTCGCCGCGGTGACGCCCTGGAACTTCCCCGCCGCGATGATCACCCGCAAGGCCGGCCCGGGCTGGGCGGCAGGCTGCACCGGCGTGGTGCGCCCGGCGAGCCAGACGCCGTTCTCCGCGCTCGCGATCGCGGTGCTTGCCGAACGCGCGGGCATGCCGGCCGGCGTGTGCAACATCATCACCGGCCCGGCCGGCGAGACCGGCAAGGAACTGACCACCAACCCGCTGGTGCGCAAGTTCAGCTTCACCGGATCGACCGAGGTCGGCCGGCTGCTGCTGCAGCAGTGCGCGAGCACGATCAAGAAGACCTCGATGGAGCTGGGCGGCAACGCGCCCTTCATCGTGTTCGACGATGCCGATCTGGACGCGGCGGTGCAGGGCGCAATGGCGTCCAAGTACCGCAACACCGGCCAGACCTGCGTCTGCGCGAACCGCCTGCTGGTGCAGGACGGCGTCTATGATGCGTTCGCCGCCAAGCTCAAGGCGGCGGTCGAAGGGCTGAAGGTCGGCCCCGGCACCGAGGCCGGCGTGACCCAGGGCCCGCTGATCAACAAGGACGCGGTCGCCAAGGTCGAGGAGCACATCGCGGACGCCACCAAGAAGGGCGCGAAGGTCCTGACCGGCGGCAAGCGCCACGAGAAGGGCGGCAACTTCTTCCAGCCAACCATCCTGGTGGACGTGCCGCACGACGCGCTCGCCTTCCGCGAGGAGACGTTCGGCCCGCTCGCCCCGCTGTTCCGCTTCAAGACGGAGGAGGAGGCGATCAAGCTCGCGAACGACAGTGAGTTCGGCCTCGCCTCCTACTTCTACTCGCGCGACGTGGGCCGCATCTTCCGCGTCTCCGAGGCGCTGGAGAGCGGCATCATCGGCGTGAACGACGGCATCATCTCCACCGAGGTCGCGCCCTTCGGCGGCGTGAAGCAGTCGGGCCTCGGCCGCGAGGGTTCCAAGTACGGGATCGAGGACTACCTCGAGACCAAGTACCTCTCGCTCAGCGGCATCGGCACCTGATCGCCACGTCCTGACCGGGACACCGGCAAGGGCCTTCTTCCGAAAGGGGGAAGGCCCTTCGCCTGTCTACGCCACGGGGCCGCGTCCGGGCCGGTAGTGGACCCAGAGTCCGCAGGTGATACCCAGCACCTCCGTCTCGCCCTCGTTCACCGCGCCCAGCTTTTCCAGCACGCGCGACGATGCGGCGTTGCCGCGCTTCACGAACGACGCCAGCCGCTCCCAGCCGAGCGTATCGAACGCCCAGTCGCGCGCCGCCGCGCAGGCCTCGGTGGCGTAGCCGCGTCCCCAGGCCGGGCGCGCCAGCGTGTACGCGAGTTCCGGTTCCGGCCACTCCAGCGGATGCAGGATTCCGGCGCGGCCGATGAACGCGCCGCTCGCAGCATCCTCCACGGCCCAGGTGCCGTAGCCGCGCAGCGCCCACATGCCCATGAAGCCGCACATCGCGCCCCATGTCTCGGCGCGCGTTCGCGGCTTGCCGGCGGCGGGGCCGGCGCCGAGATAGCGCATCACCTCCGCATCGGCCTGCATGTCGGCGAAGGCGTCGAGATCGGCTTCGCGGAAGCCGCGCAGGATCAGCCGCGCGGTGCGCAGGGTCGGGATGTCCATCCGCGAACCCTAGCGTCTTCCGGCAGGGAGTCGGCGCGCAAAGGCGAAGCGTCCGAGGGTTTCATCTGCGCCGTCGCCGGCACAGATGAAACCGCTCCGGCACGCCGGGCTTACGCCTGCCGCTGGCGCCGCGCGAACGCGAGGCCGAGGAGACCGATGCCGAACAGCGCCACGGCCGCGGGTTCCGGCACGGAGACCGTCTCGAACTGGAAGTTCGGACCGAAGGAGCCCGCGTGCGTGTTGGACGGCTCGCGCGAGGGATAGGCGAGGCCAGTGGCGAACGGCAGGTCGCGGTTGCGGTTCAGGCTGATCAGCGGATCCACGGTGTAGGTCAGCCCGCCGTAGTTCGCGTTCACGAACGCCTTGGGATCGGTGGAGTAGCTGCCGAGCACATAGGTGGCGCCGGCGGTCAGCAGGATCGGAGCGATGCTCTCGAACCGGAAGTAGCCGTCCAGCGTGGAGGCGGCGGTGATGCCGATGCTGGCCAGCAGCGCGCCGGTCGCATCATACAGGCCGACATCGGCGACGATGCCGTCCCTGCCTTCATCATACGCGCCGAGCGCGGTGACGCGGATGTCCTGCGCTGCGGTGAAGGAGTAGCCGACGACGAAGCCCGTGCCGGACACGCCGCCGATGGAAGCCGGCGTCGTGATGGTGATGGCCGCTGCCTGCGCCGCGACGGGAAGAAGAAGCGCGGCAGCGCCCAGGAGCAGGACTTTGGGTAGTTTCATGATGGCCCCTTAATGACGTTTGATAGCGAAGGGGCGGGGCTGCAAGTATCAGGCCACGTGCTCGGGCACAGGCAAATCAAGCCGCTGATTCTATTGCACGAATATGACGTAAAGCCCGCTGACGCGCTCGGTTTCATCCATCTGTCACCATCCCCGCGGATGGATGTTCAAAGGGTGACCCGCAGCGCCTCCCGCAGCACGCGCGCGCCTTCCGGGGTGACGTTGACGCAGCGGCGCGACAGGCCGTCGCCCGGCGCGCGGCGGACCCAGCCCTGGGCGAAGCATGTCTCGGCAATGCCGCGCGCGAGGCCGCCACCCAGATGCGGGCGCCGCTCGCTCCAGTCCATGCAGTCGCGACAGAAACTCGCGGCGGTGTGGGCCCGGTCCAGATCGACGCCCACGGCGCGCAGGCGTCGCGCGCCGCTGTCGCTCAGGGCCCATCCGCCCGCGACCGGCTCCAGATCCGGCCGCAGCGCGGCGTGGATCGCCACGCCGAGCCGCCCCGCGAAGTGATCCCAGCACGTCCTCGCCTGCCGCAACGTCTCTCCGCCGCGCCAGGGGGCGCGTGGGGATGCGACGGCGGCGAGGCCCATCATCCCTTCGATCGCGCGCGCGACATCATCGGTGGCGACGCGGTGATAGCGATGGCGGCCCTGCGCGTGAACGGCGACCAGTCCGCCTTCGGCCAGCCGGGACAGATGCGCACTTGCGGTCGGGGCGGTGATGCCGGCGACTTTCGCAAGCTCGCCGGCCGTCAGCGCCTCGCCGCCCATCAGGGCCTGCAGCATCGCCGCGCGCGCCGGATCGGCGAGCAGCGAGGCCATGCCGGCAAGAGCGGAAGTCGTTACCATCCGGACAGACTAGCGCGCTTTCCGCGGAACGTGCTTCGCCCCCTGACGAAGCGTCGCTGCACTGCGGAACGAAAGCGTGGGCGCGGCGTTGTCGCAGTCACGCCTTGGAACCGGGGAGACAGACCGCTTGGACACGCAGTACGGCCGGCTCCGCGTTGGCAGCCCGTTTCCGCTGGGCGCGACATGGGACGGCAAGGGCACCAACTTCGCCGTGTTCTCCGCCCATGCCACGCAGGTCGAGGTCTGCATCTTCGACGGCGAGGCGGGGCGGGAGGCGGCGCGTATCGCGCTGCCCGAATACACGGACGAGGTGTTCCACGGCTATCTGGAAGGCGTCGGGCCGGGCACGTTCTACGGCTTCCGCGTCCATGGCCCCTACGCGCCGGAGGAAGGCCATCGCTTCAA
The DNA here is from genome assembly GCA_037190665.1 of Rhodovastum atsumiense. GTDB lineage: Bacteria > Pseudomonadota > Alphaproteobacteria > Acetobacterales > Acetobacteraceae > JBBCJT01. The sequence goes on along the minus strand of JBBCJT010000014.1, from coordinate 12,694 downwards.
TCCGAACAAGCTGCTGCTCGATCCCTATGCGCGCGCGCATGCGGGTCGGCTGCAATGGGATCCGGCGGTGTTCGGCTACACGATCGGCGACGAGGCCGAGGATCTGAGCTTCGACGAGCGCGACAGCGCGAAGTTCATGCCGAAATGCGTCGTCGTCGATCCGGATTTCGACTGGCAGGGAGAGCCCGGGCGGCAGGCCGTGCCCTGGCCGCGCACCATCTTCTACGAGGCGCACGTCAAGGGATTCACGAAGCTGCATCCGGCTGTGCCGGAACACCAGCGCGGCACTTATGCGGGGCTCGGGTCGAAGGTGGTGATCGATCATATCCGCTCCCTCGGCGTCACGTCGGTGGAGCTGCTGCCGATCCACACCTTCATCGACGACAGCCACCTGCTGGAGAAGGGTCTCGCCAATTACTGGGGCTACAACTCCATCGGGTTCTTCGCGCCCGATCCGCGCTACGCGGCGGACGTGCCGAACAGCCTGCGCGAGTTCAAGGAGATGGTCGCCCGCTTCCACGATGCGGGGCTCGAGGTGATCCTCGACGTGGTCTACAATCACACGGCCGAAGGCAACGAGCGGGGTGCGACGCTGTCCTTCAAGGGCATCGACAACGCCACGTACTACCGCCTGCTGCCCGACCAGAAGCGCTACTACATCAACGATACCGGCACCGGGAACACGGTGAACCTGTCGCATCCGCGCGTGATCCAGATGGTCACCGACAGCCTGCGCTACTGGGTGAACGAGATGCATGTGGATGGATTCCGCTTCGATCTCGGCACCATCCTCGCGCGCGAGCCGGACGGGTTCGACACGCAGTCCGGCTTCCTCAAGGCCTGCCAGCAGGATCCGGTGCTGCGGTCGGTGAAGCTGATCGCGGAACCCTGGGATTGCGGTCCGGGCGGCTATCAGGTGGGCGGCTTCCCGCCGGGCTGGGCCGAGTGGAACGACAAGTTCCGCGACACGGTGCGTGGTTTCTGGAAAAGCGACGAGACACCGGCCGCGCTCGCCCCGCGCATCGCCGCCTCCGGCGACATATTCGACCATCGCGGTCGCAAGCCGTGGGCGGGCGTGAACTTCATCACCGCCCATGATGGTTTCACGCTGAACGACCTCGTCAGCTACAACGACAAGCACAACGAGGCGAATGGCGAGGACAACCGCGACGGCCACTCGCACAACCAGTCCTGGAACTGCGGCGTCGAGGGACCGACCGACGATCCGGAGATCAACGCGCTGCGCCAGCGGCAGATGCGCAACCTGCTCGCCACGCTGCTGCTGTCGCAGGGCACGCCGATGCTGCTCGCCGGCGACGAGTTCGGCCGCACCCAGCGCGGCAACAACAACGCCTACTGCCAGGACAACGAGATAAGCTGGCTCGACTGGAACATCCCGCCTGAGGGCGGCCGGCTGATCGAGTTCGTCCGCCGCGTGATCGGCCTGCGCGACCGCTACGCCATCCTGCGCCGCACCCGCTTCCTGACCGGCGAACGCGACGAGGAGCTGGATGTCCGCGACGTGACCTGGCTGAACGCGAACGGGTCGAAACTGACGCCGGAAGACTGGGATGACGAGGCGATGCGCTGCTTCGGCGTGCTGATCGACGGCCGCGCGCGACCCACCGCGATCCGGGAGCGTGGCGACGCGGCGACGATGCTGCTGGTCTTCAACGCCCATCACGACGTGGTGGAGGTGACGCTGCCGGAGGCGCCGGAGGGCGGCGGCTGGCGCCTCACGCTCGATACCAACAACGACGACGCGCACGGGGAGAACTTCCCCTTCGGCCATGTCTACATGGCGACCGCGCGGTCTTTCGTGCTGCTCATGATGAACCCGCCGGAAGCGAGTGCCTGAGATGCGGCTGTTCGAGTGCCAGTCCTGCGGCCAGACCACGCATTTCGACAATGTCGGCTGCGTGCAGTGCGGCCACCGGCTCGGCTACATCCCCGACCGGACCGTGCTGTCCGCGATCGAGCCGGACGATGCGCAATGGATCGCGCTCGCCGATCCGGAGCGACGCTTCCTGCTCTGCGACAACGCCGAGACGATCGCCTGCAACTGGCTGGTGCCGGCGGAGGAGGGGGCGACACTGTGCGAGTCCTGCCGGCACACGCGCACCATTCCCGACCTGACGGTGGAGGGTAACGCGGCGCGCTGGGCGAAGATGGAGGCGGCGAAGCGGTATCTGTTCTACTCGCTGATCCGCTGGAACCTGCCGCGCCCGACTGTGGCCGAGGCACCCGAGGGCGGGCTGGTCTTCGACTTCCTCGCCGACACGGTCGCCGCCGATGGCAGCGTGACGAAGGTGCTGACCGGCCACGCGTTGGGCGTGATCACCATCAACATCGCCGAGGCGGACGATGCGGAGCGGGAGAAGCGGCGCGTCGAGATGCGCGAACCGTACCGCACGCTGCTCGGCCACATGCGCCACGAGGTCGGGCACTACTACTGGGACGTGCTGGTGCGCGACGGCGGTCAGGTGGAGCCGTTCCGTGCGCTGTTCGGCGACGAGAGCGAGGATTACGGCGCCGCGCTGCAGCGCCACTACGAGAACGGGCCGCCGGCGGACTGGGACCAGAACTTCATCAGCACCTATGCCACCGCGCATCCGTGGGAGGATTTCGCGGAGACTTGGGCGCATTACCTGCACATGGTCGATGCGCTGGAGACCGCCGGCGCCTTCGGCCTGCGCACCCGTCCGCGTGTGGCGGAGGCGAAGGAGCTGACGGCGAAGGTGGACTTCGACCCTTACGACGTGGACGCCGCGCAGACACTGATCGAGGCGTGGGTGCCGCTGACGGTCGCGATCAACGCGATCAACCGCGCGATGGGGCAGCCGGACCTTTATCCGTTCGTGTTGAATGAGCCGGTGGAGCGGAAGCTGGAGTTCATGCGGGGGCTGGTGCAGGGCGGATAAGGGCAGGCGAGCGCGGAAAACACTTACGCCCGCGGCTACCCCGTCACCTTCGCCAGCGCCGCAGCCGCTCCGCCGCGTCCGCCATGTCAGCCTCCGCCCCGCAGTAGGAGAAGCGGACGAACCGGTTGCCGCGCGTCCGGTCGAAATCCACACCCGGCGTCGCCGCGATGCCGATCTCAGCCAGCATCGCCGCACAGAACGCGACGCTGTCGTTGGTCAGGTGTCCGACATCGGCATAGAGGTAGAACGCACCCTCCGCCGGGCTCAGCCGGTCGAACCCCGCCTGCGGCAGCCGTTCCAGCAGCAGCGCCCGGTTGCGCGCATAGCGGGCGACGTTCCCCCGCAACTCCGCATCGCAATCCATCGCCGCCTCGGCCGCGACCTGCGCGATATGCGGCGCGCTGATGAACAGGTTCTGCGCCAGCCTCTCCACCGGCCGCGCGAGGTCCTCCGGCAACAGCAGCCAGCCAATGCGCCAGCCGGTCATCGACCAGTACTTGGAGAAGGAATTCACCACCACCGCGCTGTCGCTGTGCGCGGCGGCCGTCGCCTCGGCCGCGCCGTAGGTGAGGCCGTGATAGATCTCGTCGCTGATCAGCCGCACGCCGTTCGCGTCGCACCAGCGTGCGATGGCGGCGAGTTCGTCCGCGTGCAGCATCGTCCCGGCCGGATTGCACGGGCTGGCGACGATCACCCCGGCCGGGCGCGGATCGAGCTTCTCCAGCATCGCGACCGTCGGCTGGAACCGCGTCTCCGCCCCCGCCTCGATGATCTGCGGCACGAAGCCCAGCGCTTCGAGGATGTTGACGTAGGGGGGATAGAACGGTGCCGCCATCGCCACCCGGTCGCCCGGATCGAAGGCGGCGAGGAAAGCGAGCGGGAACGCGCCCGAAGCGCCCACCGTCACCGCGATGCGCGCGGGCGACACCTCCAGCCCGTAGCGGTCGCGGTAGTGCCGCGCGATGCGCGCGCGCAGGCTCGGCAGGCCGAACGCTTCCGTGTAGCCGAGCGGCGCGCCCGAGCGCAGCGCCGCCTCCACCGCCGCGATGGCGCCCGCCGGGGCGGGGGTGGAGGGCTGGCCGACCTCCATGCGGATCACGTGCGGATCGTCCGGGCCGGCCTGCGCCTGCCGCGCGTTGGCGGCGGCGATCACGTCCATCACGAGGAACGGCGGCGCGTGCGCGCCCCGCCCGACCTTCAGCATCCGGCGCGGACGGGCGCTGCTGCCCTACCGACCCCGCACGCGACGTGGCCGGTGCGGCGCGCCGACCGCATCAATCCGCCCCGACCGCGAGGCCGTGGCCGCGCGGGTCGGTGAACCAGCGGCAGGTGGACTCGCGCCCCGGCACGAGGCCCGGGCAGCCGATGGCGTTGAACCGGCCGGGATCGGGCGTGGACGGGGCCTGTCCGTTCACCACCGCCCGAAGAGCATCCCCGGCCGCGGCGGCCGCCCCCTGCTGCCCGCTGCCGGCGGCTGCGGCGCGGAAGGCGCGGCGGTTCGCGTTGTGGACCAGCCCTGCCGCCAGCACCGGCGCGCGCACCGCGCCCACATCCGGCGCGGCGGCGACGATCATGCCGGTGCCCGGCAGCATCCGCCCGGTGCCCCACAGGTTATTCATGCTGAAGGCGCAGGCGACGCCGTTGCCCTCACGGTCGAGTGTGACGATCGTCGCGCTCGCCGGCAGCCCGCCGTAACCGCCCGAGGCCGCGCCGCCGCTGCCGGCGAAGGCGGCCTGCGTCGCGGCGGACGGATCGGCCGGGGACGGCAGGAAGGACGCGACGTCGTTGCCGGCCGCCTGGCTCACGGGTGCGACCGCGCGGGGCAGGGCGGCGCGCAGCTCGGCCACCGTCAGCGTCGCGCCGGCCTGCGGCGCGGCCGCCTCGATCCGCTGCGCCAGCGTGCCGTTGTACATGTCGCCCACGCCGGCGATGCGAAGCTGCGCGAGCGTGGTGCCCAGCAATGCCTGGGTGATCTGGCTGCCCTCCGGCAGCGGCGCGCCGCCCGGCCCGGCGAAGACCGCACGGATCTGCGGGTCGGCGAACAGCGGCCCGGCCACCGGCGCGAGGTCGCGCGCGAGCGCGCGGGAGACGCGGGTGCCGAAGCGGGCCGCCTGTTCGGCGCCTGAGAACAGCGACTCGAACGGCCGCCGCCCGTGGCGGGCATGCAGCGCGAACAGTCCCCGCGTCAGCAGCGGCACCGCGGCCGGCCGGTCGCCGCCGCCGATCGCCTGCGGGCGGCCGGCCGGGAAGACGATGGCCTCGGCCTCGTTGCGGGTGGCGTTGTAGGCGAGGCAGGCGCCGCCGCCCATCAGCCCGACGCGGGACGGCAGGGTCACGCTCATCATCAGCGCCCCGGCGACCGCCGCATCCGCGGCCGATCCGCCGGCCGAAAGCACGTCGCGCGCCGCCAGCGCCGCCTGCGGCTCGTCCGCCGCCACGCCGCCGAGGAAGCCGCGCACGTAGCCGACGCTGCCCTCGGGCGGGCCGCTGTCTATCGCACGATTGATCGCCCCGCAGCCGGCCAGCGCCAACAGGGGCAGGACGCAGCGCGCCGCACGCCCTATGTAACCGCCCATGCGGGCGGTGACACGACGCGGTGTGCTCTGGGGGGCGGCGTGCGGCTGCGTACTGTGCGGCGGCATGGGCTCCGTGCGTGCCCAATCCGCGCCGCCGCGCATCGTGACCATCCGCGACGGCGAAACCGAAGCCCTCATCCGCTCCTACGCGTCCCCTCTGTTCCGTGTCGCCGGGATCGACCCCGGGCTCGTGCGCATCATGCTGCTGAGGGACCGGGCCATAAACGCCTTCGTGGCCACCGGCAACCGCATGCTGATTCACACCGGCCTGATCCAGCAGGTCGACGGGGCGGGCGAACTGGTCGGCGTGATCGCGCACGAGACCGGTCACGTCAGCGGCGGGCACCTCGCGCGGCTGCCGGAACAGATGCAACAGGCGCTGATCGCCTCGATCGCGGCCATGCTCGCGGGGGCCGCGGCCGGCGCGCTGGGCGGCGGGCAGGCCGGCGTGGGCGTGGCGATGGGCGGGCAGGCGCTGGCCGAGCGCGGTTTGTATGCCTTCACCCGCGCGCAGGAGAATGCGGCCGATCAGGCGGCTCTGGCCTTCCTCGACCGCAACGGCTGGTCCGCGCGCGGGCTGCGGCGGCTGTTCGAGCGGCTGCGCGACCAGGAACTGCTGGCCGTCGAGCGGCAGGATCCCTACCTGCGCACCCATCCGCTGACCCGCGAACGGATCGAGACGGTGGAGGCGCATCTGGCGCGCTCCCGCTATGCCGACGCCCCGCTGCCGGCGGAGTTCGAATCCGGCCTGCGCATGGTGAAGGCGAAGCTCGACGGTTTCCTCGACTCGCCGCAATCGGTCCAGCGCCGCTACCCCGAATCCGACCGCGGCGCGCCCGCGCGCTACGCCCGCGCCATCGCGCTGCATCGCAGCGGCCATACCGGCCCGTCGATCGACCTGATCGACGGGCTGCTGAAGGAGCAGCCGCACAATCCCTGGCTCCACGAACTGAAGGGGCAGGTGCTGTTCGAGGGCCAGCGCCCGCGCGAGGCCATCGAGCCCTACCGGACCGCCAGCCGGCTGGTGCCGGACGAGCCGACGCTGCGGATGGAGCTTGGCCGTGTCCTGATCGCGACCGACGACCCGGCGCTGCTCAAGCCCGCGGTGGCGGAACTGCAGGCGAGCCTCCGGCTCGACAACGAGAACGCCTTCGCGTGGCGCCAGCTCGGCATCGCGCAGGGGCGGCTGGGCAACCAGGGCGAGGCGAACCTTGCGCTCGCCGAGGAAGCCATGCTGAAGGGCGACATCCGCGCGGCGCGCGCCCAGGCTGCCCGCGCCGTCGCCACCCTGCCGCCGGGCCCCGCACGGCTCCGCGCGCAGGATATCCAGAATGCGGTGCGGCGGGAGAACAGGCCGCGATGATCCGTCTGATCCTGATGCTCGTGCTGGCACTGCCGGCCGTGGCGCAGCCCCTGAGCGTGACCCAGCGCGAGGAGGTGGTCCGCATCATCCGCGAGGCGCTGGTGCAGGACCCCACGATCCTGCGCGATGCGATCGCGGCGATGCAGGCGGCCGAGGAGGCCGCCGCCGAGCAGGCCGCACAGGCCGCGCTCGTCACCCACCGCGCGGCGCTGGAACGCGATCCGGCCGACCCGGTCGCCGGCAACCCGAATGGCGACGTGACGGTGGTGGTCTTCGTCGATCCGCGCTGCGGCTACTGCAAGCAGCTCCATCCGTCGCTGCAGGAACTGCTGAAGCGCGATCCCAAGCTGCGGCTGGTGGTGAAGGACATCCCCATCCTCGGCCCCGGCAGCGTGGTCGCCGCCCGCGCGCTGCTCGCCGCCCATGCGCAGGGCAAGCATCAGGCGCTGCTGGATGCGGTGATGGCGCTGCGCGGGGAGCCGACGGAGGCGGTGCTGAAGGCCGAGGCGGAGAAGATCGGCCTCGACTGGGCGCGGCTGCGCCGCGACATGGACAGCCCCGCCGTGGGTGAGCGGCTGGGTGCGAACGTCGCGCTGGCGCAGGCGCTCGGCGTGCGCGGCACGCCCGCTATCGTCATCGGCAACGCGCTGATCCCCGGCGCGATCGGGCTGGAGGAACTGCAGGCGGCCGTCGCCTCCGCGCGGCAGCGGGGCTGAGGCGCGGGGCGACTCCCCGCACGCTGGCAGTCTGCGCCGCATGATCGCCCGCCGTGCCCTGCTGGCCGCCGCCTGCGCCGCCCCCGCCTGGGCGGCCGCGCCGGCGGACCGCTTCTTCACCACCAGCGACGGCGTGCGGCTGCACTATCTGGAAGCAGGGCAGGGGCCGCGCACGATCGTCTTCGTGCCCGGCTGGTCGATGCCGGCCTTCATCTGGGACCGGCAGCTCGATCATTTCGCGCGCCGCTTCCGCGTGGTCGCACTCGATCCGCGCTCCCAGGGGCAGAGCGCCACCGCGCGGTCGGGGCATGAGCCGGCGCGGCGCGGCAAGGATATCGGCGAGCTGATCGCGCGGCTGGGGTCCGATCCGGTGGTGCTGGTCGGCTGGTCGCTCGGCGTGCTCGACGCGCTGGCGTGGCTGCACGATGCAGGAGACCGGCGCATCGCCGCGCTGGTGCTGGTGGACAATTCGGTGGGCGAGGGACCGGCGCCGCCCGCGCGGCGCGGTACCTTCATCCCGGCGCTGCGCAAGGACCGGGAGGCGACGCTGCGGGCCTTCGTAAAGGGCATGTACGCGACGCCGCAGGACCCCGCGTATCTGGACGCGGTGACCCGTGCGGCGTTGCGCACGCCGCTGGAAGCGAGCGTGCAGCTTCTCTCCTACCCGCGGCCACGGGAGTTCTGGCGGGAGGCCGTCTATTCCACGCGCAAGCCGGTGCTGTACGCGGTGCGGCCGCGTTTCTCCGTGCAGGCCGACGCGCTCGCCGCGAAGCATGCCGACGCGACGGTGGCGATCTTCGAGGGGGCCGGACACGCGCTGTTCGTCGACGAGGCAGCGCGCTTCAATGCGCTGCTCGACGATTTCCTCGCGCGCAAACTTGGCTGGCGGTGAGTGATGCGCGTGGCGTTGTTGCGTGATCTGCGGAGCATCCCGCAGGTGGCGTTAGCCGGGCGAGAGCCTTGCGAAGCGGTCGCGATCTTCTCCCTCTCCCGCTTGCGGGAGAGGGCCGGGGTGAGGGTGCTGCCATCGGCACCCCGGCGAAGTTTCGCCTACGCGCAAACCCCCTCACCCTGTCCCTCTCCCGCCGTGCGGGAGAGGGAACCTTGCGGGACGCTGCGTGCCTTCTCGCTTTCGCACCCGACCGCATCGGTCAGCCCATGACGCCGCCCGCCTTACACCAGCGCGAACACCCGGCTCGGCCCACCGGTCGCCCCGGCGATCTTCGGCCCGCCCACGACGATCGTCGCGCCGGACGGCGGCAGCTCGGCGAGATTGGCCAACCCCTCCAGCCCCCAGCGGTTCGTCGGCAGCCACGCGTAATGCACCGCGAAATCGGGCGAGGGGCCGAAATCCAGCGACAGCGTGTCCACGCCGAGGCCGATGACGGTGCGCCGTTCCATCAGGTACTTCGCCGCCTCCAGATGGAAGCCGGGGAAATGCATCGTCTTGCCGTCCGCGCCGACGTTACGGAACTTCGGCCCGCTGACATGGCTGTCCCAGCCCGACAGCATCGCCACGCAGGCGCCGTCCGGGATCGCGCCGTGGCGGCGTTCGTAGGCGGTGATGTCCTCCGGCGTGACCTGCGCGTCGGCATTGGCCTCGGCCTTCGCCCGGATGTCGATGATCGCGAGCGGGGCGAACAGGTTCGCTATCGGGATCCGGTCCGCCGACAGCCCGTTCTCGGAGAAGTGCAGCGGCGCATCCATGTGGGTGCCGGTGTGCTCGTTCACCGTCCATTCGTTCAGATTGAACTTGTGCTGCGCGTAGGTGAATTTCGGCGTGATGGTGAGCTGCCTGTCGCCGAAATAGGTGGGGAAATCCGGCGTCAGCGTATGCGTCAGGTCGACCATCCGGCCGAACCGGCGTGGCTGCGCGACCGCCACATGCGGCGCGGCGAGCGTCGCCGCCATGCCGACGCCGGCGGCGACGAAACCCATGCCCTGGAAGAACTGCCGCCGCGCGAGGCGTTCGGCGACGTGGTGGATGCAGCCGGGCGAGCACATGACGGGGGCTCCTTCATAAACGATGCGTAACTTTGCCGCGTCCGGTGCGATGCCGCCATCGGCGCGTGCGCTGCTGCCGCTGTTCCTGATCTCCTTCGCCGCGGTGGGGGTGGAGATCGCGCTGCTGCGCTTCTTCGCCGTCGCTTCGTGGTCGGAGTACGGCTACTGGGTCATCTCCATCACCATGACCGGCTTCGCGGTCAGCGGCGTGGTGATGGTGCTGGGGCGCGAGACTTTCCTGCGCCATGCGGGCTGGCTGCTGCCGGCGCTGCCGCTTGCGATGCTGGTGGCGGGGGCGGGCGGCTGGATCGCGGTGACGCGCGTGCCGTTCAATCCGCTGGAGCTGCAGAACCACGCCACGCAGGCCGGGCAGCTCGTCAACATCCTGCTCTATTACGCCGCGCTGTTCCCTTTCTATTTCTTCGCCGGCCTCGCGGTGAGCCTGAACTTCGTCGTCCACGCCAATGCGGTCGGGCGCGTCTATGCGTGGGACCTGCTGGGCGCGGGCGCGGGGGCGGTGGCCGCGCTGGGGCTGATGTGGCTGCTCGATCCGTTCGACCTGATCCCGGCGCTGCTGCCGTCCCTCGCGCTCGCGGCGCTGGTCTCGCCCGGCATGCGGCCGGCCGCACCCGCGGTCACGCTCGCCGCCGCGATGGGCGCGGTGTTCTGGGCGGCCACGCCGACCGTGAGCGAATACAAGCCGATCTCCGCGCCGTTGAACGTGCCTGACAGCCGCGTGGTGGCGGAGCTGCGGTCGCCGCGCGGCCTGTACCGGCTGCTCGACAACTTCACCGAGCGCGCCGACACCGACATCACCAACAACACCGAACCGCTGAACCTGCCCGCGCCGCCCGCGTCGTTCGGCCTGTACCGCGACGGCGTGCGCATCGCCTCGCTGCCGAAGGCGGTGCCGGACGGGGCTTATGCCCGGGGCGCGCTGGATGCCGGGCCCTATGCGCTGCTCGAACGCCCGCGCGTGCTGCTGCTGGGCGCGTCCGGCGGCTTCCGGGTTGCCGAGGCACGGGCGCTGGGCGCGCGCGAGATCGTGGTTGTGGAGCCCGAACCGCTGCTGCGCCGCGCGCTGGAAGCCGGCTTCGCCGAGGTTGCGCCAATGCCGCGCGATGCGTCCGTGGAACTCTCGCCGCTGCACGCGCTCTCGGCGCTGCGGCACGGCCCCTATGACCTGATCGACGTCTCCGGCGACTTCCTCGGCGCGGCCGAACCGAACCGGGCGGCGATCTCCGCCGATGCACTCGCCGCCGCGCTCGCGGCGCTGTCGCCGGAGGGGATCGTCTCCGTGCCGATGTCGATCCGCGAGCTGCCGGCCTATGCGGTGCGGCTGATCGCGACCGGCATGGCCGCGCTGGAGCGGGCCGGCGTGGCGGACCCCGCGCGGCATATCGCCATCTACCGCTCGGCCTGGACGGTGCGGGTGCTGCTGTCGCGCGCCCCGTTCGGCCCGGAACGCCTCGATGCGCTCGCCGCGTTCTGCGAGGAGCGGTCCTTCGACCTGTCCTACGCGCCCGGCCGGCCGCCGCCGGAGACGGTGTGGAACGACCTGCCGCCGGTCTCGCTGGAGCGCACCACGATGGCGCGCAGCGCCGAGGCGCAGGACGCGGTGGCAGAGGAAGCATCGGCGCTGATCGGCGGCGCGCCGCTGGTCGATTCCTTCGACCGCTCGCCGCTCACCTGGGACCGGCCGGCGCTGTCGCCCGTGGTCCGGCTCACCGCCCTGCCGGCGGCGGTGGCGCGGATCGAGCTGCTGCCGCAGGCGGAGATCGGGCTGCTGGTCAACGTCGCCGTGCTGGCGCAGGCCGCATTGCTCGCCGTGCTGGTGATCCTGCTGCCGCTGGCCCGGCGGGGCGGGGTGGGCGTGGGCCCCGGCATGGTGGGCCGCGTGGTGCTGTACTTCCCGGCGCTCGGTCTCGGCTTCCTGCTGATCGAGATTCACCTGATCGAGCACGCCGCGCTGCTGCTGGCCGACCGCACCTCCGGCTTCGCGATCGTGCTGACGGCGATGCTGGTCTTCTCCGCCCTCGGCAGCCTGCTGTCCGCCCGCTACGCCGCCGCGCCCCGGCGCGCGATGGCGGTCGCGGCGGCGGTGATCGTGGGCTGGAGCGTGCTGGCGCTGCTGGCCGGGCGCTGGACGGTGCTGTCGGCGCTGGACTGGCCGTTCCTCGCCCGCGCCGGGCTGGTCGTGCTGGCGGCCGCGCCGGTTTCCGTCGCGCTCGGCCTGCCGTTCCCGCTCGGGCTCGACCGGTTCCAGGCGGCGAGCCCGGCGCTGCTGCCCTGGGCCTGGGCGCTGAACGGCGCCTTCTCGATGATCGCCACGCCTCTCGCCAACCTGCTCGGGATCGGCTTCGGGCTGCCGGCCCTGCTCGCGGTGGCCTCGTTGTGTTACATCACCGCCGTGATCGTGCTTCCCCGGAGATTTGGATGACCCTGACTCGCCGTTCGCTCGCCGCCGGCGCGCTGGCGCTGGCTGCCGCGCCCGCGGCGCGCGCCGCCGACTGGACGCAGCCCGCCTTCCTCAAGGCGATGGCGGATTCCGGGCGGGAGACGCAGCTCTCCGATGCCTCCTTCCGCGCCATCCAGAGCCGGCGCGACCGCGCGCTGCGGCGGGTCGAGGCGTATCTGAAGGAACGCTTCGGCGAGGCCGACCCGGCCGTGCTGCGCGCCTTCGGCGAAGTGCCGCGCGAGTACTTCCACTACGTCTACAGCGACGGCCGCGCCACGCCGGGCGATGCGTATGAAGACAACGCCAAGCCCTGGGCCATCGGCTACGGCTCCGCGCTGTCCGACTATCTCGGCCAGGCCTACATGACCCAGGCCTGCGCCCCGAAGCCCACCGATACGGTCCTCGAGATCGGCACCGGCTCGGGCTACCAGAGCGCGGTGCTGTCGCGCATCGTCGCGCGCCAGTATTCGATCGAGATCATCGAGCCGTTGGGCCGCGCGGTCGGCCGCATCTTCGCCCCGCTCGGCTACGACAACGTGCAGAGCCGCGTCGGCGACGGGTTCTTCGGCTGGCCGGAGGTCGAGGGCGGGTTCGACATCATCATCGTCACCTGCGCGGCGCAGTACGTGCCGCCGGCGCTGATCCGCCAGCTCAAG
>JBBCJT010000013.1:0-6772 GCA_037190665.1 Rhodovastum atsumiense | reverse complement strand
CTCCACGTCGCAGCGCAGATCGGTGCGGCAGCGGTTCAGCAGCGCACGCACAACCGATTCGGCCGCGGTGACGAAGCCGATGCGCAGCGGGGCCGTGTCCCGCCGGGCGGTCTGCCCGGCGGTGCGTACCGCGTTGTCCAGGGCGAGCAGCGCCTTGCCCGCCTGGTCCCGCAACTGCCGACCCGCCCGCGTCAGCGCGTCGCTGCGCGAGCTGCGCTCGAACAGCGGATTGCCGACCGCTTGTTCCAGCCGCCGGATGCGCCGGCTGAGCACCGGCTGGGCGACGCCGATGCGCTCGGCGGTGCGGCCGAAGTGCAGCTCCTCAGCCAACAGCAGGAAGTGCCGCAGATCGGTCAGGATCAGATCGGGCATGGCCGGCAACGATAGCGGTTCCGCTATCAATCCAGTCAACATGGTATTGGACGTCGGCACCCGGGCCGCCGAAGCATCCTGCGCAGGACATCACCGGGGATCCGCCTGAATGGCCCTCGACCTCGTCGCCGCCCGCCAAAGCATCGCGGCCACAGCCACCATCTGCGACCTGACGCTGCCCTTCAACGAAGAGTACGAGGGGCGCCAGACGGTGCTGGACCGCTTCCATGCCAGCGGCGTCGGCTTCGTCAGCCTCACCGTCGGCGTTGATTTCCACGGCACCAGTCCGACGGTGCACAACATCGCCGATGTCCGCGCCATGATCCGGGAGCGCGCGGACCGGATGGTCTTCGTCCGCAGCGTTGCCGAGATCAGGGCGGCGCGCGCGGCCGGCAAGCTCGCCCTCGGCTTCCACTTCCAGGGCAGTGGCTGTCTGGAGAGCAATCCGAACCTGGTGGAGCTGTTCTACGAACTCGGCATCCGCCACATGCTGCTGGTCTACAACCAGATGAACGCGGCGGCGACCGGCTGCCATGAGCGCGTCGATGCCGGCCTCAGCCGGTACGGGCTGAAGCTGGTCGCCGAGATGAACCGCGTCGGCATGCTCGTCGACTGCACCCATACGGGCTACCGCGCGACGATGGAGATCATGGAGGCGTCAACCGCCCCGGTGATCTTCAGCCACTCCAACGCCCGCGCCCTGTTCGACCATGAACGCAACATCACCGACGAGCAGGCGCTGACCTGTGCGCGCAAGGGCGGTGTCGTCGGCGTCACCGGCGTCGGCAAGTTCCTGGGCGCCGCGGGCACCTCGACCGTCGCCGACATGCTGCGCCACATCCGGCACTGGGCCGACCTGCTGGGTCCCGAGCATGTCGCGATCGGCATCGACAACGTCTACTTCCTTGAACAGCAGTACCGCCGCGTCGCGCTCAATCCCGACCGCTGGCCGAAAGGCTACCCACCGCCGCCCTGGCACTATTTCGCGCCGGAGCAGGTACCGGAGCTGGCGGAGGCGCTGCTCGACCAGGGATTCTCCGAGACGGAGGCGCGCGGCATCCTCGGCGAGAACTTCCTGCGGCTGGCCGAGCAGGTGTGGCGATGAGGCGCCTGCTGCTCGCGGCGGCGCTGCTCGCGGCGTCGCCGGCCCTGGCGCAGGATATCCGGATCGGTGCGCGGGCGACGCCGACGCTCGACCCGCACTTCCTGTTCCTCGACAGCAACCGGGCCTATCACCAGCACCTCTACGGGCGGCTGGTGGAACGGGACGGTGACGGCCGCTACATCCCCGGCCTCGCCGAATCCTGGCGCACCGTCGACCCGCTGCGCTGGCGCTTCACCCTCCGGCGCGATGTCACCTTCCACAACGGCACCGCATTCACCGCGGACGACGTGGTGTTCAGCTTCGCCCGGGTGCCGGCGATCCCCGGCAATCCGGCACCGTACACGTACTATCTGACGTCGATCACCGGCGTGGAGAAAGTCGACGACCACACCGTCGACATCGTGACCAGCCGCCCCAATCCGCTGGTGCCGATCCAGACCAACGGCATCAGCATCGTCTCCCGCGCGGCGACCGAGGGGAAGACGCCGGGCGACTTCGCCACCGGCGTCGCCGCCATCGGCACCGGCCCCTACCGCTTCGTCGAGTATCGCTCCGGCGAGCGGCTGGTGCTGGAGCGCTTCGACAGCTTCCGCGGCCAGCCGCCGCACTGGCGCCGCGTGGAGTTCCGTATCCTGGCGAACAACGCAGCGCGCACCGCGGCGCTGCTGGCGGGCGATGTCGACCTCATCGACAATGTCAGCCCCGTCGATGCCGATCGGCTTGGGGGCAACAGCGCCGTCGCGGTGCATCGCTCGCCCTCGGCGCGGATCATCTATCTGGGCGCCACGATCAGCCTCGGCCAGTCGCCGCTGACGACCGATGCCAACGGCCAGCCGCTGGCGACCAACCCGCTCGCCGACGTTCGCGTCCGCCGGGCTCTCTCGCTCGCCATCAACCGGTCGGCCATCGTCGAGCGGGTCCTGGGCGGCTACGGCGAGACGTCCTCGCAGCTCGCGGTCGTCGGCATGAACGGTTTCGTCGCCGACCGCCAGCCCGACCCCTTCGCGCCGGAGGAGAGCGCGAAGCTGCTGCGCGAGGCCGGCTGGGGGCAGGGCTTCCGCACAACGCTGACCTGCCCGAACGACCGCTACGTGGGCGATGCGGCGACCTGCCAGGGGTTGGGGCAGATGCTGGCGCGCATCGGCATCCACGCGGCGGTGGAGACAGCGCCGGCAAGCATCTACTTCTCCCGCCTGCGCACCCCGGGCAACGAGTTGCCGCTGTTCCTGCTCGGCGTGGGCAACGATACCGGCGATACGATCGGGACGCTGATCGGCGTGATCCACGGCTACGACCGCGAGCGGCGCATGGGCAGCATCAACCGCAGTGGCTTTGCCGATGCCGAGGTCGACGGGCTGATCCAGCAGGCCGTGGTGGAACTGGATATGGCGCGGCGCAGCGCGCTGATGGAGCAGGCGATGCGGCTGGCGACGGAGCGCTACGCCGTCATTCCCCTGTATCAGCCGATGGTGATCTTCGCCTCCAGGACCGGCCTCAATTATCTGCCGAACCGGGACGAGCAGACGCTGGCGATGCGGGCGGTGCCGGCTGGGGGACGGCCCTGATCGGGGCCGTGATGCGGTTCAGGCTGGTGAGCGTCGGAGCCTCACCACGCGGCTCTGCGCGTGTGCGGTCATCCCACCGGTCGCTTGAACACAAAGAGTTCCGAATTCGTCAGACCGGAGACGATGGGATAGCGTCCGCGCCCGGCGCTGGTATAGGCACCATTCGAGCCATGATTCGAGCGCGGCGAGACGCTGACGAGTTCCCAGCCCTCGGCGCCGAGCTTGTTGAGCTCGTCGTCAATATCCGCCGGCGTCCAGGGCCCACAGCTCACCCAATCCTCCGTGGCCTCATACTGCATCTGACGCGTGCGGTGGATCGTCCGGTATTCCCATCTCTGCATCACCGTCCCCTCCTCGGCCGAGCACTCAGCTTGCCTATGCCAGCGCCCGGGACGGGAAGGCAAACCACGCCGGCTCAGCGCCCCAGCAGCAGCCGGCGCCGGAACGACAGGCGCCGCGCGCCCGGCGGATCGCTCAGGACCGGCACGCGCCAGCGCGGCCGGGCCGCGACCAGCAGCCGCTAGGGCGCGCCGCCGAAAAAGCGGAAGCACAGCCGGTCTGGGCCGTCGATCAGCAGGTCGTGCAGATGCCCCGTCGTGTACGGGCCGCCCAACGTGACCTGCTCCGCCAGCCGGTCCCGCGCATCGAGCAGGCAGATCGTCAGCGCCTCCTCGAACGGCACGTCATAGGTCAGGAACAGCAACGCCTCGTCGCCCAGCGCGAACTGCGCCTCCAGCACCACGCCCGGCAGCACCGTGCCGGTCTCCGCCCCGTCACGCAGCAGATCGCTGTCCTCGGGCTGCTCGGCCGGACGCGGGCGGACGGCGTAGCGGGCGGTGGGAGCGAGCACGCGGCCTCAGCGCCGCGCGGCGATCCGCTTCTCGGCCTCGGCGAGGCCGGACAGCGCCTCGGTCGTGTCGAAGTCGCGCAGCACGGCATCGTCCGACATCTCGACCTCCGCGACCGCCTCGGCATGCTTCGCCGCCAGATGCCGCGCGCCGACATCGCCGGTCAGCGCGAGGATCTCGTCGAAGTACCGGCGGGCCCAGATCATCGGGTTGCCCTGCTTGCCGCGATAGGTGGGCTGGACGATCGTCCGCCCTTCGTCGGCATCGAAGGTCCCGATCAGCCTGTCCATCATCGCGGTCGTGACCAGCGGCATGTCGCCCAGGCAGATCATCGCCGCCTCCGCGCTCGCGGGCAGTGCGGCGATGCCGGATTTCAGGCTGGCGGACAGGCCCTCCGCGTAGTCCGGCGCCTCCACGAACGTGACCTTGCGGCCGGCAAGCGCGGCCTCCACGTCGCGCGCTTGATGGCCGAGCACGACGACCACCGGCCGCGCGCGGGACGCGAGCACCTGGTCCACCACGCGCGCGACCATGGCCGCGCCGGTTTCGTTGGCAACCAGCAGCTTGTTCAGCGGCGCCATCCGCCGCGACCGCCCGGCCGCGAGCACCACCGCCGCGACCGCCGGCCGCCGGCGGGGCGCGAGCGCGGGGCGGGGAGCGCTCACCGCCTTCTCGCGTGGCATCGGGCGAAGGTCGATCTCCTTCAGCAGCCCGCCCACGCCCATGCGCGCGACATCGGTGCCGACGACCGGAACGCCCGCGAAGAGGCGTTCCAGGACCCAGTCGAAGCCGTTGATCTTCGGGCTTCTCGCGCAGCCGGGGAGCACCATCGCGGGCACGTTGCCGATCCGCCCCAGGCACAGCAGGTTGCCGGGGTCCACGGGCATGCCGAAATGCTCGATCGTCCCGCCCGCGCGCACGATGCCGGCGGGGCCGACATCGCGCCGGTCCACCACGGCCGATGCGCCCGCCACCAGCACCATCTCCGCGCCCTGGGACAGCAGCGAGCGGATGCGGTCGGCGATGCGCGCCTCGTCATGCGGGCAGCGCAGCGGCGGCAGCAGCGTGCCGCCCAGCCGTTCCACCCGTGCCGTGGTGGCCTCGATGGTGCCTTCGGTGACGCTTTCCTTCAGCCCCGGCAGCTCGGTGATGACGAGCCCGACCTTCATCGCGCGGAACGGATGCAGCGACAGCAACGACGTCCGCCGCGCGAGGGCTTCGGCGATGGAGACCACGCTGCCCGGCACGGCGAAGGGGATCACCTTGATCGTGGCGAGCATCTCGCGCGGGGCGACCACGGTCGCGTCCGGCAGCGTGGCCAGCGTGATCGACTCGTCCACCGCGTTCAGCCGGTCCACCGCGTCGGCGTTCACGCGCAGCAGCCCGGCCGACTCGGCGGTCAGGTTCACCCGTCCGGTGGCGGCGCGGTTGCGGCCGACGAGCGGCGCGACCAGCGCATTGGCGACGCGGTCGGCGGCGTCGTTCTCGGCCACGTCGCCGGCTTCGAGCCGCGCGACCACCACCTCGGTCAGGCCCGCCTCGCCGAGCGCGGCAAGCGCGGCCTCGTCCAGCACCGTGCCCTTCTTGATCGCGCGTCCCGGCAGTCGCTGGGTGTGCGCCAGGATGGCGCCGCGCGCCTCGGCCAGCGGGGCCGGGCCGAAGATCATTGCGGCAGTCCGCTCACGCCGCCGCCCTGGGGGCAGCCAACGCCAGCGCGGCGCCGCGGCGCACGGCGACGACCTCGGCGGCGATGGAGAGCGCGATCTCGGGCGCGGTGACCGCCTCGATCTTCAGCCCTACGGGACCGCGGATGCGGGCGAGGGCGGCGTCGCCATGGCCCAGCTCCCTCAGCCGGCCGAGGCGGGCGGCGTGGGTTTTCCGCGAGCCCAGCGCGCCGATGTAGAACGCGTCCGACTTCAGCGCGCGGTCCAGCGCCGGGTCGTCCAGCTTCGGATCGTGGGTGAGGGTGATCACGGCGGTGCGGCTGTCCGGCGCGAGCCGGTCCATCGCCTCATCCGGCCATTCCGTGGAGACGGTCACGTCCGGGAAGCGTTCGTCGCTGGCGAAGGCGCGGCGCGGATCGACCACCGTGACCCCGAAGCCGAGCGGAACGGCGAACGGCACCAGCGCCTGCGCGATATGCACCGCGCCCACGATCACCAGCCGCGGCGGCGGATTGTGGACCTGCAGGAACAACTGGCTGCCGTCGCCGAGGTCGACGGTGCGGCTCTCGTCATCGGCCAGCGCGGCGGCGGCCGCCTCGTTCCAGGCTGACGGCGCCGCCGGGTCGGGCAGCAGGCGCTGCTCGCCCCCGGGCAGCAGCGTGGCGAGGGCGACCGGCCGCTTGCCTGCCTTCGCTTCCGTCAGCGCCAGCAGCAGCGCAGGCGTCATCCGAGTTTCTCCACGAACACCTTGAGCTTGCCGCCGCAGGCGAGCCCGACTTCCCACGCCCGCTCGTTGGTGATGCCGAAATCGAGAAGCTGCGGCGTGCCGCTGTCGAGCGTGCGCATCGCAGCCTCGGCGACCGCGCCCTCGATGCAGCCGCCGGAAACCGAGCCGGCCATCCGGCCGGAGCGGGTGACGGCGAACTGGCTGCCGGCAGGGCGGGGCGAGGAGCCCCAGGTCTCTGTCACCGTGGCCAGCGCCACTTCCTCGCCCGAGGTCAGCCAGCTAGCAGCCTGGGCGAGCACGTCTTCCTGATCCTGTGTCATGCGGCTCTCCTGAAACCGGCCGGGGGCGCTGACAGCGTGGCGACCAGATCGCGCAGGCTCGCCAGATTGTGCACCGGCCGGAAATCGTCCACGTGCGGCAACATCGCACGGATGCCCTGCGACTTCGGTTCGAACCCGTCCCAGCGCAAGAGCGGGTTCAGCCAGATCAGC
>JBBCJT010000012.1:0-15424 GCA_037190665.1 Rhodovastum atsumiense | reverse complement strand
CTGTTCCACTGCCGCGCTCATGCCGCCTCCAGGATCAGGTTCAGATAGGGTTCCACGCGGCCGGCCTGGCCGGGCAGGATCACGGTGGTCGCGTCCATCTGCTCGACGATGGCGGGGCCGGCGATGCGGTTGCCGGCATGGAGCCTGTCGCGGTCGTAAACCGGCACGGTCACCCGCCCGCCCGCCTCCGGCAGCCAGACGGCACGGGTGCCGACCTGCGCGGCCGACGCATCCGGCCCCTGCTCCTTCTCGGGCTTGAAGCTCGCCTTGCGGACCAGGCCGGTCGCCTCCACGCGGTAGGTGACGAGCTCCACCGCCTCCTCCTCCGCCACGAAGCCGTATTCGCGGCGATGGGCCTCGGCGAAGCCTTCGGCCAGTGCATCGAGCGTCGCCTTGCCGACCGGTCCGTCGGGCAGCGCGATCGGCAGCTCGTAGTTCTGGCCGAGATAGCGCATGTCCACGGTGCGGCGCAGGCGGCGGGCCTCCGGCGCGATGTCCTCGGCGGCGAACCAGTGCTCGGCGCGCGCGGCGAGTCCTTCGAATGCCTCCTGCATCACCGGCAGCGCCGCCGCTCCCAGCCGGGTCAGCCGGGTGGTGGCGAAGTCGGCGCGCAGATCGGTCAGCAGCAGCCCCATGGCGCAGAGGATGCCGGGATTGCGCGGCACCAGCACGCGCTTCATGTCCAGCTCCTGCGCCAGCCGCGAGGCATGCAGCGGGCCGGCGCCGCCGAAGGCGACCAGCGTGTAGTCACGCGGATCGTGGCCGCGCTGCACGCTGATCACGCGGATCGCCTTGGCCATGTTCGCGGTGACGACGGACAGGATGCCCTGCGCGGTCGCCATCGTGTCCATGCCCAGCCGGTCGGCCAGCTTCGCGATCGCCGCCTCGGACAGTTCGCGCCGGATCGGCATCCGTCCGCCCAGCAGATGCGTGGGATGCAGCGTGCCGAGCAGCACGTTGGCGTCGGTGACGGTGGGTTCCTCGTTGCCGCGGCCGTAGCAGACCGGGCCGGGATCGGCGCCGGCGCTGCGCGGGCCGACCTTCAGCAACCCGCCGCTGTCCACGTAGGCGATGGAGCCGCCGCCCGCGCCGACCGTGTGGATGTCGAGCATCGGCGCCTTGATCGGATAGCCGTGCACCATCGCCTCGCCGGTCAGCCGGCACTCGCCGCCCTTGAGCAGAGCGACATCGGTGCTGGTGCCGCCCATGTCGAAGGTGATGAGGTCGTCCAGCCCCGCGAGCCGGCCGACAGCCTGCGCGCCCACCACGCCCGTGGACGGGCCGGACAGCACCGTGCGCACCGGCAGTTCGGCGGCGGCATCGAAGCCGATCACGCCGCCGTTGGACTGCGTAAGCTGCGGCGTCGCCGTCAGGCCGAGCTTGGCCAGCCGGTCCGCGAGCCGCGCGATGTAGCCGCGCATCACCGGGCCGAGATAGGCGTTCACCACCGCCGTGGAGAGCCGCTCGTACTCGCGGAACTCGGGCGCGACGCCGTGGCTCGCGGTCACGAACGCCTCGGGCAGTTCCTCGCGCAGGATCTCGGTCGCACGCGCCTCGTGCTCGGGGCGGACGAAGGCGTAGAGGAAGCAGATCGCCACCGCCGCCACGCCCGCGGCCTTCAGCGCGCGCGCCGCCTCCCGCACCGCGGTCTCGTCCAGCGCGGTCTCGATGCTGCCGTCGTGGCGCACGCGCTCCGGCACCGCGAAGCGCAGGTCGCGGGAGACGAGGGTCGGCGGTTTGTCTACGAACAGATCGTAGAGGTCCGGTCGTTTCTGGCGCGCAATCTCCAGCAGGTCGCGGAAGCCCCCGGTGGTGATCAGCCCAGTGCGCGCGCCGCGATGCTGGATCAGCGCGTTGGTCGCGACCGTGGTGCCGTGGCCGAAGAACTCGATGTCCGCCGCCGTCGCACCCACTCGGCCGATGCCGGCCTCGACCCCTTCGGCGATGCCGCGCGAGGGATCATCGGGCGTGGAAGGAACTTTCCACACGGAGACCTGTCCGCTGCCGTCCTCAAACAGGCAGACGTCGGTGAACGTTCCGCCGGAATCCACGCCTACGCGCCAGGCCATGCGACCTCCCTTGTTCGCCCGATGATCGACGCCGATGATGCGATGCGTCAACCAACGGCCGGAAACAATGTCGCACGAGGCGGTGAGGGCGTCCTGGCGGCGCTTCGCGGCGAACGAAGCGCGCGGCCGCTCGCCGATCTACGAACGTCTGGCCGAGGCGGTCGCCGGGGACGCGGCGCTGGTGGACTGGCTCGCGACGCTGCCGGCGGCGAAGCGCCAGCCGAACCTGCTACTGGGCGCTGTACGGCGGCTGTTCGGCACAATCGCCGATCCCGCGCAGTTCCGCCGGACCGTGCACGAGGAACGGGCGCGGCTGTGGGCCGTGATGGCGGCGCGGGCGACGCAGACCAACGAACCCGCCCGCTGCGCCACGCTGCTGCCGGTGCTCGCCCGCCTCAGGCCGCCGCTGGCGCTGATCGAGGCGGGCGCCTCCGCCGGCCTGTGCCTGTTACTTGACCGATACGGCTACGACTACGGCCGTGCGGTGCTTACCGGCCCGCCGGGCGCGCCGGTGTTCGCCTGCCATGCCGACGACGCCACGCCCCTGCCCGCCAGCGTGCCGCAGGTCGCATGGCGCGCCGGGCTCGATCTCGCGCCGGTCGATGCGTCCGATCCCGATCAGGCGGCGTGGCTCGAGGCGCTGGTCTGGCCGGAGCAGACAAACCGGCTCGCAGGACTGCGCGCCGCGATGGCGGTGGCCGCCCGCGACAGGCCGCGAGTGGTGCGGGGCGACCTGCGGCACGACCTCGCCGCACTCGCGGCGGAAGCGCCGCGCGATGCGACGCGGGTGATCTTCCATACCGCCGTGCTGGCCTACCTGCCCTCCCCCGCCGAACGCGCCGCCTTCGCGCGCGAGGTGCGCGATCTGTGCGACGTGTGGATCGCCAACGAGGCGCCGGGCGTGCTGCCCGACATCGCGGCGGCCGCGCCGCAACCGCCGCCGCACGGGCGCTTCCTGCTGTCCGTCAACGGCGTGCCGACCGCCTGGACCGACCCCCACGGCGCGGCCATCGACTGGATCGCCTGAACGATTGACGCAGCGCCGCGCCCGCCCGCACCTTGCGGCATGGAAGGCGCGATCCTGGGGGGCACGGGATGGCGGCGGGGGGCATTCAACACCGCCGTGATTCTGGTGTTCGCTTTCGTCCTGCTGCCGGTGGCGACGGTCGTCTGGCTCTCCTTCTTCGATCAGGAGATCCTGGCGTTCCCGCCGGAAGGCTACACGTTGCGCTGGTACGCGAACGCGTGGGACCGGCGCGAATTCGCGCGCGGATTCGTCGTGTCGCTGCAGGTGGCGCTGGTGTCGATGACGATCGGCGTCACGTTCGGCACGGCGGCCGCCTACGCCATCGTGCGCGGGCGCTTCAAGGGGCGCGAGGCGATCAACGGCCTGCTGCTCGGCCCGCTCGCCGTGCCGGGCGTGGTCGCCGGCACCGCGCTCTATGTGTTCTACGTGCAGGTGGACAACGCGCTCGACTTCCAGCTCGTCGCCACGCTGCACGGGCTGATCGCGGGCCATGTGCTGCTGACCATCCCGTGGACGGTGCGCCTCGTCGCCGCCTCCCTCCAGGGGCTCGACGGGGCGATCGAGGAAGCGGCGATGAACCTCGGCGCGCGGCCATGGACGGTGTTCCGCCGCGTCACGCTGCCGATGATGCGGCCGGGCGTGGTGGCCGCCTGCCTGTTCTCCTTCATCCAGAGCTTCGAGAACCTGGAGCTGACGCTGCTGCTGACCGGGCCGGGGCGGCAGACGCTGCCGGTGGCGATGCTCAACTACCTGGAGTTCAAGGTGGACCCCACGCTGGCCGCCGTCGCCACGGTGCAGATCGTCCTGATCGGCGCGCTGATGCTGATCACCGACCGCTTCGTCAAACTGTCGCGGGTGGTGTGATGGCGGGCCTGCATCTCGAAGGGCTGGCCAAGCGCTACGGCGCCACCGTCGCGGTGGAGCGCGTGGACATGGCGGTCGCGCAGGGGGAGCTGGTGGCGCTGCTCGGCCCGTCCGGCTGCGGCAAGACCACCACGCTGCGCATGGTCGCGGGTTTCATCGCGCCATCGGCCGGGCGCATCCTGCTCGACGGCAAGGACGTGACCGCGGCACCGCCCTGGGCGCGCGACACCGGCATGGTGTTCCAGGGCTACGCGCTGTTCCCGCACATGACCGTGGCGCAGAATGTCGGCTTCGGGCTGGAGATGCGCGGGACCGCCCGCGCCGAGCGCGACCGCCGCGTGACCGAGGCGCTGCGGCTGGTGCGGCTGGACCATCTCGCGGACCGGCTGCCCCGCCAGCTTTCCGGCGGCCAGCAGCAGCGCGTCGCGCTGGCCCGCGCGCTGGTGGTGAACCCGTCCGTCTTCCTGCTCGACGAGCCGCTGTCCAACCTCGATGCCAAGCTGCGCGCCGAGGTGCGGGTGGAGATCCGCGCGCTGCAGCAGCGGCTGGGACTGACCACCCTGTTCGTCACCCACGACCAGGAGGAGGCTCTGACCATGGCCGACCGGCTGGTGGTGATGGACCGCGGCAAGGTGATGCAGATCGGCACACCGGAGGAGCTGTACGAGACGCCCGCCAACCTGTTTGTCGCCGGCTTCATCGGCCGCTGCACCATCCTGCACGGCACGGTGGAAGCACCGGGCACGGTGCGCGTGGGCGCTGCCGCCGTTTCCGTTGATGGCGGCACGCCGGGCAGCACGGTCGCGGTGGCGCTGCGGCCGGAGCGCGTGGCGATCAGCCTCGGCGAGGGCACGGGCCTGCCGGGACGCATCGAGCTGGTCACCTATCTCGGCGGGCTGACCGACTGGCACGTGGCGACCGAGGCGGGCACCGTGCTCGTCACACGCCCCACGCCCCCGCACGACGACCCGCTGCGCAGGCTGGCCGTGGGCGATGCGGTGCGCCTGTCCTGGCTGCCCGCGCACGCGCGCCTGCTGGCCGCGGAGGCCGACGCCGCATGAACGACAACACAAACAATCGGGAGACTTCGCAATGACAACGCTCACCCGTCGCGGTGCGCTCGGCGGCACCGCCGCAGCGCTCGCCGCCCTTTCCGCCGGCGCGCCGCGCCCGACGTTTGCCGCGGGCGGCCAGTGCACCGTCGGCACCTGGGGCGGCGACTACCAGGACCTGCTGATCGCGAACATCGACACGCCGCTGATCAAGCCGCAGGGCATCGAGGTGCTCTACGATGTCGCCGTCGCGCCGCCGCGCAAGACCAAGCTGATCGCCGAACGCGCATCGCGCCGCGGCAGCATGGATGTCGCCTGCCTGTCGGACGTGGACATGTTCGAGATGGCGCAGCTCAACCTGTTCGAGACGATCGACGCAACCCGGGTGCCGAACACGGCGAACGTGGTTCCCGCGCTCGCCAAGCCCTATGCGATCCCGCACATCTATTCGGGGCAGGTGATCCTCTACAATCCGGACAAGGTCTCCGCCCCGCCGAAATCCTATGCCGACCTGTGGGACCCCAGGTATCGCAACCGCGTCGGCTTCGCGGACGGGCTGTACCTTCAGGTCTTCTCCTCCGCCGCGCTGGTCGGCGGCGGGTCGATGAGCAATTTCGAGCCGGGCAAGGCGAAGCTGAAGGAACTGCGGGAGCTGGGCGCCCGCGTCTATCCGTCCAACGAGGCGCTGGCCGTGGCGCTGAAGGGCGAGGAGGTGTGGCTGACCATCATGTGGCTGGCGCGCGGCTTCATGTGGAAGAAGGGCGGCATCAACATCACCCACGCGGTGCCGGTGGAAGGCGCGCAGCCGATCGTCTTCGACATGGCGGTGCCGAAGAACGCCCGCAACAAGGATGCCGCCTACGCCTGGCTGAACGCCTCGCTCGACCCCAAGGCGCAGGTCGCCTTCGCCGACAAGATGGGCTACGTGAACACGGTGACCAACGCCACGCTGCCGCCGGAACTTCAGGCGCAGATCGGCTTCACGCCCGAGCAGCAGGCGAACTTCCGCAAGCCCGACTACGAGTACATCGCGAAGAACAACAGCCAGCTCCTGGACTGGTGGAATCGCGAGTTCAAGGGCTGAGGCGACAGGGGTTCGGGCATGGAGCGGACGCCGTCGCTCGCCGCGCTGGTGCTGCCGGCCACGCTGCTGGTCTGCGCGGTGATGGTCGCGCCGATGCTGCTGCTGTTCCGCTACAGCCTGAACCTCTACAGCCCCACGGAGCTGATGATCGAGGCGATCAGCCCCGCCAACTACCTGCGCGCGCTGACCGACTCCTACTACCACGAGATCATGCTCACCACGCTGCGGGTGGCGATGCTGTGCACGCTGATCTCGCTCATCTGCGCCTTTCCGCCCGCCTACGTGCTCGCGCGCATGCAGGGTGGCTGGAAGTCGTGGCTGACCATCCTGACGCTGTTCCCGCTGCTGGTCGGCAACGTCGTGCGCGCCGCCGGCTGGATGGCGCTGCTCGGCAACACCGGCCTCGTCAACACCGCGCTGCGCGGCGCGGGCGTGACGGAGGAACCGGTGCGGCTGCTCTACACCGAAGGCGCGGTCGTCGCCGGCATCGTCGCGGTGGTGATGCCCTACATGATCCTCACGCTCGCCTCGGTGATCGAGAGCATTCCGCGCAACGTGGAGGAGGCGGCGGCCAATCTCGGCGCGCGGCCGTGGCGGGTGTTCCGTCACGTGGTGCTGCCGCTCGCCCTGCCCGGCGTGGCCGCGGGGTCGGCGCTGGTTTTCATCCTGTGCATGAACGCCTATGCCACGCCGGTCCTGCTCGGCGGGCCGCAGTTCAAGATGATGGCGCCGGCCGTGTACGACCAGTTCGTGCGCTCCACCAACTGGCCTTTCGGTGCGGCGCTGGCCTTCATCCTGCTCGCGGTGACGCTGACGCTCACACTGGTCGGCTCCGCAACGCTGCAAAGGCGATACCGGCGATGAAACTCGGCTACATCATCCTCTACGTGCCCGACGTGGCCGCCTCGGTGGATTTCTGGGAGCGCGCCTTCGGCCTCACCCGCCGCTTCGTGCACGAGAGCGGCACCTATGCCGAGATGGAGACCGGCGCGACCGCCCTCTCCTTCGTCGCCGAGACCATGGCGGCCGCCCATGGCATCGCGATGCGCCACGCCTATCCGCACGAACAGCCCGCCGCGTTCGAGATCGCGCTGGTCACCGACGATCCCGCCGCGGCCCTCGGACGCGCGGTGGCGGCAGGCGCCGCGAAGGTGAAGGACGCCGAGGCCATGCCCTGGGGTCAGACGGTCGCCTACGCGCGCGACCTGAACGGCGTGCTGGTCGAACTCTGCACGCCGGTCGCATGAACGGTCCGCTCTGGCTCGCCTGCGCCATCATCGCGGAGGTGGTGGCCACAACCGCGTTGAAGGCCGCCGATGGCTTCACCCGCCTCGGCCCCAGCCTGCTGGTCGCGGTCGGCTACGGCATCGCCTTCTACTGCCTGTCGCAGACCCTGCGGACGATCCCGACCGGCGTCGCCTACGCGATCTGGTCCGGCGTCGGCATCGTGCTGATCTCGCTGGCCGGCTGGATGGTCTATGGCCAGACGCTCGACGGCCCCGCGCTGGGCGGGATCGGCCTGATCCTCGCCGGCGTCCTCGTCATCCAGCTCTGGTCCCGCAGCGCCGCGTGAGGCGGCGACAAGGGGCCCCGTATCAGCGGGTGGCGGTGGTCGAGGTGGTCGAGCCGGACAGCAGCGACGCGGCGGCGATACCTGCCACCGCCGCGGCCACGCCACCGAGACCGAGCAGCGGATCGCCACCGGACCCCGCTGCGGCCGCCGCGACGGGCGCGGGCAGGAACAGCGGCACGGCGATCACCTGCGCGTGCGAGGCCACGACGGCACCGGCCGGCGGAACGACGATGCGCGAAGGCAGGGCCGCATCAGCCGGCACGGCGATCATGGGCGCGGTCGTCCCGGCCGGATCCTGCGCCAGGGCCGGCACCACGCACACCAATAACGCGAAAATCATACGATTCATGCACGCCTCGATATCAGGCGGACGGGGCGGATTCCAGCGCTGAGAGGATCGCCACGCGGAGCTGCTGGGCTTCGTACGGCTTGTCGAGCCAGACGAGATCGGCCGGCAGCGGCGACGGCCTACGGCCCGAGGCGATGATCACCGGCAGGCCCGGCCAGCGCACCCGCATCTGCCGCACGAGGGCGATGCCGTTGCCGTCCGGCAGCTCGATATCGCAGATCACCAGATCGGGCCGGCCGTCCTCGTCCCAGGCGTCCGCCTCCGCGCAACTCGCCGCCTCCCGCACGGTATGGCCGTCGGCCTGCAGCATCTCCAGCGTGGCGAGCCGCACCAGCGCCTCGTCCTCGGCATAGAGGATGCGCAGCGGCCTTGCGGCGCGGGCATCGGCCAGCGCGGCGGCGGCAGCGCGCGCCAGATCGTCGCGCGCATACGGCTTGGTCAGCAGCCGCACGCCGGGATCGAGCCGGCCGCCGTGCACCACGCCGTTCTGCGTGTAGCCGGAGGTGTAGAGCACCGCGATGCCCGGTTGCAGCGTCTGCGCCCGCTGGACGAAGTCGCGGATCGACATCTCGCCCGGCATCACCATGTCGGTGAACAGCAGGTCGAAGGGCCCGGCCTCCAGCAGGGCCAGCGCCGCCTCCATCCCCGCCGCCTCCTCCACCGTCGCCCCCAGGTCGCGAAACAGGGCCGATGCGGCGGCGCGCACTGGCGCATCGTCCTCCACCACCAGCACACGAGCCGCGAGCGTGCGCGGCGGCGGCGGCGCGGCACGAGCCTCGACCGGCGCGTGGGCCGCGCGCGGCAGGAACAGCTTGATGGTCGAGCCCGCGCCGGGTTCCGAATACAGCCGCACATGCCCGCCCGACTGGCGGGTGAAGCCGTAGACCATGGCAAGGCCGAGCCCCGTGCCCTTGCCTTCCGGCTTGGTGGTGAAGAACGGCTCGAAGGCGCGTGCCTGCACCTCCGGCGTCATGCCGGTGCCGGTGTCGCCGACCGCGACCATCACGTAATCGCCGGGCGGTACGTCCACCTGCGCGGCATAGGCGGCGTCGATGGTGACGTTGCTGACCTCGATCGTCAGCCGCCCGCCATCGGGCATCGCGTCGCGGGCGTTGAGCGCGAGGTTCAACACCGCGCTTTCGAGCTGGACGGGATCGACCATCGTCGCCCAGGCGCCGGCCGCGATCACGGTCTGTAGCTCGATCTGCCCGCCGAGCGTCCGCCGCAGCAGTTCCTCCATGCCGGAGACCAGGCGGTTCGGATCGGTCGGCTGCGGAGCAAGCGGCTGCCGGCGGCCGAAGGCGAGCAGGTGCTGGGTCAGCCGCGCGCCGCGCTCCACGCCGCCGCGCGCCGCCTCCAGCCGGGGCCGCAGGGACTCCGGCGCCGCGCGCAGCGCGAGGTCGAGGTTGCCGCCGATCACCTGCAGCAGGTTGTTGAAATCGTGCGCAACGCCGCCCGTGAGCTGGCCCATCGCTTCCATGCGCTGGGAATTGCGCGCGATCGCCTCGGCCGCGTCGCGGCGGGAGATGTCCGCCAGCAGGAACAGTTGCCCGCCGTCCTCCATCGGGGCGAACCAGATCTCCAGCACCTTCCCGCCCCGGCGCACCACAGTGCCCACCGGCCGGTCGAGCAGCGGCGGGTCGATGCCGGCATCGTGCGCGACCAGCTCCGCCCAGCGCGCGCCCTCGCGGCACATCCCGGGCGGCATGCCGGCGATCTCGCCGAAACGTTCGTTGCAGGCCCGCACCACCCCGTCGGGGCCAACGGCGAGCAGGCCGTCGCGCATCGTCTCCATCGCGCTGCGCACCACCGCCTCGGCCCGTTGCAGGCGCCGGGCACCGTTGGCCAGAAGCAGGGCGCAGCCGAGCAGGCCCAGCACGGCGAGCGTGCCGAAACCCGAGACGGTCAGGGTACGGGTGCGGTAGGCCCGCTCCAGCGCAGCGAGGCGCTGATCCAGCGCACGGCTGCCCATGGCGACGAGGACGGTGACCTCCGCGCGCAGCGCATCCATCGTCAGCTTGCCGCGGTCCGTGCGCACCGGGTCGAGCGCGCCGTCCATATCCCCGAGGCGCGCCGCGGCGAGGCTGGCGCGGATCTGCTCCATGCGCGTCTCGACGAGGGCGGAGATGCGCCGCAGCCGGTCGGCGTCCTCGGGCTGCGTCAGGGCCTGCAGCCGGATGATCAGCGGCGGCAGGGTCCGCTCGGCGGCGGTCAGGGGCTCCAGGTAGCTCGGGCGCCGCGTCAGCAGGAAGCCGCGCTGGCCGGTCTCGGCGTCCTGCACGGCCGCCATCAGCGTCTGCGCCTCGTCCACCTCCGCGCGCACGCGCGCGATCTCGCCACGGTCGGCCGCCAGTCCGACATCGATCCGCCACAGGATCAGCGCGCCGGCGATCAGCAGGGCGGTCGCGAAAAGGGCCGCGATCGCCGCAATGCGACCGGGATGCAGGCGGCGGGCGCGGGCAAGGGCGAGGGGCATCGACCCCATCAGGAATGGCGAAGCGCGACCGTCAGCGCAAGGGTATCGTCGTGGCCGCCCATTCAGCCGCAGCGGATGCCCAGCAGGCAGCCGAAATCGACCGTCGTGCTGAGCGTCGCCAGCAGGACGATCAGCCCGAGGACCAGCAGGCTAATCCGTTCCCGGAGCGCGAAGATCAGCGGGTCGTCGTCGATCGCGCCGCGCCGCGCGCCCACCCACATCCGGCTCAGCCAGTAGAGCACCAGCGGGCAGCACAGCCAGAACAGTTCCGGCGTGCGGTACAGCGCCCGCACGTTGTCGCTCTGGATATAGAGCGCCAGCACGAAGACCGCGGAAAAGGCCGAGGCGGTGCCGAGGCCGAGCAGCGTGTCCAGATCCACCGCCCGGTATCCCCGGGCGATCGCCCCTCCCTCGGCCGGCGCCCCCTTGCCGATGCGGTCCACCAGTTCCGAGTACCGCTTCAGCATCGCGAGGCTGAGAAAGAAGAACACCGACAGCGCGAGCAGCCAGAAGGAGGGCGCGATGCCGGTCGCGATCGCGCCGGCGAGCACGCGGTGGGTATACAATGCTGACAGCACGAAGACGTCGATCAGCACCTTCTGCTTGAGCCACAGCGAGTAGGTGAAGGTCAGCACCAGATAGACGCCGAGCCATAGCGCGAGCGCGAAGGAAACCGACCACGCGATCACGACCGCGGCGGCGAGCAGGCAGGCCGCCAGCGGAATGCCGGCCTGCACCGGCAGCGCGCCGGAGGCAAAGGGCCGACGGCGCTTGCGCGGATGGGCGCGGTCCGCCTGCAGGTCCAGCAGGTCGTTCACGAGATAGCCGGCCGAGGCGACCAGCCCCATCGCCACGAAGGCCAACACCGCATTCAGCAGCGCGCGGCCGTCGTCGAACTGGTGGGCGGCGAGGATCGGCAGGAAGACCAGCGCGTTCTTCGCCCATTGATGCGGCCGCATCGCCTTCAGCGCCGCGCGGGCAGACGCCCCGGGCACGGCGATGACCTTGTCCACCTTCCCGGTCGCCTGGGCGCGGGCGACGATGGAGGCACCAGCCGGCGCGACGACGATCCCCTGCCGCGCTTCCTGCCAGACCGGCAGGTCGCTGCCGTCGTTGCCCGCATAGTCGAAGCCGCCCGCCCCGAACCGTTCGGTGAGGGCGGCCGCCTTCTCCGGCCCGCGCAGGTTCCGGCCGTTGGCGGTGGCGATGACCTCGTCGAACAGGCCGGTCCGGTCGGCCACGGCCTCGGCCACCTTCCGGTCGGCCGCGGTGGCGAGCACGACATGCCGCCCGCCGTCCCGTTCCGAGCGCAACCAGTCGATCACCGGCTCGTGGAAGCAAAGCTCCAGCCCCGCCGGATCGACCACCCGGGCGAGATGCGCCTTCAGCGCCGCCTTGCCTTCCATCAGCCAGAACGGCAGCCGCAGCAGCATCAGTGGATAGCGGCGCAGGCAGGCGAACAGCAGCTCGTACAGCGTATCGCCACGCACGAGCGTGCCGTCCATGTCGACGCAGAGGGGCGGTTGCTGCGGCATCCGGCGATGACTTCCTTCACGACAAGGTTGTGTCTGCCCGGTTCCGGGCGGGCCTGCCATCATGTATCAGGGAACGATGAAGCCGAAGTGCCGCGCGTGACCCCGAATCACGATTCCCGGTCCACCGATGGCGCGCGGACGGAATGGGCGCTGCCCTGTGCCGCCATCCTGCTGCTGGCGCTGGCGCTGTACCTGACCGCGCCGATGGGCGGTTCGTTCTGGTGGAGCGACGCGCCGCGGCACGCCCTGAACGGCATTTTCCTCAAGGACGCGCTGCTGGCCGCGTCGTTCGCCAACCCCGCCCGCTTCGCCTTCGACTACTATGTCCAGTACCCGGCGCTGACGATCCTGTTCTACCCGCCGCTGCTCTATGTCGTCAGCGCGCCGTTCTTCCTGCTGTTCGGTGACAGCCACGCGACAGCGCAGGCGGTGATCGCGCTGCACGGGCTGGCCCTGGGCTGCGGCATGTACGCGCTGGCGCGGCACTGGATGGATCGCTGGGCCGCGCTCGCGACCGCGTTGCTGCTGCTGGGCCTGCCGGAGATCGCGCTGTGGGGCCGGCAGGTGATGCTGGAGGTCCCGGCGCTGTGCTGGCTCGTCTGGGCCGCGTACTTCGCCGTCCGGCACGGGCGGACGCACGGCACCTGGTCGCTCGTCTTCTTCGCCGTCTTCGCGCTGTTCTCGCTCTACACCAAGCTCAGCATGGTGTTCGTCGTCGCCGTGCTGGCGCTGTACCTGCTGCTCGCGCGCGGCGGGCGGCTCTTGGCGGAGCGGCGGCTCTGGATCGTCGCCGCGCTCGCCGTGCTGGGCATGGTGCCGCTGATCGTCATCACCCTGAAATTCGGCCAGGCGAACGTGCAGTCGGTGTCCGGCATCGCGGACACGGCCGCCTCGCGGACGACGCTTGCCGGCTGGCTCTGGTACGCCCGGCAGCTTCCGGAGATGGCCGGGATCGCCGGCCTCGCACTTGCCGCGCTGGGCTTCGTCGTCAGCGCGACGGCCGCCGCCTGGCAGCGGGCGGAACGGGCGATGCTCGGGCTCTGGTTCGTCGTCTGCTACGTCGCGCTCTCCTACATCGATCTCAAGGAAGCGCGGCATGGCGTGATCCTGCTGGTGCCGCTCGCCCTGTGGGCGGGGTTCGGGCTCGACTGGCTCGCGCGGCGGATCGGCGGGACGGGCGAGCTGCGGCCGGCGCTGGCCATCGGCGTGGCGGCAGTCCTCGCCGCCTGGACGGTGGCGGCCCAGACCGTGCCGCGAGTGGACGGCTACCGCGAGGCCGCGCTGCGCGCCGTCGCCGCCGCCCCGCCGGGTTCGGCCGTGCTGTTCTCCGGCAAGCGGGACGGGTCCTTCATCTTCAGCATGCGCACGGTGGCGGGCCGGCCGGACCTGCAAACCGTCCGAGCCGACAAGCTGTTCCTGGAAATCGCCGTCCGCCGCCAGATCGGCGTGGCGGAGCGCGCGCACAGCGAGTCTGAGATGATCGAGCGCATCCGCAGCCTCGGCGTGGCGGTGGTGATCGCACAGCGCGATTTCTGGACCGACCTTGCGCAGATGGCGCAGTTCCAGCGCGTGCTGGACGGGCCGGATTTCGAGGAGATCGGCCGCATCGCGGTCACCGCCAACGTGCCGGTCGAGGACCACGAACTCCGCCTCTACCGCGTCACCGGCGAGATCCGGCCGCGCCCGCGCGACAGCTCGATCGACCTGCCGATCATCGGCCGCAGCATCGAGGGCAGCAGTCGCTGACCTCTCGCACCGGCCAGCCCGCCGGCTGATCCGGTACCGAGCCTCTGTTTCGCGCACGGATGCCGTTCGCCTTGCCGATGGAAGCCGTGGGCGAGGCTCGGCGGGATCAGCTCGTCGCCAGCACGAGGATGCCGGCGATCACCAGCCCCGCGCCCAGCAGCCGCGCCGCCGACAGCGCCTCGCCGAACACGAGGTAGCCGAGCGCCATCGTCACCACGATGCCCAGGCTGACGAAGGGATAGGCGAGCGACACGTCGATGCGGGACAGCACGAACAACCACACGAGCATCCCCAGCCCGTAGGCGCCGAGGCCGATCACGACCCAGGGCTGGCTCGCCACCGCCAGCGCGATCGCGCCCGCCTCGCCGTCCGACAGCGCGCGCAGCACGTCCGGGCGCGACATGCCCGCCTTCAGCGCGATCTGCGCGAAGGCGGACAGCAGGACACTGGTGATGACGGCGGCGAGAACGGGGAGCGGCATGCGGCGCTGATAGCAGACCGAATCGATTTTGCCTCGCGCTTGCGCCCCGCCCGCGGATCGCCATCCTGCGGGCCATGAGCGCCCTGCCCCATGTCTCCGCCCTGGTGTTCGACGTGTTCGGCACGGTCGTCGACTGGCGAAGCGGCGTGGCGCGCGACGTCGGCCGGATGCTCGCGAAGCACGGCCGCAGCGACATCCATCCGGCGCACTTCGCCGACGAGTGGCGGCGGGGCTACCAGCCGGCGATGGAGGAGGTGCGATCCGGCCGCCGGCCGTTCGCGCGGCTGGATGCGCTGCACCGGGAGATCCTCGACCGGCTGCTGGAGGCGCACGGCATCGCGCTCCCGGAGGAGGACGCGGTGTGGCTGAACCATGCCTGGCACCGGCTCGATCCCTGGCCGGACGCGGTGCCCGGCTTGCTGCGGCTGAGCACGCGCCATTTCATCGCGCCGCTGTCGAACGGCAACATCCGCCTGCTCGCGGACATGGCGAAGCGGGCCGCGATCCCGTGGGACGCCATCCTCGGTGCGGAGGCTGCCGGCGCCTACAAGCCGCAGCCGGCTGCGTATCTCAACACGGCCGCGATCCTTGGGCTGGAGCCGGCGCAGGTGGCGCTGGTGGCCGCGCACAACAACGACCTTGAAGCGGCGCGAAGCTGCGGGTTCGCGACCGCTTTCGTCCCGCGGATCGAACACGGGCCGGGGCAGACGACGGACCTCAGCGCCATTCAGGACTGGGACGTGATCGCGGAAGACTTCGAGGATCTCGCCCGCCGGCTCGGCTGCTGAGGGACGCGCTCCTGACCCCGGTTCGAGAAGAGGGGCAGGTCCACCTCTCCCGCCCGTGGGAGCTTTGCGA
This sequence comes from Rhodovastum atsumiense, assembly GCA_037190665.1. GTDB lineage: Bacteria > Pseudomonadota > Alphaproteobacteria > Acetobacterales > Acetobacteraceae > JBBCJT01. The sequence continues at coordinate 310 of JBBCJT010000012.1, read as the reverse complement.
AACGGCTGCGCTGTTTCTCCCTCTCCCGCTCGCGGGAGAGGGCCGGGGTGAGGGTGGTGCGGCCGCCGGCACCACGGCGCGGTTTCGCCTGCGCGCAGGCCCCTCACCCTCCCGCGCAAGCGCGGCCCCCTCCCTCTCCCGCAAGCGGGAGAGGGGACCTTGCGCGAGCGTGCGTGCCTTTCGCGAAGCTCCGCCCGCGAGGAGAAAGTCGGGCCGTTGCCGCCCGCTGACCGCCCGCGGACTACGCCGCCGGCGGAGCGACCGGCTTTCCTTCCGCGTGCGCCTTGGCAGCCGACAGCACCCGCTTCAG
>JBBCJT010000011.1:0-47967 GCA_037190665.1 Rhodovastum atsumiense | reverse complement strand
GATGGGGTTCATCCGCAGCACGTAGTGGCCGAAATACAGCCCCACGAACAGCGGCGTGAGCGTGACCACGACGCCGCCGAGCAGCAGGCTGATCCCCGCCTCGGCGATCGCTTCGAGGAACACCGGCCCCGCGTGCAGCCCCGTCATGGCGACGAAGGCGGCAAGCCCCAATGCCGTCATCAGCGAGACGGCGCCGTCCGGGATGCGTCCGAACAGCGGCAGGCGCGTGCGCAGATGCCCCACGACCAGCCCGGCCAGCAGCGTGCCGACGCTGGTGCTGAGGGAGATCCGCATCTCGCCGATCGGAAAGGTGATCAGCACGCCGGCCAGCCCGCCGAGGAAGATCGCGAAGCCGAGCACGACGAAGTCGATGGCCGCGCTGGGGGCGATCACGGTGCCGATGCCGCGCGCCGCCTGTCCGGCCTCCCGCTCCGGGCCGACGATGCGCAGGATATCGCCCCGTTCCAGCACCACCTGCGGCGACAGCGGCAAGGCCTGCCCGCCGCGGCGGATGCCGCTCAGGAACAATCCGCGGCTTTGCGGCGTCCGCAGCGCCTCGGCCACGGTGTGGCCGGCGACCGCCCGGCTGGTCAGCAGAACATCGAACGCGCCGACCGGCACATCCAGCAGGTCGGGGTCTTCGACCTCGGCGGCGCGCGTGCCGATCAGATCGACCAGGACGCTGCGCGCGCCCGATGCGGCCACGACGTCGCCGGCCGTGACCATCACGTCCGGCGTCGCTTCCAGCACGGCGCCCGCCCGGCGGATGCGGTGGAAGAAGACGCGATGTTCCCCGAGCCGGCTCTCGGCCTCCGCGACCGTCTTGCCGAGCAGCGGGGAGTCCGCGGGCACGCGATAGGCGCGCAGCTCGAACCGCCGCCATGCGGAGACGATGCCCGGCGCCGCCTTGGTGATGCCGAGCTCCTTCTCGAGCTTCAGCGACTCGGCGCGCAGGTCGATGCGGAGCAGCCTCGGCGCCAGCACGCTGCAGAAGAGGATGACGCCGAGCGCGCCGAACACGTAGCAGACGGCATCCGCCACCCCGATATGCGCGACCAGCCGCGCCCGCTCCGCTTCCGGCAGCGGCAGGGCGTTGATGGCCTCGGTCGCGGTGCCCATGGCGGGGCTCTGCGTCAGTGCGCCGGATGTCAGGCCGGCCGCGAAGCCGGCATCCAGCCCGAGCAGCTTCGAGACGGCGATGGCGGCGAGCAGGCCCGTGCAGGTGCAGACGATGGCGAGCAGCACCGGCTTCAGCCCGTCCCGCTTCAGCGCCTGCATGAACTGCGGCCCGACGGAATAGCCGATGCCGAACAGGAACAGCAGGAACAGGAACGCCTTTGTCGTGCCGGCGACGGGCACGTGGGCGAACTGGCCGATCAGGATCCCAGCGAACAGCGAGCCCGTGACGGGGCCGAGGCTGAATCCGCCGAACTTGATCCCGCCGATCACATAGCCGATCGCGATGGTGAGAAAGAGTGCCAGTTCCGGGTACTTGACCAGGAAGGCCGCGAACCACTCCATGTCGCTCCTGCTCCTCGATAGCGCTGGTCGACGAATGCCGTTGTCTCGGGAAGAAGAAAGCGCCCGGGCGGCTGACCACCCGGGCGCTTCCTCAGGCCCTCCGAGGCGGGCTGCGCGGTTCCGTCACTGCGCCAGGACCATTGCGAAGTAACCGAACACGGTCAGCAGCACGCCGGAGACCGCGTAGGCGACCGGGAAGCCGATCCACGGGACGTTGGACTGGATCTCCACCGCGGCTTCGCGGCAGGGGCCGGAATGGCTGCGTGCCCCGGCCACGCCGCCCATCAGGATGGCCGGATTGAACTTGAACACGTACAGGCCGATCATCCACACGATGAACGGCGGCACGCTGCAGGCGATGAAGCCGACGATGAAGATCTTCAGCGCGAGGATGCCGGTGAGCTGCTCCAGCAGCGAGTTGCCGGCGTTGATGCCCACGATCGCAACGAAGACCACCAGCCCCAGATCCTCCAGCACGTTGCGCGCGGCCGCCGGCGTGTTGCCGAAGAAGCGCAGCCGTGAGGCGAGCGAGGAGACGATCACGCCCGCGACCAGCAGCCCGCCGGCATTGCCGAGGCCGACGCTCGACCCGAAGGCGGGGAACTGGATGGCGCCGATCAGGAAGCCGAGGATCATCCCGAGCGAGAGCGTCAGCAGATCGGTCGCGGCCGAGGGACGCACCACCCGGCCGAAGGCGGCGCCGATCTTGTTCACCGCATCCTTCAGTCCGACCACGGTCACGAGGTCCATGCGCTGGAGCTTCGTGTCGCGGCCGATCGGCACCGGCACGCCGGAGCGTTCGACGCCGACAACCTGGATCTGGTCCGCGCCGGGCAGCGCGCGCCATTCCTCGCGCGTCTTCTTCAGCATCTCCTTGTTGGTGACGAGGATCTCGGCCCGGTCCAGCGGCAGGTCGAGCGCGATGCGGTCGGAAACCTCCGGCCCGATCAGCCCCATCTTCTCGGTCATGGCGGTACGCAGGCCGCCCAGCGCGATGACATCGCCCTGGCGCAGCGTCTCGTCCTCCCGCGCGCCGAGCGCGGCACCGTCACGGGCGAGGTTCACGAACCGGTACTCGGGGTTCTCGCGCAGCATGTCGCGCATCGTCCTGCCGACCCAGGCGGGGTTCTCCAGCCGGTAGGCGCGCAGCCCGCCCGCGGTCCAGCCGGACAGCGCGGGGGCATCGCCGGAGGCGACCCCGTGCTCCTTCTCGTAGGCCTGCGCCGCGGCGCGGGCATCCAGGCCCCACCACTTGGGCAGGTACTTGGTGATCAGGATGATGCCGACCGTGCCCCAGATGTAGGTGATGCCATAGGACAGCGCGATCATGGCGCTGACCTGCTCCGGGTTGCTGCCGGGCGGCAGGGCCACCGCGCCCGCCGTCACCGCCTGTTCGGCGGACCCGATGGCGGCCGACATGGTCTGGGAGCCCGCCAGCATGCCGCCCGCCGCGCCGGGCGGCAGGTCGAACATCTTCGCGCCGACGACCACCAGGACGAGGCCGATGATGCAGGAGACGAGAGCGAGGAAGGTGAACTTGATCCCGTCGCCGCCCAGGCTGTTCACGAAGGACGGGCCGACCCGCAGCCCGACGCCGTACATGAACAGGTAGTAGAACAGGCTCTTGGTGAAGTTATCGAGCGCGAGCTTGTGCCCGTACGCCGAGGCCCAGACCGACAGGCCGCAGCCGACGACGATGGCGGCCGCGACCATGCCCAGCCCGTAGCCCGCGACCGACTGCCGGCCGAACCAGACAGCGAGGCCGACGGTGACGAAGAGCAGGATGTAGGGGTTGGCGGCGAGGTAGGCGAAAAGCGGTTCCATGTGCGGGGTCCCTGCTCAGCGCTTCTTCTGCGCGATGGCGTCCGGCTTGAGCAGCTTGAGGCCCTTCGCCTTCTCGTAGCCGTGGATCTCCTTCACATCGAGCTTGCGCATGAAGTCGATCGTCTCCTGCGTCAGCACCTGGCCCGGCACCATGATCGGGAAGCCCGGCGGGTAGGGGATGACGAAGTTGGCGGAGACCATCTCCGGCCCCTCCTTCAGCCGCCGGTCGCACTCGGCGCCGAGCAGCGGGACGTACTCGCACAGGTCCGGATGGTAGGCGCCGAAGAAGGCGGTGCGCATGTCGCCTTCCGGCGTCGTCTTCCCCGCATCGCCGCGGAAGCTGTCGTGGAAGCGGCTGAAGTTCGGCAGGTCGGGCACGTCCGTCATCAGCGACTTCACCCGCGCGGCGAACGCCTCCTGCTCCTCCGCCCCGCCATCGGCCAGCCGCCTTTCGATCTCGTGGCAGATCTCGACCAGGACGCGGATCAGGTGCGCGACGTCGCTGCGGGTGTTGTTGATGTTGGACTGCAGCAGCACCGAGTTGCGCGAGGTCTTGTTGAGCTGGATGTTGTACTTGCCGGCGAGCAGCCCCTTGAACTGGGTGCCGTCGAACCCGGCGGTGCCGCAGACCAGCGTCATGCGCGTCGGATCGAGGTAGAACTCGTCCTCGTTCATGGCCTTGATCGCATCGGCCCACGTGCTGCCGGGCCGCAGGTAGTCCTCGAACCCCGACTGGCGGTATTCCGCCGGGATCATGGCGTCGGCGCCGAGCACGCGGAAGTACTTCGAGATCAGCGGATGGGCGTTGACGGCGCTGCGGATGCGGAACGCGATCTCGATCGCGTTCATCACAAGCTCGTAGCCTTCCAGCTCCATCTGCCGCCGCGCGACATCGAGGCTGGCGATGAGCTGCTGGTTCGGGCTGGTCGAGGCGTGGGTGAAGACCGCCTCGTGGAACTGCGCCTCCACCGTGTGGAAGTCCACGTCCTTGACCAGCAGCATGGAGCCCTGGCGGATCGCCGACATCGACTTGTGCGTCGAGTTCGTCTGGTACACGCGCAGCCGAACCTTGCGCGGATCGGGGATCAGGCGCGTCTCCAGCAGCGTTTCGTCGGACGGGCTGTCACCCAGCTCCGCCTTCTGCTTCTCATGGGCCTCGACCGATTCCGGCTTGCGCAGCCAGGCCTCCAGATCGGCGGCCGCCCCCATAGCGGTGCGCGGGCGCAGGAACGGGGAGAACCGCGCGAAGCCCGACCACGCCTCATCCCACAGGAAGATCAGGTCCGGCTTGATGGCGAGGCATTCTTCCATCACGCGGCGCACGTTGTACATGTGCCCGTCGAAGGTGCAGTTGGTCAGGTCCAGCATCTTCAGCCGGTCCAGCCGCCCCTCGGCCCTGAGCTTCAGCAGCGCGCCCTTGATGGTGGCGAGCGGCACCGCCCCGTACATCGAATATTCCGTCATCGGGAAGGCTTCGACGTAGTAGGGCTGCGCGCCGGTCAGCACCATGCCGTAGTGGTGCGACTTGTGGCAGTTGCGATCCACCACGACGATGTCGCCCGGCGCGGTCAGCGCCTGCACCGCCATCTTGTTCGACGTGCTGGTGCCGTTGGTAACGAAGAAGACGTGATCGGCCCCGAAGGCGCGCGCGGCCATCTCCTGCGCGCGCTTGATGTTGCCGGTGGGCTCCAGAAGGCTGTCCAGCCCGCCGGTGGTCGCGCTGCTCTCGGCGAGGAACAGGTTGATGCCGTAGAACTCGCCCATGTCGCGGATCCAGTCGGAGTTGAACACCGACTTGCCGCGCGCGATCGGCAGGGCGTGGAAAGTTCCGATCGGCCGCGACGCGTATTTCTTGAGGTTGTCGAAGAACGGTGTCTCGAACCGCGCCTGCACGCCCTCGAGGATCGCGAGGTGCTGCTCCAGCGGCTCCTCGACGCTGTAGAAGATGCGGCGGAACACATCCGCGGCGGCATCGCCGGCGAGCTTCTCCACGTCGCGATCGGACAGCAGATAGAGATCGAGCTCCGGCCGGATGCGCTTGAGCGTCGCGCCGAGCCGCAGCGCCGTGTCCGCCGGCTGGGTCGGCTCGCCCAGCGGGTCGAGCACCGACCGCAGGACCGGCGCGTCGTGGCGCGAGCGGTAGGGGAAGCCCTCCGCCATCACCACGGCGGCGATCGCCGGGTTGACCGCCGCGGCGCAGAAGGCGTCCTCGTAGGAGCCGACCATCACCGCCTCGTGGACGAAGGCGTCCTCGGGGCGGCGGAGGCGGCGGATCTCGGCCGCCAGCGCCGGCCAGCGCGCGGCGGGCTGGGCGGTGACGTAGAGCACCTCGAAATATGGCCGGTGCCGGTCGCGCTCGCCCATCGCAGGGGGGAGGACATCGGCGACCTCGTTCGCCGATTTTTCCTCATGTGCGTCCCAATCCCCGGGACGTTCGCGGTAGGCACGGGTCAGCAGGGCGGTGGAGATCCGGCGTGACAGGATCGCGACGCCGGACGCGTCGTCGCCGGCGATCTTCTCCCGCAGCGCACCCAGCAGCCGTGCGCCCGGATAGGCGTGGAATTCCTCCAGCGGTTCCATCGCCGCGAGCGCTTCCTCGACCGCGCCGCGCCCGGACTTGCCGGACGCCCAGTCGCCGGCCAGCGACGTGAGCTGACGCCAGCGGTCCGCCCGCCCGGAATGCAGCAGCAGGAATTGATCGATGCGACCTGTCGGTGCGGCCATCAGACGTCCCTCTTGGGTGGACAGCACGTCGGTGGCTGTCCCTTGCCTCAGATTATCACATCCGCCGTCGTGCCGATCACTAGGGAGGGGGGCGAATACCTTAAAATTTTGATATCGATACTCCGGCGTACGGCTCTGGCCTGACCGTTATTTTCCCGTGCCAGAAGGGGGAAGTATGACACTGCTGCTGGCGTTCTTCGGCCCGATCCGGGCGACCTGGATGGCGGCCGCCCCTTGCGCGTGGTTGCGGCCTCCCGGTCATCGGCATCGGCCCTGATGTTGCCGGTGAAGGACTTCTCCCTCGTCCTTGGCGGACCGCTGTTCCAGCTGATGCGACGGGCCCGGCTGGAGGACGATGCCGCCGGGCTGATCCGCCGCCGCATCGCCTTCTTCATCGCGCTCACATGGGTACCCCTGCTGCTGCTGTGCGCGATCGAGGGCACGGCCTGGGGTGGCCGCCTGGCCGTGCCGTTCCTGCGCGACGTCACGGTGCATGCCCGCTTCCTGGTCGCGCTGCCGCTACTGATCCTCGCCGAGCTGGTTGTGCATATGCGCCTGCGCGCCGTCGTCGAGCAGTTTCGGGAACGCGACCTGATCGCGCCTGCGGACCTGCCGCGCTTCGACGCCGCCATCATGTCGGCGATGCGGCTGCGCAATTCCACGCTGGCCGAAGTCTCGATGCTCGTCATCGTCTATGTGGTCGGGGTCAGCCTGGTCTGGCGCACGTTCATCGCGCTGGATGTGGCGACCTGGTATTCGCCCGACGATGCGGGGGCGGGGCCATCGCTTGCCGGATCGTGGTTCGCCATCGTCAGCCTGCCGGTGTTCCAGTTCCTGCTGGTGCGCTGGTATTTCCGCATCTTCATCTGGGCGCGCTTCCTCTGGCAGGTGTCGCGCATCCGGCTGCAGATCGTGCCGACCCATTCCGACGGTACCGGCGGACTTGCGTTCCTTGGCGGCATATCGCACGCGATGGCGCCGCTGGCGGCGGCGCACGGCGCGTTGGTGGCGGGCGTGCTGGCCGACGCGATCTTCCATACGGGCGTGACCCTCACCGACTTCACGGTGGAGGTCTTCGTCCTGGTCGCCTTCATGCTGTGTCTGGTGGCAGGGCCGCTGTTCGTCTTCTCGTCGCAACTGGCCGCGGCCAAGCGTGCGGGGAGCAGGGCCTATGGCGCTCTGGCGCAGAGCTACGCCAAGGCGTTCGATGCAAAATGGCTGCGCGGCGGTGCGTCGCCCGACGAGCAACTGCTGGGCAGCGGCGACATCCAGTCGCTGGCGGACCTGACCAACGCGGTGAATGTCGTGCGCACGATGAATCTGGTGCCGTTCACGCGGCAGGCGCTGATGCAGCTGACCTTCGCCACGATCCTGCCGATCGGCCCCCTGCTTCTGACGATCATGCCATTGGACGAGCTGCTGAAGCTGCTGCTCGGCATCGTGGTCTAGCACCCCTCCTGCATCCCGCCCGGGAGACAGGACGGTGTTGCCTGGACCCCGGTCGATCCTTCACCCTCACGCCGCGGCCGGTGCCCGGCACCGGCGCTGGGGGGAGGATATCGAGCATGAAGCTGCGGCAGACCGTCCGCGTCGACACCTACGCCGAGCCGGAGGAGCTGGCGACGGCCATCCCCGGCCTGCAGTTGCGGGTGACGCCGCTGGCGAAGGGGGCCGTCAGCTCGCGCATCACCACCTGGTTCCTGGACGGGATCTTGTTCCAGACCGGCTCGTGCTCGCCCCTGTTCATCGAGTTCGCCGTCGGCGCGGGCAATGCGGTGCTTCAGGTGCCGCTGCTGAACCGCCGGAACCTTGTGCTGAACGGCCGGCTGGCCGCCGATCGCGCGGTCGGGCTGTATGGCGGCGGGGCGGAGCTGCTGCGCGCCAACCATCTGCCCAGCACCTACAGCACCGTGGTGATGCCGATGCAGGCGGCGGAGGCCCTGCTTTGTCCGCCTGCGGGAAATGCCCTGATGCGCCCCGGCGCGCACGCCATGCTCACGATCCCCGGCGATGCCTGGGACAGGCTCGCCGGGGTGGTTGGCGAGATCGGGGGGCTGGCCGTCGACGGCGATCCGGCGTTCGCGACGAACGGTGCTTTGGCGGGCCTGCGGGCCACGCTGCTGGAGGTTGCGCGCCAGGTGCTCGCGCATGGGCGCGATGGCGACAAGCCACGGCGGGTCGGCACCCGTGCCGGCTGGATCCGCATCGTCAAGGGCGCCGATGCCTACCTGGACGCGCATCCCGGCCACGTGATCTATACGGAGGAGTTGTGTGCCCAGCTTGGCATCTCGCCGGCAAGCCTGACGCAGGCGTTCCGCCAGGTGATCGGGCTGACGCCGCATCGCTTCCTGAAGCAGCGCAGGCTGGCGATGGTTCGGGCGGCGCTACGGCAGAGGCAGACCTCGCCGCAGTTGATCAAGACCGTGGCGCTGGATCATGGGTTCTGGCACCTCGGGCAGTTCTCGGCGGACTACCGGGCGATGTATGGCGAAACGCCATCGGAAACGCTGGCGTTGGCGCGGGCTTGATTGTGCGCAGAACGCTGGTGGGCGCAGCAATCGAAGCAAACAGGATGAGCCAGAAAGCAAGGCACCCCTCCGGGCTTTCTCACTGAACGCGGACTAAAACGAGAGGTGTTCCCCGCAAACGTCGATCAGGCTCGAATGGCCTGTCCGCCAGCACGTCATGCCAGCCGCCCGGTGCCACAGGCAGCCCCCCATCCGGCAGGCCCTTTCCACGAACCGGAACGGCGACGAGCAGCCGCCCGTTACCCCGCGTATAGCCGATCCAAGATCCATCATCCGGACGCAGATCGACCGCCTCGTACCCCTCGAACAGCTCTGGCCGCCGGGCGCGCAGCTCGAGAAGACGCTGCACCGCGCATTGCTTGGTGACGCCCATCTCATCCTGCTCCACCGAGGGCGGTGAACCCGTGGCCGCCTCGCGCAGCCGGTAGTCCACAGGACGGCGATTGTCCGGATCGACGAGCGAGAAGTCCCACCACTCCGTCCCCTGATAGATGTCCGGAATGCCGGGCAGGGTGAGATGAAGCACGACCTGCGCCAGCGCGTTGATCCTCGTCGCGACCGTCAGCCGTTCGACACAGGCTTCCAGCTCGCCCCGGAACAGCGCGGCTTCGGGGCTCTCCAGCAACGCCGTGGCGAAGCCCAGGACCGCGCCCTCATACGCCTCCTGCGGATGCTCCCAGCGGGTATGGCGCTTGGCCTCGCGCATCGCCTTCGTCAGGTACTCGCTGAGGCGATCTACGCCGATCGGCCAGGCGCCAACCAGTGTCTGGTAGATCAGCCACTCATCCGCCCGGTCCGGCCCGTCCGCCGGATGCAGCGGATCGTTCATCTGCTGCCATCGCGTGACTGTCTCGATCCACCCTTCCGGCTCGAGCGAGAGCAGGTTCAACCGCGCACGCACCTCCGCCCCGCGCTTCGTGTCGTGCGTGGCGAGCGGCGTCAGGTCGCGTGGCCGTTCAGCCGCGCGGCGCGCGGCCCAGGCGTGAAACGCGGCAACGCTCACGCCCGGCTCTTCCAGATGGCCGCCCACCTCGTTCACCGACAGCAGCGCGACGTTGCGATAGAACTCCGTGTCCTCGAGACCCTTCGCCATCAGCGGGCCGGTGAGCTGCTGGAAGCGCCGGCGCAGCACCGCGGCCGGCGCGCCCTCGCCGCGCAGTATCGTCTCCGCCAGCCAGCCTGCCGCGGCCGCGATCCACGGATCGGCCTGATCCTGCGCCGCGGCGAGCATCGTCTCCCACAACGCGAGGTCGGCCGGGGCGGGGTCGGCGCCGCGGAGATAGCTGCGGTAGACCGGGCAGTGGATCAGCAGCGCGGACAACGCGGACCGCAGCGTAGGGGCGGCGAATTCCACAGCCGGATCGGGTCCGGCGATCGCCTGCGCAAGCTCGGTGAGCTGCTCCAGTTCCGGCGCGAAGCTCTCCTCCAGCACCTGCCGCTTGGTTTCGGCGAGCCGGGTCGAAGGATCGCCCGTGACCCATCCCTCCGTGGCGAGGTGATGCGCAAGCCTGTCGTACCCTTCGGGCGCGACGAAGGCGCGGTTGATCATGTTCAGCCGCTCGTAGCCGGTGGTGCCGTCCACGGGCCAGTCGCGCCGAAGCTCTTCGTCCTTGCCGAGGATTTTCTCCACCACGAGCAGCGCGTCCGGCCCCGCTTCCGCGCGCAGCCGCCGGCAATAGCCCGCCGGATCGGCGAGGCCGTCGATATGGTCGATGCGAAGGCCATCGATCCGCCCCTCGTGCAGCAGCGTGAGGGGAAGCCGGTGCGTGAGGGCGAAGACGGTCTCGTCCTCGGCGCGCACGCCGACCAGCTCGTTGACGTTGAAGAATCGCCGCGCCGACAGGGCATCGCGGCCGGATCGCCAGTGAACCGGCCGCCAGTGTTGCCGCTCGATCAGCGCGGGCAGGTCCTCCATGGCGAGGATGTCCTGCACGCGCTTCGTGTCCGCCTCGCCGAGGCCACGCAGAACCGCGCGCGCGGTGTCCCGGCCTGCGCTGTGGTCTTCGCGCCAGACCTGCGCGGCGTCCGCCAACCCTGCCGCGTCGAGTACGCGCACCGTATCGTCCACGCACAACGGCCAGGCGTGCTCGCCATAGGCGCAGGCGACGAGCCAGCCATCCGCCGCATCGACCTGCAACGTGATCGCTCCGTGCGCGAGCGTTTCCGCGAGCGTGTCGCCGAGTACCGGCATCAGCACCTGCGGGTGCCGGTCCCAGCCGACGTCGAAGATGGCCGCCGCCGGGGACTCGCGGCCGCCGACGAGCATGCTCATCCACCACGGGTTGGTCCGGTGCGCGGCCATGTGATTGGGCACGATGTCGAGCAGCAGGCCCATGCCCGCCGCACGCAGCCCGTCGCTGAACCGACGGAAGCCCGCCTCTCCGCCAAGCTCCGGATTGATCTGCGTCGGGTCGGTCACGTCGTAGCCGTGGGCGGAACCGGGCCGCGCGGCGGAGATGGGCGAGGCATAGACATGGCTCACGCCCAGCCGCCGCAGATAGGGGAGGATCGCCAGCGCATCGTCGAAGCCGAAGCCTGCGTGCAACTGCAGCCGGTAGGTCGCGCGCCAGTCGGGCCGGGTCATGCGGCTTCCACCCAGGCGCAGCCGGACCATGAGCCGAGACGTGTGACCGGCCCGCTGAACGTCACGTCGCCGGCAGTCACCGCATCCGGCGGTGGTTGCTCCATCACCTCGCAGGACGCGCTGCCAACATTGGCCATCAGGCAAAGCGTTCCGGCCGCGAAGCGCCAGCGCCAGATCAGCGCGGTCGCCTCCCGCCGCGTCTGCGTCCCGTGGAAGGGCGTTCCGTTCAGGGGCCAGACGAGCCGTGCGCGGTGATCGGCCAGTGCGCGGAAGGCGGCGATGTCCTCGGGCGCGATCCGGTCCCAGCAGAGCTTCGCCGATTCCATGGTCGCGGCATCCAGCGGGTCCGGAAGCACGCCGGTTCTCGCGAAGAAGTCGGCGAACTCCAGCGCGCGCCCTTTCCGCACCGCCTCGCCAAGCTCGTCGCCGAAGTCGCAGAAGAAGGGGAAGGGCGTCTCCTGTCCGGCTTCCTCGCCCTGGAAGAACATCGGCACGGCGGGGCCGAGCATCAGCAGGAAGCGGAGCAGCGCCAGCCGGGGAGAGTCCGTGCCGGTGGCGAGCCGGTCGCCGAGCGGTCGGTTGCCGATCTGGTCGTGGTTCTGCGCGAAGTTCACGAAGGCGGTGGGCGGCAGGTGCGCCGAGGCCTCGCCGCGCGGGACGCCATCGCGATGCGGCGAGGGCTGGCCCTGATAGACGAAGCCCTCCGCGAGCGCGCGTTGCAGCGCCGCCGGCGGGTCCTCCGCATAGTCCGCGTAGTAGGCGGACGTCTCGCCGGTGGCGATCACGTGCATGGCGTGATGCGCATCGTCGTTCCACTGCGCGGTGTAGGAACGCGGTGCGCCATCCGCATCGCGTTCCAGCCAGCGCGCGGCGTTGTCATCGTTCTCCAGCACCAGCCACGCGTTCGGCTTCACCGCGCGGCATGCCTCGGCCAGTTCGGCCAGCAGCAGGTCGCCGCCCGGCTGCGCGAAGGCGTGCACGGCGTCGAAGCGAAGCCCGTCGAAATCGTAGCGGCCGAGCCACATCACCGCGTTCTCGACGAAGAAGCGCCTGACCAGTGGCTGTTCGAGGTCGATGGCGTCTCCCCAGGGCGTGCGATGCCGCTGCGTGAAGAACCTCCTCGCAGAGAGTGAGAGGAAATTCCCCTCGGGTCCGAAGTGATTGTAGACCACGTCGAGCATCACCCCGAGGCCGCGGTCATGCGCGCTGTCCACCAGGGCGCGCAGATCCTCCGGCGATCCGTAGCTCTCCTCCGGCGCGAAGGGCAGCACGCCGTCGTACCCCCAGTTCCGGCTGCCGGGGAAATCGGCGACCGGCATCAGTTCGATCGCGGTGAAGCCGGCGTCGGTGAAGTGATCGAGCCGCCGGGCGAGGCCGCCGAAGCTGCCTTCCGGCGTGACGGTGCCGACATGCAGTTCCGCCAGCACCACCTGATGCCAGGGCCGTGGCGGATCGCGCTGCCGCATCGGGGGCAGGTCGGCCTGCACGACGCTCCAGCCCGTCACGTCCCCGTCCTGCCGGCGCGAGGCCGGGTCCGGAACCTCGCGGTCGCCGACGCGGAAGCGGTAGCGTTGCCGGGCGCGTGCATCGGGAAGCGTCAGCTCGAAGAAGCCATCTTGGGAGGCGTGCATCGGCATCCGCTCGCGCTGCGGCAGCACGAGTTCCACCCTGTCCGCGTCCGGGGCCCAAAGCCGGAAGCGCACGCCCTGGGGCAGCAGGAGTGGCCCGAAACGCATCACGACCGTACCGCAATCGCAGGAGCGCGAATGACTGCTCCGTTTGACATCACCCGTCTGCAACAGGGGCTGGGCGCCAAAGTTGCAGGTCCCCGCCGCGTGACGAGCTTGGGCAAGACAGACGGGCGGTGCAGCTTATTTCGTGAACCGCGGAAGCAGCACGGCCCGGCGCGTCACGGCGTGCCGGATAGGAGGCAATACGCGGACGAAACCCCCGCCGCTCAGGCCCCTCTCAGCCCACCGCGGCGGTGGAACGCGTGGTGCGGGAGATCGCCAGCGCCGCCACCGCAACGGCGAGCGGAACGAAGGACACCCACAGCACCGTGTCCCAGCCATAGGCGGTCAGCAGCCCGCCCGAGGCGAAGGACCCCACCGCCATCACGCCGAAGACGATGAAGTCGTTCAGCGACTGGACCCGCGTCCGCTCCTCCGGCCGGTGGCTTTTCAGCACCAGCGCCGAGGCGCCGACGAAGCCGAAATTCCAGCCGAGGCCGAGCAGGATCAGGTTCGCCCAGAAATGCCAGACATCCTGGCCGAGCAGCCCGACTACCGCCGCGGCGCCGGTCAGCATCAGGCCGGCGGCGACGACGCGCGGCGCGCCGAAGCGGGTGATCAGCCAGCCGGTGAAGAAGCTCGGCGCGAACATGGCGATGACGTGCCATTGCAGGCCGAGATTGGCCGATTCCTGCGACAACCCGCAGAGCCGCATGGCCAGCGGGGCGGCCGTCATCAGGAAGTTCATCAGCAGGTAGGACACCACGCCGCAGATCACCGCCGTGATGAAGCGCGGCTGGCGCGCGATGACCGACAGCGGCCGCCCCCCGGCTATCTCGGCGGCGGTCGGCATGGGCAGGCGCACGCCGAGCAGCACGAGCGCGCACAACGCCGCCACCCCCGCCTGCGCCAGGTAGGTCGCCGCGAACAGATAGGGCATCCACAGATACATCGTGTGGGTGACGAGCTGCGGCCCGATCACGCCCGCGAAGACCCCGCCCGCCATGACGAGTGAGAGCGCGCGTGCGCGCTGGTCCGCGGGCACGCCATCCGCCGCCGCGAAGCGGAAGGAAAGCACCACCGCCGCATAGGCGCCGCCGAAGAAGGTGGCGAGGCAGAACAGCCAGAACGATCCCACCAGGACCGCCAGCGCGGACAGCAGCCCGACCAGCACGCCGCATCCGGTCCCGACAAGAAAGGCGGCGCGGCGGCCGTGGCGCCGCGCGATGGCGCCGGCGGGCAGCGTGCAGGCGGCCATGCCGACCACGAAGATCGAGATCGGCAGCGTCGCCAACGCCTTGTCCGGCGCCAGCGTGTTCCCCACGATCGCGCCTGTCGCGTAGACGACGGTGGAATTCGCGCCGGCCAGCGCCTGCCCGATCGCAAGGCGCACGACATTGCCGGAGGCATTGCGGTGATGGACCGCGGGAAGGGGCGCTTCCGCGGCTTCGGCGTGTGACATTGCGTTTGGTCTCAGGCTGCGAGTTGGGCCCGCCAGGCCGCGTCGCGCGGCGAGGGACGGCGATGCAGGCGGCTGTCGAGCAGGTTGCGGGCCTTTCCGGCCTGCCCGCTGCGCATCAGGGCGACGAGCAGCGTGTCCTGCACGATCTCCCGCTGCGCGCCGCTGCCGCCGATGCGCGCCGCCTCGGCCGCCAGCGGTTCGAGCAGGCGGACGCAGCCGGCGTAGTCCTCCTCCGCGAAGGCGAGCGCCGCGCGGCAGATCGCCGGCACCACCGGGCCCGCGGCCAGCGTACCCGCCTCGACCAGAGCGGTCAGCGCGTCGGCGCGCCGTTCCACCGCGGCACGGTCGCCGGCCGCGGCATCCAGCATGGCCATGTGCACATCGGCGAAGGCAAAGCCGGCCCTGGGGTACAGCGGCGCAGCATAGGCGAAGGCCGCCTCCCACAATCCGGCCGGCACCTCATGCCCGTAGGCCTGCATCCGCCACAGGAAGGACGCGGTGTCGGTCACCACGTTGAGCGGCAACCCGGCCGAGGCGGAAGGCTGTACATGCGCCTCGTAGATTGCCAGCGCCTTCGCCGTGTCACCACGCTCCAGCGCGGCAAGGGAGGCATGCCAGGCGATGTGGCCATGCAACGTTCCGCTGCGGTCGTAGTCCGGCAGCCAGCCTGCGATGAGCCGGTCGGCATCCTCCCCCGACCCGTCCTCGAACATGGCGTGGGACAGGGCGTGGACCGCGTTCGCGTTGTTCCGGCGCAGGTCGTGCGACCGCTGCGCGAGGGCGCGCCCATGGGCCACCGCGCCGTTTTCGGCATGCGACCAGCCGCGATAGTTCAGGAACCACCAGTCATCGGCGTCGAAGTGCCGGGTGTGGCGCTCGCACAGGTCGACCCGCGCCTGATCGTGATCCGCCATCCCCGAGAAGGCGAACAGTCCGAAAGCCCCGAGCGGCAGCCCGAGGATCAGCACGTCCCGCGGCCACGCATCGGCATGAGCGAGCGCCCGTTCCAGTGCCCGGGCGGATTCCCCGTGGATGGTGAGGGAGAGGACATCGACATGGCTGCGCTCGCGGTCGGTCCCGTGCCGGGCGACGATCCCCGCCGCCGTCGCGATACGTGCGCGGGCCGCCTCCGGCTCGACGCGGATGGCGTGCAGCCGCGCCCGCGCGGCATGCGCGATGGCGAAATCCGGGTCGGCGACGATCGCCTCCTCCAGCACCACGTCCGCGCCCGGCCAGGCGGAGAGAAGGAGGTCGACACCCTCCCGGTAGCGCGCCGCCGCGAGGTCGGAAATCGTCGAAAGCGGCAGGCCGCGGCTGTCGGGGCGGGCCATCACGGGTCCTTCATGGTGGAAGCGGGAGCCTCCTATAGCGGCTGGTCCGCTGGCCGTCTTTCGACTGTCTGCCAAGTTATGTAGAATAGACGACAAACCGGAGTGCGCCCATGCGATGGGAGACGATCGCCGCGCCGCCCGGCGTGATGCCGCCCCACCCCATGACGGTGCGCGCGCAATCCATCCCGCCGCGGCACCATTTTCCGGAGCACGCGCACGCTTGGCATCAGGTCGTTCACGCGATCACCGGGGTACTGGCGGTCGCGGTGGAGGGGCGGTCCTTCGTGATCTCGCCCAAGCAGGCGGTGTGGCTGCCGACCGGGTTGCGGCATCGGGTCGGGTCGCTGCTCGGCGCGGAGTTCCGCAGCCTGTGGATCGCCGATGATGCCGGGCAGGGCCTGCCGGCGAGTCCGACGGTCTTCGGCGTCTCGCCGCTGCTGCAGGCGCTGATCATCGAGGCCGCGGCGATCGAGGGGCGGGAGGATGGCGACGGCTACGCGGGGCGCGTGACCGGCCTCATCCTCGACCAGTTGCGGCGTGCGCAGCCCCTTGCGGGTGCGCTGCCCTGGCCGCGCGACGGCTCACTGGTGGCGCTGTGCCAGACGCTCTACGCGGACCCCGCCGATCCGCGCGGGCCCGAGGAATGGGGGCGCGAACTCGGCATGTCCGGCCGCACGCTGGCGCGCCGGTTCGAGGCGGAACTGGGCATGAGCTTCAGGTCGTGGCGACGGCGACTGCGGGTGTTCAAGGCGATCGAACTGCTCGGCGGCGGGCTGGGCGTGACGCGGACGGCGATGGAACTCGGTTACGGCTCGACATCCGCGTTCGTCTATGCGTTCCGGAGCGACATGGGATGCAGCCCGCAGGCGTATATCCGTGGCGGTGCGGCTGAACGGCAAGGTCCCGCGCACGCGGTGTCCGCGTGCTGACCGAGGTGAGCGGCCTCGACCTGCGCCAAGGCATCGAGACGCGCTGATGCGCTGCCGTCCGGCCGTGTTGCTCGAACCTCAGAGCGGTGAGGTTCAGGACTGGGCGACCCGTTCGATTTCGAAAGGTTGTTGCGCCGCGTGACATGTGGCGCCTGCTCGCTTGCCGCCGAGATCACGATCAGCCCTCGGGCAAGCCCGCACGCCGCAGGCCATCGAGAAAGAGTTCGATCATCCAGACATGGCGATAGGGATTGATCTCCTTCGAACGCCGGAGGGAACTGCTCGGCTGCCGGCGAAGCAACTCCGCCACTTCGGTACGCGCACCGTCTTCATCCCCCAGATACGCCAATGCGGCGACGAGAAAGCGCCGCGGCGAGGTGGCAGAAGGAACGCTCGCGAGAGAACGGCGCGCTGCGGCGGCGGCATCCGCAAAACGTCTGGCGAAGAATAACGCCGCCGCGCGCGCGGAATGCACGTCGGCCTGCAGCGGCGATAGCGGATCAAGCCGTTCGGCCTCGGCCAGCCGCGCCAGCGCGGCATCGCTCTCCCCGCTCCACACGGAAACCCACGCGCCAAGCCGCCACGCATCCGCGCTGTTCGGGTTCATCCGCAAGGACATCTCGAGCAGCGCGCCCGCCTCCTCATGCTCGCCGCCCACGACCGCGAGGATATGACCGCAGAGCGCGAGGATCTGCGGATCGGCATGACCGGACGCCAGCGCCTCGCGGGCAAGCGCGAGGGCGCGTCGGGTTCCGCCGGCGTGGTCCGGATTTCCGCCCAGCCACACGGCGCTCGCCGTGCACCGGGCCAGCAGCGCGCGCGCAAGATGAAAATGCTGATCCTGCACGAGCGCGGCTTCGAGCAGCCGCACCGCCTCGGCATTGCTGGCCGCGCTGCGGGCGAAGTACGGCGGCAGGGCACGCAGGTACAGGTCGTACGCGTCCAGATCCGCCGTCGGCTTGCGCGTCACGCGCTCCACCTCCGCGCGCAGCAGCCGCGGCTCGAGTGCGGAGGCGATGGCGGCGGTGACGTTGTCCTGCACCGCGAAGAAATCCTCCGCGGCACCGTCGAAGCGATCGGCCCAGACCTGCCGCGAGGTTGCCGCCTCGACCAGTCGCGCGCCGATACGCAGGCGCCCGGTGATCTTCCGCACACTTCCCTCGACGAGGTAGCGCACGCGGAGCGCGTGCCCGATCTCCGGCAGCGATCCGCCCTGCGCCCCCGCCGCCGCGGCGGAACTGCTCGCCACCACCACCAGCCAGAGGAAGCGCGAGAGCGCCGTCGTGATCTCCTCGACCAGCCCGTCTGCGAAGTAGTCGGGCACGGCGTCGCGCCCTTCGGTGCGAAAGGGCAGGACAGCCACCGAGGGGCGCATGGAGGGCGCGGCGACGAGGCCGGGAAGCTGCTCCCCCGCCCGCGCCGCTTCCCGCGTGCGCCGCACCTCCACATCGAGGAGGTAGCCGCGCCGGGGCACGGAGCGGAGCTTGCGGCCGCCCGGATCGCCGATGGCGCGCCGCGCCTCGCGGATCGCCTGGAACACGCTGTCCTCGGTGACGTGGACCTCGCCCCAGACCGCGTCCAGCAACTGTTCCTTCGACACGAGCGTGCCCGACGCACGGACCAGCACAACGAGAAGGTCGAACGCCTTCGGCCGCAGGGCGATGTCGCCGCCATCCGGCCCGCGCAGGCAGCCACGTCCCAGATCGAGGACGAAGCCATCGAAGGCCAGCATCTCCGGGCCTTGCGGCTCCATCCGGTCCTCCTGCGCAGGGACCGCGCCGGGCGGTCGTGTTCCGCCAGATTACACAAAGCATCAGCGAAACATCAGGCGGGCTTCGGGACGCGCCGGGGCGGGCACTGCCACGCTGCGGACCCAGAGAGTTTCGCGGAGCCCGACGATGTTGTCCCCCGTGATCGGCGAGAGTCTGCAACCGGCCCTGCATGCACTGCTGCCGCAGCCGTCGCCTCTCGGCGCCGCCCTGCTCGGCTATGCCGTCATCGCCATGCTGCCGGGTCCCAACATGCTTGTGGTCGCGAGCGTGGCCGCGCTGCGGGGACATCGTGCAGCCCTGCCGCATTGTCTCGGCACCGGCGTCGGCGTCGCCGTCGTGGCGACATACGCCACGCTGCTCGCCGCGTCGCTGGACGCCGGATCGGCAACCGATCTGCTGCTGCGCGCCGGCTCCGCCCTGCTGCTCCTGAGGGCCGCGCTGCGCATTATGCGGCTGGCGCGCCGTGGACAGCCTGAGGAAGGCGCCGCCCACCGTTCGCGGTTCCTCGCCGGCTTTCAGGTCGCAGCACTCAACCCGCTCGCCTTCAGCCACTTCGTGAGCGTTGCCGCGCCCGGCACGGGAAGTGCGGCCGGCGCTGTCCCGCTTCTGGCGCTGGGGGCAGGTACGATCGCGCTGGCGGTCGGTGCAGCCGTGGCGACCGCCTTTGGTTGCGGCGCGATGCAGCGCGCCATCGGAGATGCCCACCGGCCCGTGTGTCTCGGCTCCGCCGGCCTGCTCTGCATGATGGCGTTCCAGCGTATCTCCACCCTGGTGACGGGAGGCTGACGATGACGAACGGGAACATCCGCAACGGGAGGGCTACCATGGCGCGACGAACCCTCATCGGTGGTGCCGCGGGGCTTCTCGCCACGCACGCATCCGCCACGGCGCAGGCGGGCTGGCCGAACCGCCCGGTGCGGATCGTTGTCGGGCAGCCGGCCGGGTCTGGAACCGATCTGCTCGCACGCAGTCTGGCGCCGTATCTGACCGCGGCCTTCGGACAGCCCTTCGTGGTCGAGAATCGTCCGGGCGCGGCCGGGGTGCTCGCTGCCGCCGCGGTGGCGCAGGCGACGGACGGACACACGCTCGGCATCGTGCTCGGCGGGCCGACGACGACGGCGCGGGCGTTGAACCCGTCACTTCCCTACGATCCCGCCAGTGACTTCCGCGCCGTGAGCCTGCTGACCCGCGTGCCCTTCGTGCTCGCCGTTCCGCAGGGCCTGCTGCCGGTGCCGAGTCTGGCCGCGTGGATCGATCATGTCCGTGCGCATCCCGGTCAACTGTCCTACGCCTCGATCGGTGCGGGCACCGTGACCCATCTGGCGATGGAGGAACTGAAGGCCCGGCTCGGCATCGATCTGGTCCACGTTCCCTATCGCGGCTTTCCACCGGCGACGCTGGATCTCGTGGCCGGCCGCGTGCAGGCGATGTTCACCGTGCCGAGCGAGGCCGTGCCCCAGCTCGCCGACCGGCGGCTGGTGGCGCTGGCGCAGACCGGCCCGCGCCGGCTCGCCCAGCTCTCCACGGTGCCGACGCTGGAGGAGGCCGGATTGCCGGACTCGGCCTTCTTCGGCTGGGCCGGCGTCGTGGCGCCCGCCAGCTTCCCGGCCGACATCGCGGAGAAACTCGCTGCCACCTTGCGGGTCACGCTGGAGACGAAGCCTGACTCGCGCGGCGGCCTTGACCGTGTGGGCAATGAGATCCTCGGGACGGAACCGGCCCAGCTTGCCGCATTGCAGGTGCAGGAAGCGGCGCGCTGGAACGCCGTGATCGCGCGCCTCGGCCTGCGGGGCACGGACTGAGCATCTTCAGGCTGCGCTGCCCCTCCGTTGCCTTTCATGCAGGCGACGGAAGGGCGGTTGGCTCATGCGCGAGGTGCTTCGTACGGATCGTATGGGATCGACTGTCGTCACATACCTCCTCGCGCCGGCGATTGATGTGCCCCTCCGCTCCACAACCCCCAGACTTGGAAACGCGACCGACCGATCACCGGGAAGATCGAAAGCGGCCAGTTGCGACCACTCCGGAGAGCAGCGCGTGATCGGCGATCCTTGAAAACCGGCCATTGTTTGCAACCGCTATCAACGGCGGATGTTTCTTCGGATGAACTTTCATCTCCTGGCGGCTCAAAGGAGATCACTTTCGCCGGCGGCAGGCAGTGGAGCGGCGATGCCGGAGGACCCGGGACGGGTAAGCAACGGGCATCTCAACCTCCTCACGGGAGGCGAGATGCGCTCGCGTATCGCATCGTTCGACTGGTCGCGGACGCCGCTCGGTCCTGCCGGCGGATGGCCGCGGGGTCTCAGGTCCGCCGTCGAGATCATGCTGACCGCGCGCTACCCGATGCTGGTCTGGTGGGGACCGCAGCTTATCCAGTTCTACAACGATGCTCATGTTCCGGCCCTCGGGCAGCGCCACCCCCGGGGACTTGGCAAGCCGGCCGCGATGCACTGGGCGGAGGCGTGGCCGCTCCTCGGCGCGCTCGCCCATGCCGTCATGACCCAGGGCGTCTCCACCTGGAGCGAACGGCTCGAGATGGCGATGACGCGAAACGGCTTCCCGGAAGAGGTCTACATGACCCTCTCCTGCAGCCCCATTCCCGGTGAAGCCGGAGCGATCGAAGGACTGTTCTGCGCCTGCACGGACGAGACGCAGCGCGTGCTCGGCGACCGACGCCTTGCCGCACTGGCCGCGCTCGGCGACCGGACGGCGTCGGCGAGGGCAGTCGGGCATGTCTGCGAGGCGACGATGGCGGTTCTCGCGGACATACCTCGCGACCTGCCATTCGCGCTGCTTTACCTGCTCGACGAGGAGCAACGCACGGCGAGGCTCATGGGCCGGACGGGGCTTGAGGCGAGAACGCCTGCGAGTCCGATGCATGTGAATCTGGAGGACGGTGACGAACCGTGGCCGTTCTCCCGGGTTCTCGCGCAGGGCGTCATGGCCCGCGTGGCCGATCTTCCCGATGGACCCGGCCGGGTATTCCCGAGCCCATGGCCCGAACCGACCCGGATGGCCGTGGTGCTGCCGCTGGCGCGATCCGGCTACGCGGGACTTGCCGGTTTCCTCGTGGCCGGGCTCAGCCCGAGGCTGGTGTTCGACGAGAGCTACCGGACATTCCTCGACCTGCTCGCGCGCGAGGTCGCGACAGCACTCGCCGCCGCCCGCGCCCATGAGCACGAGCGGGAGAGCGAACGGATCCTGCGCGAGAAGGAAGTCTGGCTCGCCGCGCAGGAGGAAGCGTTCCGCGCAGCGATGGACGAAGCGCCGCTTGAAGTCTCGCTCGGCGTTCTCACCGATGCCGTGGCGAGCCACGCGGACGATAGCCGACGCTGCGCGTTCTACATCGGCGATGAAGCGGGCTGCTGCCTCCGGCACGTCGTGGGCATGCCGGATGCCTATGCGCGGGCCCTGGACGGGTTCCTGATCTCGCCGGAATCGCTCGCGTGCGGACTGGCCGTGGCCAGCGGCGAGCCGGTCATCACGCGCGATATCCTCGAAGATCCGCGCTGGGAGGCCTGGACCTGGCTCGCGCGCGACTTCGGGTACCGGGGCTGCTGGTCCTTCCCGGTCGAGACCGCGACCGGACGCCTCGTCGGGTCCTTCGCGATCTACCTCCCCGAACCGGGGGAGCCGGATGCGCGCGACGTGGAACTCGTGGCGGCCATCACGCAGGCCGCGGCGATCATCATCTCCCGACATCAGGAGACCGAGGAACGTCTGCGCAGCGAGGAGCGCCTGCGCCAGTTCGGCGAGGCATCGCAGGACGTGCTGTGGATCCGCGATGCCGGGACGCTCCAGTGGCAGTATCTGACGCCGGCCTTCGAAACCATCTACGGCCTCAGCCGGCACGAGGCGCTCAACGGCGACAACTTCCGCTCCTGGCTCGATCTCATCGTGGCGGAGGATCGCGACAGGGCATCGTCCCTCATCGCGCGCGTGATCCAGGGCGAATCGGTCAGCTTCGAGTATCGCGTCCGCCGTCCGGACGGAAAGATCCGCTGGCTGCGCAGCACCGACTTCCCCATCCGCGGGCGCGACGGGCAGGTCGAGAGGATCGGCGGCATCGGGCAGGACATCACCGCACGGCGGGAATGGGAGGAGCGGCAGAAGGTCCTGATCACCGAACTTCAGCACCGCACGCGCAACCTGATGGCCGTGGTGCGCTCGACGGCCGAGAAGACGGTGCGCAGCAGCGCCGGTCTGGCGGATTTCCGCGTTCGCTTCCGTGACCGGCTGGAGGCGCTGTCGCGCGTCCAGGGCCTGCTGTCGCGGCTGCACGCGCATGACCGCGTGACCTTCGATGAACTGATCCGGACCGAGCTGTCGGCCGTGGAAGGCAGTCTCGAGCGGGTGATGCTGCAGGGCCCGGCCGGTATCCGCCTGCGTTCGTCGACCGTGCAGATGCTGGCCATGGCGGTGCATGAGCTTGCCACCAATGCCGTCAAATACGGCGCGCTCGGGCAACCGCAGGCGCTGCTCGACGTCACGTGGTCCTTCGAGCCCGACGGTCCGGGGAATATGCCCTGGCTGCATATCGACTGGCGGGAGAGCGGGGTCGAGATGCCCTTGCCGGGATCATCACCGGGCGACACGGGACAGGGTCGCGAACTGCTCGAGCAGGCTCTGCCGTATCAGCTCAACGCCCGGACGTCCTTCACATCGGGACCCGATGGCGTGCGCTGCACGATCTCGCTGCCGGTATCAAACAGGGGAGTGAAAGCAGGAACCGCATGACCGAGCCCATTCTTCGCGACTGCCGCATCCTCGTCGTGGAAGACGAGTATGTGCTGGCGGATGAGCTTCGCGCCGAACTTGGCGAAGTCGGCGCGATCGTGCTCGGTCCGGCAGGCACTCTTGCACAGGCGCTCGACCTGATCAGGTCGGGAGAGCAGATCGACGGCGCCGTTCTCGACGTGAACCTTCGCGGCGAGAGGGTCTTCCCCGCTGCCGACCTGCTCGTGGAACGCGGCGTGCCGTTCGTGTTCACGACCGGATACGACGAATCGGTCATTCCGGCCCGCTTCGCTCACGTCATCCGTTGCAGGAAGCCGGTCGACATCTCCAGCATCATCCAGGCGATCGGGCGGGCAGTGCATAGCTGAAGGCTGCCCCCGACATCGTGCAGCCTTTGCGCGCGCGGAGCGGTCAAGCCGGTGTTCCGGCACATATGGCGGCGGGCGCAATCGGAACTCATCCCCGAGCGGCCCGTTCCCCCGCAAGGCGGCGGGACGCCCGTCGCCCATCCCCTTCAATCCGGGAAAAGCAGGAGGGCAGCAATGCGCGTAAGCGAAGCAATGACGCCGGAGGTACGCGTCGCCAATGCCGACGAGACCATCGAGCAGGCAGCCCGGCTGATGGCCGGGCTCGACATCGGGGCGCTGCCTGTCGGCGCCGACAACCGCCTTGTCGGGATGATCACCGACCGGGATATTGCCGTCCGCGCCGTGGCCTTGGGCAAGGGTCCGAAGACGAAGGTGCGCGATGTCATGTCGGATGACGTGAAGTACTGCTTCGCCGATCAGGAGATGGAGGAGGTGACGCTCAACATGGGCGATATCCAGGTGCGCCGCCTGCCGGTGCTGGATCGGGACAAGCGGCTGGTCGGCATCCTCTCGCTCGGGGATGTGGCGATGACCACCGGGGACGGCAGTGCGGAAGACGCGCTGACGGGTATCTCGCGTCCCGGCGGGGCTCACAGCCAGACCGGCTGAGGCAGGCCGCGCGGTGGTCCAGCCCCCCGACTTCGCCGGCGCGCGTGAGCGCATGGTCGCGGGGCAGATCGAACGGCGGGGCGTGCGCGACCCGCTTGTCCTTCAGGCCATGCGCACGGTCCCGCGGGAAGCCTTCGTGGAGGAGGGGTTCGAGGAGTCGGCCTACGATGACACTCCTCTTCCCATCGGCGAGGGGCAGACCATCTCGCAGCCGTTCGTCGTCGCCTTGATGATCGAGGCGGCGGAGGTGCGGCCGGGCCATCGCGTCCTTGAAGTGGGCGCGGGGTTCGGCTACGCCGCGGCGGTGCTGAGCAGGATCGCGGCGAGCGTCCGGGCGATCGAACGTCACGCCTCTCTCGCGGCCAGGGCGCGCCAACGGCTCGCGGTGCTCGGATACGACAATGTCGAGATGCGGGTGGGTGACGGCAGCAAGGGCTGGGCCGAGGCGGCACCTTTCGATGCGATCATCGTCTCCGCCGGGGCGGGCCGGGTGCCGGATGCGCTGAAGGAGCAGCTCGCCATCGGCGGACGGCTAGTCATTCCGGTCGGCGTGACGGGGATCGGGCAGCGCCTGACGAAGATCACGCGACGCAGCGAGGTCGACTACACGACCGAGGATCTGGGCGAGGTGCGCTTCGTGCCATTGATCGGCACGGAAGAATAAGCAGCTCACAGAAGGCGAGGCAGCTTCGGATCATTCAACTGGTGCGTTGAGCCTGCTGTCGTGTCGGCGTTGCTTTCGAGATCCAGCCCGTTCGCACAGACGGCAATCATCGCGCGGCTGCGCGGAATCCGAAGCAGTGGCTTGACGCTCGCGTGACCGCCGGCACCCGCAAGATCGGCCCCGCCGGGGTTGAGCATGGCGCTGGTGTGCGATCATCTGCGGACCACAACGAAGGAGGTCTGCGCCATGCAAACGCGCCGTTCAGGCTGGGGCCTGCGGACAGGGCAAGCGAGCGGTGGTTCGGCCTTCGATTGCGCGCCCGTCGTGATGTCCGATGCCATTGGGCAGGCCGGCTGCCTGTGCCATCGCCCGGGCCTTGCGGCGGTGTCGCGAAAGTTGAATGCGGCCATGTCGCGACGCGGCTTCGTCGCGGGACTTGCCGGCAGCCTCGCCACGCTGCGCACGACGATGGCGCAGTCTCCGCAGACGGCCCGGCCGCGCCGAATACTGTTCACCAACTTCCGCCTGTTCGATGGCCGCGGCACCAGCCTGCGTGACGGGCTGACGCTGCTGGTCGAGGGCGACAGGATCGCCGCACTGGACTCCGGAAATCCCGGGCCGGTCGAAGGCGCGCGCGTCTACGACTGCGGCGGGCGAACGCTGATGCCGGGCCTCATCGACGCCCACTGGCACGCGCTGCTCGCCGGCCTGCCGATGAGCCGGCTTCTGACCGCCGATGCCGGCTACATCTACCTCGCGGCGGCGCAGGAGGCCGAGAGGACGTTGATGCGCGGCTTCACCTCGGTGCGCGACCTCGGCGGCCCGGTGTTCCCGCTGAAACAGGCGATCGATGACGGGCTGGTCGCGGGCCCGCGCATCTATGCGTCGGGCGCGATGATCACCACCACCGGCGGCCACGGCGACCTGCGATCGCTGTCCGAGGTGCCGCGCAGCGCCGCCCGGCTGAGCGAGATCGAGAAGATGGGCGCCGCGATGATCGCAGACAGTGAGGGCGATGTCCGGCTGCGCGCGCGCGAACAGCTCATGCTCGGCGCGTCGCAGATCAAGCTCGTGGCCGGCGGCGGCGTTTCATCGCCGCGGAGCCCGCTGGACATGACCACGTTCAGCGAGACCGAGCTGAGCGCGGGCATCGGCGTCGCGCGCGACTGGAACACCTATGCCGCGGTGCACGCCTACGCGTCTCACACGATCCGCCGCGCGCTCGCGGCGGGTGCCGTCTGTATCGAGCACGGGCATCTGATGGACGCCGCCATCGCGCGGACGATGGCGGAGCGGGGTGTCTGGCTGAGCACGCAGCCCTTCCTGAGCGCTGAGGATTCCGTGCCGCTGACGGGGCCTCAGCAGGACAGGCTGCTGCAGGTCGTGGGTGGTACGGACACGGTCTACCGGCTTGCCCGCGAGCACGGCATCAGGACCGCCTTCGGATCCGACCTGCTGTTCTCACCCGAGATGGCCGCGCGGCAGGGGACGATGCTGGGGCATCTCGCGCGGTGGTACACGAACGGCGAGGCGCTGCGGATGGCGACCGGGACCAATGCGGAGCTGCTGGCGCTTTCCGGGCCGCGCAATCCGTATCCCGCACCGCTGGGCGTGATCGAGGCCGGCGCGTTCGCGGATCTGCTGGTCGTGGACGGCGATCCGGTCGCTGATCTCAGTATACTCGCAGCGCCGGAGCGTTCGTTGCGGCTGATCATGAAGGGCGGCGGCGTCTACAAGGATCGGCTGACGGCCTGAGCACCGGGGCTTTCGGCGCGACATCTCCGCTCGGCGGTATCGAACACGTCGCGCCGGGTGGTGGCGGTCAGAGAGAATTTCCTTTGCGGAACGGCCCGCCGCGACAAGAGTGCGGCGCCCATCCCTGTTCAGGTCGCCGCCGATGATCGCTCAAGCGATAGGTTTCGCCATCCGGAACCTGCCCGCGATATTGCTTGTCCTGGCCCTAATTCTCGGCGCACTCGGCCGGCCGCGGGAGAGTGCCCCCGGCCGCTTCCTCGCATGGATACTGCTGCTCCCGATCGGGGTTACAGGGCTATGGGCGGGGATCGCGCATGTCGCCTTCCCGCACGTGGCCGCTGCCCATATCGGCTGGGAGGTGAGTCCCTTCCAGTACGAGGTCGGCATGGCCGATCTGGCCATCGGGATCACGGCCTGCCTTGCCTTCTGGCGATCCTGGGAATTCCGTGCGGCAGCCGTGTGCGCCGCCACCGTGTTCCTGTGGGGAGATGCGGTGGGGCACGTGCGGGAGATGGTGACCGCCGGAAACTTCGCGCCGGGAAATGCGGGACTGCCGTTCTTTATGGACATCCTCGCCCCCCTGCTCGCCATCGTATTGCTGGCGGCATCGCGCGAGCACGCGAAGCCCGCCTCAGTCTGAGTTAGTCGTGAGCGGCCGGGGCGGCTGAGGGACGCCTCAGCCGTCCCATCCCAGCCGCAGGGTGACGGAAGCGGCCGCCATGGTGGCCAACCCGAAGACCCAGCCGGACAGCGCCGCCGCCATGGTGCCGGACAGCAGCACGCCGATCGTGCAGCCCAGCGCGAGCATCGCGCCCCAGCCGAGCAGGAACCCGCCGGCAAGCGTACGCATCTGCCTGCCCCAGCCCGGCCACTGGAAACTGACCTGCCCGGCAAGGCCCGCGGCGATGAGGGATGCGGACACCATCCCGCCCACGAACGCGGCGTTTCCCAGCACCCCGTCCGGGGCCGTGCCGCAGCCGGCGAAGGTGTCGAGACCCGGCAGCCGATCCGGCAGCAGCCCGAGCGATGCGCCGGCCGACCGTGCGACCCCGCCCAGCGCCGCCGTGACCCCGAGCGGCTCGGTGCGCAGATAGGCGACCGTTCCGATGAACCCGACCGCGATGCCACCGAGCCAAGCCGGCCAGCGCTGGCGGAACACGCGATGCAGCACGTCCGGGACGGAGAGTCCCGCCGCCTGCCCGGTCATGCCCGCAGGGAGGCGATGCAACAGCGGCAGGGCCAGCAGGGCGAGCACACCCAGCGACAGCAGAAGGCTGCCGGCGTAGCCGAGGTGATGCGGCAGCCAGACCACCGGCGCATCGCGGATGGTGGCATCGTACAGCGCCGGCCAGCTCGCGAAGCCGGCGAGGAACCCGGCGCCTGTCCCGATCAGCGCCACCGGCGCGCGTAGCGAGCCTTCGCCCAGTCGGTAGAGATGGCCTGACACGCAGGAGCCCGACAGCGTCATGCCGATGCCGAAGGCGATGCCGGCCAGCACCAACACCCACGACACCGGCCCGATATGCGCATCGGGCGGCAGGCCCGGCCGCATGGGTACCGGCAGCCACGCACCGAACACGACCGCATAGCCGACGGTGCCGACGGCAAGCGCGGTCAGCAGTCCGAGCAAGCCACGCGGGTCGCCGTCGCGGACGGCATCGCGCAGGATGCACAGGAAGCAGAACCGGCTGCGCTGCAGCACCCAGCCGAACGCGACGCCGAGGATCAGGGAGAAGGCCAGTCCCCGGTCGGCCCCGACGGCGAGCCATAGTGCGACAAGGGCGGCGACTCCCGTCGCCGCCCCCAGCCATCCGAGCTTCGATGGACTCACGTGGTCAGGTCGCGCCCCAGATCGTGCCGGCCGGGTTGCTGATCGGCACGCCCACCGCGTTGCCGTACTCGGTCCAGGACCCGTCGTACTGGCGGACGTTCTGGTAGCCGAGCAGCCGCTTCAGCGCGAACCACGTGTGGCTGCTGCGTTCGCCGATGCGGCAGTAGACGATCACGGGCTTGCTGCCGTCGATGCCCACGCCCGCGTACAGGGCGCGGAGTTCATCGACGCTCTTGAACGTGCCGTCGGGGCGCACCGCCTGCCCCCAGGGCACGTTCACCGCGCCCGGGATGTGCCCGGCGCGGATCGCGAGTTCCTGGAAGCCCTGCGGGGCGAAGATGCGGCCCGAGTATTCGTCCGGGCTGCGGATATCGAGCAGCTTCACCTCCGCGGCCTGACTCTGCGCGATCGGCAGGACGTCCGCGAGGCGGGCGCGCAGCGCGAGATTGGGCTGGGCCGGGAGTTCGAGCGTGGTCGCGGCCTGCGCCACCGGCCGGGTCGAGACCTGCCGCCCTTCCGCCTCCCACTTCTTGCGCCCGCCATCGAGGAGGCGGACATCCTTCACGCCGTAGATATCCAGCACCCAGGCGCCCCAGGCGGCGAACCAGTTGTTGTTGTCGCCGTAGATGACGACGGTGCTGTCCTCCGCCACGCCGGCCCGGCGCAGCAGGGCCTGGATCTGCTCGCGGCTCGCGATGTCGCGGCGGACGGTGTCCACCAGGTCGCGATGCCAGGAGACGTTGGTGGCCCCGGGGATATGGCCGCGTTCGAACAGGCCGGGGTTCACGCTGACCTCGATGACGCGAACCTTCGGATCGCGAAGGTTGGCGGCCAGCCATTCGGTCGAGACCAGGGCCTCGCTGGCGCCTGTCTGCGCCGATGAGGGGCGGGCGCCGGCTGCGAGGGCGAGGCCGCCGAGAGCGATGGCGGCAAGGCCGCGCCGGGGGAGTGTGAAGACGGGGTGATCGGTCATGTCGTTGGTTCCATGATCTGGGTCCCCTCGGCGGGGACCGTGGAAGAGCGGCACGTCAGGTCACTTGCCCGCGACATCGCCGTTCCCCTTGGAATCCCGGGGGACGGGTCATCCTTTTCCTCCACCGCAACATGAACGGCAGATGTACTAATTGAAATCTATCGCAGTGAAAAGCCATTCAATGGAATTCACAAAGATTATATGTTCTATCCGCATCGCCTACGGGAGCCGCCATGTTCGCCCTTCCAGCCATGGATGGAGGAGGGTGCCGCTTTGTGCCCGGAATCATAAACACATCTATAAAATGTGAATTAAAAATTTCACTCTTGAATGATGCATGAAAGCGGGTAGCATGCCTCTCCGGCTTAACCGGAGATGCGGTTCGTGCGGGGCGGTTCGATTGCCCACACCCTCGACGAGGAGCGTGACGCGAACGGTTCCGCACCTGCGGATGCGATCGGCCCTTCCTCCCTCCGGTCGCTGGCGAGGGTCCGGTTGCGCGGCGCGTCATGGCGCGCGCGGCCGGACCCGTTCCCCTGTCCATCGAACGCCCGGCGCCACGCCGCTACGGAGATAGAGCATGAGCAAGCTGTTCACGACATTCGCGCTGGGCGACCTGCCGCTGGCCAACCGCATAGTCCTCGCCCCGATGACACGTAACCGCGCGGATGCCGCCGGAGCCGCAAGCGACCTTGCCGCGGTGTACTACGCGCAGCGCGCCGGCGCGGGGCTGATCGTCTCCGAGGCCAGCCAGATATCGCCGCAGGGCGTCGGCTATCCCAACACGCCGGGCATCCATACCGATGCGCAGGAGGCGGCGTGGCGGCGCGTGACCGATGCCGTGCACGCGGCCGGCGGGCGCATCTTCCTGCAGCTCTGGCATGTCGGCCGTATCTCCCATCCGCTGCTGCAGCCCGACGGCAATCTCCCCGTCGCGCCCTCGGCCATCGCGGCGGCGGGGAAGGCATGGACCGCGGCCGGGCAGTTGCCGTTCCCGGTGCCGCGCGAGCTCGACATCACGGAGCTGCCCTGCCTCGTCGCGGATTTCGCCGCGGCGGCACTGCGCGCGCGGCGTGCGGGCTTCGACGGCGTGGAGATCCACGCGGCCAACGGCTACCTGCTCGACCAGTTCCTGCGCGACGGCACCAACAGGCGCCGGGATTCCTATGGCGGGACGGTCGCGAACCGCGCGCGCCTGCTGCTGGAGGTGGCCGAGGCCGTCGCGGCCGCGTGGGCGCCCGGTCGGGTGGGCGTGCGCATCTCGCCGCAGAGCAGCAACAACGACATCGCCGACAGCGATCCGCGCGCGACGTTCGGGTATGTCGCCCGCGCGCTCTCACCCCTTGGACTCGCGTATCTGCACATCGTCGAACCGATCACGGACGTTCGCGCGGGAAGCATCGCGCGGCTTGCGCCGGAATTGCGCGCGGCCTTCGAGGGCACTGTCATCGTGGCCGGTGGCTATGATCGCGACGCCGCCGAGACCGCCCTGCGGGATGGCGATGCGGACCTGATCGGGTTCGGCACGCCCTTCATCGCCAATCCCGATCTGGCGGAACGCCTGCGCCGTGATGCACCGCTCGCCGCGGCGGACCGGACGACGTTCTATGGTGGCGGAGCGCGCGGCTATATCGACTACCCCGCCCTGGTCACCGCCGCGTAGGCCGGGGGCGATGACCGACCTTCGCGAGTACCTCGTCCACAAGAAAGCTGCCTTCGGCAGGCTGAAGGCGCGCGCCCGGGCGCCCGACTACGCGCCGGTGCGCATCGGCTCGCGCGTCACCGCGGAGGGCCGCAGCGGCATCCGGCGCATCAGCGTGCGCGGCTTCCAGATCCTCTCGGACAGTCCGCCCGACTTCGTCGGCTACGACCTCGGACCTTCATCGCCGGAGATCGCGCTGGGTGCGCTGGGAAGCTGCCTGACCCATACATGGCTGATCCAGTCGGCCATCCACGGGCTTCCGCTGGACGGTCTGAGCGTCGAGGTGACGGGGCAGCTCGACCAGCGGACCGGCACGCCGGGCCATGACGGGGTTCCGCCCGAGCCGCACGATCTCGCCTTCACGGTGAACCTGAGCACGGACGCGGCGCCGGAGCTGATCGAGCAGGTGCGTCAGGCTGTCGAACGGGCCTGTCCCATCCTCAACCTGCTGCGCAAGCCGCAGGTCATCCACGACCGTCTCGAGGTGACCGGCACCCGCGTCCCGGTCCCGGTCCCGGCAGGCGCGGCGGCCGGTTGACCGCCGCGCCCGCGGTCACGGGCGATCAGGCCTCGCGCGTGATGTTCAGCGGAATGCTGAGGCCACGGCGGCCGATCTTCAGGCCCTTCCGGTAGCCGCTGCTGACATAGTACTGGCCGAGCGGCCAGTAGGGCAGGTCCTCGAAGAACGCGGCCTGGATCTGGCGGCCGATCCCCTGGCGCGCCGGCAGGTCCGGCGCCTCGAACCACGCGTCGCGCAGCGATTCCAGTCGCGGCGATGTGGGCCAGCCGAACCACGCATCCTGACCGTTGGCGCGCAGCAGGGGGTGGCCGCCCGGGTTCGTCAGGTCCTCGCCACCGAACAGCACGACGACGGCGTTCCACCCGCCTTGCGCCGGCGGGTTCTTGTTGCTGCGACGCTGCAGCATGGTGCCCCAGTCCGATGTCGCGTCCTGCGCGTCGAGGCCGATCTTGCGGAACAGGTCGATCGCCACGATCGTCAGCGACGAGTTGTTCACCTGATCGCCCGGCAGCAGGACGGTCGTCTTCACGCCCGCCTTGCCGGTGGCGGCGAGCGCGGCGCGGGCCTTCTCGATGCTGCGCGGGCTGGTCAGGACGGACAGCCCCTCCTCGGAGGCCAGGGGCGTGCCGTTCGGGAACGCCCCGACGCCGTCGGTCCAGCGCCTGCGATCCTCCCCCAGGATGGACTGCATGAAGTCCGACTGGCTGAGCGCCGGCAGCACGGCGCGTCGGACGGCGGGATCGTCGAAGGGCGGATGCAGATGGTTCGGCCGCAGCATGGCGACGGTGCCGCTGGTCTCGATCCGGTCCACCACGACATCGCGGTGCCGCTCCAGCACGCCCTGAAGGTCCGGTGCGATGCGTTCGTAGAAATCCACCTCGCCGGCCTGAAGCGCCGCGGCAGCCGTGGCGGGGTCGGGGATGATGTGCCACTCCACGCGCTCGAAATGCGCGAGCTTCGGCCCGGCCGCGAGCGAGGGCGCGCCGGCCGGCGTCGGCACGTAGCGGTCGAAGCGGCGGTAGACGACCAGCGCGCCCGAACGCCGTTCGGAATCGACGAAGCGGTACGGGCCGGAGCCCACGATCTCCGTGATCGGGGTGGTCGGCGGCGTGTTCGCGAACCGCTCCGGCAGGATGAATACCGGATAGGAGGACGACTTGCCGAGCGCATCGAGCAGCGCGCCGAACCGCTGCTTCAGCCGCACCTCGAAGCGCCGGTCGTCCAGCACCCGGATCTCCTCGAGCCGGGCCGCGAGGGTCTGTCCGTGCGTGTCGCGCGGAAGCCAGCGGCGGATCGAGGCGACGGCATCGGCCGCGCGGATTTTCTCGCCGTCGTGGAATACCGGCCCGTCCCGCAGCGTGAAGGTCCAGCGCAGGCCGTCGTCGCTGACGGTGTGACCCTCTGCGAGCTGCGGTTGCGGAACACCGTCGAGCCCGATGCCGTAGAGCGTGTCGAACACCAGATGCGCATGGTTGCGCACGGCGTAGGACGTGGTGCTGAGGGGATCGATGCTCGTGACATCGGCCTGCGGGATGAAACGCAGGGTATGCGCGGGGCTCCCCTGGGCGAGGGCGGGGCGGGCGAGTGGCGCGGCGGCAAGGCCGGCGGCTCCCGCAATCAGGTGACGACGTCGCATGGAACCTTCTCCTCTGCAGCGGGCTGCCGGCGCGGGGCCGGGCAGTCGCGTGAGAAGGGATAACACTCGAAGATCGTGAAATAGAAAATTAGCGCGAACACATATGTGCTATCCGACACCCGGCATCAGTGGTGGGCCCGCTCTTCCGACAGCGGCGTCACGGCGACGGCGCGGATGGCCTCGGTGAGGATATCGGGGAACCCCCGGCCGGTGCCGCGCAGCCAGCCATTGCCGTCGACAAGGAACCAGTAGCCTGTCAGCGCATCCGGGCTCGCATTGACGATCAGCGAATAGGCGCGGCGTGCGGTGTCGGACAAGGCCGCGCATTCGCTCGCTGTCGCACGGTCGGGATCCAGGTTGACCGTCAGTGCGCCTTCAACGGGGGGCGCATAACCGGCCGCCACGCGCAGCACGCGGCCGCGCAGTCCGGACAGGTTCCGAAGCTCGCCGGCACAACGCAGCGGCATATCGGGTGCGGCCAGACGCCCCGACCAGCCGCCGTCGCGATCGAGTTCGATGCCGGCAGCCCTGGTCCGGAGATACGCCGCGAGGTCCCACGCTTCGGCATCCGGAAGCGGCTCGCCCCGGGCAGGGACGATGCCTTCGAAGCCATTGCGGATGGTCTTGTACAGCTCGCCGTCGGTGAGGCGGCCACGGCCCGGGTCGAGCAGGCGTTGCAGTATCGCGTCGCATCCCGTGCAGCCGGCGGCGGCGATGTCCTGACCGCGCAGGATGCCGGCGACGGTGAAACCTTCCGGCATGGTGCGGAAGCTGGCTTGGGTTGCGGGCTGTAGCTGGATCGGCGGCAGAAGCAGAAACGCGGCGGCGGCAGCGCCCGCGATTGCGAGAAGACCTGCCCACCGGACGCGGCGTCGCCAGCAGAGGACGGCCGCCGCGACGACCGTGACCGCCAGGAGGGCGAGGCCGATGGCCGCCCCCATGCCTGACCCCTCCGCCTCCCCAGCGCCTTCGGGTTCCGGCAGCGTGATGCGAAAGGGTAGCGGCCAGTCGGGTTGAATGTGGATGCCGGGCGGCAGCATGCCGATCAGCGCGGCCACGGCGACAATCAGCAGGCCGGTGAACGTCTCCGCGACGATGCTGCGGCGCAGCCGGCATATGCTTGCGGGAAGCGCCGGGGTCAGCACCACCCGGTTCCAGACGGCGACGCCCAGTATCGCGATGAACAGCGCGACCTTCGCGAGCGTGACCTGCCCGTATCTCGTGCCGAGCAGGGCAGGGACGTCTCCGATCAGCGACAGGGCCTGCGCGAAGCCCGTGACGGCCAGCGCGATCACAGCCCCGAGCCCGATCCGTGAGAAGCGGCCGACGATAAGCCGGGCATCGCCCTGATGCTGCCCCAGCGCGGCCCACAGCGGCGGCAGCATGCCGAGCCAGAGCGCGGCGGCGGCGACATGAACGGCCTGCACCACCAGCAGAGGCGTATCCTGCAGCGCGGCCGCATGGCCGGATGCGAGCCGCGCGAGCAGGCCGGTTGTCGCCAGTGCGGCCGCCAATCCTGCCCGTCCGCGTCCAGCGCGGCGTGCGATCAGGCAGGCGACCGCGATCAGCAGCGTTCCCGCGAGCAGCGCGTTGCCGAAGCGCGTGTGCAGGGCGACATCGGGCACCGCGGCGATCGCGTCCGCGATGCTGCTTTCGGTCAGCGACGCGGCCTGCGCCGAGAGCCACAACCCCGCCGAGACCGGCACGCCGGCAGAAGCGATGGTGGCGAAGCGCGGCATCGCGACCGGCGCGAGCAGCGCCCGGAACGACCACAGCCCGATCAGCGCGATGGTGAAGGCGGTATGCCCCGTGCGCGCCAGCAGCAGCAGGACATCCGGCACGTCAGCCGCCGGCGATGGTGAAGCTGAACCGGCCTTCGGTGCGGTGGGTATCGATCGAGGTGACGCGCCAGATGACTGTATAGCGGCCGGCGCCCAGGCTCGGCAGGGCAAGGACCAGCTTGCGCGGGTTGTCCTCGGCCACGCGCGCCGGCGGGGTCGCGACCGGCCGCCCCGCGGCGTCCTCCAGCGTCAACGTGGAGAAACGCGGTTCAAGGCTCTCGGTGAACGTGACCTCGATCGCGGGCGGAGACTCGCGCAGCGTGCTGTTGGCGGGCGGCGTCGCGCTTTGCAGATGGGCATGCGCGAACGCCGGAGCGGCCACGGTTGCCAGGCTGGCCGAGCTGACGATGAACAGGAGAAGGAGGCGTCGCATGGAGTCCTCGGGGTGCGACCCCATGCCGCACGTGGGTGATGCGGCATGGGGGGCATGTGGCGGGATCAGGCTGGCAATGTCAGATCGACGGTGATCCGGTCGGTGTAGCGAACGGGATCGGTCCGGGGCGCGAGAACGCCGGCGCGCTTCAGCTCCCGCGCATAGGTCAGCACCTGCTCGCGGAAGGCGGCTCCGACCGGCTGATCGACGTGCGGCAGACTCTCGAGCATCGCGATCGTATCGGCGCGGGCTGCCTCGCGACGGCGGGGCTGGTAGCGCAGCGCGACCTCGACCGCGTGCGCGGGATCCGTGTAGACGGCGCGCGCGGCTTCGAGCGATCCTTCATGCAGCCGCTTCGCGACGCTCCGCCTGCCGCGGATCAGATGGTTGCCGATGCCCAGCACGCAGCAGGTTCGGTCCTCCCACGGGCCGGTCGCGTTGGAGGCGAGGCGGAACAGCTCGCCGTTGCTGTTCTTCACCTGGTAGAACACGAGAGGGTCGCCGGCCACGTAGGCGTCGATCTCGCCCCGGTCCAGCACCGCGGCCAGCAGGTCTTCCGGATAGGCGCGCCAGGTCACGTCCTTCTCCGGATCCAGCCCGGCGTTCTGCGCCATGATCGAATAGAGATTGCGGTTGGTGCCGCTGATATCGGCAAGGCCGATCGTCTTGCCCTTGAGGTCGGCGATCGTGTTGATGTTCCGGCTGCGCGCGGTGACGAGGTAGGAGCAGCCGCCGTGGATGCCGGCGGTCAGCTTCACGTCGAAGCCCTGTTCCAGCGGCTTGAGCCACCGCAGGATCATCCCGGTGCCGGCATCGGCCTTGCCGGTGGCGATCGCTTCCAGCAGCAGGTCCGTGGAGCCGGCGAAGTTGATCAGCTCCACATCCAGGCCGTGCTTGCGGAAGATGCCGTCGTCATGTCCCAGCGCGCTGGAGACGAGGCAGAGCGCGCCCTGATTCCAGGCCAGCTTCACCTTGTCGAAGCTGCCGACCTGCGCGACCGTCGGCGGGGCCGGCAGTTTGCCGGTTGCCGACAGGCCCGCCAACGCTCCGGTTCCGGCCAGCAGCCAGCGACGGTTCACCCGTTGCGTTCTGCCCGGCGAGCCAGCCTCTGATACGGCCATCTGTCATCTCCGTGGGGTAGGGCGCGCTTTCGAAGCCGTGCGCGGCCGATGTGGTGACGGTGGTCACATTAGCATCATTATAAAACGTGAAAAGAAGAAAAACACGTCAATATAAAGTTAATATCTGACCCGCCTCAACGGAAGGCGGCATACGCCTCGGAGTTCGGCTCCACGCCGATGGCGCTGTTGATGCGGTTGCTGAAGTTGAAATAGGCCGCGATGGCGGCGGCATCGAGGATATCGCGGTCGCTCAGCCCCGCGGTGCGCAGCGGCAGCAGGTCGCCCGGTTCCACCTCCCCGGGAGTCCGCGTGATCTTGAGCGCATAGTCCGCGATGGCGCGTTCCCGAACGGACAGGCCGGCGTGGCGGAAGTTGGCCTCGACCCTGGCCACCCAGACCGCATCGCCGGTGATCTCGCGCAGGGCCGCCGCATGGCCGAACACGCACGGGATGCAGCGGTTCTCGGCGCTGACGACAAGCGCGATCAGCTCCCGTTCCTTCCGACTCAACCCGCTATCCGGGTTCTGGTTGGCCGCCTGGCTGAGGGCGTCCTGCGCCAGCACGAGGTTCGGCCGCGCCAGCAGGGCGCGCTGTCCGTTGCGGACGTAGCCGAGCTTCTCGCGCGTCCGGTCCAGCACGGCCTGCACGTCGGCGGTGGGCGCGTCGGGATCGGTCTGCAGCCAGGATATCTGCGTCATCGGGGATCGGCCTCGTTGGATGATGGGATCCGCACGCGGGCGAGGGCTGCACGCCCTGCCGTGATCAGCCCGGCGTCGGCCTGGGGGGCGTGGACAAGCCCGCACTGGACATCGCGCCACCGGCGTTCGAGCGGGTTGCCGCGGCTCAGGGCGTGGTTGCCGGCGAGCGACACGGCAAGCCGCACGGCCTCCACCGCGTTGCGGGTGAGGACGACCTTGAGCGCGCCGGCCTCGGCCGCGGGCGGCGGATAGCCGGCGTCCGTCGCGACGGCGATGGCCCCGACGATGCGCCTGCCGGCGGCGATGAGGGCCTCGATCTCCCCGATCACCTCCTGCACGCGAGGCAGCGTGGCGAGGGTAGCGCCCAGATTCGCCGGCTTCCGGTCATGCGCGAAGCGGACGATCCAGTCGCGCGCCGCGATCGCGACCCCGCCATACAGCGCACCGAGCATGGCCGCGTTCCAGGCGGCCTGGGCGTCCTCGCGCGGTGGCGGACCTTCGCCCGGCACGACGAGGGTGCCGGCATGCGCAGCCGGCACGAACACATCCTCCAGCACCACATCGTGGCTGCCGGAGGCCCGCAGGCCGAGGTGGTCCCACGTCTCCTCGATGCGAAGGCCGGGGGCGCCGGCGGGAACAAGGAACGGGCCGATCCGCGGCACGGGCTCGTCGGTCCGGCAGAACGTCTCGAACCACGCGAGTCCGGGCGCGCCGGTGCAGTAGATCTTGCGGCCCGTGATCCGCCAGCCATCGGGAACGCGGCGCGCGATGGTGGCTGGCAGCCCGCCGCGCGTGGGGCTGCCGAGCTCCGGTTCGACGCGGATCGCGTTGATGAGCGCGCCGTCGCGCACCGCATCGCGCCCGACGCGCTCGCGCAGGGCAGGGGGGTAGTTCGCACCCCGCGCGAGGGCCGCCTGCTTCGCGCACTGCATGGCGAGGATCAGCGCGGTCGAGGGGCAACCCTGCGCCACCAGCCCGATCGCTTCGACCGAGCGGACGAGCCCCTCGCCCTGCCCGCCCAGCGATTGCGGCACGGTCAGCGCAAGCAGGCCCGCATCCCTCAGCAGGGCGATATTGCCGGATGGAAAGCTGCCGCTGCGGTCGCAGCGCGCGCCCTCCTCATCGAGATCGCGCACGAGCCTTGCCCAGTCGATGCCGGACCGTTCGCCGGATGCGGCGAGGGAGCGCGGCGGCGGCATGCCGTTCGGTTCGGCGGGCACCGCGCCGGGGTCCGGGCGCATCGGGGCAATTTGTGCGTTGATCATGTGGAATCACTATATACACGCAAAACAGAAGGTGAATATGATAATTAGCGATATACAACAGTGAGACCGTGGCGCGGCCAGCCCCGCCCCATCCAGGAGACACAACCGTGAGCGTCGAATTCATCGGCTATGTCGGCCACTTCAATTCCTCGGAGACGATGCGGCGCACAGGCCCCGCCGTGGACGTCGATCACATCGGCGCGGCCGCGAAGGCGCAGGAGTACGTCGGCTTCGACCGCGTCCTGATCGCGTTCCACTCCAATTCCGCGGAGAGCATCCTGATCGGGCAGCACATCGCCCATGTCACGGAGCGGCTCGGGCTGATGATCGCCCACCGGCCCGGCTTCACCGCGCCGACGCTCGCCGCCCGGCAGCTCGCCACGCTC
Source organism: Rhodovastum atsumiense (assembly GCA_037190665.1). Taxonomy (GTDB): domain Bacteria; phylum Pseudomonadota; class Alphaproteobacteria; order Acetobacterales; family Acetobacteraceae; genus JBBCJT01. The sequence continues at coordinate 9,083 of JBBCJT010000011.1, read as the reverse complement.
GATCATTTCTCCCGGGGGCGGGCCGCCGTCCACATCATCACCGGCGGCAACGACGTCGAGCTGGCCCAGGATGGCGACCATCTCACCAAGGACGAGCGCTACGCCCGCACCTCGGAATACCTCGACATCGTCAGTCAGGAATGGACCGCGCAGGCGCCGTTCGACTATGTGGGCAAGTACTACAAGGTGGATCGGGGCTTCGGTGACGTGAAGCCCTACCGGCCCGAGGGGATCCCGGTCTATTTCGGCGGCGCCTCCGATGCCGCGATCCCCGTCGCAGGCAAGCATGCCGACATCTATGCCCTGTGGGGCGAGACGCACGATCAGGTGCGCGAACTGGTCTCGCGCGTCCGCGCGGCCGCCGCGCCGCATGGGCGCAAACCCCGCTTCAGCCTGTCGCTGCGGCCGGTGCTGGCGGATACCGAGGAGAAGGCATGGGCCAAGGCCGATGACATCCTCGCCCGCGCCAGGGCGCTGCGCGAGACCGGCGGCAGCCAGCGTTCGCCGCACAACGCGCGGGGCCAGGCCGCCGGCGCGCCGCCCAACGAGGGGTCCCGCCGGCTGCTCGCCGCCGCCGAGAAGGGGACACGGCTCGACAAGCGGCTGTGGACCGGCATCGCCGCGCTGACCGGGGCGCAGGGCAACTCCACCGGGCTGGTCGGAACGCCCGATCAGGTGGCGGATGCGCTGCTCGACTACTACGACCTCGGGATCACGACATTCCTCATCCGCGGCTTCGACCCGCTCGTGGACGCGATCCAGTACGGCCGCGAGCTCATCCCCCGCGTGCGCGAACTGGTCGCCGCGCGGGAGGCGGGCACGGCGCGCTCAGCCGCGGCCTGATCGCGGGAACCGTCGGCGGGGGCGGCGAGCGCCGCACCCGCTGGTGGGGCCGAGATCGCCCCGATCGCGTGCTTCACACCTTCCGAGGGATAAGGTCATGAGTGCCGTACTGGAACTGCCATCCGCCGATGCCGGCCTTTCCATCCGCCGGCTGCAACCCACGATCGGCGCGGAGATCGCCGGCGTGGATCTCCGCGAACCCCTGCCCGCCGAGATCCGCGACCGGATCCGCGCCGCCGTGCTCGCGCACAAGGTCGTCTTCTTCCGCGACCAGCATCTGGACCGTGCGCAGCAGGAGGCTTTCGCCCGCCAGTTCGGGCCGCTCTATCCGCACCCGACCACGAAGCGGCCCGAGGGCGAAGCCCTTCCCTCCGTCCACCACATCACGCCGGACGCGGCGCGCAGCGGCAAAGGCCTGCTGATCCGGGACGGGGACCATATCCGCGACGGCTACCATACGGACACGAGCTGGCGGCTGGTGCCGGCCTGGGGGGCGGTGCTGCGCGCCGTCAATCTCCCCGATGTCGGCGGCGACACGATCTGGGTCGATGCGGCGCTGGCATACGAGGACCTGCCCGAGGACATCCGGCAGCGGCTCGAGGGTCTGCACGTCACGCACGATTTTCGCGGCAAGCTCCTGAAGGGCGGCCACGACTATCCGATCGTCTCGCACCCGGTCGTGCGGACCCATCGCGAAACCGGCCAGAAGATCCTCTGGGTCAACTTCACGCAGAAACCCTACCTGATCGGCCTCGATCCGGCCGAAAGCGCCGAACTGCTGACCATCGTGCTCGATCAGTACCGGCGGCCCGAATATCAGGTGCGGTTCAGCTGGCGGCCGGGCTCGCTGGCGTTCTGGGACAACCGGGCTGCGGTTCACTACGCAGTCCGCAACTATGGCGACTTCCCCCGCCTGATGGAGCGGGTGCTGATCGCCGACGAGAAGCTCTATGCGGACCTGTAGCACGCGCACCTGACAGATCGAGCCCTCGTCACCGCGTAGCTGAAAGTTGCCTCCGATGATCCATCGACGTCATCTCACCGCGCTTCTGGGCGCGCCGTTCGTCCTTCCCGCCCGCGCGCAGGGGCCTGCAACAGCCGGCACGCCGCGCGCGGGCGGCGAACTGGTCTTCGGGCTGGATGGCGCCGCTGTCGCCAGCTTCATCCTTGACCCGCACGATTCCGGCTTCGCGCCGCATAACCGTGTGTTCCGGTCGATCTACGACAGCCTCGTGGTCCTGTTGCCCGACCAGTCCGTGGGGCCGTGGCTCGCGCTGTCGTGGGAGATCTCGCCGGATCGGAAGTCCTACACCTTCAGGCTGCGGACGGACGTGACGTTCCACGACGGAACGCGGTTCGACGCCGCCGCCGTGAAAGCGAACCTTGACCGGATCGGCGACCGGGCGGCGCGGCCGCTGACCGCGCTGCCCGATATCGGCCCGTATGCCGGCACGGAGGTTCTGGCACCGGATACGGTGCGCATCAACCTGAGCGAACCGTTCGCGCCGCTGCTGCGCAATCTGTCCAAGACCACGCTCGGCATCATCTCGCCGGCGGCACTGGCAAGGCATGGGGCGGCGATTGCGCAGAATCCGGTGGGCAGCGGCCCGTTCCGCTTCGTCTCCCTGGTGCAGGGCGTCGAGATCAAGCTGGAGCGCTATCCCGGCTACCGCTGGGCGCCGCCGGGCGCCGCACACCAGGGGCCGGCGCATCTGGAGCGCCTGACGTTCAAGAACGTGCCGGAGGAAGCGACCCGCGTCGCGGCGGTGCAGAGCCGGCAGGTCCATGCGGCGGACGGGATCCCCCCGCAGAACGTCGTCTCCTTCAAGTCCAATCCGGCCTTCAGGCTGCTGGAGAAGGAGCTTCTGAACAACAACTACACGCTGTATCTGAACCACACCAAGGCGCCGTGGAACGACGAGGATGTGCGGCAGGCTTTCCGCCTCTCCCTCGATCTCGATGCGCTGGTGCGCGTGATCTACCTCGGCACGACGCCGCGCGCCTGGGCGCCGCTTTCCCCGTCCATCTTCGGATCGGCGGAGCAGGAGCTGGCGCGGTCCTGGAAGCCGGATCCGGCACGCGCGGCGCAGCTCCTCGACGCCAGGGGATGGAAGCCCGGCGCGCGCGGCGTGCGGGAGAAGGACGGCAAGCGGCTGACCGTTAGCTTCGCGGATACCCAGGGCAATCGCGAGAAGCGGCTGGATGTCATCCAGTTCGCACGACGCCAGCTCGCACGCTCGGGCTTCGATCTCACCATCGACAGCCAGCCCAACGCGACCTACCGCCAGAAGCTGACGGACGGCGATTACGATCTGTCCGGCGCGAGCCAGTTCGCCCCGGACCCGGACGTGCTCAGCCGCCTGCATCTTCCCGACAATCGCACGTCCGCGTCGGTCGCCAAGACCGATGACCCGGAGATCAGCCAGTGGCTGCGGGACGGGCAGCGCGAAGGGGATGAGGAGAAGAGGTCCGATCTCTACGTGAAAGTCCAGCGCAAGCTGGTCGACAGGGTCTTCGCGATCCCGGTCTACGTGCTGCTCTACACCATCGCCACCACCCAGGATGTCGAAGGGCTGACGATCGACACGCACGGCTTCCCGGAGTTTCACGGGGCGTGGCTGAAGGGCTGATCGATGCCATATGTCGTGCATCGATTGCTGGCGGCGGCATTGGTCGTGCTCGGAACGACCACGCTGATCTTCGCTGTCCTGTACTGGCTGCCGGGCGACCCGGCCACGCTGATTGCCGGCGAGAATGCGACGGAAGAGTCCATCGCGAGGATCCGCGCGTTACTGGGAACGGATCGGCCGTTCTGGGAACAGTACGCGGACTACATGGCCGGGCTCCTGCGGGGCGATCTCGGGATTTCCTTCGCCACGCAGGAACCCGTGACCGTGCGGTTGTGGGCGCAGTTCCCCTCGACCATCGCGCTGACGCTGTTCGCCAGCCTCGTGGCCGTGATCGCCGGAGTTCTGCTGGGCGTGCTGGCGGCGGTCAATCGCGGCAACTGGATCGATCAGGCCGTGCAGACGGTCATGCTGTTCTTCACGTCGATGCCGTCCTTCTGGCTGGGCATCCTGCTGATCCTGCTGTTCTCGGTCAACCTGCAATGGCTGCCCGCCATCGGCAGCGGAAGCCTGGCGCAACTCATCCTGCCGGTCGCATGTTTGGGGCTGGTCGCGTCCGGCAGGCTGATGCGGATGGTGCGCAACAGCGTGCTCGACGTGCTTGACGAGCACTTCGTGACCACGGCGCGATCCAAGGGATTGCGCGCCCGGCGCATCCTGTTCCTGCACGTGCTGCGCAACGCGCTGATCCCGGTGGTGACGCTGCTCGGCATCCTGATGGGCGAACTGCTTTCCGGCACGGTCGTGGTGGAGACGCTGTTCGCGCGGCAGGGCATCGGCCGTCTGCTCGTGGACGCGGTGGGGGTGAAGGACATCCCCGTGATCCAGGGGGCGGTGCTGCTCGCCTCGATCTCCTTTGTCCTGATCAACCTGCTGGTCGATCTCTCCTACGCGGTGATCGACCCGCGGGTCCGGACCGCGAGCTAGCGCGATGGCGGAACGCATTGCCCTTTTCGATGACCTCGCCGTTCGAGCGCCGGCGGCGACGGGGCAGGCACGCTGGCGGCTTGCCTGGCGGCGGCCGCGCCTGACGCTTCCGCGCTGGATCGGCCTGAAGTGGCTGGCCCCGATCGCGGTCGTGGCGGCGATGCTGATCTGCGCCATCGCGCCGGGGTTGCTCGCCCCCTTCGATCCGACGGACATGGGAGATGCCATTCTCTCGCCCCCAGACGCGGTTCACTGGTTCGGCACCGATCATTTCGGCCGGGATGTCCTCACACTGATGATCTACGGCGCCCGTTCGTCGCTGCTGATGGGCGCGTGCGCGGTGTTCGTCGGCGGGCTGATCGGCGCGCTGATCGGCCTTGTCTCCGGCTATGCCGGGCGGTGGATCGACTCCGTGCTGATGCGCCTGCTGGACATATGGATGTCGGTTCCGGACATCCTGCTCGCGATCATCCTTGCCGCGTCGCTGGGGGCCAGCCTGACGAACACGATACTGGCCGTCGGGCTGGTGACGGTGCCGCGGTATGCGCGCGTGATGCGCGCGCAGGTCCTCACCGTTCGCGGGCGCAGCTATGTCGAAGCGGCGCGGGCCAACGGATGCGCGGAGATCTGGATCGTGGTCCGCCACATCCTGCCGCACACGGTGTCACCCATGCTGGTGATGGCGACGCTGGGGGTCGGCAGCTCGATCCTGATCGGTGCCAGCCTCAGTTTCATCGGGCTGGGCGTGATCGACGACCGCCCGGATTGGGGATTCCTGCTGAGCCAGGGGCGGAGCTACCTGACCGCGGCGTGGTGGTTCGCGACCCTGCCGGGTCTTGCGATCACCGCGCTCGTGATCTCCGTGAACATGCTCGGGGACGCGATCCGCGATCGGTTCGATCCGCGACTGGGCGCGTCCTAGGTGTCCCGGTGAGCCGATCATGCGCACCGCGACCGACGACGGTGGATAACGCCCGAAAGCACTGAACCTCCGCGCCTCAGCGCACCTCGCCCGCGATCTCGCGGAACAGCCGCGCCGGCAGGGTGCCGCCGGTGACGTTCTTCATCGGCGTGTTGTCGTCATTGCCGAGCCAGATGGCGATCACGTGGCCGCCGCGCGATCCGGCGCCGACCCAGCCGACGAACCATGCGTCGCGGTTGTCCTGCGTCGTGCCGGTCTTGCCGGCGACCGCGCGGCCGGGCAGGGCGGCGGCGCGGCCGGTGCCGCCGCGCACGGCGGCGGCCAGCATGCGCGCCATCATCTCCGCGTGGTTCGGCCGCAGCGCCTGCTCCGGCGGGGCGTTCAGCACCTGCAAGCCACGCCCGGCGGCCCTGCCGTCGGTGATGGCGATCGGCGTCGGTCGACGGCCGCCATTGAAGAAGGCGGCATAGGCGCTGGCCAGTTCCAGCAGGCTCGCCTCCCCCGTGCCCAGCGCCAGCGTGGCATCGTTGGGCATCCGCCCGGTCAGGCCCATCCGGCGTGCGACCGCGGTCACGCCGCGCGGCCCGCCATTGTCCATCTCCAGCCGTACGGCGGCCGTGTTGATGCTCTGCGCCAGCGCCTCCTCCAGTGTCACGCTGCCGCGGTAGCGGCCGTCGAAATTGGCGGGCCGCCAGCCGCCGACATTCACCGGCGCGTCCAGCACCGTGTCGTCCGGCGTGCGGCCGTTCTCCAGTGCGGCGAGCCAGACGAAGGGCTTGAAGGCGGAGCCGGGCTGGCGCCGTGCGGTGACCGCGCGGTTGAAGGCGCCGGCGCGCCAGTCACGCCCGCCCGCCATCGCGCGGACCGCGCCGGTGCCGGCGTCCAGCACCACCACCGCGCCCTGACCGACATCCGCCTGTGCCCCCCGCCCGTCCAGCAGCGCACCGAGGCTCGCCTCCACCACCCGCTGCAGCCGCAGGTCGAGCGTGGTGGTCAGCACGGCATCGGCATTGCTGGGCACCAGCGCCGCGGCCTGCTCGGCCGCCCAGTCGGCGAACCAGCCGGTCTCGCGCGGCGGCGCGGGCGGGAAGGCGATGGCGGCACTCGCCTGCCGCGCCTGCGCCTCGGTGATCGCGCCGGTCTCCGCCATCGCGTCCAGCACCTCGCGTGCGCGCGATGCCGCGGCGTCCGGATCGGCGCGGGGGTTGAGCCGCGAGGGGGCCTTCGGCAACCCGGCGAGCACCGCCGCCTGCCACAGATTCACCCGCCGTGCGGAGATGCCGAAATAGGTGCGCGCGGCCGCATCCACGCCCCACGTGCCGGCGCCGAGATAGACGCGGTTCAGCCAGATCTCGAGGATCTCGTCCTTGCTGAAATGCCGCTCCAGCCAGATGGTCAGCATCAGTTCCTGCACCTTGCGGCGGAAGGTGCGCTCGTTGGTCAGGAACAGCGTCTTCGCGACCTGCTGGGTGATCGTCGATCCGCCCTGCCGCAGCCGCCCGGCGCTGACGTTTACCCAGATCGCGCGCAGGATGCCGATGGGATCGAGGCCGGGGTGATCGCGGAAGCGACGATCCTCGATCGCGATCGCCGCTCTCGGCAGGAAGGCGGGCATGTCGCGCAGCCGCAGTGGTTCGCCGACCAGATCGCCGAAGCTCGCGAAGGCGCGCCCCCCCGCATCCGTCAGCACCAGCGAGGGGCGCCGGATCGCATCGAGCGCGGAATCCGGCCGCGGCAGGTCGCGCGCGAACCACAGCAGCACGCCGCCCGCGACCAGCGCGAGCCAGATGCACAGGATGATCCCCCAGCGCAGCAGCGTGACGGAGAGCCGCCGGCGCTTCGACGGCTTCGGCGGCGTGGCCTTCGCGGCCGTGCGCCGGCGCGCCGCGGTGGCGGTGGGGCGGGCGGCGGCGTTGGAACGGGCGGCGCGTGGCACGGCCCAGCTATGCCCCGGATCGGTGTGGCGTCGCCATGGGCAGGTCGCGCCGCAGCACCAGCGCGTCCCCGCCATCAGCGTAATAGCGGCGGCGTTCGCCGACCTGCACGAAGCCCAGCGTCGCGTAGAGCCGCCGCGCCGGCTGGTTGTTCCGGGCCACTTCCAGGAACAGCACCACCGCGCCGGCGGCCGTCATCGCCCGCATCGCCGCGTCCATCAGGGCGCGGCCCATCCCGGCGCGGCGCAGCGCGGGCAGCACGGCGAGCGTCAGGACCTCCGCCTCATCCGCCGCCTGCTGCCACATCACGAAGCCGCCGGTGGGCGCGAGCAGCGCCCGCGTGCCGGGCAGGCCGAGCTGCTCGCCGATGGCGGCCTCATCCCAGCGTTCGGCGGGCGGGAAGCTCTCCGCATGGATCGCCGCGAGCACGGCGGCATGCGCCGGCCCGGCGGGTTCAATGCGGGGCGGCGCGGACAACGGCGGGGCGGACCCGTGGCGGTTCCGCATAGATCGGCGCGAGCGGGCGGGGCGGCACGTTTCCGGCGGCGCGCGCGCGGGCGACGGCGGCGACCGCCGAGGCCGTTGGGTGGCGCGCGTCGGTCAGCCGCACGTCGCAGCCGCGCGCGGCGAGCGCCGCGACCACGCGGGGGGCCGCATCGCCGGTGACGGCGACGGGTCCCGGCGGTGCCGGCAGCGCGTCGAGCGGCAGGGCGGTGCTGTCGCCGTCGCGCGTGAGATAGATCAGGTCGGCCCGCGCCGCCTGCGCGCACCAGATCGGCCGGTCGTCGGGCTGGCCCAGCGCCAGCGCCTCCGGCACGCTGACCGCGATGGCGGGAATGCCGCGTCCGTCGGCGAGGCCGGCGGCCAGGGCGAGCGTGGCGCGCAGGCCGGTGAACCCGCCCGGCCCCGCCACCACGGCGACCGCGTCGGGCATGCCATGGTCCGCGAGCACGTCGCGCACCAGCACCGGCACCACGGCGGCCGGGCCGCGCCCGCCGGTTTCGCTGCGCGCGGCCAGCGTCGCCTCGCCATCGAACAACGTGGCGGTGGCGACGGGGCCGCTCGCATCCAGCACGAGGAGGCGTTGCGGCATCATCCGATCAGGATGCGGTCCCGCCGCTCGATCGCTGCATAGGCTGCCGCGCCGGCGGCCGGGCCGCGGCTGAGGATCTCGTCCGCGAGGCTGCCGATGGCGGCGAGGATCATGCCGATGGGCCCGCCAAGCGCGGCCGCGCCCGCGACGCGCACCGCCGGCTGGATCGCATCGCCGGTAGCTGCCCGGTAGATCGTGCCCACCCCGGGCAGATGCTGCAGCGGGTTGATGATGTCCAGCACGTCTCCGAAGCCGAGCGTGCCCGGCATCGGAACATACTCGTCCTCACGCAGCGGTGGCCCGCCATCAGCGGGGCGCTGGCGCAGGACCAGCGGGTCGTTGGGACTGAGATGGGCGAGGATATCCATGCGGGCGGCCTCCAATGCGCGGGCCCATACGCATGCGGCGTGCCAGGAGTCTTTATTGGACCCTCATGCGCCGGGCGCGCGCATCCGCGCGCTTGGCTCGCCGCATAAGCGGCGGGCCGCGTTCGCGGCCTCGGCACGAGCAGAGGGCTCGTGCCGTCAGGGTGGTGGGTGGCGGCGGTGGCCGGTCAGCCGAGCAGGTGCCCGAAGCGTTCCGCCTTGGTGGCCAGGTAGCGGTTGTTGACGCCGTTGGGGGCGAAGGCGTGGCTCTCCCGCGTGACGACCTGGATGCCGGTGGCGGACAGGCCCGCGACCTTGTCGGGATTGTTGGTCAGCAGCCGGATGCGGCGGATGCCCAGCTCCTCCAGCATG
>JBBCJT010000010.1:0-104178 GCA_037190665.1 Rhodovastum atsumiense | reverse complement strand
CTGTCGCTCGCGATCAACCGTGACGCCATCGTGCGGCAGGTGATGGATGGCTACGCCTCGCCCTCCGGCCAGTTCCTGCCGCAGGGCGCGATGGGCAACGACCCCGCGCTCGCGCCCGACCCCTACGATCCCGCGGCGGCGCGCCGGCTACTGGCAGAGGCCGGCTATCCGCAGGGCTTCACGGTCACGCTGCACGGCCCGAGCGACCGCTACGTCAACGACGCGCGGGTGGTGCAGGCGGTGGCGCAGATGTGGACGCGGATCGGCGTGCAGACGCGCGTGGAGACGCTGCCGTCGAGCGCCTATTTCTCGCGCTCCGCGAAGGACGAGTTCAGCCTCGGCCTGCTCGGGTGGGGCACCGGCACGGGCGAGGCGGACAGCCCGCTCACCGCGCTGGTGGCCACGCAGGACGCCTCGCGCGGGCGCGGCGCCTCCAACCGGTCCGGCTACAGCAACCCGAAGCTCGACTCGCTGCTCGACCAGGCGCTCGCCACGCTCGATCCCGCGCAGCGGGAGGAGGCGTATCGTGCGGCGACGCGGCTCGCGATCGGCGACCTCGCCATCATCCCGCTGCACCACCAGGTGAACCTGTGGGCCACGCGGACGGGGCTGGTCTACGAGGGCCGCAGCGACGAGCGCACCATGGCGATGAGCCTGCGTCCGGCGAAGTAACCCCTCAGCGCACGGCCGGCGCGCGGGCGGCGATCTCGAAGATGTGCCAGTGCTTGGCCGTGCCGGTGGCCGTGGTGCCGTCGCGCTCGGATTCCGTGCAGCGCAGTACCTCCAGCCACGCCAGCATCGTCTCCACCGTGGTTCGGTCGTGGACGGCCACGCCGCGCGCGGCCCAACTGTCGTTGGGTCCCAGCAGATGGCCGGCGAACAGGCCGCCGGGGCGCAGCGCGGCGCGGATATTGGCCCAGAGCGCAGGGAACGCCTCCGGCGCGCAGAAGGGGAGCGACATGCTGGCGTTGATCAGGTCGGCGGGCGGCAGCTTCTCCAGTGTCTCGAAGCGTGCATGCAGCGGCGTCAGCCGCGCACGCGCCGCGGCGTCCAGCCGGGCGTCGAGCCGTGTCAGCGCCTCGGTCTCGCCATCGATGCCGAGCACGCGCCAGCCGGCCAGCAACAGCGGCACCGCGTCCCGCCCGCTGCCGCAGCCGAGGTCGATCGCCTGACCCGGCGGCGCGTCGCCCCAGGCGGTCAGGGCGGCCTGCAAGGTGGGGCGCGGATCCTCTCCGGCGGCGTCGTAGTAGCGCCGCCAGCGGCTTTCGGATGGCTCAGACGGGCGGTCCATTACCCCGGTTCTCCCCCGCTTGCGGGAACTTATGCGAAGCGGCCACTTCTCCCTCTCCCGCCTGCGGGAGAGGGTCGAGGTGGGGGTGCTTCCGACAGCGCGGCGCAGACGTTTCGCCTCTACCCTCACCCTCCCGCCGGGCGGGAGAGGGGATCTTGCGCGACCGTGCTTGCCGTTCCGCAAAGCGTCCGCTTGTGAGAGTGCGAGAGATCATCCCCGCTCCCGGATCAAGGAAGCGCGGCAGGATGAGAGGCATCACGCCGCTCGCATCAGGCGGCTGCAACCGCGGCCGCTTCCGCCTCGATCGTGCCGCCGCCCAGCACGCGGCTGCCAGCATAGAACACACAGGCCTGCCCCGGCGCAGCGAGGGACGGCTGCGCCAGATGCACCACCGCGCCGCCTTCGGGCAGCTTCTCCGCCCGCGCCGGCTGCGGCACCTCGCGCGCGCGCAGCTTCACCGAGCTCACGGCCTCGCCCAGCCAGTTCACGTCCCGCAACCCGATGCGCGCACGGCCCGCCGTCCCGCGCGGGCCGACCACGACGCGGCGGCGCGCGGCGTCCAGCCGCACGACCTGCATGCGCGCGCCATCCACGACGCTTGCGGCGCCCAGCCCCCGCCCCTGCCCGACCGTGAAGCGCGCGATGCCGGCATGGGTACCGAGGACACGGCCCGCCTCGTCAACGATCTCGCCCGCCGCCATCGCCTCCGGCCGCAGCTTGGCGACGAGGTCCGCGTAGTTGCCCTGCGGCACGAAACAGAGATCCTGACTGTCCGGCTTGGCGGCGACGGGAATGCTTAGCCGCTCGGCCTCCACACGCACCGCATCCTTGTTCGCCCGGTCGCCGAGCGGGAAGCGGCAGAACGCAAGCTGCTCCGCAGTCAGCGCGTAGAGGAAGTAAGACTGGTCGCGCTGCGCATCGGCGGCGACATGCAGTTCCGGCCCCGCCACGCCCTCGATCCGGCGCACGTAATGCCCGGTCGCCAGCGCATCCGCGCCGAGATCGCGCGCGATGGACAGCAGGTCGGCGAACTTCACCGTCGCGTTGCAGCGCGCACACGGCAGCGGCGTCTCGCCGCGCGCATAGGCGTCGGCGAAATCCTCGATCACGGCGGCGCGGAACCGCGCCTCCATGTCGATCACGTAGTGCGCGATGCCCAGCGTATCCGCCACGCGGCGCGCGTCGTGGATGTCCTGCCCGGCGCAGCACGCGCCCTTGCGGCCCGTCGCCGCGCCATGGTCGTAGAGCTGCAGCGTGATGCCGACGACCTCGTTTCCGGTCTCGGCCATCAGCCCGGCAACGACCGAGCTGTCCACGCCGCCCGACATGGCGACCGCGATCCTCATCCGCGCAGCCCCATCGACCAGAACGCCGCCTCCAGCCGCGTCGCCTGCCCGAAGGTCTTCGCCAGTTCCGCGAACCGCGCCTCGCCGCCGCGCGCCGCCGCCAGCGCATCGAGCCGCGCGGAGCGGGCCTCGCAGAGCTGCTGGAACTCATCGCCCGCGTACATGGCGATCCAGCCGGCATAGGGATTGGCGTCCGTCGCACGCGCGGCAAGCGCGCGGCCGATCTCGCCGTAGCCGAGGATGCAGGGCGCGAGCGCGACCTCGAGGTCGAGGATGTCGCCCGCCATGCCGCGCTCCAGCACGTAGCGCGTATAGGCCATGGTCTCCTCGGCCTCGGGTGCGGCTTCCATCTCCGCTTCCGTGATGCCCCAGCCGGCGCAGAAGCCCACATGCAGCGCCATCTCGGTTTCCAGCAGGAAGCTCAGCCCGCGCGTCAGGTCGCGCATCGCGGACAGGCTCTCCGCCTTGTACACGGCCAGCGCATAGGCGCGGCTGAAATGGATCAGGAACAGCCAGTCCTGCACCAGATAGCGGCGGAAAGCGGCCTGCGGCAGCGTGCCGTCGCCGAGGCCGCGGACGAAGTCGTGCTCGACATAGCGCGCCCAGTCCGCGCGGTTGGCGGCGACCAGCCGCGCGAACAGCGTGTTCATGCAAGAATACCCCGCGCGCTCATGCGCGACCCAACAACGCCCGCGTCGCCTTCGCCACATCCGGCTGGCGAAGCAGGCTCTCGCCGACGAGGAAGCAGTGCGCGCCGGCCTTCGCGAGGCACTGCACGTCCGCATGCCGGCCGATGCCGCTCTCGGAGACCAGCGTGCGGTCGAGCGGCACGTTGGGCGCCAGTTCCACCGTCGTCGACAGCTCCGTGCGCAGCGTGCGCAGGTTGCGGTTGTTGATGCCGATCAGCGGCGTCTGCAGCCCGAGCGCGCGGTTCAGCTCCGCCTCGTCATGCACCTCGGCCAGCACGTCCATGTCGAGCGAGCGCGCCAGCGCCTCCAGCTCCAGCGCCTCCGCATCCGTCAGCGCGGCGAGGATCAGCAGGATGCAGTCCGCCCCGATGGCGCGGCTCTCGTAGACCTGCCACGGCTCGAGGATGAAGTCCTTGCGCAGCACCGGCAGCTTCACCGCCCGGCGCGCGGCCTTCAGATCGTCCGCGCTGCCCTGGAAGTAGGGCGCATCGGTCAGCACCGACAGGCAGGCAGCACCGGCGGAGGCATAGGCATTCGCCAGGGCGGCCGGGTCGAACTCGGGGCGGATCAGCCCGCCCGAAGGGCTCGCCTTCTTGATCTCGGCGATCAGCCCGTAGCCGCCTTCGGCGACCTTCTGGCCGAGCGCCGCGGCGAAGCCGCGCGGCTGGTCGCCGATCTCGGCGATGGCGTCGCGCAGCGCCTCGATGTCCATCGCCTTGCTGCGGCGTGAAGTCTCGGCACGGGTGTCGGCGCAGATGCGCGCGAGCACGTCGGGCGGGGCGGTCATGCGGCCTCCCGGGTCAGCACGGCGAGCGCCTTGGCCGCCGCGCCGCTGTCGATCGACTTCGCCGCCTGCGCGGCGCCGTCCTTCAGGTCCTGCGCCCGGCCGGCCACGATCAGCGCGGCGGCGGCATTCAGCAGCACCGTGTCGCGATAGGGCGAGATTGCACCCCCCAGCAGCGCCTGCAACGCGGCCGCGTTCTCCGCCGCGTCGCCGCCGCGGATCGCCTCGACCGGCGCGCGGGTCAGCCCCGCCTCCTCCGGCGTGACGGTGAACTCGTGGATCGCGCCGCCATGCAGCTCCACCACCTGGCTCTCGCCGGCCAGCGTCAGCTCATCGAGCCCGCCGCCATGCACGATCCAGGCGCGTTCCGAACCCAGCCGCCCCAGTGTCTCGGCCATCGGCCGCGCCCAGACCGGGGCGAAGACCCCGGTGAGCTGGCGCGTCACGCGCGCCGGGTTCGCCATCGGGCCGAGCAGGTTGAAGATCGTGCGCGTGCCCAGCTCCTGCCGCGGGCCCGCGACATGGCGCATCGCCGCGTGATGGCGCGGGGCGAACAGGAAGACGCAGTTCGCGGCCTTCAGGATCGCCGGCAGCCGGTCGAGCGGCGTGTCCACGTTGACGCCGAGCGCGGCCAGCACATCCGCCCCGCCGGCGCGGGAGGAGGCGGCGCGGTTGCCGTGCTTGGCCACGGGCACGCCGACGCCGGCGACGACGAAGGTGACGGCGGTGGAGACGTTCAGCGTATGCGCCCCGTCGCCGCCTGTGCCGCACACGTCGATCGCGCCGACCGGCGCCTCTACGGCCGCCATGCGCGCGCGCATCGCCCGTACCGCGCCGGTGATCTCCGCGACCGTCTCGCCGCGCACGCGCATCGCCATCAGCAGGCCGGCGATCTGCGCGGGCGTCGCCTCGCCTTCCATGATGGCGCCGAACGCGGTTTCGGCCTCGGTCTCGGCCAGCCGCTCGCCCGCGGCCAGCCGTGCCAGGATCGGACGCAGACTCATGCGGCCAGCCGGTTCTTTCCGGCGGCGATGTCGAGAAAGTTGCGCAGCATCGCGTGCCCGTGCTCGGAGGCGATGCTCTCCGGATGGAACTGCACGCCGAACACCGGCAGGCTGCGGTGGCGCAGGCCCATGATCAGCCCGTCCCCGGTCCAGGCGGTGGGCTGCAGCACCTCCGGCAGCGTGTCCTTCTCGACGATCAGCGAGTGGTAGCGCGTGGCGCTGAAGCCCTGCGGCAGACCGGCGAAGATGTCGGTGTCCGCGTGGCTGATCGTGCTGAGCTTGCCGTGCATCGGCAGCGGGGCGCGGGCGACCACGCCGCCATAGGCCTGCCCGACCGCCTGATGGCCGAGGCAGACGCCGAGGATCGGCACCCGCCCGCCGGCAGCGGCGATCAGATCGAGGCAGATGCCAGCCTCGTTCGGCGTGCATGGCCCGGGAGAGAGCACGATCGCCTCCGGCGACAGGGCGAGCGCCTGTTCGGCGGTCAGCGCATCGTTACGCCGCACATCGCAGCGCGCGCCCAGATCCCCCAGAAAATGCACGAGATTCCAGGTGAAGGAGTCGTAGTTGTCGATCAGCAGGATCATTGCGGCCGACCATGCGCTTGGGGTGGCGACGGGGTCAATCGCAACGCGCGCATCGCATCCTCCCCCCTAGGATCGGATCGGGCGCCGCGCCATGTTCGCCGCATGAGCACCGAGACGATCGACATTCCCGTTTCCGGCATGCACTGCACCGGCTGCGCCGGCACGGTGGAGCGCGCCCTGTCCGCACTGCCGGAGGTCTCCAGGGTGCAGGTGGACCTCGCCTCCGGCAATGCCGCGATCGCGGCCGAACATGCCCCCGCACTGGCGGAGATCGCCGCCGCGTTGCGCAACGCCGGCTACGGCATCGCCACGCGCGGGGTGGATATCGCGGTGACCGATGCGGGTGCCGCCGCGAGGCTCGCCGCCCTGCCGGACGTGGTCTCCGCCCGCGCCGATCCCGATGGCGGCGTGGTGCGGGTGGATGCGCTGCCGGCCGCGCGCGACGCGACGCTGCTCGCCGCCGCCGGGCCGGGCGCGCGCCTGCTCGGCACCGCCGCCCCGGCGGAACGGCAGGACCTGATCGTGCTGACCGTCGCGGCACTACTCGCCCTGCCCTTCGTCGCCGAGATGGTGGTGCACCTCGCGGGCGGCCATGGCTGGCTGCCCGGCTGGCTGCAGCTCGCGCTGGCCACGCCGATCTGGGCGGTCGTGGGCTGGCGCTTCCACGCGGGCGCGGTGCGCAGCCTGATCAACCGCGCGCCGGGGATGGACCTGCTGGTCTCGCTCGGCACCACGGCGGCGTTCGGCCTGTCGCTGTGGAACCTCTTCGCCGGGGGGCATCTGTGGTTCGAGGCCGCGGCGCTGGTGATCGTGCTGGTGCGTGGCGGCAAGGCGATCGAGGCCGCCGCCCGCCGCCGCGCCGCCGATGCCGCCGCCGCGCTGCTGCGCCTCGCGCCGGAGACGGCGGAGCGCATCACGGATGCCGGCAGCGAGACCGTTCCCGCCACGGCGCTTGCCGCCGGGGACCGCGTGCGCGTCGGCCCCGGCATGGCGCTGCCCGCCGACGGCAAGGTCGAGGACGGGCAGAGCAGCATCGACGAATCGCTGGTCACGGGAGAGGCCGCGCCGGTCAGCAAGGCGCCGGGCGATGCGGTGATCGCGGGCAGCGTCAACGGGCCGGGCACGCTGGTCGTGCGCGTCACCGCCGCCGCCTCGGCCTCCCTGGTCGCGCGCATCGCGGCACAGGTGCGCGCCGCGCAATCCGGCCGCGCGCCGGCGCAGGCGCTGGCCGACCGCGTGTCCGGCTGGTTCGTGCCCGCCGTGCTGGTCTTCGCGCTGGCGACCTTCATGGGCGGCATCGCACTCGGTCTGCCGGCGAGCGAGGCGCTGCTGCGCGCCATCACCGTGCTGGTTGTCGCCTGCCCGTGCGCGCTCGGCATCGCCACCCCCATCGCGCTCGCGGCCGGGCTCGGCGCGTTGGCGCGGCGGGGCGTGCTGGTGCGCGACCCGGCGAGCCTGGAGCGGCTGCGGCGCATCGCGACCGTCGCGTTCGACAAGACCGGCACGCTGACCCAGGGCCGCCCCGCGCTGGTCGACAGTGCCGGCGACGACGACACGTTGCGGCTGGCGGCATCGCTGTCCGTGGGCGGACGGCATCCGCTGTCGGCCGGGATCATGCGCGCGGCGAGCGAGGCGAAGCAGGCCCCCCGCCCCGCACGCGGCGTCACCGCCGTGCCCGGCAAGGGCGTGACGGGCACCGTGGGCGCGGTGGCCGCCGCCCTGGGCAACGCCGCGCTGATGCCCGGCCCGATCCCGCAGGACCTCGCCGACCGCGCCGCCGCGGGCGAGGCCGAAGGCGCGACGCCGGTCTATCTCGCCAAGGGCGACCGGGTCGCCGGACTGCTGCTGCTGGCCGATTCCGCCCGGCCCGGCGCGGCGGAGGCCGTCGCGACGCTCAAGGAGGAAGGCGTGCGGACGGTGATGCTGTCCGGCGACACGCAGCCGGTGGCCGCCCGCATCGGCGCGTCGCTCGGGATGGACGAGGCACGCGGCGGGCTCAGCCCGGACGCCAAGGTCGCGGCCATCGGCACCCTGCCCGGCCCGGTCGCCTTCGTCGGTGACGGCATCAACGACGCGCCCGCACTCGCCGCCGCCGATCTTGGTATCGCCATGGCCGAAGGCACCGATGCCGCGCTGGCGGCGGCCCCCGTCGCGCTGCTGCGGCCGGATGCCGGGCTGGTGCCGGTGGCCATCGGCCTCGCGCGGCGCACCGGGGCGGCGATGCGGCAGAACCTCGCGCTCGCCTTCGCCTTCAACGGCATCGCCCTGCCCGCCGCCGCGATGGGGCTGCTGACGCCGGCGGTGGCGGCGCTCGCCATGGTGGGAAGCTCGCTCGCCGTGACGCTCAACGCGCTGCGCATCGCGCGCTGAACGCCGGCGGCACGGCGCGGAGGTTCAGTACGCCGGTTTGACCGGGAACCAGTGCGGGCGGGACGGGTCGAGATAGGCGCCGGCGATGGCGTCCACGCGGTAGCGTTCGATCAGCTCCGGGTCCGGTTCGACGCCGAGACCCGGCCCCCCGGGCACCGCCATCGTGCCGTCCTCGATCGCAGGCGCCTGCCACGCGATGTCGCCATCCAGAAGGTCGTGCTCGGTGTCCACCGCGATGGTCATGTTCGGGATCGCGGCGGCGAGGTGCAGATAGGCGGCCTGCGACAGTGCGAGTTCCCCGCCCGAGTGCAGCGTGACCGGGATGCCTGCCGCCTCGCAGATCGCCGCCTGCTTGATTACCGGCCACAGCCCGCCCGCCTCATGCGGATCGAGCAGCACCACGTCCGCGGCGCGCATGCGCACGATGTTGCCGACATCGGCGAGCGTGTAGGCGCTTTCGTCGAGCGCGATCGGCACCGGCTGGCAGGCGCGCAGTTCCGCATGGCCGATCAGGTCATCGAGTTCCAGCGGCTGCTCGACATATTGCAGGTCGTAGGGCGCGAGCCTGGCGAGCTGGCGGCGGGCGGTGCCGGGGGTCCAGGCGCCGTTCACGTCGGCCCGCAGCGGCGCATCGCCGACCGCGCGGCGAACGGCCGCGACCAGCGCGATGTCGCTCGCCGGGTCCATGCCGATCTTGACCTTGAACTCACGATACCCCCGCGCGGCGAACGCTTCCGCGTGGCGCACGGCGCGTTCGGGATCGGCGGCGAGGACGTAGCCCGCCATGGTCACGCGCTCCCGCCAGCGCCCGCCCCAGAGCCGATGCAGCGGCTGGCCGCAGATGCGGCCGAAGGCATCCCACATCGCCATCTCGACGGCGGCAGTCGCCATCACGGCGGCGCGCTTGTGATGGTAGTAGCCGGCGCCGAGAACGTGGCGGTGCAGCGCCTCCGCCTCGTCGACGCGGTGCTGAAGGGCGAGCGGCAGCACGACGTTCCTCAGCACCGGCTCGATCGCATCGAGCAGGCAGATCGTCTCGCCCCATCCCACCGCGCCGTCGGCGGTCTCGATCCGCACCAGCAGCCGCGTCGCACCCGTGCGAACGCCGGACCCCCACTCGATCAGCTCACGGAAGGGAACGCGCACCATGACGTGCCGGGCGGCGACGATCTGCAACGGGTGGGGCATGGGCTTCCGGCGCACTGGGTGGCGCATGCTAGGCTGGCGCGAGCCCCGGGCAAGCGGGGCCTGACAGGAAACGCCATGAGACGCCGCTCTCTGCTCGCTGCCCCCGCACTGCTCGCGCTGCCCGCCGCCGCGCAGGAATTCCCACAACGCCCGATCCGCATCGTCGTGCCCTACACGGCGGGCGGCGCGTCGGACATCAGCGCCCGGCTGATCGCGGACCGGCTGCGCGCGCAGCTCGGCCAGCCGGGCGTGGTGGAGAACAAGCCGGGCGCATCCGGCATGATCGGCACCGAGTTCGTCGCGCGCGCCCCGGCCGACGGCCACACGCTGGCTCTCGTGGCGAGCAGCCACGTGGTCAACAAGGCGCTGTTCCCGAACATCACCTATGACCCGATCGCCGATTTCGCGCCGGTGGTGCTGACAGCGCACACGCAGCTCGTGCTGGTCATACCCGCCACGCTGCCGGCAACGACGCTGCCGGAACTGATCGCCTGGCTGAAGGCGAACCGGGCGCAGGCGAGCTTCGCCTCCTCCGGCAACGGCTCGAACCCGCATATCTTCGCCGCGCAGCTCCTGAACATGGCGGGGGTCGAGATCGAACACGTCTCCTATCGCGGCTCGACCGCCGCGCATGCGGACCTCATCTCCAACCGCACGCAGATGATGTTCGATGCCTATGCCGCGGTCGCGCCGCATGTGCAGGCCGGCACGCTGCGGCTGATCGCGCAGGCGGGTGCGCAGCGCTCGCGCCTGCTGCCGGATCTGCCGACCGTGGCGGAGGGAGGCTTTCCCGGCTACGGCGCGACATCCTGGGGCGGCATCCTCGCCCCCACGGGCACCCCGGCAGCCGCCATCGCGCGGCTGAACGCGGCGGCGAACGCGATCCTCGCGGATACCGAGGTGAAGGACCGGCTCGGCGTGCTGGGCGCGGAAGCGGCCGGCGGATCGTCGGAGGAGTTCGGCGCCTTCATGCTGCGCGAGCGCGACCGCTACGTCGCGCTGGTGCAGAAGCTCGGCATCAAGGGGGACGCCTGAGACGTGCAGGATCTCGGTAGCTGGGACTACATCGTCGTCGGTTCGGGTTCGGCCGGCGCGGTCGTCGCCGCGCGACTCAGCGAGGACCCGCGCACCCGCGTGCTGCTGCTGGAAGCGGGCGGGCGCGACCGGTACCCGTGGATCCACATCCCCGCCGGCTACTTCAAGACGATGCACAATCCGCGCGTGGACTGGTGCTTCGTCACGGAGCCGAACCCCGAGCTGAACGGCCGCACGATGCGCTGGCCTCGCGGCAAGGTGCTGGGCGGCACCTCCTCGCTGAACGGCCTCGTCTACGCGCGCGGCCAGCGCGAGGATTTCGACGGCTGGGCGGAGGCCGGATGCCCCGGCTGGGCGTTCGACGACCTGCTGCCGATCTTCCGCCGGTCCGAGGGCAACGAGCGCGGCGAGAGCGAACTGCATGGCGGATCGGGTCCGCTGGGCGTGTCCGACATCCGCTACCGGCCGGAACTCGTCTCCGCCTGGATCGACGCCGCCGAGGCGAACGGCATCCCGCGCAACGACGATTTCAACGGCCCGACGCAGGAAGGCGCGGGCTGGTTCCAGACCACCTCGCGCAACGGCTTCCGCTCCTCCACCGCGGTCGCCTATCTCCGGCCCGCGCGGCGGCGGGACAACCTGCATATCGAGACGCAGGCCCATGCCGAGCGCATCCTGTTCGAGGGCACGCGCGCGACGGGCGTGCGCTGGCGCGGCCGGGGCGGCCCGGCCATGGCGCTGGCGCGGCGCGAGATCATCGTCGCCGCCGGCGCCATCGGCTCGCCGCATCTGCTGGAACTGTCGGGGGTCGGTCGGCCGGAGGTGATCCGCGGCCTCGGCCTCGATGTCGTCGCCGCATCGCCGGAGATGGGCGAGAACCTGCAGGACCATCTGCAGGTGCGCAACGCCTTCGCCACCAACGTGCGCACGCTGAACGACACCTATCATTCCTTCCTCGGCCGCATGGCGACCGCGCTGCAATGGGCGGTGAAGCGCGACGGGCCGATGACGATGAGCGCGGGGCTGGTCGGCATCTTCGCGCGCGCCGTGCCGGGCGCGAACCGGCCGGACACGCAGTTCCACGTGCTCGGCTTCAGCACGCAGCAGCCGGGCCAGCTCGACCGCTTCTCCGGCTTCACGGCATCCACGTGCCAGCTTCGCCCGGAAAGCCGCGGCTGGCTGAAGCCGCGTTCGACCGACATCGCCGAGCATCCGGCGATCCAGCCCAACTACCTGACAGCACAGGCCGACATCACCGCGACCATCGCGGGCGCCCGGCTGGCGCGGAAGCTCGCCGCGCATCCTTCGGTGGCGCGCTTCGTCACCCGGCAGATCGCGCCGGAATCGCATCTGGAGACCGATGAGGAGATCCTCGGCTGGGTACGGGAGACGGCGACGACGATCTTCCATCCTGTGGGCACCTGCCGCATGGGCAGCGACGAAGGCGCCGTGGTCGATCCGCGGCTTCGGGTGAAGGGCGTGAGCGGGCTGCGCGTGGCGGATGGCTCGATCATGCCGACGCTGGTGTCCGCCAACACCAACGCCGCCTGCATCATGATCGGCGAGAAGGCGGCCGACATGATCCGCGAGGATGCCGCGGCAGCGTGAGCACACCCACGATCCATATCGACGGCGACGCCTGCCCGGTGCGCGATGAGGTCTATCGTGTCGCGGGGCGGCTGGGGCTGCCGGTCGTTGTCGTCGGCAACGGCGCGCGCGGTGTGCGCCCGCCGCCGCTGCCCAACGCGCGCATCGTCGTGGTCGGCGACGGCGCGGACGCGGCCGATGACTGGATCGCGGAGAACATCGCGGCCGGCGATGTGTGCGTCACCGCCGACATTCCACTCGCCGCACGCTGCCTCGCGAAGCAGGCAAAGGCGATCGCGCCGAACGGGCGGGTATGGGACGGCGACAATATCGGCGGCGCGCTGGCGAGCCGTGAGATCGGGCGCGCGATGCGCGAGAGCGGAGTCGCGACCGGTGGCCCGCCACCACTGGACCGGGCCGCGCGATCCCGATTCCTCTCCGCGCTCGATGCGATGGTGCAGGCGTCGCTGCGCGGGCGGTAATGCGCAGTGTCTTCGCTGATGAGTGCCGCCTTCTTACATCAGCGATTGCTCGACCAACGTCTTCATTCAGATGGACATCCGATCGCTACATTGATGCATTGAAGGCCGTATGCGGATTCATGCGCAATGTTGGCAATGCGTGGTGCTCTTGCTGCATGCAGACTCTGCCGATAGCGTCCGCCCCCGCTTATAACCAGAACAATGAGAGGGACCGCCATGAGCCTTGGATTACGTCGCCGCAACATCGGCAAAACAGCCTTGGCTCTACCCTTTCTTGCCTCGATGGCAGGCGCGGGACGCAGCGCATGGGCAGCGGAACCTTCCGTGCTGCGCGTCTCACCGAATGCCGATCTTGCGATCCTCGATCCGCATGTCACCGCCGCGACGACCACGCTGACGCACGGTCTGCTCATCTACGATGTGCTGTATGCACTCGATGAGACGCTGACGCCGCAACCGCAGATGATCGGTCAGGACGAGGTCTCCGCCGACAAGCTGACATGGCAATTCGCGTTGCGCCCCGGGCTGAAGTTCCACGACGGATCCCCCGTGACCACGCGCGACGTGATCGCGTCCGTGAAGCGCTGGATGCCACATGATGCGATGGGACGGGTGCTTTCCACCACGATCGTGGAAATGGAGCCGGTGGATCAGCGGATCTTCCGCATCCGGCTGAAGGAACCCTTCCCCCATATGCGCTTCACGCTGGCGAACTCCAGCAGCGCGGTGCCGGTCATCATGCGCGAGAAGGAGGCGCTGACCGACACCTACACCCCGATCCGGGAGACGATCGGCTCCGGCCCGTTCCGCTTCGTCAGGAACGACTGGGTCGTCGGTTCGCGCGTGGTGTACGAGCGGAACCCCGACTACGTGCCCCGAGACGAACCGCCGAACGGACTGGCGGGTGGCAAGAAGGTGAATCTGGACCGGGTGGAGTTCCGGATCATCCCGGATGCGAGCACCAAGTCCAACGCGCTGCGGCTCGGCGAGATCGATTTCATCGACCAGCTTTCGTACAATCAGGCCGGCGTGCTTGCACGGGCGCCGGGCGTCACGGTGGGTTCGATCTCGCCCATCAACAGCCAGGGCTACATCCGCTTCAACGCGCTCTACCCGCCGTTCAACAACCTCAAGGCCCGGCAGGCCGTCGCGCTCACCGTGAATCAGGCGGACTACATGACCGCCGCGGTGGACAAGGCGGAATGGTGGCGCACCTGCTACTCCTACTTCATCTGCGGCACGCAGAACGGAATCGAGACGGGATCGGACGCCTATCGCAAGCCTGACCTCGCCCGCGCCAAGCAGCTTCTGGCCGAGAGCGGCTACAACGGCGAGAAGGTGGTGCTGCTCAGCTCCCACGATCTCGACTACATCGGCGCGCTGATCGATGTCGCCGCGTACAATCTCCGCGAGCTGGGGATCAATCTGGACGTGGCGGAGTCCGACTGGGGCACGCTGATGACCCGGCGGACCAACAAGAACGCCCCGACCTCCGGCGGATGGAACCTGTTCGTCACCACCACGCCCGGATCGTCGCTGTTCTCGCCGCTGATCAACCCCGTCACCGACCAGACCTGCGGCGGCGGCAATTACGTCGGCTGGCCCTGCGATGCGAAGTCCGAGGAACTGCGTGCCGCCTATATCAGGGCGGACGATCCGGCGAAGCAGCGCTCGCTGCTCGAAGCCATCCACACGCAGTTGTGGGAGACGCTGCCTTCCGCGCTGCTCGGCCAGTACACGCAGATCTATGGTTGGCGGAACAACGTGCACGATATCCCGCGCACGCCTTCGTCCTCGCTTCCGTTCTGGGGTGTGAGGAAGACCTGAGAAGCCGCCATGGACGACAAGACGGTGATGGAACTGGCGCGCGCCGCCGGGCTTGAGAAAGCGGCGCGGCTGTTTCCGGACGACGTGATCGCGGCTGCCAGGCTGGCGCACACCTCCGCGGCGGGCTTCACCGCCCCGTCGGAGCCGGCCGCCGAGCCGTGGCCGCCGATGTCGATGCGCATGCCATGACGGAACTGCACTGGCTTGGCGTGCGCAGCCTGTCCGAAGCCTACGCGACCCACCGGCTTTCGCCGGTGGAGGTCGTGCAGGCCCTCCTTCAGCGGATCGAACGGCACGACCCGGGCCTCAACAGCTTCATCCGTCTCGATGCGGCGGACATCCTCGCGCAGGCGCGGGAGGCGGAACGGGCCATCGTGGCGGGGCGCAGCCTTGGGCCGCTGCACGGCGTGCCGGTCGGCCTCAAGGACATGATCGACGTCGCCGGCGTGCCGACGACGTGCCATTCGAAGGTCATGCTCGGCCATGTCGCCCGCAGCGATGCCGCGGTCGTGGGCAGGCTGCGTCAGGCCGGGGCGATCCTGTTCGGCAAGCTCGCCTGTCATGAGTTCGGCTGGGGCGGACATTCGTGGGACCTACCCTTCCCGCTCGCCCGCAACCCCTGGAACCGCGATCACCATCCCGGCGGGTCCTCCTCGGGCTGCGCGGCCGCGGTCGCGGCCGGGTTCCTGCCGCTGGCGCTGGGGACGGATTCCGGCGGATCGGTCCGCAATCCCGCCAGTTCCTGCGGGCTGGTCGGGCTCAAGCCGACCTACGGGCTGGTCTCGCGCCGTGGCGCCTTTCCCCTCGCCTACACGCTCGACCATATCGGCCCGCTGGCGCGCAGCGTGGAGGATGCCGCGCTGGTGCTGGATGCGATCGCCGGCCACGACGCGCAGGACCCGGGCAGTACCTCCGGTCCGGCGCGCGGCGCCGCCGCGGACCTGCAACGGGGCATCGCGGGCCTGCGCGTGGGGTTCGTCCGCCATTTCCACGAGCAGGACATGGTCGCGGACCCGGAAATGGCAGCGGCTCTCGAACACGTAGCCGATGTCCTGCGGGACGAAGGCGCGACGGTCACGGATTGCCGGCTGCCGCCTCTCGGCGAATTCGTGGGCGTGAACCGGACCATTCTGCTGGCCGAAGCCTGGGCGGTTCACGCCCCCTGGCTGCGCGAGCAGCCCGAGGATTACGGCCGGATCATGCGCGGCCGCGCGATGGCGGGGGCGTTCCTGTCAGGCGGCGACTACGTGCAGGCGCAGCGGCGGCGTCTGGAGCTGATGTCCGCCGTCGATGACGTCTTCCGGGACGTGGACGTCCTGCTGCTCGCGAGCGCGATGGACCCGCCCTGCAGGATCGACGACCCGGCCGAGGAAGCACGCACCTACGCCCGGCAGGCAAGGTTGCCGTTCAACGTGACGGGCCACCCGGCGGTCGTGGCGATGTGCGGCCTCACGCGGACCGGGCTGCCCCTGTCGGTACAGTTCGCCGGCCGCGCATTCGACGAGGCGACGCTGATGCGCGTCGCCGCCGCGTACGAACGCGCGACCGCCTGGCATACGAAGCACCCGCCCCTTGACTGAGAGGTGCGGGCACCCGCCTCACGTCAGTCGCTGCAGGTCCCCGTCGATCGCGATCGCCTGCCCGCTGATCGTCGCGCCAAAGGGTGAGCACAGGTACAGCGCCATGTTGGCGATGTCCTGCTGGGTAATGAAGCAGCCGAGCGAGGCGTTGGCCAGCGCCTGCTGGGTCATCTCGTTGTCGCCTACGCCGGCCGCCTTCGCCTTCGCGGCCAGCACGGCGCGGATGCGCGCGCCCTCCACCAGCCCGGGCTGGATGCAGTTCACCCGGATGTTGTCCGGCCCCAGTTCGATGGACAGCGACTTGGTCAGCCCCACCACGCCCCACTTCGCCGCCGCATAGGGCGTGCGGTAGCGGAAGCCGAAGCGGCCCGCCGAGGAGGAGAGGTTCACGATCGACCCGCCGCCCGCCTTGCGCAGCGCGAGGATGGCGCGGCGCGTGGCGTGGAACATGGATTCGAGGTCGATCGCCATGGTCGCCCGCAGCGCCTCCTCGGTCACGTCCTCGACGGGGCCGGTCGGCCCGGCGATGCCGGCGTTGTTGATCAGCACGTCGAGCCCGTCGAGCGCATCCAGCGCGGCGTCCATGAAGGCGTCGATCTCGGGGACGCGGGCCATGTCGGCGCGCATGTTCGGATACGGGCACGCCGCGAGCGAGATCTCGTCCACGTCGCAGACGAACACCCGCGCCCCGCGCGCGGCGAAGCTGTCCGCCATCACCCGGCCGATGCCGCCCGCGCCCGCCGTGATCACCACGCGCTGGCCGGACATGTCCACCGGCAGCGGCGTCTTCGCGCCTTCGACCACTTCCTTCTCCTCAACCGTTTTGCGCTATGGTGGTGGTCCACCGGCCCCGGAATGCCCACGCATGGACCTCCCGTCGCTCGGCACGATCGTCCTGGTCGCGCTGATCATCCTCGGCATCGTCACCGCCGCCAAGGGCATCCGCCAAGTGCCGCAGGGCGAGGTCTGGACGGTGGAGCGCTTCGGCGCGTTCACCCACCTGCTCAGCCCGGGGCTGAACTTCATCATCCCCTACATCGACAGCGTCGGGCGGCGCATCAACGTGCAGGAAGTCGTGCTCGACATCCCCGAACAGGCGGTGATCACGCGCGACAACGCCACGGTCAGCGTGGACGGCATCGTCTACTACCGCGTGATGGACGCAGCGAAGGCGGCCTATGCGGTGCAGGACCTGACCTCGGCGCTGGCCGCGCTCGCGATGACCAACATCCGCGCGGTGATCGGCGAGATGGACCTGGACGGCACGCTCTCGGGCCGCGAGCGGATCAACTCGCAGCTCCTGTCGATCCTCGACGGCGCCACCGATCCGTGGGGCGTGAAGGTCAGCCGCGTCGAGATCCGCAAGATCGAGCCGCCCGAGAACCTGATCCGCGCGATGAACCTGCAGATGACCGCCGAGCGCGAACGCCGGGCCACCGTCGCCCGCGCCGAGGGCGACCGGGAAGCGGAGGTGAAGCGCGCCGAGGGTGCGAAGTCCGCGCAGGTACTGGAAGCGGAAGGCCGGCTCGAGGCCGCCATCCGCGACGCCGAGGCCCGCGAGCGTCTGGCGGAGGCGGAAGCGAAGGCCACGCGGCTGGTCGCGGAAGCGGCCTCCGGCGCCGGGCAGGATGCGCTGCGCTACTTCATCTCCGACAAGTACGTGCAGGCCTTCGGCAAGCTGGCGGAGAGCCCGAACCAGAAGCTCGTTCTGGTGCCGATGGAAAGCACCGGGCTCGCCGGCGGCATCATCTCGGCGCTGGAACTGCTGCGCGGCCCGCCCGGCGACGGGCCCACACGCGGCACGCCCCCGCGCGGCGGCCCCACACCGCGCCAGACACCGCCGGCCGCGCCCCTGCCCGGCACGGGGGGCCCATGGACGCCGGGCTGATCTGGATCCTCGTCGGCCTCGCACTCCTGCTGGCCGAGATGGTCCTGCCCGGTGCATTCCTGCTGTGGATCGGGCTGGCGGCCATCGGTACCGGGCTGTTCGACATCGCCTTCGCGCCGGCCTTCGGCAGCAAGGTCATCGTCTTCCTCGTGCTGCTCGCCGCCGGCATCGCCGCGGCGCTGGCGATCAAGAAGCGGCGGCGGCCGGCGGTGCGGGTCAACACGCCCGATGCCGGCCTCGTCGGCCGCACCGGCACGCTGACCGAACGCGGCGCGGCCGGCGGGCGCGTGCGCATCGGCGATTCCGACTGGTCGGCACGCGTCTCGGGCGAGGCCCAGGCGGGTGACGTGGTGCGCGTGGACGGCGTGGACGGCACGGTGCTGATCGTCCGCCGGCTCGGCTGAACCCGTGACATCGCCGCTCGCGCCGATCCCCGCGGACATGGCCGCGCTCGGCCCGACGCCGGAAGCGATCCTCGCCGCGCTCGACGCCCGGGCGACGCGGCATCGCACCGACCTGCCCGGCGGCGGCAGCATGGCGTGGCGAAGCTGGGGCAGCGGTGCGCCGTTGGTGCTGCTGCACGGCGGCTACGGGTCGTGGATGCACTGGGCACGCAACGCCCTGCCCTTCGCGGCGGAGCGGCGCGTGATCGCCGCGGACCTCCCCGGCCTGGGCGAGTCCGACACCCCGCCCGAGCCGCACACGGCGGAGGGGCTGGCCGCGCCGGTCATCGCCGGCATCCGCGCGCTGGTGGGCGACGCGCCGGTCGATCTCGTCGGATTCTCCTTCGGCGGCGTGCTCGGCGGGCATGTCGCTTCCGGGCTGGGTGCGCAATGCCGCTGGTTCGTCATCGTGGGCTCGGCCGGGCTGGGCGTCACACGGGCGGACATGGCGCCGCTGCGGTCGTGGCGCGCGCTGGACGACGCCGCGGCGCGGCGGGAGGTGCACCGGCATACGCTGGAGGCGCTGATGTTCGCCGATCCCGCGCGTATCGACCCGCTCGCGCTGTTCATCCAGCAGATCAACGCGGAGGCCGGCCGCGTGCGCAGCCCGCTGATCAGCCGCACCGGCACGCTGCGGCAGGTGCTGCCCCGCGTGACCGCGCGACTCGGCGGCATCTGGGGGGCGCGCGACAACATCGCCGTGGGCCACATGGAGGAACGGCGCGCCGTCCTGGCGGAGAGCCATCCCGATGTGGACTTCCGGCTGGTGGCCGGTGGCGGACACTGGGTCGCCTACGAACAGGCCGCTGCCTTCAACGCGGCGCTCAAGGACATGCTGCTCGCCGCACGGTGACTTGCGCCGCCGCAATGGTTTTCCCGGATAGCGGTGCTAGGGTTCTAGCATGCGCTACCGCAGCATCCTCGTTCATGTCGCCCGCACCAAGGCACACGATGCCGCAATCGGCATCGCGGCCGAACTCGCCGCCGAGCATGGCGCGCTCCTCATCGGCCTGAGCGCCGGCTTTCCCGCCGTGCCGCCGGTGGCGGACGGCATGAGCGCGATGGTCGTCGCCGAAGTGATCGAGGACGAGCGCACGCAGATCCTCGATGCCCAGCGCGACGCGGAGCAGCGCTTCCGCAGCCTCGCCACCGCCGCGCCGCGCCTGGAATGGCGCGCGGTCGAGACGGGTGCGGCCGCTGCGCTCTCCACGGAAAGCCGCGCCGCCGACCTGATCGTGCTGCCGCGCCTGCAGCAGGACCCCGAGCCGGATGTCCTGCTGCCCGCCGATCCCGGCGACGTGCTGATGGATTCCGGCCGCCCCCTGCTGCTGCCCGGTTCGGACATGACGACGCTGCCGCGCGGGCCCGTGATCCTCGCCTGGAAGGACGCACAGGCCACCCGCCGCGCGCTCGCGGACAGCCTGCCGCTGCTGCGGCGGGCGGAGCACGTCGTGGTGCTGGGCGTGGACGATGCCGAGGAGGGGCCGGAGCGGCTGAAGACCGTTCTTGGCGACGTCGTCGCCCAGCTCGCCCGGCACGAGGTGAAGGCAGCGGCGCGGTTCAGCGCCCTCGCCCCCGCCGGCGCGGCCGAGGAAATCCTCAGCATCGCCACCGAGGTCGGGGCGTCGCTGATCGTCGCCGGCGGATTCGGCCACTCCCGCGTCCATGAATGGGTGTTCGGCGGCGTGACCCGCACGCTGCTGAAACCCCACGGGGCGGCGTGCCTGCTCAGTCACTGATCGGCTACAATCGTCACTTGGCATTGCATACCGGCCTGCGATCCGTCTAGCGTCCGTCCCCCGCTGAAGGAGCGGCGGTCACGGACGGATGACACTCGGTTCGATCAGTTTGCAGCCCGGCGGGCCCACCGAGGCCGGGGTTGTCGCGCGGGCGATCTCGGTTCTGCGTGCGGTTGCGGAAGCGGGAGAGCCCATCTCGGTTAAGGATCTGGCGGGAACGCTCGATCTCCCGCAGAGCACCGTCCACCGGCTGCTCGACCAGCTCCTCCAGGCCGGCATGATCACGCGGGCCCCGCGGCGCCGCTATCGCGCATCGGTGGAATTCAGCCGCATCGGCGCCCTCGTCGCCCGCAAGACCGGCGTCCTGCACCTCGCCCGCCCGATCATGGAGGCGGTGGCCCACGAAACGCGCGAGACCTGCATGCTGGGCATGCTGCTGCCGGCGGCCGTGCGCGGGATACTGGTCGACAAGGAGGACGCGCAGGTTCCGGTCCCCTACCAGATCTCCATGCACAGCGACCGGTCCCTCCTGTGGGGGGCGAGCGGCCTGTGCCTCCTCGCCTGGCAGGACCGGCGCGAGGTGACCCGGGCGCTCGACCGCGGGGAGCAGTCGCCGCTGGATGGCGCATCGCCGCCGAGCGAACCGATCCTGCTGGCGCGCCTCGCCGCGATCCGCGACCGCGGCTACGCCATCACCCATGGCGAGCGCACCCGCGGGGCGGTGGGCATGGCGGCGCCGATCTTCGGCGCGAACGGCCGCGTCGTGGCGGATTTGTGCCTCACCATCCCGCAGTCCCGCTTCAGCACCCAGCGCGAGGCGTCGTTCGCGCGGCTGCTGGTGCGGGAGGCGGGGCGGCTGTCCCAGATCATCAGCCGGTCACGGGCGGCCGGCATGCCGTAGCGGGCGTCGTCCGCTCGCGTTCCACCCTGCCCCGGGATCAGGCGACGATGTGGTAGCCGCCGTCGATGTACAGGGTCTGGCCGGTGATCAGCCGCGCGGCATCGGTGGCGAGATAGGCCGTGGCGCGGCCGACATCCTCGATGGAGACAAGGCTGCGCCTGGGGGCCCTGGAGGCCGCGTCGGCGAGAAGCTCGTCGAATTGCGCGATGCCCGATGCGGCGCGCGTCTTCAGCGGGCCGGGCGAGATGGCATGGACGCGGATGCCTTCCGGCCCGAGCTCGGCGGCGAGGTAGCGCGTGGCGCTCTCCAGCGCGGCCTTCACCGGGCCCATCATGTTGTAGTTCTTCACCACGCTGCTGGCACCGAGATAGCTCATGCAGAACAGCGCGCCGCCGTTCTTCATCATCGGCTCGGCCAGTTTGGCCATACGGATGAAGGACCAGCAGGAGATATCCATCGCCTGCAGGAACCCGTCGCGGGAGCAGTCCGTCACCCGGCCGATCAGGTCATCGCGCGGGGCGTAGGCGATGGAGTGCAGCACGAAGTCGAGCCGCCCCCATTCCTGCGCGATACGGTCGAACACGGCTTCGAGCTGCCCCTCCACCCGGAGGTCGAGCGGCATGAAGATCGGCGCCTCCAGCCGTTCGGCCAGCGGCGCGACATGGGGCTTCGCCTTGTCGTTGAGGTAGGTGACGGCAAGCTCCGCGCCGAGGCCGCGGAAGGCGCTCGCGCACCCCCATGCGATCGACTGGTCGTTGGCGATGCCGGTGACGAGCCCGCGCTTGCCCTCCAGCCGCGCTTCGAGCCGGGGGATCATGCGGCCTCCTGCATGCGGCGCAGGACTCCAAGCGTGTGCTGCGCGATCATCCGTTCCTCGTTGGTAGGAATCACGTAGGCGGCGATACGGCTCTCCGGCGCGCTGATGCGCGGCCCGGCGGTCTCGTTCGCGGCCTTGTCCAGCACCAGGTCGATCCATGCCAGCCGCGCGCAGATCGCCGCGCGGACCGGCACCGCGTTCTCGCCCACGCCAGCGGTGAAGACGATGCCGTCGAGCCCGCCCATGGCAGTGCCGAGCGCGGTGACCGCCTGCGCTGTGCGGTGGGCGAAGTAGTCGAGCGCGAGGCGCGCCCCGGGGCTGTCGCTCGCGAGCAGGTCGCGCACGTCGTTGCTGACGCCCGAGAGGCCCTTCAGCCCGCATTCGTGATACAAGAAGTGGGAGATCGCCGCCGGCGTCATGCCCTGCTCGGCGAGGTACAGCACCACGCCGGGATCGAGCTGGCCCGGCCGCGTGCCCATCGGCAGCCCGTCGAGCGCAGTGAACCCCATCGTGGATTCGACGCTGCGGCCGTCCTGGATGGCGCAGGCCGAAACGCCGGAGCCGAGATGCATCACCACCACCCGGCCGCGCGCGATCTCCGGCGCGGCGACGGGAAGCTGGGAGGCGATGAACTCGTAGGACAGGCCGTGGAAGCCGTACCGGCGAACCCCCTCCGCATACAGCGATTCCGGCAGCGCGAAGCGTTCCGCCACCGGCGGGTGGCCGCGGTGGAAGGCCGTGTCGAAACAGGCGACCTGCGGCAGGTCGGGGCGCCGCGCGCGGATCGAACGGATCGGCGCGAGATTGTTGGGCTGATGCAGCGGCGCAAGCGGCACCAGCTTCTCCAGCTTCGCCAGCAGCGCATCGTCCACCAGCGCGGGCGCGGCCAGATCCGGCCCGCCATGCACGACGCGATGGCCCACCGCGAGCGGCGGCGCGCCGAGGCGTTCGAGGATCCAGCCACCGAGCACCGCCTGCGCCGCCTCCCCGTCCGCCGCGGCGGCGGGGTCGAGCGCGTCGTCGACGAGCGGCGCATCGTTGCCGTCGCGTGCACGCAGGCGGGGGTGCGCGGTGCCGATGCCGTCGATCTGCCCCCGGAAGCGCCGCGACAGCGTATCGCCGGGGCCGATGTCGTAGAGCTGGAACTTGATGCTGGAACTGCCGGCGTTCAGCACCAGGATCGTCATGCGATCTTCCCGCGCTCGGTGAGGTGCTTGGCGTAGAGCGCGGCGACCGCGGCAGAAGCGAGCCGCGTGCGGACGGAATCCGCCCGGCTGGTCAGCACGATCGGCACCCGCGCGCCGAGCACGATGCCGGCCGCATCGGCGCCCGCGAGGAAGGTGAGGTTCTTCGCCAGCATGTTGCCGGCCTCGAGGTCCGGCACGACGAGGATCTGCGCGCGGCCCGCGACCGGCGAGACGATGCCCTTGATACGCGCGGCTTCCTCGTTGATCGCATTGTCGAGCGCGAGCGGCCCGTCGAGGATGCCGCCCCTGATCTGCCCGCGCTCGGCCATCTTGCACAGCGCGGCCGCCTCGATCGTGCTCGGGATCTTCGGGTTCACCGTCTCCACCGCCGACAGCACGGCCACGCGCGGCTCGCCGAGGCCGAGGCCGCGATGCAGGTCGATCGCGTTGGCGATGATGTCGGCCTTGGTCAGCAGGTCCGGGAAGATGTTGATCGCCGCATCGGTGATGAACAGCGGCACCGGATGGCCCGGCACGTCCATGATGAAGACGTGGCTGATGCGCCGTTCCGTGCGCAGCCCGCATTCCTTGGCCACCACCGCGTGCAGCAGCTCATCCGTGTGCAGGCTGCCCTTCATCAGCAGCGCCGCCTTTCCGGCATTGACCAGCGCCACGCCGGCTTCCGCCGCGGCGTGGCTGTGCGGCGTGTCGATGATCTCCACTCCGGTCAGGTCGAACCCGGCCGCCGTCGCGGCGGTGCGGATCTTCGCCTCGGGCCCGACGAGGATCGGGACGATCAGGTTGTGCGCCGTCGCCTCCGCCACGCCGCGCATCGAACTTTCGTCGCAGGGATGGATCACCGCGCAGGGCACCGGTTCGATGCCCGACGCGCGCTCGATCAGCCTGTCGTAGTTCGGGTGCGCGACGGGCACCGCCGTATCTGGCATGGAAAACAACCTCACTGAGTTACCTTGCGGCGGGCGCGGCCCGGCTCAGGCGGGGATTGGGGGTGCACATCGCCGGCGGCGGCGAACAGCACCTCGATGCGGGCCAGCCGTTCGAGGCGGACGCCGCTGGGCTGTCCGGTGGCGGAGACGACGCGCCGGACCTCCTCCAGCCGCTCCGCGATCGTCTCGCGGTCGCCCGCCAGCAGCTTCGGCAGGGCGGCAAGCGCGGCATCCTCGTCCAGCAGCAGCATCAGGAACTGACGGCGGACATCCGTCTTGAACTCCGAAACGGTCGTGTCCGCCCCCTCCTCCGCCAGCAACTGGCGCAGCGTCTCGAAAGCGCGTTCGTCGGCGACGCGGCCGGCGAGGCCGATATAGAGGATCGCGCGCAGCACCGCCTCGTAGGGACCGCCCTGATCGATGGCGGCCTTCAGCTCCGCGATGCGCTCGGCGACCAGGATCTGGTGGTCGCGGCTGGTACCCGGATGGCGCCGGGGCGTCTCCCCCGGCTGCAGCCCCGCCAGGCCCTGCAGCGTGGGCTGGCTGTAGAACCGCTCGAAGAACCGTTCGGCCGCGGTGTCGCGCGCCTGCGCGGCCCCGCCGAGCGCGCGCACGATCTGCTCCGACACGTCGGACTCGATCCCGTGGAAGACGTTGCCCTTCGCGGCGGGCTGGCGATGGGCGCGGATCATCTCGGCCCACATCGCCACCGGCAGCATGAACGGGTTACGGTCGGAGAACAGGCCGTAGGACATCCGCAGCGGCTGCGTCTGGCGGATCGCCTCCGCCACCGGCGGGGTCACCATGGCGCGGACGAAGGGCTGCATCAGGGTGCGGTAGAAGGCGAGGTTCGCCTCCGACAGCCGGCGCACCGTGGCGAAGCGGCGCTCGTTCTCCGGATTCGGCTTCACGATGGCGCGGACGTCGTCGATGGTCCGGCCGGCGAAGCTGATCAGGTACGGGTTCTCCCCTCGCTCGCCCGCGTGCTCGGTGATCTCCGCCTCGTAGAGGCCGGGCGGCAGCACGTCGATGAAGTCGATGTTGGAGGCGAACTCCTCGTGCTCCTTCTTGGCGATCTTGCCGGACACGAAGATGCCGAGATGGCCGATGCTGTCGTGGATCGCGTAGACGATGGTCTGTCCGCGCGTGCGGATGTCGTCGACATGGTCGTACAGGTCGCAGATCCAGCCGAGCGCCTGGGCCGGCGGGGTGATGTTGTCGCCCTTCGAGCAGAACACCACGATCGGCGAGCGGATGTTGCGCAGGTCGATGCGTTCGCCCTGCTCGGTGCTCAGCTCGGCGGTGGCGAGCTTGTTGCCGACGAACAGGTTCTCGACGATCCAGTTCATCTCGTCGGCGTTCAGCAGGACGTGCGCGTTCCACCACCGCTCGAAGCCGAGATAGCGCGACGGCTCCGTGTCGATGTTGGCGAGCACGTTGTACTGCTTGGTCCACCAGGTGTTGGCGAGGTCCAGGTTCTCGAAGTTCTGGACCAGCCAGGCCCCGTCGAAGAGGCCGCCACCGAGATCGCCGGCAAGCGCCGTCATCCAGGCGCCGCCGAGCAGCCCGCCGCTGTAGCGCATGCCCGGCCCGCCGTGCTCGCCCGCCCAGTAGGACAGCGGCGCGCCGGCGATGATGATCGGGCCGAACAGTTCCGGCCGCAGCGCGGCGCCCATCATCACCTGCCAGCCGGCCTGGCAGTTGCCGATCACCACCGGCCGGCCGTCGGCATCGGGACTCGCAGCGATGATGTGTTCGAGGAACGCGGCTTCGGCGCGGACGACGTCGAGCACGGTCTGCCCGGGCTCGGGGTGCGGCAGGAAGCTCGCGAAGTAGCAGTCGTGCCCGGCTCGGAGCGCGACGCCGATCTCGCTGTCGGCCTTGAAGCCGCCGATGCCGGGTCCGTGTCCGGCGCGCGGGTCCACGACCAGGAACGGGCGCTTCTTCGGATCGATGGTCACGCCGGCGGGCGGGTTCACATGCAGCAACCGGTAGTTCACCGGGCGCGGCAGCTTCGATCCGTCCACCACCAGTTCGGTGTCGAAGTTCAGGACCGAAGGCGCGTCGCGGGAGGTCTGCTCGTGATACTGGTTGCCGCGCTGGCGCAGGACGTCGAGGAACAGGATCTGGCGCTGCCATGCGTCGAGCAGGTAGCTGGACAGATCCCCCAGCGGCGTTCCGGCGAGAAGGGCGGCCTTGCCCGCTGACTTGTCAGCCATCGGCATGCTCCAGCAGATGTTTCGGGGCGCGGCGGGAACCGCGCCGGGGGGATGTATCGCCGAAGGATGCTGCGGCGCAATAATATCCGCGCGAATGTCACCGAGTTGACCGCGTCCGCCGCCACGGCCAGCGTTGGCGCATGATCACGATCTATGGCGTGCTGCGATCCCGTGCCACCCGCAACGTGTGGCTGGCCGAGGAGATCGGCCTCGAGTACCGGCTGGTTCCGGTGATGCAGGTCTACCGGCTGGCGGACCCCGACGCGGCGGACGCGCCGCTGCACACCCGATCAGCCGATTTCCTGCGGATCAACCCGAACGGCCATGTCCCCTCGATGGAGGATAACGGCCTGATCCTTCACGAATCGCTGGCCATCAACCTCTACCTTGCGCGCAAGTACGGCGGCGCGCTAGGTCCGCAGGATGCGGCCGAGGACGGGCTGATGGCGATGTGGTCGCTGTGGGCGGCGACCGAGGTCGAGCCGCACTCCATCCAGATCGTCTATCACCGCGCCTCCTACCCCCCGGAGAAGCGCGACGCGGCCGTGGCCGACGCGGCTATCGCGGCGCTGCGCAGGCCGATCGCCGTGCTGGAACAGGCGCTGGCGAAGGACGGGTGGCTGGTCGGCGGACGGTTCACCGTGGCGGACATCAACGTATCCGAGGTGGTGCGCTACGCCCTGCCTGCGCCCGAATTGTTCGAGGCGACGCCCGCGGTGCGCGACTGGATCGCGCGCTGCCATGCCCGGCCGGCGTTCAAGAACATGATGGCGGAGCGGGAGAAGGAAGCGGCCTGAGCCCATGGGGCAGAGGAAGGGCGCTTCGGAGGAGGAAGATAGCGGGCGCCCTGCTTCTGAACTGATCGATGCGAGGATCCGGGACCTGCGCGATTGGCGCGGCGAGACGCTCGCGCGGATCCGGGCCCTCATCAGGCAGGCCGATCCCGGGATCGTCGAGGAATGGAAGTGGAGAGGGGTCCCGGTGTGGTCGCATGCCGGGATCGTCTGCACCGGCGAGACCTACAAGGCCGTCGTGAAGATGACCTTTGCCAAGGGGGCCTCGCTGGAGGATCCGGCCGGCCTCTTCAACGCCAGCCTTGAAGGCAATACGCGGCGGGCCATCGATCTCCGCGTGGGCGACAGGATCGATGAGGAGGCGTTGAAGGCGCTCATCCGCGCCGCCGTGGCGCTGAACACCAAAGCGCGGCGGTGACGCGCGGGAGGTAGAACCTCCTGCAACGATGTCCGCCTTCATCCGGTCTCTCCAGCTTGTGGAAGCCTTGCGAAACGGCCGCGACCTTCCCCCTCTCCCGCTTGCGGGAGAGGGCCGGGGTGAGGGTCCGTTCTATCCGCACCACTGCGAAGTTCATCTCCGCGCAAACCCCCTCACCCTGTCCCTCTCCCGCCGGACGGGAGAGGGAACTTTGTGACGCACCTTGCCTTCTGCCTCTCGTCCATCTCCCGCTCCATCCAGTCCCTCCGCAAAGCCCCACAGGCGGGAGAGAGAACGGGCGGATGGCGAGGGTTGGGGCCAAGGAAACACGGCGACGGCCGAGCCAACGCATAATACCGCGCGCATAACGCGCATAAGACGCCGCACGCAGCACCCAACGCTCCTCGCCCGGGCCGCTTCAACTCCCCCGCGGCATCGGCCAAGTGTCGGAGAGCCGGTAACCGCCGGGATAGGGATCGGACGGGTCCAGCATGTGCTGGTGGGTGCCGGTGATCCAGGCCTGGCCGGAGATCACGGGGATGACGGCCTGGCGCCCGCCAAGCGTTGTCTCCGCCTCGATATGGCAGTGGAAGGTGGACCCGATGATCGAGTGGGCGACGTAGCGGCCGCCCGTCCGCATCCGTCCCCGTGCATGCAGAACCGCCATCCGGGCGGAGCAGCCGGTCCCGGTGGGTGACCGGTCCACCTTGCCCGGCCGGATCGCCACCGCATTCGGACCCGTGAACACGCCGTTCTCCTCCGCCAGCGGTCCCGCGATCTGGCAGAAGGAGATGTGATCCCAGTCGGCGTTGGTGGGATGCGTGAAGCCAAGTTGCTCGTTTGCCGCCTCGGTGATGCGGACGCCTGTCTCGGCTATATCGCGCGCCTCGTCCGGCCTGATCGCGAAACCGAGGGCGCGCGCATCGGCGATGACGAAGCTGTCGCCGCCATAGGCGGTGTCCACCGTGAGCGTGCCGATGCCCGCCACCTCGATCACCGCATCCAGCCTGTCGGCGAAGGACGGGACGTTGCGCACGCTGATGCGTTCCGCCTTGCCGTTGCGGCAGGCGGCGGTGACCTCGACGATCCCGCCCGGCGGCTCCAGCACCAGCTTCGTCTCCGGTTCCTGCATCGGGACGATGCCGGTCTCCAGCAGCACGGTCGCCACGCAGATGGAATTGGAACCGGACATCGGCGGCGTGTCCGCCGGCTCCATGATGATCCATCCCATGCAGGCACGGGGATCCTTGGGCGGGACCAGCAGGTTCACATGCCGGAACACCCCGCCGCGGGGTTCGTTCAGCACGAAGTTCCGCAGGGTCTCGTCCTTCGCGATGAAGCGGGACTGCTGCCAGATGGTGTCGCCCGGCGGCGGCGGAACGCCCCCCACGATCACGTCCCCCACCTCGCCTTCCGCGTGGCAGGAGACGACGTGGACCACCTTCGTGCTGCGCATCTCCGCTCCTTCGGCCAGCAGAATCTCAAGCCCGGCGAGGAGAACATGCGGCACGTCCGCCCTCAATTCCGGCGCAACCGGCGCTGTCGGCCGCGCCTGTCCGCAACACCGCAAGGGCGCACGAAGGGCGCCGGTGGATATCGGGCGATTTCAGGATCTGAGTGGTCGGGCCGGCGGGATTCGAACCCACGACCCCCAGTCCCCCAGACTTGGAGGGTAGGAATTTATCGTCCGTATTATCAAATACTTATAGAGATCTCGCGAGTCGCGGCAGGGCGAATGCTACCAGATGGCTACCATCGGGCGCCCAACGTGAAGCTCTTGGTGTGGTCTGATCCCCGTGCCGCGGCGCTTGTTCTCTCTCTGTTCCCGTGCGGCCATGGGCTATGCGCGACCTCACGAGTTGGTACAGCTTCGGATGCCGCTGCCGGCGGACCAGGTTGATCGGCGCGGCGGCGGCCGAGGAACTTTGGGGGCACAAGGCGAACCTGCGAAGGATCGCCCGGAGAATGCGCTGCACGAACTGTGACGGTCGAAACATCCATCTGATTTGCCATTCGGACTGGCGACCCCGGCACGCCTTCGAGCGTGACGGTCCCTTGCCCCAAACCCTGCGGCGCTGGGACGATCCGCCCGAGCATCCCGGCATGACGTTGATCGAGCGCCTGGCGGAGGAGCGACGTCGGAACACCTGGCGGTGGCAGAGCCCGCCGCCGGCCGGAATGATCTGGGCGACGCACGCCCGACTGGAGTGGGAGCGCTACATGCGCTCCAGCGGACGGGATCCGGGTGTCGTCTTTCCCCGGCCTCCCCGGCTGTAGGCTTCGGCATCGCCGACAGCCCCGGATCACGTATCCGTCCGGGAAGAGGACGGCGTATGTGCAGTAAGCGAGCAGCCGGTCGGCCAGCACCTTCCTCGGATGAGGATCGGCATAGTCGGCGCCGCGCAGAACAGTTGCGCCGATCAGCGCTCCACTTAAGACTGCTCGGACGGGCGGCGAACAGCCTGCTTATGCGAGGTGTTCATGTGGCCTGAGGTGAAAGCTAAGCTAAGAGAGTCTTGGCAGAAATATCGAGAGTTTGCGGACCTTGCCATATTAGGCACCAGAAGCCCGTGGAGGGTTTATGAGAAAATCAGCGTAGAAAGTACTCGTGATTCTTTCCGGCTTGTAAGTCAGTTTATATTGTTAGTCATATTTATAACTTTCGTAAGAAAGCTTCGTGTTTTTTTTGACCCGTCTTTTACACCAGACTCTGCCGAGTTATTTTTTTCGATTATAATTATGACTAGAGTCTTGTTAATATTATCGGCGTCTCTCTGGGTTACGAACCTACTATACCCCAATAAAAACATATCATTCGTAAAGTGGTTCAATATATGCGCTGCCGTATTAATATTTACCTGCTTTTGGTGGATGGTTGCTAAATTCATCAATACATCACTATCCGATATCAATGTTCCATTAAATGTAATACGAATAACTTCCATAACTTTTGCAATTATTCTAATGTTTTGTTATTTTATACTCATTGCAATTAATGATATTACACTTCTAGGATTAGGTGTTCGTGGTGTATTTATAAGATATCTAATACTTCCATACCCCATCGCATTCTTTTCTCTCTTGTCTGAAGAAATTGATAAGTATTTTAGAGTAGAAGATTATTATGAATTCTTCGATAGATTAGACAAGCTGTTTCTTTGACACCGCCTCACGTGTCTCAGTCATGACAACGAGCACACCATCGAAGGTCGTCGGCGCAGTAAGCCGGATGATGTACGCCGTTAGTCCGGCCGCTGCACGTCGCCGGCCGCGCCGCCACATCAGATCGGAGACTGCGGAGAACCGCAGGAAAGTGGCGGCGTTTGCCCCGCGTGGACCGCCCCAACCATAGTGTCACGGTCGCTGGCGTCGTCCTCGTCCGCAATGGGCGAGGCAACCTGATCCCCGGCGGCCTGGTCGTGGAGCGGGCGCCCGTTCGGACCAAAGGTCAGGGCCGGTGGTTCGTCCGGTCCAGCGCGGTCAGCCGGCCCGATTGGGCAGCGAGCAGCTACGCGACCAAGGACGAAGCGGTCACGGCCGCCCTGGCACAGCTCGGGCACTAGCTCTCATCGCGCGGCCGGCCGCGACATTTCGACAATCCACGAAATACCCCTTGACGGCCCCCGG
The DNA here is from genome assembly GCA_037190665.1 of Rhodovastum atsumiense. Lineage (GTDB taxonomy): Bacteria > Pseudomonadota > Alphaproteobacteria > Acetobacterales > Acetobacteraceae > JBBCJT01. Next base: position 73,428 of record JBBCJT010000010.1, on the reverse strand, counting down.
ATCCGACTTAATTTCGAGATTACTCGAAGGGTCGTCCCATGCAAAATCCCCAAGCCGTTCAGGCGCTTGTCGCCCTGGCGCATGAAACCCGGCTCCAGATCTTCCGCATGCTCGTCGAAAGCGGGCCGGAGGGACTGTCGGCCGGGGCCATCGCCGAGCAACTGGGCATCGCGCCATCGTCGCTCACTTTCCACGTGCAGCACCTGCACCGGGCCGAGCTGGTGACCCAGCGCCGGCTCAGCCGCCAGATCATCTATGCCGCCGACTTCAGCCGGATGAACGAACTGGTCGGCTTCCTGACGGAGAACTGCTGCGGCACCGGTGCTGCCGCCTGCCTGCCGAATGCCTGCGCGCCCGTCGCAAGCCCGGCCAGGAAGATCGCCTCATGAGCCGGCATCCGATCGCCATCGTCGGCGCCGGCCCCGTGGGCCTCGCCGCCGCGGCGCATCTCCTCGCGCGGGGGCAGGCCCCGATCATCTTCGAGGCAGGCCCCGCGGTCGGGCACAGCATCCGCCAATGGGGGCACGTGCGCATGTTCACGCCCTGGCGCTACTGCATCGATACCCAGGCCAACGCGCTGCTCTCGGCCTCAGGCTGGTCGCATCCGCCGCACGCGGAAGTGCCGACGGGTGCCGATCTGGTGGCGCGCTATCTCGAGCCGCTGGCCGCGCTGCCCGATATCGCGTCCCGGCTGCACCTGAGCAGCCGCGTCGTCGCCGTGAGCCGCAAGGGCTGCGACAAGGTGCGCACCGCCGGGCGGGAGGCATTTCCCTTCGTCCTGCGCATCGCCGATCCCGCCGGCGGGCTGCGCACGGTCGAGGCAAGCGCGGTCATCGACACGTCGGGCACCTGGGCGATGCCGAACCCCATGGCCTCCGATGGCCTGCCCGTGATCGGCGAGGCTGCCGCGGCCGGCCATATCGCGACCGGCATCCCCGACGTGCTCGGCACGGCGCGGCAGCGCTACGCCGGCAAGCGGACCACTGTCGTCGGCGGGGGGCACTCGGCGCTGAACACGCTGATCGAGCTGGCGGAACTTCAGAAAGACGAACCGGCCACCCGCATCGTCTGGATCATGCGCAAGCCGCGGATCGAGGCAGCGTTCGGCGGGGAGGAGCTCGACGGGCTGCCTGCCCGCGGCGCGCTCGGCAGCCAGGCGCGCCGGATCGTCGAGTCCGGCGCGGTCGAGGTCCGCTCGCCGTTTCTCATCTCGCGCCTCGGCGTCGCGCCGGGCGGCGGCATCGAGATCCACGGCGACGCGGAGGGCGGTGCGACCTCCTCCTTCGTGACGGACGAGATCATCGTCGCGACCGGCTTCCGGCCCGACCTGTCCATGCTGCGGGAACTCCGCCTGTCGCTCCACCCGTGGCTGGAGTGCGCGGCGGATATCGGCCCGCTGATCGACCCCAACCTGCATAGCTGCGGCACGGTTCGCCCGCACGGCGCCCGCGAGCTGGCCCATGCCGAGCCCGGCTTCTTCATCGCCGGCATGAAGAGCTACGGCCGCGCGCCGACCTTCCTCCTCGCCACGGGCTACGAGCAGGTGCGCTCGATCGCGGCCGCGCTGGCGGGCGATGCCGAGGCGGCGGCGCGTGTCGAGCTGGTCCTGCCGGAGACCGGCGTCTGCAGCACCAGCGCACCGGCCGGCCGTCAGCCCGCCGCGACGCAGCCGTGCTGCGGCGCCCCGGCCTCCGCACCGGTCGCGCCTGCGCCGGCGGCGAGCGCGTGCTGCGGGGCGCGGAAGGAAGTCGCGGCATGACCCGGCCTCCCTTCAACGTCCTCTTCCTCTGCACCGGCAACTCCGCGCGCAGCATCATGGCGGAAGCGCTGTTGAACCACTGGGGTGCGCCGAAGCTGCGCGGCTACAGCGCCGGAAGCCACCCGAAGGGCGAGGTGCATCCGCAGACCATCCGGCTGCTGCAGTCCCTCGGCCTGCCCACCGCGGAGCTGCACAGCAAGGGCTGGGACCGGTTCGCCGAACCCGGCGCGCCGGTGATGGATTTCGTGTTCACCGTCTGCGACCAGGCCGCCGGCGAGGTCTGCCCCGTGTGGCCGGGGCAGCCCGTGACGGCGCATTGGGGCCTGCCCGACCCCGCGGCCGTCGCCGGCCCGCCTCAGGCGCAGGAGCGGGCGTTCCGCGAGACGCTGCTTGCGCTCGACAACCGGATCAAGCTGTTCGTGGCGTTGCCATTCGCTGCCCTGGACCGGATCGCGCTGACACGCCGCGTGAGGTCCATCGGGAGGCTGCGTCCCGATGCGGCCGAGGACGTCGCATCGTGACCATCACCATCTATCACAACCCCGCCTGCGGCACCTCGCGCAACGTGCTGGCGATGATCCGCAACAGCGGGACGGAGCCCCGGATCGTCGAATACCTCAGGACGCCACCGACACGCGAAGAGCTGGTGTCGCTGATCCGGCGCATGGGCGTGCCGGTCCGCGACGTCCTGCGCCGCAAGGGCACGCCCTACGACCAGCTCGGCCTCGATGACCCGGGCCGGAGCGACGACGACCTGATCGATGCGATGATCGCCCACCCGATCCTGATCAACCGGCCCATCGTCGTCGTCGGCGACACCGTCCGGCTCTGCCGCCCGTCCGAGGCGGTCCTGGACATCCTGCCGGCCCCGCAGCGCGGACCGTTCGCGAAGGAAGACGGCGAGGTCGTGATCGACGCGCAGGGACAGCGGGTCGCGCCGCACGGGGCATGAGCGGGATCGCGATCCCGGCCGCCCGCCGGCGGCCGGCCATGCCGGTGTTCGAGCGCTATCTGACCCTCTGGGTCGCCCTCTGCATCGTTGTCGGCATTGCGCTCGGCCAGCTCTTCCCCGGCCTGTTCCAGGCGATCGGCGAGGCGACGGTGGCGGAGGTCAATCTGCCGGTCGCGGTGCTGGTCTGGCTCATGATCGTGCCGATGCTGCTGAAGATCGACCTCGCGGCGATGCGGCAGGTCGGCGAGCACTGGCGCGGGATCGCGGCCACGGTCGGCATCAACTGGCTGGTCAAGCCGTTCTCGATGGCGCTGCTGGGATGGCTGTTCATCGGGACGCTGTTCCGCCCGCTCCTGCCGGCGGATCAGATCGAGGCCTACATGGCCGGCCTGATCCTGCTCGCGGCCGCGCCATGCACGGCCATGGTGTTCGTCTGGTCCAACCTGGTCGATGGGGAGCCGCATTTCACGCTCAGCCAGGTCGCGCTGAACGACACGATCATGATCTTCGCGTTCGCGCCCATCGTCGCGCTCCTCCTCGGCCTGTCGTCGATCGTGGTGCCGTGGGACACCCTGCTGCTCTCGGTGGTCCTCTACATCGTGGTTCCGGTCGTCGTCGCCCAGCTCTGGCGGCGCGCGGTCCTGAACACCGGCGGGCAGGCGGGCCTCGACCGGCTGCTGCAGCTCCTCGGTCCGGCCTCGCTTTCCGCCCTGCTGCTGACGCTGGTGATCCTGTTCGGGCTCCAGGGCGAGCAGATCATGCGCCAGCCGTTCGTGATCGGCCTGCTTGCGGTCCCGATCCTGATCCAGGTCTATTTCAACGCGGGGCTGGCGTACTGGCTCAACCGCAGGCTCGGGGTGGCGTGGTGCGTCGCCGGGCCTTCGGCATTGATCGGCGCGAGCAACTTCTTCGAACTGGCCGTGGCGACCGCCATCGCCCTGTTCGGCTTCCAGTCGGGCGCGGCGCTGGCGACCGTCGTCGGCGTGTTGGTGGAGGTGCCGGTGATGCTGTCGGTGGTCTACCTGGTCCGCCAATCGCGCGGCTGGTACGAGCGGCGGTGACTGCCGGCGGCACTGCCCCGCCCGCCGGGCGAAGTGATGACCGCCCCGCCGGTACCTTATCCGGCTAGCTGGGTGCCGGGCCGCATGGTGACGATGAGGGCCCGGACCTCAGCCTTGGTGAGACCATCGATCTCCCAGCTCATCGCAGCTCGCAAGCGCGCCGCTCACAAAGCTGGAAGTTAGTTCCTCGACTGATCAGGTCGCCGGCGCTCCTACCGGAAACAAAGTCCCACCTTGACTGCCGCATGGTGCGCTCCAACGGTGACGCGATGCGCGATCAAAACGGGATGCCTATCAGACTCGAGATCGTCAGTCGTAAGTCGATCCTCGAGGCCGAACCTGCACTCTCCAAGCGGGGAAACTGGGTCTGCCTGTGTGTCGTCCCCAATATCGACTGGCCCGTAAGACCCCAGACGCTGTCCTTCGCTGGACATCAAGTCTGGATCGTGCCCCTCACGCTCGAAGCGTATCCGGGCGTCGCCATTGATCGCCCCGACGACATGAGTCTGGACGACGCTGAGGGTCTTCTCAACCGCCTGCTCAGCGTGATCTCGTGGCGGGAGAATGCCGGCATATCCGTTGCCTTTCGCAGCGGAGGGCACCTGCCAGCGATGATGGCGCTCAATATCAAGAAGGGCTTCGGCATACGGGAAGAATTCGATTTCCTTGAAATCGCCTGCCCTGAAGATGAAAGGGCCAGGCTAGCTCTGGCACTGATGCGGGAGGGGCGCGGCCTCAATCACCATGCATACGCGTTTCTTTCGTTCTGGCGAGTTCTGGAAGTGGCGTACGACAACTCGACCGTCAGGGCCGCCTGGATGCAGGATGTCTTGCCCACGTTAGCGGATCACAAGGCAAAGGATGCCTTGGCCGACCTGACGGCAGGCGGGATAACAGATGTGGCGCGCCATCTCTTTGCATCGGGTCGTTGTGCGATTGCGCACGCTACTGCCCAACCCATCATCAATCCAGATGACCCACGCGATGCACGCAGGTTGATGAAAGAGCTTCCCCTCGTTGAGCAACTTGCTGTTCGAGCGATCGAGGAACGATTTGGCATAGATAGCCCCTCAACGGAGTATCAAAAGCATCTCTATGAACTTCGGGGCTGGAAGCAGGCGATTGACGCCGAGGTTATCGATCTGGCGTTGGGTAACAAACCCATTCCGGAGGGGCTGACGATCGACTTGCCGATCATTCACGTTCGCATTCGGGGATGTCCGCCCTACGCTGCGCTCGAGAGTATGCACCCTTCCAATGTGTTCTTACTTCCTGAAGGCATCGGGCTGGTCTACTCGTCCAGCGATCGTTTGGTCACAATCCGGTTCATTCTGAATTTCGCCGGTGAACGTCTTCTCTTCGATTGGTTGAGCGATCTGAGTCGGCGCGATGACAGTTCAGTTGCGGCTGCGCAGCACAGCGTTGATGTCCATCGGTTCACCAGAGACTATCTGCTCAACGGCGAGCTGCTGATGTGGGACGCGGACACGGGCGCTCTGCTCTCCCGACGTGATCCTTTCATACCCGTCAACTACAGTGTCAATCTCGATGCTTGCAACAGCAACATCCAGGAGGCGAACGCGGAAGTGGAGCAGCGGAGTGCCAAGCACTCGTCAGATGCCACCTCCGACTCAGCCCGCACGTTGCCGCCATCGGCCGACTAGAGCGTCGCGGCCAGCCGGAACAGCTCGTCCACCGCCTCGTCGGGAACTGAAAGCGCGGCGGCGAAAGTGGCGACCAGCGGATCGTCGCGCCGGATCTCCACCGCCAGCGACCAGTCCTCGCGGGTTTCCTCGTCAGCGCCTGCGAGCGCCCCGTCGAACAGCTCCTTGAGCACCATGTGGCGCAGCGCGCGCACGAGCTGCAGCTTGGACACGATGCCAGGCACCAGCTCCGGCGGCGCGGGCGGCGGCGAGAACTGTTCCCCATCCCAACTGTGGCCCGCCTCGACCGTCACGTCGGCCGGCACCGGCACCAGCGCCGCCACCAGATCGGGGTGATAGAGCCGGTCGAGATCCTGACCGCTCGCGACCTGGGTAAGATCGACGACGATGCCGCCGTCGACACGCGCGAAAACCCGCATCAACTGAACTCCCACACGACCACGATGCCGGGCTTGCCGTGCCCGCCCATGGCGCCGCTGCCGACATTCGCCATCGCTGCCCCACCACTGCCACCGGCGCCCGGCGAGAACGCCGGGTTGCCGCCGGACGTGCCGCTGACCGGCGAGGCCCCACCCCCGAGATACGAATGGCCGCCCCCTCCGCTGGTCGGCGCGGGGCTGTAGATTGCCCAATGCCCGCAGCCGCCCAGAGCGACGATATCGCCGCCGACTCCCGATCCCCCCGCGCCGTGACCGGACGGCATGATCGGGGGCGACACCGCAGGCGCCCCAAGGGAGCCGCCAGCACCCCCCGTCGCCGAGCAATGCGGTCCGAACGAGCTGACGCCACCCGCGCCGCCAATCTGGTTGGCCACCCCGACACCACCTGCGCCGACGGTGACAACCGTGCCCGCGAACCCCGCCGAGATGCGCTTGAGAGCGTATCCCCCCCCGCCGCCGCCCGCGCCGGCGGAGACCTGGCCGGGGCCCGTCGCCCCGGCGCCACCTCCGGCACCGCCGCCCCCGATCACCATCACGTCGATCAGCGTCGTGCCCGCTGTCGGCGTGTACGCGTGCGTGCCGGCGGTCTGGAAAATTCGCCTGCCGAGGAGGTTGCCCGAGCTGTGCACGAGGACAAACCACTTCGACACGCCGTCCGAGTAGAACGACGCACGGCAGCCCGCGCGGAGCCGGTGGTCGGGCAATCCCTCGATCGTGTTGCCGGGCGGAGCCTGTAGCGCCACCTCGAACGCCGAGGTGTCGATACGCGCGAGGTCGAACCGCAGCGGGCGCCCGCCTGCCGCGTTCGCTGCCGGCAGTTGCGTCGTGAGGTGCCCTGCCGCACCGGAGATCAGCACCACGCCGGCATCGTCGGCCGTCAGGACCGTGTTGGCCGAGATGGTACGCACGCCGCCGCCGAACCAGCGCGACAGCGCCCGCCGGAGCTGATCGTCACTGCCCTCCAGAGCAGTCAGCCCGACATGTGCGATCGGCAGCCGAACGTTGCGGAACAGCCACGCGTCTTTCTCGTCGAGCAGCTTGAACACCGTGTCGAACATCCCGGCGGTCGGTGGCGCCGAGCCGAGGAATGCCCAACCCGCGAGCGCCTGCGCCGGAGTGGGCGGGTCGAGATTCGCATTCGTGCCCCACGGCTGGGCCGTGAAGCGCTGAAAGAAGCCGTCCATGGTGTCTCCCGAGTTAGAGCGCGCGCGACAGGACGCCGGCGCCGAAGCCCCGCGGGCCGAATGGCTGCCCCGCGAAGCCGAAGACGCGGCTGTCGTGCATCTGCCCGATCCAGAACCTCACGCCGGCCGCGCGCGGCTGGATCATGCTGGCGATGTGGCTGTGCAGTGGATCGAGGTTGGAAATGAGCCGCCCGAGATAGACGCGGGCCGTGGCGTTTCCCCAGTCCTGGACGATCACGCGCGGGGCGCCGAAGACCTCCCGGCAGGCCGCGACGATCTCCTCGACCGTGCCGCGACCGTTGTTGAGGGCGATCTTCACCCGCAGCATCCGGCGGTACTCCGCATCGGTCATCACGTAGGTGACCGCGTAGGGCTCGCCCCGCTGCCGGAACCGCGCCTGGCTGAAGCCGGTCGTGAGAGGCTGACCCTCGAACCCGAAGAACGGCAGCGGCGTGCCGTCCGGGATCTCCCGCGTCAGGCCGACGATGGAGCCGATGCCGTCCAGCGCGTGCCCCGTCGCAGTGTCGAGCCAGCGCCGCGTCAGCAGGTCATGCAGCGCGCTCTCCAGCCGGGTCAGCGGTGGGTAGAAGCTGCGGACGAACGCCTCGGTGTCGGCCTGCCCCTCGTGCTGGGCGAGCCAGCGCGACCAGGCCGCGTCGCCGGCGTCGCCCGGCGTGAACTCCATCAGGACACCTCGCAGCGGGAGGCGTCGAAGCGCGCGACCTGCCGCGGCCCGATGGCGGCGTTCGCCGGGAGATATTCGGCCGGCGTCGGAACGTGCGCCGGATCGATGCTGGCAGCGATGGAGATCGCCAGCTCGGCGACACCGCGCACCTCGCGGTAGATCGGACCATGGAAGCGCTGCACGATCACGTCGGCGCCAATCGGGAGCGCGTTGCCGGTGGCAACGATGCTGTCGCGGATGCGGGCCAGGCCGTCACCCGGGAACGTCTCCTCGCCGTAGGGCGTGACGACGCATTTCACCCAGCACCACACGCGCTCCGGCCGGTTGAACCGGACCCGGTGCAGCATGCCCTGGCTGTCCGCCGCGGCGAGTTCGATCCCGCCGAACGTGTCGATACCCGCAGCCTTCAGCCGCAGGATCGCCTGCGCGATCTCCTGCGGGTCACCCCCCTCCGCCACGACCTCGATGCTGTGCGGCGGCCGGCCGTGCGCGTCCGTCGTGTCCTCGGGGTTCTCGAACACCGCGAGACCGCCGATCTCCGGCAGATCCTCGCGGAGGTTCGCGTAGATCGCGTCCAGCGTCGCCGCGCCCAGGCGATAGACGCCGCGGTTGTAGCGGAGCCGCAATTCGTCGTCGGTCTCGAGGTCACGGCCGACGTCGCCCTTGGCGGGGTTGGAAATGCTCGCCCATCCCGGCACCTGCGTCACGATGCGCGTCAGCGCGCCAGCGGACACCTCGACGGGGCCGAACATGTCCGCCGCCAGGCGCCCGGCGCTGCCGCGCCGCACGGTCGCGACGTTCGCGCTGTGGGACAGGGCGAAGGGCAGCATGTCGACCGCCCGGATGCGGATCTGCGCCACATCCGTGGAGACGGCCAGCCCGCTGGTCAGCAGCGCGACAGCCAGGCCAGCCGCGATCTCCGGGCCGGTCGGCGTCACGTCGGCGACGTAGCTGTAGGCGATGGAGTTGAGGATGACGGTGTAGGTCGCGCCGGCGGCAACCGCCGCGATCTCGAGCGTCACATCGACCACGGCGGACGACGTGATCGCGACATCCTCCTCGAGGCGGAAATCGATCTGGCCGGGCTCCGTGCGTGCGATCGACCCGGCCGGAACCACGGTTCCCTCGTCGCCGTAGAGCACGGCGCCGACGCTGGACCGCGCCGCGAACAGGCGCCGAACGCCGGTGAAGCTGGCCGCGTGATCCAGTGACGTGCCGCGGCTGCTGACCGGGTACATGGCGAAGTAGACCAGCTCGGCGAGCGACCACAGCCGCGCCTCGCGCTCCGCGAAGCTGTCGATGAACTGACCGGTGAAGCTGTCCGGCCTCGTCTCGAACACCTTGCCGGTGCGACGCGTGAGATCGGCGTGGATCTCCTGCCTGATCTCCGGCAGGCGCATCGCCGCGAACCCGGTGGACAGCAGGCCGTAGGCGCTGGCGGCCGTGCTCTCAGACATTTACTGCACCCAGATGAATGGTTTCGTTGATCGGCCCGAGCGGGGTAGTCGCCGTGAACGCGACCACCAGCCTCCGCCGTGCCTGATCGAACACGAGGCTGAAACTCTCCAGCCGCTGAACATCCGGCACGGCGAGGATGCGGGCCCGCAGGATGCTCTCGATGGCCGGCAGGTTGGGGTTCTTCACCAGCACATCCGTCAGGTAGGGAACACCGAAACCGGTATCGAGGAACCACTCTCCCCGGAAGGCGAGCAGCGTGATCTTGACCTGCTGTGCGACGCGATCCGCGCCATCGATCGGGATGATGTCGTATCGCGGGACAGCATCGGGGTCGGTGCGCGGCACCTCGACGAAGGCCAGATCGTGCGTCGTCCGGTGAAGGGCGATGTCGTGCGCCATCAGGCTGGCGGTCCCGAATTGCCGCCGCCCGGCTGGACGTTGCGGTGGGTGTGCGATGCCAGCGAGACCCGGTTCTCCGCGACGACGTCGCCGGCGGCCGTGACACCGCCGAAGAAGCGCGCGAGACCCGCACCGCCGGCCGCGTTGCCAGCCTCGATCGGCGCGTTGATCTGCACGAGGGCGGCATCCATCGCGATCACGCCGGCCGGTGTCATGGTGATCGCACAGGCTCCGTTCGCGAGCAGGATCGTGCCGTCCGGCTTCATGCGCAGCGACGCGTTGCCGTGCCGCAGCACCACATCGCTCGCGTCGCCCGCGACGCCGCCGGCATTCAGCCCCGGCACGGCAATCGCATCCGACAGATCGAACATGCGCGGATCGTCCGGCGCGTCCCCGCTGCCCGACAGCCAGCCCTCCAGGCTGCGCTGGGAGAAGTGCAGCAGCACGCCGTCGCCGGGTTTCAGCGGCAACGTCAGGGCAGCCTGCGTGCCGCCCACATCAGCCGCGGGGAACACCACCGGGACGGAGACGATGTTGGGCGCCGGCAGCGCCTGCCCGTCCGCAAGCCGCTTGGGCAGGGAAGCCCGCACCGTCGCCCGGTTGCTGCCGGCGTCGTAGGACACCACCACACCGGGCACGGCGGTGTTGACGTTCGATATCGCGTCCTCGGCCATGCCCTGCATCGCCGCGATCAGCGCATGACTCATCGCCGTTGCTGCCCGCCGGGCGGTGGCAGTTTGTCCACCAGCTTCATCTCGGTCATGAAATCGCCCTCATGCGTGTCGCCGACGTGCCGCAGTTCGGACACGCGGAAGGTCCCCTCCACCGATCGCGACCGCAGGATCACGGGATCGCCCGGCAGGATCGTCGGCTGCAGCAGGGACCGGACGCTCCAGCCATCCTGCTGCTGCTGCGCGCTCTCGATGCGCCGGCGCCGGGCGGTGTCCGCGTCGCGCACCGTCGCGGCCTCCTGCCGGCCCTTCCGCTCGCGCTCGGGGTGGCCGATCAGGCCGCTGTCGAGGGCCAGGACGATCGCCTGCCGCGTCGTCGTGCCGCCGGTGCGGACAACCTGCAGCTCGCCGTTCTGGATCGACCACCGGGCGCCGCTGCCGTGGGTGACGCGATCCAGTGCCGCCCGCGCCGGGCCGTAGAAGCTGAACCCGTGCGCCCAGGTGCGGGGCAGCGCGTCGTCGGCGATCACCAGCGCCAGCCCCATGCGGCGGGCGATGTCGCGCAGGATCGCGTCCGAGGAGGCGCCTGCGCCGTAGCCCAGGCTGACCAACGTGTCGCGGATCTCCAGCGCGCCGTCGCCGAGTTCGCACTCGGTGACCACGTCCGGCCCGTCGAACGCCGAGAAGGCGAAGCTGACGGCGCCGTTGAAGATGAGGAGCGGCCCGCGATCCTCCTCGTAGCCCGCATAGAGCAGGCACCGCGTGTCAGGCTTCTGGATCAGCTCGCGCGATGACCTGGCGAGATTCCAGATGCGCACGGTGCTGCTGTTGGGGTTCTTCGACAGGGTCTTGGTGATCTCGAACCCGATCCGCAGGTTGTCGATCTCGATCCCCTGCCCTCCCGCCGGGCCGATCACCAGCCGGACGACGCGGCCGAACAGCGCCACGGCTCAGAGCCTCCCGTAGGCGCCGAGCAGGCCCATCTCACGCAGCTCCGCCTCGGACACGTAGCCAAGGGCCGCTGCGCCGGTGGCGAACGCCTGACGGCCGATGCCCGCGGGAAGGTAGGTGTCGGTGACCGCGATCAGGTCGCCGCGGGGCATGAATGGGTAGCGGAACCGGTGGAACAGCGGCCAGTTCGGCGATACCGCAATCCCGGCGATCAGCGTGTTCCGTTCCGCGTCCTGCAGGCCGATGCGCCACAGCGCGGCCTCGTCGTTCCAGTCGAGGGTGGTGAAAAAGACGCGGTCGTCGAGCGTCACCTCGATCACCTGCGAGTTCGCGTCGATGGTGCTGATGATCTGCATGCTAGCCGCCCGGCTGCGCGACCGTGGCAAGCGTCGACCGCATCCGCGTGTCCTGCTGCGGCGTGGCCGGGTTCTGGGAGGGTGACTGCCCGGCGCGCTGGCCGGTCTGGCCCGCCTTGCCCTGCGCATCCGGGGCGGCCTGCCCGGGCGGGATGTCGGCCTGCTTCAGCGAGACGCGCTCGATGCGCACCAGCTCGGCGTCGATGTCGATCCAGTTGCCGCCCTTCTCGCCGGCCGCCCGCGTGATCTCGAGCGATTCAATGCCCATGTCCTCGTAGACGCCGAGCCCCGTCACGACCGTGATCGGCTGGCGCTGCTCGTGCATGTGCTCCAGCGCCTCGACGGCATCCATCAGCCGCGTGACGCCCCGCAGCCCGAACTCCAGCATGGCGGAGTGGGACACGCTGCCGGAGATGTGCAGCTGGCGGCTGCCGCAGCCGATATGATCGGAGGTCTCGGTACCGTCCTCGACCGGGTAGCGCGTGACGGTGCCGGGCAGGCGGATCTTCTCCGTCAACAGCACGTCGAGCGTCAGCACGCCGAGCGAGGACCGGCGGGTGCCGAACAGGAAGGTGAACAGCATCAGTCAGTACGCGGCGGCCGGTGCCTCGGCACCCGGGGATGCCCGCTGGATGTCGCGGCCCAGCGCCCCGAGAGCGCGGTGCAGATCGGCGCTGGTCGCCTGTCCGGCGCGGGTCGCTCCCCGCTCGGCCGCCGCCGCGATGGCGGCCGGATCGTCGCGGGTGGTGATGTTGATCGTGGTCTCGCTGGTGGTGGTGATCGGGCCAGTGGCGATCTGCGGCGGGATCAGGGCGCCCGGGGCAATGCCCGGCGATGTGCCCAGCGTGGTGCGCCACGCCCGCAGGGCCTCCTCGCCGAAGTACCGCGCCTGCGCCCCCTCGCCGGCCTCCGACACCTGTCCGGTGTCGCCCCGCAGCCAGTCGGGAATGATGTCGTCCAGCCACCCGCGTGGCGCCGGCGCCGGCGGCTGGACCGAGGGCGCCCCCATCCCCTGCCGCAGGAGCACATCGTCAGGCACGTCCGGCAAACCCGCCGCCTGCCGCCGCTCCCGTTCCCTGTCGAGATGATCGCGCACGGTCGCGGCCTGGGCGGCAGTAGGCCACATCGCCCGGATCGCCGTCACAGCGGCCAGGATCGGCGTCAGCGCGGCGAGGACCGGCCCCAGCGCGCCGATCAGCAGCGAGAAATTGACCACATTCATCAGGCCGAAGGCGCGCGTGGCTGCGCCAGCCGCGCCGGCCACGCCGAGCGTCGCCGCCTTCACGAGCCCAAGCGCGGAGAGGAGGCCGGCCAGCCAGGACACGGCAGCCCACGCGAGAAAGGTCATCCGCACGGCGACGACGGCGGCGAGCAGCACTGCCAGGCCCGCCTCCACCTCCGTGAACGCCGTCTTCAGCGAATCCCAAGCCCCGCTCCAGTCACCCTGAAACAGCTTCTGGAACGCACGGAACGGCTCCACGAACTTGTCAAAGTCGCCGATCCATCCGCCGATCAGCGAATCCCCGCCCTGGGCCCAGACGTACAGATCCTCGGCGATCAGGTAGATGGCCGCGAGCGAGGCGGCCAGGGCGATCAGCGGCGCGTTGGCGACGGCGGCAGCGACGGCCCAGCGCGAGAACGCCAGCAGGGCGATCGTCGTCACCGAAGCCAGGACGGCGCCGAGCACCTTCACCGCGTTGGCCGCGCCGCCGAGCATGTCGGTGACGCGCCGCGCGGCGCCGGTGATCCACGTCGCACCCCAGACTACCGCTCGCGCCGCACCGCTGAACGCGTCGGCGGCCTTCCCCGTCTCGTAGACCAGCTTGCCGAGCATGTTGCCCGCGATGGTGAACGCCTGCCCCAGCCGGAGATTGGTGCTGTCGAACTCGCGGCGCAGCGCGTCGCCCTGCTGCATGAGGGCCTTCACCACCACGTCGGCGGTCAGCAAGCCCTTCTGGGACATGGCACGAAGTTCGCCATACGACCGGCCCATGCCGTCCGCGATTGCGCGCATCAGCCGTGGTGCGTTCTCCATCAGGGAGCGGAACTCGTCGCCCTGGATTGTCCCGGAAGACAGCGCCTGCCCGAGCTGCAGGATGGCGGCCGCCGACTGCTGCGCGCCTGCGCCGCCGATCACGATTGCCCGGTTGATATTGCCCGTCAGGGCCAGGATCTGATCCTGCGTCAGCGCAAGGTTCTCTGAACTCCGCGCTATGGCGGCGAACAGATCGGCCGTGCCGGTGAACGACGCCCGGGTTGCCTGCGCGACCTGATAGAGCCCCTGCATCGCCGTCGCGTGGTCGCCCACCCGCTGGGTGGCCAGCCGGACGCGATCGTCCACGCCCGCCCAGCCCTCGATCATCTGCAGCAGGCCGCCGCCCATCGCGGTCGCCATCTGCGCGGCGATGAAGCCGGCGGCGGTGCGAAAGATGCCCATGGAACGCCGCGCGGACGCAGCCTCCCGGCGTTCCTTGTCGCGCAGCCCCTTGTCGTCGACCTTGTAGCCGAGCAGGGAGATCAGCTCGCGGACGATCATCGCTTGCCGGATGCCTTCGCTGTGGCCGCGCGCTCAGATGCGGCGATCATGTCCATCAGGGCGTTGAGCTTGAGCAGGTCTTCGATATCGACGAGGCCGGCGTTCACCTCGGCCATCGTCACGTGGCCGGCGAGCACCGGCCGCCAGATCAGCAGCTCGCCGATCAGGTCGTCGCGGAGGCGCCCGACCGGGGCCGAATGCTCGACAGGACCGCGCCAATACGGCTCGGCCCGTGCGTCAAAAAAGGGCCGAACTGCACCGCGAACGCGGTTGCGATCAGCACCGTGTATTCGGTGAAGTCATCGTCCAGCGCGAGGTTAAGCGCCCCCTCGGACAGCTTCTGGGCCTCGTCACCGTCATGAAGCCGGACGGAGACGAACTCCGGATCGAGGATGCGATCCGCGATCGACGCCAGCGTTGCGCCGTCCAGGCTGGAGGAGAGCTGCTGCAGGCCGGCGGCGAAGGCCCCCACATCCACCGTGCCCTCGGCCGTGCGGGCATCCACGATCGCCAGCACCGGCGCCAGCAGCGACTTCTGCAGGTCGCCGAACGTGCGCAGCGCGCGCTTCGGGTCGAAGCGGCGGATGAAGAAGGTGGCGTCCCCGACCTTGTGCTCGATACGCTTGCTCATCAGCCGTTCCCCCCGACCACGTTGGTGATGGGCTTGCCGGTGTGGAACACCCACTCGCGGGGTGTGATCTCGTTGCTGTATTCGACCTTCGCCTTGCGCACCGGCCATGCCTGCGGCGCGGCAAAGAGCTGCGAGCCGCAGAGATCCTGCACGGTGATCGGGAACGTCCCGCCACACGTGGCCTGATCCACGTCGGTCAGCGCCGACAGCACCGCGTTGGATGGGCTGGTCTGCTGGAGCGTGAGCGTGACGCCGTGGCGATGATCGCTCGACAGGGCGCGTGCCACCTCGCCGTCGGCGCCGGCCTGGCTGCTGACGCCGTCGGACAGCGGCTCGACCTGCACGAACGTGCCGTCGGCGAAACCTGTGATCTGCTGACCGGCGACGGTGACGACGACGCGCGCAGGGTTGTAGCTGCGGACCTGAGACATCCTGATCTTCTCCTATCAGCCCGCGGCCAGGGCGGTGTGGTCGAGCACGAGTTCGCCGCGGATCTGCGTGGCGTGGATGGCGCCGGCCAGGCGCGCGGTGAACCGCAGGTCGCGCAGGACGCGGTTGGCCTTGTCGTTCACGGGCACGCTCAGCGAGAGCGGCACGTTCATGGTGTAGGACGGAACGATCTCGCCCTCGGCGTCGAGTTCGGGCGGCGCGATGCCGCCGCGGGTGACGAACAGGTCGAGCGCGCTGCGCACGCCCTGCGCGATGCGGGAAATGCCGCCATCGGTGAACGGCACGCGGTTGTTGCGGAGGATCTGGATCACGTTAACCCTGATCTGCTCGCACAGTGCGTCGCGGGTCCGGATCACGTCGATGAACTCGCCGCCCGCAACCCTGCCGTTCTGGGTCAGGGCCCAGTTGCGCACCGGCTCGTAGGTGTTGCCGTTCCGGGCGAACACGTTCTGCGCGGTCGTCTCCGGCAGCCGCAGCGCCAGCACGCCGGCGAGCGACTGGTTCGCGTAAGTCTCGCCGCCGGGCAGGATCGTGAACTGCCGGGAGGCGACGGCCGCATCCGGCCATTCGGTGGCGGCCTGCGGGTGGAAGAACCACCCGGTGCGGAGATACCCTTCGGCCATCAGCATCGCCGCGGTGCTGGTGGTGGAGAGCGGGTCCGCGTTCGCCGGGTCAGCCAGCGTCGTGAGAAACAGCTTCTCCCGCGCCTCGGTCCACTCGGCGTAGTCGAGCACATCCGCCTCGTCGTGATCCGCGTTCACCAGCGCGTACCAGTCGTCGCTCTCCGCCTCGATCGCGGTGAGCGCGGCGTGCACGCCCTCATCCTCGTCGCGGCGGCCGAGGAACACCCGCGACAGGCTCGGCGTCTGCGAGAACACCGCCAGCGCCGCGCGGTACAGGGGATGAGCGGCGTCCGCCCCGACCAGCTCCAGCACCTCGGCGGGACTGGTCGCAATGAGCACGCGGGCGGCGTGGGCGAACGCGCCCACCAGCAGGATGTCCGCGAATCCCTGCTGGCTGAGCCCCGCGGTGCGGAGCGCGATTTGAACGTCGACGATTCGCTCGAGGCGAGCCATCAGGGTGTCTCCTCTGGGATGGTCTGGTCAGGGACAGGCAGCAGGCGCGTGCCGGCGTGCAGTTCGCCGCCCACCACCACGCGCTGGATGCGGCCCACGCGCTCGAGGTCCCGGTGGGTGAACAGGATCTCGACCTCCAGCAGGCCGCGCCCCTCGAACTGGGACCCGGCGAGCAGCGCGGTCAGGTTGCGCAGGCTGAGACGTCGGCCGACCGCGATGCCGAGTTCGCACGCGCGCGCGACGTGCTCGTCGAACCGCAGGCGCTGCGCGAGCGCGCCGACGATGTCGCCGGCATCGAACCCGAACGCCTGCACCTCCAGCGTGGCCGCCATCTGGTTGTCGACCTCGCGCGCGCCGTCGGCGTTGATTTCTCCGTGGGTATCGTTCTCGCTGGGCTTTGCGGTCGCCAGCCGCAGCGCGAGGAACGGCGGCGTCGGCCGGGGCGCGTTCTGCTCGGCCCAGATCAGCGGCAGCGGGGCCACGATCGGCTCCACCAGCCGCCAGACGGCGGAGCGAAGGGCAGCGTCATACACGGGCGCCCTGCCCTTCGGCGACGCGCGCCGCGAGGTAGCGGCGGTGCGACACGCGGCTGCCGAGCTGGTCGCGGACGTGCTCGCCGATCACCAGGTGCCGCTCGCCGCGGATCAGGACGACGTCGCCCGTCTCATCCGTCTCGCCGGCCGGCGTCAGCGCGGCATCGGTGTAGACGCGGTGCAGGCCGTTCAGACGCCGGCCGGACGGCCGGGCCTCCAGCCGCTCGTAGTCGCTGGCGGTGGCGGGCTGGACGGTGGCGAGGATGGTCTCCGGCTCGGGCTCCGGCGCCGGCTGGTACATGCCCTCCACCCAGATCCCCGGCACGCGCCGGATGACCTGCAGAGGCCGTCGAAACGAGGTCGGCATCAGTCGTCGGCGCCGCCGAAGCGAGAGCGCACCCACCGGATCGAGGCGCGGAGCCGGCCGGTATCGATGAGCGGTCGGTTACTGCCCTTCTCGCGCACCGTGGACGGTGCATTCGGCGCCCACGGCCCTGCCGCCATCCGCGCCTGCACCGCCTCCTGGAACCATTGGCCGATGGTCCCCATGACCTGTGGAACAGTCGCGGTGCGGTCGATGAGCTTGCCGACGAGATGCGCGGACATGGTGCCGAAGCGGCCGCGCTGGCTGTCGGATGTCGCCCGCATGAAGGGCCGCGGCGGGATGTGCGCGGTGCCCAGTTCGTTCCACGCCGCGATGTCGACGAGGTTTGTGCCCTCGTGCTCGCCCGCGTCGCCCTGCACGCCCACCGAAACGGCCTCGCCGTCGAGTTGCGCGATGGCGCGCCGGATACGCTTCCAGCCGCGATCCGTCTCGACGTGGCGCTTGATCCTCGCGCCCGCCATCAGCCGAACCGCGTCAGAATCGCCCCCCGGCCGCAGAGCCGGTGGAGCGCCTGCCAACGGGCGTAGGGGGTCGCGGGTCCGGTGGCGTGGTCGCTGCCGCTGGCGTCGGCATAGGTGACGGCGATGTCGCCCTCACGCTCCGAAGTGACCGGGCCGGACGGAACCACGACGCCAGCCTGGCCCGCACCTGCGCGCAGGTCGCGCACCCGGGCGTCAAGAATGTGAGCCGCATAGTGCGCCTGTGCCTCGTTCTGGAGTTCGTCGGACAGGCAGCGCGGCCGATACGCCTCCGCCCGTTGCAGCGCATTCGCCCGCGCCTCCTCATCCTGGTGCCAGGGGCCACCGGCGACGAAGAAGCGCGGGTACTGGAACGCGAGGTGTTCGGCAGGCGTCACTCGCCGCCCTTGCCGCCCGCCTTCTTGCCGGGCTCGGCGCCAGCCGCCTTCGCGGTGCCCTCGACCTGCAGCACGCCCGCCGCGATCAGCGCGGCGACGCGGGGATGCTTCAGCGCCTCGTCGGATACCTCCGTCGGCTGCGTCGGCACGCACCGGATGCCTCCGATGAGGATCAGCCGGGGCGCGGTGTTGATGACCTTCGCCATGATCAGATCCCCACCCCCTTGATGTAGGCCAGCGGGTAGCGGATGTGCACGCCCGCGTGCCGCGACAGGCACGGCACGACGAACTCGAGGTTACGCGCCTGCGGCGGGAGCTGCGAGAACGGCATGACCAGCTCGGCCGCGCCGTTCTCCTCGCTGCGTTCGTAGAGCAGGACGATGTCCTGGCCCGTGGTTTCGTCCGCATTGCGGCACTCGTAGACGGACTCGACCTGCACGCCGGGGTACATCCGCTTGAAGAAGCCGAGCGCCGTTTCGGTGGTGTCGCCGAGGCGACGGGTGGACGCGGCGGCATGCGGGGCCGGCGGCAGCGCAAGGAAGTTCGGCGCATGCACGCCGTGCGACTGCTCGATCAGCGCCACGACCATCAGGTTCAGGTCCTCGAGGATCATGTCGCCCGTGGTCGCCGGATTCACCCAGTCACCGTGCAGCCCCACCACCTCGCCGATATTCGGGTGGTTCAGGAACCCCATCAGGCCGAAGTCCTCATCGCCCCGCAGGACGATGCGGTTGACCTTCTGCTCGATGGCCATCCGGGCCGCGCCCGCCTTGCGGACATCCAGGCCGGTGCCGAGTGCCCGCGACGCAGCCAGTTCGTTGACGTTGTAGCCGTAGGAGTCGCCGATATCGCGGACGCGGACGGTCTTCTCCTGCGCGCGCACGTCCGCCCGCGGAAGGTCGTCGGCGTAGTTGGCGATGATCTTCGCCATGCCCACCTGATCGTACATGCGCCAGGTGATCGTCTCAGCGTGCTGCGGCGTATCCGTGGCGGTCGGGACGAGCAGCCCGCCCTTCATCTCCGGATACCGCTTCTCGTAGGTCCGCGCCTTCACGTAGTCGAGCTGGCGCGCGAGATAGATGCTGTTCTCGCCCACATCCTCGCGGTTGGCATCCGGGAACAGGGCGCTGCTGTTCTGCCGGATCGCCTCGAGGTCGCTCTCGTCGTAGCTGGTGTGGATCGCGGCGTCGAAGCGCGGCGCGACCTGGTCTTCGTCTTCGTCCATGAGGTGTCCTCTCGGGGATCAGGTGGCCAGCGGGTAGCCGAGGCGGATCTGCGCGAGCCGCACGGCCGGTTCGTCGAAACCGCCGGGGATGGTCTGGTCGCCGCCGACGAACACCGCGTTCGGCAGCGCGCGCGCGGCGCCGTCGGACACGGTCCCGTCGTCCGCGTACTTCACGGCCTTGCCGGGCGTGCAGACGCCGCCCGCGCGGACCCAGATCGTGCCGAGGTCCAGCACGTTGACCGCGTCATGCTGGACGTATCCGCCGCGCCAGGCGTTGAGGTGATCGTGCACGGTCACGCCGGCGACGGCGCTGCCGGCGACGGAGGGCGGCACGGCGTGCCGCTGTGCGTCACGGTGAACGACGATGCCGAACCGCAGCGGCTCGACGCCGCAGGGCACGGACACGACGTTCTTGGCCGCGCTGTCCGCCAGCATCCCGGCGAACGCGATGGCCATCTCATAGGCGAAGCCGCTCATGATGGGTTCTCCTGGCTACGCCGCGATCAGCGGGCGTTGGGGGCCCGGTGGATGCTGCTGACCATCCGGTTGCGCGCCGTGGAGGCGGACACCGAGGCCGGCCGCTGGGAGTCAGCACGGGCCGTGCCGCCGGCAGCGCCGCCCGGATAGGTGGTCGAAGCCGGCGCCGCCTTCCCGTCACCGCGCGGCGCACCGCCCTTGCCGGCGTCGGCGATCGCCATGTCATAGGTCGCCTCGACGTAGGCGTCCGACTTCTCGGTGAAGTCGACGCCATCGCCCCGGACCTTCTTCACGATCGCCTCGCGGATCTGGCGCGGCGTGTGATCCGCCTTCACCTCGACGCCGTGCTGCCTGGCCGCCAGCTCGAGGGTGGCGCGCGCAACGGCCGCCGCGCCGGCCTCCTTCGCCGCGTCCTCGCGCGCCGCCTTGATCTCGTCGGCGTGCTTGTCGGCCTTCGCCTTGAGGGTGTCACGCTCGGCCTCCGCGGTGTCGGCCCGCTTGGACGCGGCCGTCAGGTCATCGCGCAGTTTCGTCAGCTCACGCGCGACCTCCGCCTCGGCGTCGTACTCGATGCCGCTGTCGAGCCGGACACGGCTCATCTGGCGGCGCGGCTTGTCGTCAGCCATGCACTCTGTCTCCTCGTCGGTTTCGATGTCGGCCGCGTCCAGGTTGAGACGGGCGTTTCCCGCGCGCCCGCGGGGCACGATCGCGAGATGGTTAGCGCGCAGGTTGCGCTGGATGCAGTCGTACCGCTGGCCGTTCACGGTGCCGGGCGTCGCGTCGATCTCCACCGCATACCCGCAGGACAGCTCCCGCTGGCCATGGGACGTGATCGCGGAGGGCTCGTGCACGATCACCTCGGCCACGACGTTGTCACCGTCCTGCCTCGCGTCGCTGATCACGGTCCCCACGGCGTGGCGGCGAACGTTCTGCGCGCTGACCTGGCCGGGATGGCCGATGGTGACCGGCTTGCCGCGCCACGAAGACAGGTGCCTGGCGGCGAACACCTCCTCGGGCGGGCGATACTCCCGGCGCAGCGATCCATCGGCGCGCCGATACTCGAAGATGCCGGTGCGCGTGATGATCGCGGCGGGGTCGACCAGATAACCGTCCTCGGTCAGCGCGGCCCTGATCGGAGCCACGTCGCAGCGGTATTCGGGCATGTTGGCGCTCTACGGTTCGATCGTTGTGTCGGGCGGCAGGTCGGCCAGCAGCGGCAACACGGCCTCGGGATAGCAACGGCACAGGATCGGCTGGCCCGGCTCCTCGCCGATCGAGGCCGGCGGGGTGCCCCAGGCGAACCTCTGCCCGTTCACCGCGCGGTGCGACGCGCGCACCCGTTCGTCCATCGCCGTGCGCCAGACGTATTCGCTGACCCCGATCCCCTGCTGCCGCTCGCGCGACAGGCGACCGTTGAGTTTCGACACCTGATCCCGCGCGATCCGCCGCGCCTGGCCCTGCGCGATGCCCAGCCGCTCCCGCACCAGCTTCGTCAGCTCGCGGGCCGTCGTGCCCCGCGCGAGCGCCTGGGTGAACGTCGTCTGGATCTGCGTCACGAGCTGCTGAGGCACGCTCTTGATCAGCGCCGTGTTGTTCATCTCCCAGGCGTCCAGCAGCGCGCGGAGCCCCGGTTCGCGTGCCAGCACGTTGACGCCGTAAGCCGCACGCAGGACGCGGCGCCATTCGCGCGCGTGGTGGGCGTTGACGTTCTCCCGCATGCGGTGGATGCGCGCGAGCAGGTCCGGATCGAGCGATGCGCTGCGGGCGAGGATGCGCTCCAGCATCCGGCGCAGCTCCTCGGGCCAGCCGGTGCCGGGCTGGACGCCGGACACGTCGTCAGCCCGTCGCGCTCCCGCCAGCAGCGCCGGCGCCGCTGCCGCCACCTCGGCGGTGACGATCGCGGCGATGCGGCCGACATACCGGCGCAGATCGGCGTCGTACTGCCGCTCGAGGGCGACCGGATAGCGCTGCACGGCACGGCGCCGGCGCGGCGCGCCGAGGCGTCGACTGTCGAGCCGCCGCAGCAGCATGCGCCTAGCGCGGTCCCCCGGCGCGCGGCTCCGCCCGGTCGCCCGGGCCGGCGAACCGCCGCCGCATCTCCTCGACCGCACCCTCGATCTTCGTCAGCCGCTCCACGATTTCCAGCCGCAACTTGACCGTCTCCTGATCGTCGGCACGGCGGGCGCCCTCCAGCGAGTGCAGGCGGCGCTCCTGCACATCGATGCGGATGCGCTGGCGCTCGATCTCCCGATCCGCGGCATGGACCTGCGCGATCAGATCGGCGTAGTGCCCCCAGACCCGAGGCGCGCCGAAGGTAAGCAGTGCGACGACGGCGATGGCCGCGGCCCGCTTCGCGTTGATCTCCCAGACACTCTCGGCGACGCGCTTCAACTGGTCCGTCATCGAGGACGCGTCAGCTCGCGTGCGTTCAGGTCGTCCGCCGTAGCGGGAGCCGGCAAGGCACGGACCGAGCCCGATACCGGAAGAACCCGCTCAAGGGCGCCACGGACGATGTCGCCATTGCGCTTGCTGCCGGACGAACTGCCCAGCCAGTAGTTCCCCACGCGCTCGAATGCGGCAACGAGCGCCCCGAACACGAAGAACATCAGGTTCGTCAAACGCTCGTCCCATGCGCGCTCGGTGAAGAACAGCAAGCCGATGCAGCCGAAGAAGCCGACCACGATGACGGTGCTGATGACCGCCGGTGCCCAAGCTATTCCGCTGCCCGCTTGCGCCAGCGCGATCGTCTGCGCCCGCGCGCTCGCCATGTCGGCCATCTCGGCGCGGATCTCCTCGAGGGCGATCTCAGCGAGCCGCGCCCTCAGTTCGGCCGCCTTGACCGGATCGGCGACCGCGAGGGCGGCATCGCGCGGGTCGTCGGTGCCCAGCACCGCCTGCGTCGCCTTGCCCACCGCATCCGCCACCTGGCCGGCGCGCGGCCCCGCCAGCGCCTCGATGAGCGCGGGGAGGACCGCGGCTGCGACCGCGACCAGCGGCGCCACTTAGGCTGCCTCGGCCTGCATGGCGGCGAGGCTGCGATCGTACAGGGCACTGACCTGACCGAGGCCGTTGAGGCCGCCGTTCACCCGCAGGCGCCAGGGTCCGACCGCACCCGCGTCGGCCAGCTCGTTGCACCCGTTGGCCGCCCACCACCAGGCTGCGGACACCGCTGCGCCGTGGCGCGTCTGCATCCAGTCGGGCAGTTCACCCAGCGGCACCTGCAGGGCGCGTGCGGCGTTCTCGTAGTTCGTGCGGCCGGTGATCTGGATCAGGCCGCGCCCGCGGAACCGCCAGCCGTCGCCGCTGCCCTCGGGGCCATTGCCCATCCGGCCGCCATAGGCGCGCTCCGCGATGGCGCGCTGGTCCGCCGCCTGACCAGCCGTGCGGCCGAGCTGTCGTGCGAGGGCTCCGTCGAACCGCGCCGGCCAGACCTCCATCAGCCGGGCCGGCGCATAGTCGAGGCTCTCAACCAGCACGGAAAGGCCCCGCGTTTCGTGCACGATGGTCGCGAGGAAGGCCGCCGCGCGCAGGCGCGTGGTGATGCCATAGGCGGCGCACGGCGCGTGCAGTTCGTCGGCCCACTGGCCGGGATCCCTCGCGTCGAGGGCCGTCAGCACGCGGAAAATGGTCTGCCTGTTCATTGCTGCTCTCGATCGTCGTCTGAAATTGCGGGCAGCGGCGTTCCGACCTCGATGCCGAGTTCGGGCCACTCGCGCGCGAGGTGATCGCGTCCCTCGTCGCCAGTGATCATCTGGCCGTCGATGGCGGAGACGACCGCGTTGACTTGAGCGGTACGTGCTTCGGCCCGCGTCTTCTCGGTCTCGGCCTGTTCCTTCGCGGTGGGCACCCAGAGCGGGTTGAAGGTCAGCGTCCAGTCCTCGGGCTCGCGCGCCATATTCGGCTGGCGCCACAGCACCTCGACCAGCCTTTCCATCGGTCGGCGCAGCGTGCGCGCCTGCACCTTGTTGCCGACGAGGCCGTAGTAGATTTCCAGATCCGAGGTGCCGGTGGCGTTCTGGCCGGCCGGGGAGCGGCCCATCAGCACCGTCACCGGGATACCGGTCGCCGCCGAGATGGCGACCTGCAGTTCATTGATGGCAGGCTGGATGCCGTCGAGGCCGAGGTTGAGGACGGTGTAGGCGTCCTCTTTGTCGATCACGACCGAGTTGAGGATCGACCGGACCATGTCGACCATGCCGACGCGCTTCTGCGCGGTGGTTTCCTCGCCCGCGGCGATCAGCTCGGCGAGGCCGAGCATCTGGTAGATCGCCTGCTGCTTCCGCTCCAGCAGCCGCTCCGTCCAGCCCAGGGACCGGAGATACCGGCCCACATCCTCGACGCACGCCTCCAGCGCCGACCGGCCGTCCCACGGCACGCGCCACCCCGCCCCGCTCGGTGGCAGCGGATCGCCTGTGATCCGCAGCAGCCGCGTCTCGTGCACCACGAACGGGTCGGAGCCACCCGGCGTGACGCGATAACGCATCGGCTCGCCAACGTTCGGCTGCGTCGGGTCCGTGTAGGACCCGGGCTCGCGCGCGAGCTGCGTCACGCTGTAGGCGCGCAGTTCCGCGATCCGGCCCGGGTTGTCCGGGTTCAACGGCTCATCGTACCGGCCCGGTGCCACCAGCAGCACCGCGGCTGCACCATCGAGGCGCGCCCAGCGTACCGCATCCTGCAGAACGCGGAGCGCGCCGAGCCGGTCGAACTCCGCGGCAATCGCGTTCTCGTCGTCGCCCTCGATCGTCACGCCGCGCGCCAGGCTGTCGTCGGCCGGCAGATCCACGATGCGCGCCGCGAGGCCGCGCCCGGCGTACAGGCCAGCCAGATCGTGCACGCTGCGCGGCATCCCGACGGCGAATCGCGTGTGCGCCGTCCGGTCGAGGCCCGGCATGCCGAACCCCATGACGGCGTTGACATAGCCGTCGAGGTTGAGGCGGAGGACCGGATTGCCATTGCGGTCGACCGGCGCGGTGGGAGCGCGCCTGTTCGGTTCCGTGGTGGGGTCAGCTTGCAAGGGCGCGGGCGCGTTCGAGTGCGGTGATCGATCCAGCGAGTTCGTTGAAGGCCCCGGCTGCGGCGTCGGGGATGTCGTCGTGCGCCGCGCTGGGGAAGCCGTCCATTTCCGTCAGGAACGCATCGGTCCACGGGCCGGCGAGCACATCGACGTTGCCGGCCTGCCACTGCGCGGAGAACGGCTCGGCCCGCACCAGCTTGTGCCCGCTCTCCCGCTCGATCTTCACCTTGAAGCCGGCGAGCAGCGTGACCAGCGACTGCGCCTGCGCCTTGCCCGCCTGGCCGGGGTCCTGCGGCACGACGATCGTCACGTTGCGGTGCCGCGCCTTGTCCTGCCTCGCGGTGGTCAGCAGCGTCGTCCGGACCTGCGTCGCGATGTCGCGCAGCGTCGTGCAGTCGGCGACCACGCTCCGGCCGTTCTCCCGGCGGCCCATGAGCACGCCCGCCGTCCAGTCCGGGTCGGGGGCCTCCTCCGTCGGCTTGCTGGCCGCGAGATCCCAGCGCCGCACCCAGGCGAGCACATCGCTCGGCAGCGCATCGATGATGTTCACCGCGTTGCGCGGGAAGATCATCCCGGCCGCGCGCCGGACCTTCCAGTTGCCGTCGAGGAGCCGTTCCCGCTCGACCCGAGGCAGCGCCATCAGGTTCGCGCCGTAGGTCGGGTCCTTCACCAGCAGCGCCGGGTTGTCCGACAGCTTCGACGGAATGAACGTGATCGACTTGACCAGATCGTCAGCCGCTACGCCCAGTTCGCGGGTCATCGCGTCCAGCCGCGGCGCCCCGATCCGCGCGATGACCTCCGCCTTGCTGCTGCCCCAGATCATGCGGTCGCCGAGCCGGCTGAAGAAGCGCAGCACGCCGGACCGCTCGGGGATCGGGAAGCCGGTCGTCTGATCGATCCACCAGGCGAGCAGCCGTGCCACCCAGCTATCCGCGTCGGGGTTGCACGTCGCCCGCATGCACGGGCGGATGCCGCTGACGCTCCGGTTGCGCGAGAGCATGTAGAAGAACTGGTACTCGCTGAAATGCGTCAGCTCGTCCCAGCCGATGTAGGGGATCTGCGCCCCCTGCCAGCCCAGCACGTCGGCGTCGTATTGCAGGTGCGCGAAGCTCATCTTCGCACCCGACGGGAACTTCCAGTGATGGCGCGGCTGCGACGACGGCCGCGCGGCCAGCAACGGATAGAGCGTGCGGCTCGTGTCCCACAGTCCGCCCTCGCTCGTGATCTGGGTCGAGAGCCGGCGGAACGTCACCGCGCCGAACGCCGGGTTCCGGACGTAGCGCAGCGGGTCCATCAGCAGGCCGTAGGTTTTCCCGCCGCCCGCCGCGCCGCCGTAGATCGTGATATCCGCCGGGCTCGAGAGGAACCGCTCCTGCGGCCCTGGCTGCGGACGGATGGTGTTAGCCACCACCGCCCATGCCATCCCCGCCGCGCCCGTTGTCGGGGATGTAGATCGTCACCTGGCCGCCGATGTTCATCTCCATCGGGCCGCCGTCAGCGCCGGTGTTCTCGACCCGCGACACCTCGCGCCAGCCTGCGCGCGTCTTGAGCCAGAATATCTGCGCGGTGCGGTCGCCCTTCATCGCAGCGCGGGCCAGCCCGCCGGCGACCTTCGCCAGGACCTTCGCATGACCGGAGGCGATCTCCTCCGGGAAATACTTCGCCAGCGTGTCCTCGCTGATCTTGAGCACGCCGCCGATCTGCGCGTGCGTGAGCCCGCAGGCGACCAGCACCTCGACCAGACCCCGGTCGCGCTTCGTGGGCGCATAGGGCGGACGCCCGACCTTGCGCTTGGGTGTGGCAGCCATTCGATTGTTTCGGAGCGGTATGATTGCGGTGGCCTCGACACGCCACTCGCAACGATGGCGAATTACTGGGTCGCGAAAGGCGTTCGTGTCAAGCGTTTATAGGGCCGACAAACTCAGCCTTGTCGTCGAGCACGCGGAAGAACGTCACCAGCAGATCGAGCGAGGCGATGAGGAGGCCCGTCGCCACCTTCGGATCGACGGCGCGAGGCCGTGCCCAGGACGACACGTGCCCCATCTCCAGCACCACATGGTCGAGCAGTTCCGGCCGCGCGCCACCGGCGAAGGCGCGCGCCGCGCGGAACTGCCGCAGCGAGGCGAGGCGCGCGATCGTCGGGTGCACCTGCCCTGCCCCGCCACCGCTGACCGCGATGCGAACGACCGGCGCGCTGTTGGCCCCTGCCCCGAGGACGCCCAGCTCGTAGACGCCGCGGTACCGATCGGCGGCGGCAAGGTGCATCGGGGTCACGAGGCCGGAGCGGGCCGCCAGGTTGCGCAGCGGATCGGCGCGACGCCAGCCGGCGATGCGCTTGGCCGCACGGCGGTTGGGGTTCGCGTCGTCGGGGTCGATCCATTCGGCGCGCTCGACCGTCGCATCGCGGATCACCTCCCCGGTGACCGGATCGACGACAGGTTCACGGCGCACACGCGGGGGCGGTTCCGGGATCACGACGGGCCCTGTGCCGCAGCGCGGCCCGCGCGCATCGCATCCAGCATCGCCCGGCTGAGATAGGCCGCCCTCGGCGCGGGCCTGGGTATGTCGACGGCTGGTGGCGCCGCATCCGCGATGGCGGCGTGGATGCGGGCGAACCCCGCGACAGCCTCCTCGCTCGAGGCGCGCGGCCCGCCATCGGCGTCGGCGCTGGCCGCGACGCGCTGCAGGGCGTGCAACGGGCGGCGCAGATCGGCGACATATGGCTCGAGCAGGCCGCAGATGTCGGCGGCGGCGGGGAAGATCCGGAACGTCTGCATCGCCTCGCGCTGCGTGGGGACAGTGAACACCCGGCTCGGCAGGCCCGAAACGGTGATCGCGATGGCGGCAGCGCGTGCGGCGAAATCCTCCGCGGCGAGAGGTCTGCGCACGGCGGCGTTGATCGGCAGCAGCCAGCGCCGGACGGTGTCCGCATCGACCGGGGTGAGCAGTTTGCGCAGGCGATCCGCGGCTGCGCGCGCCTCGACGCGCAGCGCCCTGGTCGCGAGCATCGGGGGCTGCTCCGGCGCCTCGATCAGCCGCTGCACGAGGTATCCGAGGTCGGGCGACAGGTGCGGCGGGGACTGCATCGTCGCCGGCAGGCTGCGCTGGGCGATGGGTGCGAGGGCGTTCAATGCACGGGCTCCTCGGGGTCGTCGGGCTCGAGATCGAAGATCGGGCGGTGGTGGTCTGCCGGTACCGGCTGAATCCCCAGCTCCGCAGCCATCCAGCCCATGTCGCCCTTCGGGGCGTGGGGCGGTGCTGCCGCGCCGGGATCGTCAGCCCAGCGCTCGCCGTTCAGCCAGGTCGCCGGATGGGGGATGAATCGCGGATCGTCGGCCCAGCGCTGGCGATGAACGGCGGCGAGCAGCAGGTCCCCGCCGACCTTCGCCTCGGCCAGTTGCCACGCCTTGCGTGCCGCGCCCTTCCCGACCTTCCGCGGGTAGGCCAGCCACCACCTCTCGAACGCGGCGTCCCTGCCGCGAATGACCTCCGCCACGCCGCCCTGTTGCGGCCTCGCTGGCATGGCCGGCGAGGGAGCGAGCGTAGTGAGCGGTAGATCCTCTTCCTCCCTCTCCCTCCTCCCTCCTCCATCCTCCATCTGATTCGGCTTTTCCGACTTCGGCGGAACCGATGGCGGTTGAGGTAGGTCCGGTTCCTCCGTTTTCGGAACCGGATCGCGTCCAGACGCTCCCGGTGGGGAACCGCTGCCCCCTTCATCGTCGCCCGGTTCGGAACTGACCTCACTTGAACCGACGTAGGTTCGGAACTCGGCGGGCAACGGGTGGATCGCGTTCGGCTTCTTGGGGCGCTGAAAGCGGGCGAAGTTCCGAACCGCGCCGTACTGACGGCCGTCGACTTCGTACCGGCGCACCCCGCCAACGGCGACGAGTTCCGCAAGCAGCGGCTCCACCTCGACGGTGTCGGCGGCCAGCAGGCGCATCTTGATCGTGCGCGGCTTCCACTCGAACACGCCCTGGTCGTCGCATTCGGTCCACAGGCCGATGAACAGCACGCGCGCGGCCATGCTCAGTTCGACGAACGCCTCGTCGGTGAACAGGCCGGGGTGAACGCTGCGGATGCGAGCCATCAGCCGGCACTCCTGCTACGGAAACGGGGCGCGGTGGGCGGCATCGCCAGCCCATCATCGGGGTTCACAGCATCGCCCCCTGCGTCGCCGCCTGCCGCGTGACGAGCGGAAGGCGCGGCGCCCGGGCCTCCTCCTCGACGCGGCGGCATGCAATGTCGAAGAAGTCCGGGTCGATCTCGATGCCGATCGCCGGTCGGCCGCCACGCATCGCGGCAACGATGGTCGTGCCGCTGCCCATGAACGGGTCGAGGATGATCTCGCCGGGGTCGCTGCACCAAACGACCAGCCAGTCGAAATGGACCTGCGCGCGAGAGCACGGATGCCCATTGGGCGGACGGCCTGACGGTTGCGCGCTCGGCCCTCGCCCCGGGATCAGCCGGCGGCCCGGCGCAACACGCGGCACATCGCCATACCAGTAGGCGACCTCGTCGCCGCCGAGGACGCGGCCGATGTACGAAGGCAGCGCATAGGGCAGAAGGATCGTGCGGAAGAACGGCAGGCGCGGTCCGCCCGCGAAGATCGCCGGGTCGCTGTCGCTCCGCATCACCGCCACGACACGGCGCACACCGCCGGGGCAGGCACCCATCGCCTCCGCCCAGAGCGCGTAGGGCCGGTTGTGGCCAGGGATCAGCCCGGCCGGACAGTTCGGCCATACCGGGTCGGTGCAGATCACGTCGGCCTGCAGGCCCGGCATGATCTCGCGGCAATCGCCGAGATACAGCGACACGTCGCCGATCCGCTCGACCCTCACGCCGCCAACTCCGCCGCGCGATGGGAGGCGAGGTTGGCCCGCACCACTGCGGCAGCGACCGCCGGGACGACGCTGTTGCCGATCAGGCGGATCTGCGCCGTTTTACTGAGGCGACCGCCGGCGGTGAGGTCGTAGCCGTCCGGGAAGCCCTGGGCGCGTCGCAGCTCATCCACTGCGAGCATCCGCATGCCGATATCGGCGATCGGCAATGGAATGCCGTGGACGGTGACAAGCGCGAAACGCGGCTTGCTCGTGACGCTGCCGAGGGGCTCGCGCAGATCCTGCCCGATGTTCAACCCGTTGTATCGGATCATGAACGCAGCGACGCGCTCTGCGCCGGCGCGATCCGTATCGGAGAGCGCGCATTCGACGAGGTTCTGCTGCGAGCCGGCCGTGCTGATCGTGCTGACCGGCTCGCCCGCCCCGCGGCCGATCACGCCTCCGTTGTGCTGGGCGACGAACGCAGCGACAAGGATCTGGTCAGCCTTCGCGGTGATCGTGTTCATGGGTGCCGCCACGCTCTTCGGTGGCGACTGCCCGGCCCGGCCGCCGCACCCGGCGAGAAACGCGCTGACCAGTGCATGCTTTCCGCCCCCCGCAACAAGCGTGCCGAGCGGCTTGTCGAGGCCGGGAACGCGCGGCGCCTGGCCGGCGCGCTCGCCATAGCCCGTCTGTACCAGCGTCGGCACTACCAGGGCCTTCTCGCCCCGGTTCGCGCAGGTCACCGTCGCCAGCGGAGCGCGCAGCGACTGCCCCCGGAACCCGCCGGCATGCGTGACGGAGACGACGAACGGTTCGGCCGCATCGAGCACGTACCGCCTCACGCCCTCTGCCACGCGCGCGAGCGTCTTGTCCGCCAGCGGGCGCCGGCGATCGAAGATGCTGGGGCACGGCAGAGACCAGTCGATGATCTCAGCGGCTGTGCGCCACGGCTGGCCAAACAGGCCCGGCACGCGATGATGCGTCGGCTGCGGCCAGACGATGGGCGCATCGTCGCAGCGCGCGACGACGATCAGCCGCGTGCGGATGGTCGGCGCGCCGAGGTCCGCGGCGCACAGCTCGCGCCACTGCACCCGGTATCCCAGGCCGCGAAGTCGCCCGACCCAGACGTTGAAGCTGCGGCCGATCCGGTCCGGGCAGGGCCGGCCATCCTCCAGCAGCGGTCCCCATCCGAGGAACTCGCGCACATTCTCCACCACGATCACGCGGGGTCGCACGCGGGTCGCCCAGGTCAGCACCACGCCGGGCAGCGCGCGGACGGACTTCCACTTGGGGCGCCCACCCGCCGCACGGCTGAAATGCCTGCAGTCCGGCGATGCCCACAGGAGACCCACAGGCCGCCCGGCGCATGCGACGCGCGGCTCGACGTTCCACACCGAGGCGCAGGCGTGCTCGGTCGTCGGATGGTTCGCCGTGTGGCAGGCGATCGCATCCTCGTCGTGATTCACCGCCAGATCGGGATGCCGACCCAGCGCCTGGCGGATGCCTTCGCTCGCTCCGCCACCACCGGCGAACAGATCGACAATGATCTCGTCGGGCCGGATCGCGCGATCTGCTGCGCCCTTCACCGCCGCAGCGCCCGGATGATGATCAGCACCAGCACCCCGAGGCCGAACGCCGCGAGCGCGGCCGGCTCGGGCACGACGACGGCCGCATCCGGGACCTGCGTCCACGGCGCGGAACCGGTCGGCACGTCCGGGTGCGACCAGATCGGCGGCAGCAAGGGACCTGCGTCGAGGTCGAAGGGCAGCGCGGCAGCGTCCGGCGCGATCGCCGGCTCGAGCAGCGCGGGCGCCGGCGCAGCAGCCAGCGGGAGCAGCACGGCGCCGGGCAGCGCCACGGAGGTGCAGCCGACAGCGAAGACCCGCCTCGCAACGCGCGGTCGCCGTGCCAGCAGCGCGGCGGCCTGATCCATGGTCAGGCGCGGCGGCTCGGTCGGCGCCGTTGCACGCCGAATGCGCGGCAGGCAGCGGGCAACGATGGCAATGCCTGGAATCATGCGATCCATCTCAATTCGGGATGTCCGTGAAAACCGCGGGTCCAGACGAACCACGCGAATGGAATGGCTCCGCCGCGCGCCTCGTGCTGGCGCTCGTGCCCGCCGATCCAGAGCGTCTGCCGGCCCGAGTAGACCCAGACGCGCGCCGGGGGCCGGGTGGCGTACAGGCGCTCGTGACGCCTGCGCCCCTCGAGGAAGGCGAGCCGCAGGAAGAGCGCGATCTTCTCGGCGCCGAGGTCGAGGGCGTGCGCGACGAACTCGTCGGCCAGCCGGAACGGCGGGTTGGTGACGATGTGCGGGGCCAGCAGATCCCGCTCCAGCAGGAAGTCCCGTCCGCCGGCGCCGTAGCCGCGGTGGATCAGATCGGTCGAGATCACGCGGCGGCCCGTGGCCTCGAGCACCTGCGCCATCGCGCCATCGCCGCAGGCCGGCTCCCACACCTCGCGACCGATCCATTCACGCGCCAGCAGGTCGCGCGTGCATTGGTGCGGTGTGACGTAGAAGTCGTCCCTCTCGCGCTCGGAATTGCCGTCGCGGCGGACCTTCGCGGTGGCGGCCATCAGGCTCACGCTGCCGCCCGCAGCGATCCGCCCAGCAGGTGCGCGTAGCGAAGCAGCACAAGCGCGTCGGCGGCGTTGTCGTCCTCCGGTGTCCAGCCCTGCGCCCGGCACCAGGCGATGGCCTGCGCCTTGTTGTCGGACACGCACTTGCCGTCCTCGCGAACGCGGGTGAACCGGCCACGGCCGAGAACCGCCTTGCGGACGGTGCCGACGTCCTGCTCGTAGCAGCGCACCGAGTGCTCGTAGGAGATCAGCTCGACGACGCCGCAGAGGTACATCAGCATGCGCGCGGTCGTCTGTTGCTTGACGACCGGCCCCTCGAACACGACCCGCCGCGGCTGATGCACGGCGATCGCATCCTCCAGGCTGTTGGCGAGGCAACTGCACAGCCGGCCGAGGTCGGACATGTTGCCCAGCTTCCACACGCCGTGGATCGGCGTGGCGCCGGGCCGGCCGAACGCCCAGCCGGTCCGGGTCGACAGATCGAGTGCGAGGGAGCCCATTGCGCGGCGCGCCTCAGAAGACGGGGGCCTGCGCGCTCTCCGATGCCGCCACCGCCGACGCGCTCGCCCTCGCCCGCCCCTTGCGCTTTCGCGGTGTCGCCACCTTCTCGTTGAACTTGCCGCTGCGCTCCATGAAATCGCGGCCGAGGTCGTAGCCCTGACGCCAGGTCACCGCGTGGGGTGTGCCCGGGGGGTGCGGCGAGCTGTCCGACGGGTCGCCGCGCAGCGCCGCGTCGTAACCGGCCTGCTGGACGTCCACGGAACGGATCGCCGCCGCGGCGGACTCGCTCGGCCGCTGCTCGTCGTCGGCGCCGAACAGCGACGTCTGCGTGCCGACGGGGATGTTCGCCCAGGCTGCGAGCCGCGCGAGTTCCCGGTTGTGCTGCTCGAGCGCGTCCGGGTCCTGTTTCTGCAGCCGGAGCAGCTCGGTGATGACAGACGGGTTGAACCCCGCGTCCTTCGCCAACTTCAGCTTGGACCGGTAGATGCCCTGCGCTTCCTCCAGCGTGCGCTTGGCGGCGCGGATCGCCGACCAGTGCTCCGCGAACTCGTTGGGGCCGGGCTGGTTGTGGCCGATGGCAGCATCGTCCGACAGGCGCTTCGCCATTGCTCGTGTTGCCTCCTACAGGGCGTCGATGAGGGGAGTGATCCGGGCGCGGGCCGCGTCGCGCCGGCGCAGTGCGAACGCCGCGAGGCCCTGCCAGAAACGGATGCGCACCAGCGTCCACCACAGCCTCACGGTGCCCGGCACTCGCGCAGGCGCGCGCGCAGCAGGTCGGCCTGCGCGTCCAGGCGCCGCAGCTCGGCGGCCAGCAGCTCGCGGTGAACGCGGCGGAGGTGGTCGGCCTCGTCGGCACGGACCGAGCGCACCTCGCCGTGCCAGTAGGCACGGACGCGCCGGGCCGGCAGGTTCAGCGTGCGCGCAGCCCGCGCCAGCGCGACCTTGATGCCGTCCGGGCGGTGAGGATCGACCGCCGCGCGGACGATCCCCTCCATCTCGCCGACGATGGCGCTAGCGTGGGGCATCGCCGCGGCCTTGGGCGGCTCGCCCAGATCCTTGGGTGAAATACCCAAGGGCTTGGGTGGAATACCCAACATCTCGGGTGGCTCCTGCTCCAGTGGTGTTTCCACCACCGACGGAACCCGGAGCAGTGAGGCAGCAGGAGGTGCGGACAGACGGCTTGGAGATCGGCGACGACGAGCGGCAATCCACGGTCGAACCGCCGTCCAGGGCGGCCGACCAGCGCGCCATGGCGGCGCGCATCGAGAAGCGGCTGATCGAGATCGCGGCGCTACGTGGACGCGTGCGCCCGTATCTCAGCCCGTTCGAGGCGAAAGACCTGCGGCAGCGCGTGTGGCGCGCGCTGCTGACAGGCACGACAGGATGAGCGGGGGGGCGCGGGAGGAACACGCCCTCCCCGCTCTGCGTCGCGCCGGGGGTATCCCGAAGCGCGACGACGGCGGCGCGGGCGGCATTGCTGCGCACCTGCACCGCATCCACCATGGGGCTGGCAAGGCGACCCATGGGGATTTCATGATCGATAGAGAATTGCAGCGAAAGGTGCTCGAGGAGCTTCGTGAGGCGTACCCGGGGACTGTCACGGACTTCCGCGCAGCGACCGAGGGAGCGCTGGCCGCAAATCTCGCCTATCTGAAGGAACACGGACTCGCCGGTGCTCGAATCTTTCGCACCTCCGAGGGCCTGCTCGATGTAGTCGACGCGTGGATCACTGCCCGCGGTATCGACTTTCTCGAAGACGACGGCGGCCTGTCCGCGATCCTCGGCACCGTCACCGTCCGGCTGCACGCCGACACGATCCGCGACCTGCTGGCCGCGAAGGTCGAGGAGGCGGATATCCCGGCCGAGGAGAAGTCGCTGATCAGGAAGCATCTCGCGTCGCTTCCCGAAGCGGCCCTGAAAGCAGCCACAACTCGGCTGATCGAGACGGGCCTGAGCAGCATGCCGAACGCAGTGCAGTGGCTTCGAACACTGTCCGGCCTTTGATCTCGGCGACGAGGCTGAACCGCATCAGCGCGCCATCGGCGTCGATCAGCCGGCACCAGAACTCCCTGGGCGCGGCCTCGGCGCCGCGGATCTCGGCTGCCAGCCGCAGCCGCGTGCCCGCGCTGGTGCACTCGAACCACGTCTCGGCGACCTCGAGGTGCGCGTGACGCTCCCGGGTGCCGTCGGACTGGATGATGACCAGGGGCCCGGGGTTCCGGCCGAGCAGCATCACGCCGCGTCCGCCGTCGGCGTGGCTCGGCGGCCCCGATGGTGCTCCAGCACGTCGAGGGTGATGTGCCTCGTCGCCTCGTTCTGAGCTGCCGCGCGGACGATGCGCGGCCAGTGGCGGGCGGGAATGCCGTCGTTCGGCCAGTTGCTGACCGCGCTACGGCTAATCTGGATCAGCGCGGCCAGCTTCGTCGGACCACCGAGCGCGCGGACTATCTGTGCAGCGTCCATGGCGGAGTGATGCCAGATATTCTGGCGTTTCACAACCCGACTCTAGCCAGAACGTCGGGCAGGCCCGGTGCCAGCTAAGCTGGCACATTGTGACAATGGCAAAGGGGCCGCCCTCTCCGCTCAAGGTCGCCACGTCAGCGCGCCTACGCGCAGTGCAGGCGGAACTCGATCTGACCGACGAGGCGATGGGGGATCTGGTTGGCCGCTCCCGATCCGCGTGGTCCAACTGGAAGTCCGAGCGGCTGGTCGAGATGGCCGACCTGGAAGCCATGATCCGTCTTTGCGAACGCACCCCCTTCGGGCTGACGCTCGACTGGATTTTTCGAGGGATCGACGATCAGTTGCCGAGGGCCGCTGCCGCCCGCCTGGCCGCGCGGCTCGAGGCCATGCCCTCCAGGCAGCGAGGTCAGCCGAAGGACAGCGACGACCGGGTCCTCTTTGCGGAGAGGATTGTCTGGGCCCGCCAGGAGATCGAGCAGGACCCCGCGGAGACCGCCCGTGCCATGGGCGTGCCCCTGCCGATCTGGCGCGACATTGAGAGCGGCCGTACGCGCCCGGGTGACGACGTGCTGGACCGCTTCTGCGAGTACGCCGGCGTCAGCCTCGATTACCTGCTGCGTGGTGTGCTGAGGGGCGTTCATCCCGAGATGGCTGCGGTTCTGGCGTCGAAGCACAGCAGGCTGCTTCTGCCCCCCGAGGCTCGCGTGACTCTACCGATGTCGGGTGCCGCCACGGATAGCAGCGCCCAAGGAGCGGCGAAGCGGACGAAGGCCGGAAGCGCCGGACGTGGCTCACGCCGCGTCGCCCCCGCCCTGGAGCCAGCGGGCGACCGGCGAGGCACGCGAAGGAAGTAGTTCTCTTTCCGTCATCAATTTACCTCAGACGTTGAATATCAGTCCCCTCTCTACAACCGTATGCAATTACGCAGTGCGTAAGGAAGATGGCCATTTCGGCCAGTAGAAGTCTCACGAAATCAATCTAGTACCGCTCGCTCCGCGCGACGATTGTGCGCGCGGCGGCGAGCCCGCGCGCGGCCGGAACAAAGTGCAGCTCGCCATCGCGGGGGACCGTCCTGACCAGTTGCATGCGGACCAACTCGGCGAGATGGCGGCGCACCGTCTGCCGCGACACGTCAGTGCTCATCGCCAGAGCGGAGATGTTCGCGGCGCCCCGGGTCCGATGCGCATCGCAGACGGCGGCGAAGACCACGAATGCCGCCCGGCTTCCACACACGGCGCCCCCTACGCTGCCCAGGTGCAGGAACAGCGACAGGAGAGAGAGTTCGCGCCGATCCTTGGTGCCTGCCATCGCACCTGCCGGTTGCTGCGCTTTGGCGGGCAAGCCAACGCGCTTCACGGTTCACATCAACGGCGCGTGGTGCATTACCTTCGGGTGGGACGGTGAAGACGCGATCGACGTTGATCTAGAGAACTATCAATGGGGGATGAGGAAGATGACCCAGACCACCACCGCCAATCGCTCTCCCGCCTTCCGGCCGACGCATCCGGGCGCGCTGCTGCGGGAGGAAGTGCTGTCCGCGCTGCGGTCAGTGTCAGCGAGGCTGCCACTGCGCTCGGCGTCAGCCGGCAGTCCCTACATGCGATCCTGGCCGAACGCGCGGCCGTTTCCCCTGAGATGGCTGTCAGGCTGGGCAAGCTACTCGGCAACAGGACGGATCTGTGGCTCCGGATGCAGACGGCGCGGGACCTGTGGGATGCGAAGCGCGCCATGGCAGAGATCGTGGACGATCCCGACGTTGCGGGCAGCTTGACTGCCCACATTGCCTCAGGCCGGCGGCTAACTCACCAACTGTAGGTTAGGTTTAGATGTTGGCTCACCCGGCCGGGCGCCTTTCCGTTCGGTAAGGCCAAAAACTAAGTTCTCAACCTCAGCTGCAGGCAAGCTCAGATCACGAGCTATGTGAGACTTCGTGATACCTTCTGCCCAGAGCTCGCTGAGAACCCTCTTCCACACGACAGATTCCTCGCGCGGCATGGGATTTGGTTCCGAAGTTCTATAACCCCTTCTCCCTATCTCAATGACCATGCCACGATATTGCCACTCGCTGAGTATTCCGAGCTTGCTCAGACGGTAGGCTAAGGCAGATGCAGATACCCCCCATCTTCTCTTGGCGATTATTATTTCGTTCAAGCTCAAGGCTCGCGGGATTTTTGCACGGACATCTTCCTGAGGCATAAGGAAAGACGCTGCGAATGCATGAGCCTCTAGCTCTGCAAAACGCCCCTGCTGAGGACCGCCGTGCCTGTGCAGAACCAGATGCCCGAGTTCATGGGCTGCATCAAAGCGGCTGTGTTCTGCGGATTTTACAGTGTTCAGGAACACGTACGGCGTATCGTCCCGCCAGCAGGAAAAAGCGTCCACGTTCCGCGTGTTCTCGGCCAGCGAGAATATGCGAATGCCCTTGGCCTCCATCAGCTTGATCATATGGCCAACCGGCTGCTCACCCATGCCCCAGTGCTGCCGCAGCGCACGAGCAGCCCTGGCCGGGTCCCGCTCGTGCGATGCGTCTATCAGGTCCGCGTCGGGCAGATTGAACCTGGCTTCGATCCAGTCCGAAACAAGGTAGGCGAACGCACCGGACGCCAGAGCGGCATCCCTTTCCTTCGCAGTCATCGCCGCGAGACTGCGAAAGCTCGCGGACTGATCCGTAGGTTCCTCCAGATCATCGCCGAAAAAGAACTCGCGCGGAAACCCGAGCACACGGGCAATGGCGTCCACAGTCCCAGGGTCCGGCTCGTTGCTGGCCCTTTCCAGTCGGCTGATGGTCACGGGCGAGACCCCCACCAACTCCGCCAAGGCTTTACCCATCAGCCTGCGGCGGCGCCTCGCCAACGCCAACCGTGACGGGTTGAACATGACACACTATTTCCTCGTTACGATCGGTTCGACGTCCTGCGCGGGGCCGCCCTCATCGGCATCGAACCGAAACTCATCATCCTCGCCCTTATTAATAATAAAGACGCGCTCGTAAAAGCCGCGAAACTGCTTATCCTCTATGATCTTTGGTAATGAGAGTTCTGCACGCAAATACTTTCCGCGATCATCCATAGATACGAACAAGTACCAAAGCGCAGATACGACTTCATTATTGTCGAGTGCCGTCGGCTCCATGAAGAAAAAACTGCCCTGCGCGAGTACCAATGCCTTCTCGGTTGAGCTTCCCTTGTCTGATATTGCTTTGGGATCGCGATCTTCATCGGCGGCGATATCTGCATTCTGAAACACCACCTTGATGCTTCGCTCCGGATCGCAAACAGACTCAATGCCGCCTTCACGGTTGAGTCGCCAGCCCCTGGCACGGAACAGGCGCCGCAAGGCGCGCGTGCCAAAGATGTATGCAAAGGTCCCGGGGGTCGTGATCGGATCGTCGTCGATAGCGTCGGCCTTGGCTGCAGAAGCGGCTCGGGCGATGTGGGCTAGCTCATCTCTCGAGACACCCAGCAGTTCCCAGACTCTGGCATCGGCGTCCCGAGCGTCTACGACGATTTTCGGCGGCTCCATATCAGCGCCCCATGTTAATTTTTGTACCCTCAATTGTGCTGAGAAAAATTAACACAGTCAATATGTCATTCGCCTATGCCCGTTGGACACCTCCTAAGCGATGCGTAGACGAGAGGAGCACGCGCCCGTCTAGGACGGTGCTGCAGATGTAATCGCGCACGCCGATCGAACGCTCGCACGCAACCGTTTTCAGCATGCTCTGCCGAGCGCGGACACGTCCGCCGCCCGCCCATGGGGCGCCCCATCAGCGCCTGAACTGACGCCGCTGGTTCCGGGTCGCGGAGTCTTCCTCCATCTGGATGCAGCCCTGGAGGATCATGTAGCTGCCGCTGCCAGTCGACCGGGCAACCTGCTGGCATTGATCCCGGACAGCGGACGGGATCTCCGCCCACCGGCTCTTCAGCACGTCGTAAGAGCCCTGCTCCTGATCAAAGCACCCGGAGTAGATCAGC
Organism: Rhodovastum atsumiense; assembly: GCA_037190665.1. Taxonomy (GTDB): domain Bacteria; phylum Pseudomonadota; class Alphaproteobacteria; order Acetobacterales; family Acetobacteraceae; genus JBBCJT01. The sequence goes on along the minus strand of JBBCJT010000010.1, from coordinate 34,327 downwards.
TCCGATCGCGGGCCCCCTACCCTCGCCACCCTGTCGCAGTGCCTCTCCACATCAAAGATCGGCATCTCGCCCGCGGCATGGGCCGAGAGAGCTGATGCGGCGACAATCGCCAACGTCATCCAACGCATGAATTTCTCCGCTCGAATGGGCGGACCCTGCCGCGCGCACGAACGGTAGACAATCCCGCGCGCAGGAGAACACCGACGGCAGACGGCACGTCGTAGGCTTTGAATGCCAGATTTTCTGACATTTCTGCTTGCCTTCGCCAGAATATCTGGCATTTAAGGGTTCCCAAGTGGAGACCCCGATGCCCGACACCCGCCCCATCACGATCTATGACGCGCTGACCTGCGCCCCACCAGCGCCCGAGCGGGTGACGCCGCTGTGCGACCTGCTGGGGCTGGCGCCGGGCGAGCCGGCCGTGGAGGTGGCGCGGTGAGCACCCTGTACGATGCGGTGGCCTACAACCGCCGCCCTGCCCCCGTGATGCCGGAACCGGCCGACGCGATGCTCGCGCTGGCCTCGGAAGCCGCCGGGCTGCGACAGCAGCTTGCGTTCGCCCTGCGGGCGCTCCGCCACACGCGCGACGGATACGTCGCCCTCATGACCTCGACCGGCCTCGCGCCGGACATGCGGGCGAGCCGCACGGCGCTGGCCGACGCCGCGCTGGAGCAGGGCGAGGCGGCGTCGTGAGCCCGCACACGAAAGGGCCACGGAAGGTCCTGCTCCGGGACAGCCTGGGCGATGCCATCGCCGGGGCGACCCGCCCGTGAATCGTCGCCACGAAGCGCCCCGGCGGGTCGATCAGCCCGAGCCCGGCCTGTTCAAGCTGCGGCTGGTCAAGGGCGGCCCGTGGGTCGCCGCCGAGATCACCCTCGACGACGCCGGGCGCTACGGCGCGCTGATCAACGGCGAGCCGTGCGGGCCGGCGCATGTCGATCCGGTGCTGGCCCCGCGCGTCATGGACGTCTGGCACTCCGGTGTCCGCATCGATGCCGGCGAGCACGCTTACCTGCTGAGCCTGTCGGCCTGGGCACGCGCCAACGCGCCCGACCGGCCGGAAGCAAGCCCCGCTCAACCCATCAACCTTATGAGGATGGCCGCCCTATGGTGACCGCAATCCCGGCCGCTGCCGCAACCGGCATCGGCGGCAACCGCCCCCCGTTCGACCTGAGCCTCGCGCTCGATCCGGACATGCTGCGCGCCGATCTCGGTGAGCAGTTCGACCACAAGGCGCGCCGGCGCGACGAGCTGCTGGCGGGCGTGTCGCGCTTTCACGACGCCACCGCCGACGGCATCGACAACGCCGAGACGCAGGCCAAGGCTGGCGATTTCGTCCGCCAGATCAAGCAGGAAGCCAAGCAGGTCGAGGGCCTGCGGACGACGGCCAAGGCGCCGGTGCTGGACGCCGGCAAGGTCATCGACGCCTTCTTCAAGGCGATCACCAGCCCGCTCGACGTGGCGGCCGCCGGGATCGAGAAGAAGATGACCACCTACGCCCGCGCGGAGGCTGACCGAAAGCGGCGCGAGGCGGAGGAGGCCGCGAAGGCCGCCGCCGAGAAGGCGGCACGCGCGGCCGAGGAGGCGGCGCGGAAGGCGGACGCCGAAGCCCTCCACGCCGCCGTCGCCCGGGAGCAGGAGGCGCTGGAGGCCGGCGCGGCCGCGCAGACCGCGAAGCCTGCCGACTTCTCCAGGACCTACGGCGACCTCGGCAGCGTCAGCAGCCTGACCGAGCGCTGGACCTTCGCGCTGGAGAACCTGGCGCGGGTGCCGCTGCAATACCTGGTGCTGAACGATCAGGCGGTGCGCCAGGCTATCCGCGATGGCGCGCGCGACATCCCCGGGCTCCGGATCTTCCGCGACGACAAGGTGGTGGTGCGATGAACCAGATCGCCCCCATGCCCACGCGCGCGGTCACCAGACCGCTGCGCGACTGCAAGACGCTCGAGGACGCGTTCGGCTCCAGCGAGTTCATGGACCGCATCCGCCGTTCCGTGCCGAAGCACGTGAACCCCGAGCGCATGCTGCGGACGTTCATCATGGCCACCAGCAAGACGCCGGACCTGATGAAGTGCAACCTGCGCAGCGTGCTCGGCGCGATGCTGACGTGTTCGCAGCTCGGGTTCGAGCCCAACACGCCGCTCGGCCACGCCTACCTGATCCCGTTCGCCAACCGGCGATGGAACCCGCAGACGCGCCAGCGCGAGCTGGTCGGCTACGACGTGCAGCTCATCCTCGGCTACACCGGGCTGCTGGACCTCTCGTACCGGTCGTGCACCGTCAAGGCGATCCACTGCGACGTGGTCTGGGCCAAAGACGATTTCTCGTTCTCCTACGGCACGGACGCGCACCTGCGCCATGTGCCGCGCGGCGCCCGGGAGGACGGCGAGCGTCCCGTCTGGGCCTACATGCACGCGCAACTGGATCACGGGCAGTCGTTCGAGGTGATCCCGTACGCGGACGTGCTGCGCATCCGCAACCAGTCCCAGGGCTACCGCGCCGCGCTGGCGGCCAAGGAACAGGCCGAGGAGAAGGGCTGGAAGCTGCCCGCGACATGGACGGACGCGCCGTGGGTCAAGCACGAGGTCGCGATGGCGCGAAAAACGGCGCTGCGCGCGGGATCGAAATGGCTCCCCCGGAGCATCGAGCTTGCCGCGGCGCTGGCGCTGGATGAGGCGCAGGACCGGAGCGCGGTCGATTTCGGGTCGGTCATCGACGGCAGCGATCTCACCGTTTCCGAACTGCCGGCGCTCGAGCACCAGCAGACGATCGACGCGACTGCGGCCTTCGCCGAACGCAGCGTCGAGCAGGAACGCGAACCCGTGGCGCGTGGCGCCGGCGGCACGCAGGTCAAGAACCTCGACCCGCAGCGGTACCCGCCGGGCGAGACGATCGAGCAGGCCGGGCGGCGCGTCGCGCGGGACCAGATCGAGGTCGGCGTCGCGGAGGGCGAGCGCGACGTGCGCCACCTCGCGGAACAGCGCGAGAACGAGAATGGGCATGATACCCGTTCTGCACCGGCCGCGCGTCGCGAGCCTGCCGCCCCGGCTCCCAAGGCGCCGCATCGCGAGGTCCAGCACTACTACCTTGTGGATGAGGCCGGCGAGCTGGTCGAGGGGGACGAAGGCCACACGCTCGACCCGGTCGTGTTCGCCCAGCGCTTCATCGACCGGTGGCTCGCCAGCCGGCAGCGCGATGCGCTGATCGAGCACAATGCCGATGCGATCGCGGACGCCCGCGCCGCATCACGCGACGCCACGAACATCCTTGCCGAGATGGAGGCCACGGAGGAAGGCGCGCCCGCCGGGGGCGACGCCGCGCCGGCATCGCAGGCGGAGCCGGCGTCGCTGCGGGTCGATGTGCCGCAGACGGCGAAGGGCACGCCCGACCTGAAAGGCTGGCTGTCCGCGGTCCAATCCTCGCTTCAGCGGAACGTCCACTCGCTGGGCGACCTGACCGCCTGGATGAGCGTGAACGGCGCGACCTACCGGAGCATGCCGAAGGCCACGAAAACCGCGTTCGACACGCTCTATGCCGGCCGTCGCGAGGCCCTGATCGAGGCCGGCAAGGCGCAGCAGCAGCGTCCCCAGATCGACGACGACGCCTGGGCTGCCGAGCTGATCGAGAAGACGATCAAGGGCGCGCCGACCAGGACGCAGCTCGAGATCGACACCGGCTACCAGTTCGTGCGCGAGCAGGTCGCGCGGCTGGAGCGCGAGCGGCCCGACCTGCACGGGCGCATCCACGCCGCCTACATGGCGCGGCTGCAGGAGTTGAAGGCGGCGCCGGCGGAGGATCCGTCGTGACAACGCTGGTCATCCACCTCGACACCTCCGGCACCTGGCAGTGGAAGCTGCCCGACGCATCGCCGGAGCAGCCGGCCTGCGTGCGCGTCGCCATGCTGCGGCACTCCTGTGCCCCCGGCGACGCCAATGCCGACGTGCGCCTGATCCACGCCCCGGGCGCGCGGTTCGAGCCCGGGGCGATAGCCGCGCACGCGATCACGGCGGAGGCGACGGAACGCCTCGGCGAGCCCGCCTTCGCGGTGATGAACCGGCTGGCGGCATGGATGGCGGGCGCCGACCGCGTCGTCGCCTACGGCCTGGACTTCCACCGCCGGGTGGCGAACGGCACCGCGAGCCGAGCCGGGATCGCCCTGCCCTGGCCGCGCGAGACCGTGTGCGCGATGCGCGCCGCGGTGCCGATCGTGCGGGTCCCGCGGCAGGCGCCGGGGGGCGGTTTCACATTCCCCAAGCTGCGGGTGGCCGCGCACCACTTCGGCGTCAGCCTGGGCGATCCGACCGGCGCGGCGATCCCCGACGGTGAGGCGATCGTGTGCGCCGTGCACGCGATCGACGCCGGCACGAGGGCGGCGGCATGAGCAACGCCCCTGCCGCCTATCCGCTCCAGTGGCCGGTCGGCTGGCCGCGCACGCAACCGCGCCAGAAGGGCGCGTATCGGACGAGCATGGCCGGCGCGCTCAGTAATCTCAGGGTGCAGGTGAAGCTGCTCGCCGGTGAGGCCGCATCGCGGACCCTGGTCCTGTCGAGCAACTGCACGCTGGGCCAGGAGCGACCACCAGACCCCGGCGTCGTGGCGTTCTTCACCCTCGACAAGCAGCAAATCGCCATCCCGTGCGATCGGTGGCTGGCGGTCGAGCACAACATTCAGGCGATTGCGCTGACGATCGAGGCGATGCGCGCCATGGACCGGCACGGGGCGCGCCACATGATGAAGGCGATGTTTCAGGGCTTCGCCGCCCTGCCTGCCCCGGACGACTGGCGCGTCGTCCTCGGCGTGCCGACGTGCGCCCCGGGCACTGGAACCGGACACCAGCTCGCGGATGCGGAGACGCGGTACCGGAACCTCGCCCGCAGCGCTCATCCCGATATGCCGGGCGGAAGTCAGGAGCAGATGGCCCGACTGAATACCGCCATCGACGCCGCGCGGAAGGAGTTTGGAATTGGGTGAGAACACCGATGCAGCGAAGGATTGGCCGAAGACAGCCACAGCGCACTCGGCAACCCGGACGAGAACCGCTGGCGCTCATTCGGCGACGGTCAAGGCGTTAAGCATCGCCAAGCGCGCGGCCTGTGCGGTGCTAGACGAGAGGGCACAAAGGATATCGCTAATGTTTAACCGGCTCGAACTCGGTGCCGTCAGCCGGTTCATCGGGCGTGAGAAACTCCTGATGCCGGACAATCTCCACGCCCCCGTCGTGGACTTTCGCTACGGCGTCCAGCGCGCTGTTCATCACCTTGATGGCAGCATCAAGATACCCCCGAAGTGTCAGGAAGTTTTTGACCTCCTTCAGAGGCGACCTTTTCACAAGCCTATTGTACTGATTTGTGAGTGCGACGGCCTGTTGCAGGGCGTCTCCTGCATCTTCCCCAAGTATATAGAAGTCTTTTTCATATCTTCCGATAAAGGACGGGATATCTACAACCATCAATTTTTTAATTTCTTCTACATTTTTTGGCGTAACTACTCCAGGATTCTCAATCAATTTTCCCAAATATCTACAGATATGCCTCGCATGAATTCTGATCTCAAAAAGCTCTGGATAGATTGCGACCGACATATTGCGCGCACGGAGCCGCGCTTCAGCCGCCTTCTCATTGCGTCTCCAGCGCTCCTGTCGCCAAGGAACGTAGATCGCAATACCGATCGCTATCAGCGCTCCCAAACCTTGAACCCAGCCGGCTGTGCCGGGGTGCTCGTCAAACCACTTGATCGTCGGAGCAATCCACCAAAACAGGCAGTCCACAATCAACACCGAGACAGCATTGTCAGCGTATCCCGTCGTCGAGCGCGGCCATTGTCAAGAATGCCCCCACACGAGGCCCCGCGATGAGCGGCCGCGTGCCGATGTCGGAGTTGGTCAAGTCGTTGGCGTTGGCTGTTGCGGTGCTCGCAATCGCCGCGTGGGTCGAGCCACCACGCACCATGGCGCCGGAGCCGTTCACCTGCATCGTGCCCCGTGCGCTCGACGGCGACACGCTCGAGTGCCGGGGTGGCACCCGCGTCCGCGTGCGTGGCGTCGATACGCCGGAGCGCGGCGAGCCGCGGTACCGCGCCGCCACGCGCGAGCTGCAACGGCGCCTCGACGGGTGCGTGGTGCAGGTCGTGCCCCACCACCGCTCCTACAACCGGATCGTGGGCGATGTGATTGCCTGCGGCATCGAAGTCGGGCCCGCCATGGATCGCGCCGGCTGGTCCAAGCCAAGCGGAGCGCGCCGATGACACAGCCGACTGCACCCGATCGAGAGAGGCCGCGAGGGAAGACGATGGCCGACACACCCGAATATCTGACGCGCGAGGCCGCCGCCGATTGGCTGAACGGCCGCGGCATCGTGACGATATCGGCGGCCTCCCTGGCCAAGCTCGCTGCCAAGGGACGCGGGCCGGAATACTGCCGCCTGGGCCGACACGTGTTCTACCGGCCGGCGGATCTGGAATCCTGGCTCGCCGCCGCGATGCGGCCCGTGACCGATGGCCGGGAGCCCGTTCGCGTCTGAGATCGTGGGGGGCGCTTGATGCGCACATCGACGAACGCCTCGTCGAACCCCCACGCCTCCGGCTCGGGTTTGCCGGTGATGCGCGCGACCTCGCCCATCAGCAGCGAACTCCACTGTTCGATGGCCTCTCGACGCTTCTTCCACATCTCGCTGCGCTGATAGACCGCCATCACCCCGCTCATGGTGTTGGCGGCCGAATGGTTCAGCAGCTTGTCCGCGACCTCGGCATCGAACCCGTGATCGCCCAGCGTGGTCACGATGGTCCGCCGGAAGTCGTGGAAGGTGCCCTCCTCCAACCCCGCCCCCTTGAGCATGACGCGGCACAGATCGGTCCAGCCGCCGACCTGCCGGTTTCCGCGCCCGGCGAAGATGAGGTCACTGCGACCGAAGCGGCGGGACTCGCGCGGCGGCAACCAACGCAGCAGCGCCACCGCGGGCGGCGACAGGGGCACCCGGTGCGGCAGGTTGTTTTTCGTCTGCCGGCCCTTCAGCCGCCAGTACGGCCCGAGGATGGGATCGTCAAAGTCGATCGCGAGCCAGCGAGCGCTGGCCGTCTCGGTCTTTCGGCCGCCTGTCAGCAGCAGGAAGCGGATCAGCGCGCCACGGCGTCCCATGCCTCCCGCAGCGATCCAGATCCGCGCTGCCTCGCCGAGGGTGTAGTAATCGGTCCTCGACCGCCTCGACTGGGTGAGTTCGTAGGAGACCGGCCACGAGACCTTGATCCCTTCAAGGGCGAGCTGGGCGCGGCTGAGGCGAACGAACTGGACGATGAGGCTGCGGAGATTCCCTGCCGTGCTCGCGGACGTCTGGGCCTCGATCAGTGCCTGGAGCAGTTCCCCGGTGAGGTCGCCTACGCCATGCCCGCCAATCGCTGGTCGGAGGATCTTCGCCTCGAGGCGCAGCAGCTCGCGCTCATAGGTGGCCGACTCGCCCGCTTCGCACTTCTCGGCGACCTGTGCATCCGTCGCCGTGCGCCAGGCATCTAGCAGGCCCGCCACAGGACGCGACTGCCGGACTGCCTCGGCCTTCTCTATGGCGGCTTTCTCATGCGCGGCCTTGCGTTCGGCGAGCAGATCCCGCCCCAACGCCGCGGCCTCTCTGATCTCCCGCGCGGCGTCTCGTGCAGCGTCCGGTGATACCGCGGGCCACATGCCGAGGCTTACGAAGTGCTGCCGCGCCTGGCCCTTCACCCGGTACTTGAGCACGAAGCCGAAGCCGCCGATCGCCCAGCGGACGCCGAAGCCTCGCAGCTCCTCATCCCAGATGCACGCTCCAGCCTTCCCGCGCTCGCCATCCCACAGCGCGCGCAGGGTGCGTTTGCCGATCCGCACCCCCATCCTCCGTCTCTGCTACCACATTGCTACCACGGGAAGGGCGAAGGTGGCACTTCCAGAGCAACCAGAGGATGAATGAGGGAGCCCGTGGGCAAAGGTGCGCCCTCAGGGTTTGGCGGTTTTCTGCGGATTTCAGGATTTGAGTGGTCGGGCCGGCGGGATTCGAACCCACGACCCCCAGTCCCCCAGACTGATGCGCTACCAGACTGCGCTACGGCCCGACCGGAAAACGGGAGACGGTGTGAGGCGAGCGGATAGCAACGGCGAGGCGCCGACGCAACCGCGCGCGTGTCGTCAGGGCAGCCGTGCGCGCAGTTCTTCCAGCTCGGCGAGCAATCCGGTCAGCAGCGTGCGGAGCCGCTCGCCCTCCGGGTCCTGCTTCTGCCGCACCACCACCCGCGCCGTGGCGGGCGCACGGGGCGCAAGGCCGGGCATGGGCAGTTCCGGTTCCGTGGACCCGACGGCGCGGTCGGTGCCCTCGGCCCGCTCGCCGGCCGGCGGCGGGGGAATGTCATCGGCAAGAATGCCGCCGCCATCCTTCAACAAACGCTGCACACCCTTGATCGTGTAGCCTTGGATGTAGAGCAGGTCGCTGATTCGCCGCAGCAGCGCGATATCCTCGGGGCGGTAGTAGCGCCGCCCGCCGCCGCGCTTGAGCGGACGCACCTGCGCGAACTTCGTCTCCCAGAAACGCAACACGTGCTGCGGGATGTGAAGGTCGTCGGCGACCTCGCTGATCGTGCGGAACGCGCTCGGCGCCTTGCGGGGGCGGCCGGCCTTCTCCTCGGCACCCTCGGTCTCGTCAGTCATGCGTCGTCATCCCCGTCGACCGGCGTCTCCCCGTTCACGCGGGCGCGCAGCATCTGGCTGGGACGGAACACGAGAACCTTGCGCGGCAGGATGGGGACTTCCACGCCTGTCTTCGGATTGCGGCCCACGCGGCGGCCTTTCTGCCGCACGGAAAAAGTCCCGAAGCCGCTGATCTTGACGGATTCTCCGGTCTCGAGCGTGGCGCTGATCCGCTCCAGCACGGTTTCGAGGAGCTGCCCGGACTCGTTCCGCGACAACCCCACCTGGGCATAGATCATTTCGGCCAGATGCGCCCGCGTGACGGTCTGCACGTGTTTTCCTCTTCCCGCGCGGGCACGCTAGGCCGCAAGGGCGGGAGGGTCAACAAATAGTCCCGAAGTATCAGCCGGTTGGGCGTCGAGCGTGCACCCACACCTCAGCCGCGATCACATCCGGACCAGTGCCGATCCCCAGGTGAGACCGCCGCCAAGCGCTTCCAGCACCACCAGCTCTCCGTCGCGGATGCGCCCGTCGGACCGGGCCTCCCACAATGCGAGCGGGATGGAAGCGGCGGAGGTGTTGGCGTGCCGGTCCACCGTGACCACCACGCGCTCGGGCGGCAGGGCGAGCTTGCGGCCCATCGCGTCGATGATGCGCTTGTTGGCCTGGTGCGGCACCAGCCAGTCCACGTCCGCGTGCGACAAGCCGTTGGCGGTCAGTGCCTCGTCCACCGCCTCGGCCAGCTTGGAAACGGCGTGGCGGAACACCTCGCGCCCGTTCATGCGCAGATGCCCGGGCTGGTCGCGCCTGCCCACGGCACCGTCGATGTAGAGCAGGTCGCCGAACTTGCCGTCCGAATGCAGATGCGTCGACAGCACGCCGCGGCCGTCGTCCTCGCCCGCGCGCAGCACGATGGCCCCGGCCCCGTCGCCGAACAGCACCGCCGTGCCGCGGTCCTCCCAGTCGAGGATGCGCGAATAGACCTCGCTGCCGATCACGAGCGCGGTGCGCACCGCGCCCTGGCGGATCATCGCGTCCGCGGTGGCGAGCGCGAAGACGAAGCCCGAGCAGGCGGCCGAGACGTCCATCCCGAAGCCGCGGCAGCCGAGTTCCGCCTGCACGCGCACGGCGACGGCCGGAAACTGCTGGTCGGGCGTGGAGGTGCCGAGCAGGACGGCATCGACCTCCGAGCCGTCGATACCGGCATCGGCGAGCGCGACGCGCGCCGCCGCGGCGGCCATGCTCGCCGCGGTCTCGTCCTCGCCCGCGATGTGGCGCTGGCGGATGCCGGTGCGCTCCGCGATCCAGGCGTCGGAGGTGTCCATGGTCCGCGACAGCTCATCATTGGTGACGATCCGGCGCGGCAGGTAGCCGCCAATCCCGGCGACATGGGAGCGGATGGCCAAGCCCGGACTCCTACTGGGCGACGGCGAGGCGCGCCGGGCCGTCGCCGTTGCCCGGCCAGACGATCCGCGCGAGTCCGTCGCGGATGCGATCGTTGAAGCGGTGCGTCACCATGTCCATCGCCACGTCCACCGCATGGGCGAAACCCTGCGCATCGGTACCGCCATGCGATTTCACCACGACGCCGTTGAGGCCAAGGAACACCGCGCCGTTGTACCGGCGCGGATCGAGCCATTCGCGCAGCCGTTCCAGCGAGGGCTTGGCAAGCAGGTAGCCGAGCTTGGCGGAGAGCGAGGCGGTGAAGACCTGCTTGAGCAGGTCGCGCACCAGCTTCAGCGCCCCCTCGCCCGTCTTCAGCGCCACGTTGCCGGTGAACCCGTCGGTGACCACCACGTCCGTGGTGCCGGCGGCGATGTCGTGGCCCTCCACGAAGCCGTGGAACTGCGGGCCGATATGGCTCTCGCGCAGCACCTCGGCCGCCTGGCGCAGCCGGTCGTCGCCCTTCAGCTCCTCGCTGCCGACGTTCAGCAGCCCGATCGCGGGCGCCGGCAGGCCGAGCACGGTGCGGGCGAACATGTCCCCCATCACCGCGAACTCGACGAGGTTGCGCACGTCGCACTGCACGTTGGCGCCGAGGTCGAGCATCACCAGATCACCGCGGGCGGACGGCATGATGCCGGCCATCGCCGGCCGGTCGATGCCCGGCAGGCCCTTGAGCACGATCTTGGCGAGCGCCAGCAGTGCGCCGGTGTTGCCGGCGGACACCACCCCATGGGCTTCCTTGCCGGCGACCGCGTCGATCGCCACGCGCATGGAGGCGCGGCGGAGGCGTAGCGCCTGGGTCGGTTTCATGTCGCCGGGTATGGCCTCGGGCGCGTGACGAACGGTGCACGCCGCCGCCGCGCGCTTGTAACGCTGCAGCAGCGGCGCAATCGCCGCCTCGTCGCCGACCAGCAGGAACGACGCGCCGGGATGGCGCTCCGCCGCGATGTTCAGCCCCTCGACCACGATCTGTGGCGCGTGGTCTCCGCCCATCGCATCGATCGCGAGCGTGAACGTGTCAGGCAAAGGGGGAGCGTCCCGCCCGCGCTGTGTGGCTCAGAGCCGGACGACGGCCTTCTTGTCGCCACCGACCGCCGTGACCTCGCGGCCGTCGTAATGGCCGCAGTGGCTGCAAACGTGATGCGGACGCTTCAGTTCGCCGCAATTCGCACATTCCTGGCTGGCCGAAATGGTCAGCGCCTCGTGGCTGCGACGCATCCCGCGCCGCGACGGCGAGGTCTTTCTCTTGGGAACGGCCATAGGCTGGGCTTCCTCGGGTCGGGCCGGGTGTCACGCGCCGGCAATGTGAATGGGTGGCGGGCCATAGCAGAGGGGTCGGGGGGCGGCAAGGCATTGCGCACCCGGACCCTTGCGTATCAGGCATTTCCGCCCCGAATACGCCGCGCGAGCCCGGCAAAGGGATGGGGCGCGCCGCCCTCCTGCCCCTCGCCCGCCGCTTCCTCCGGCAGCGCCGCGCCGGGCGCGCGAGGATAGGGATCGAGCGCGAGCGACAGGCTCTCCACCACCGCCTCGGCCGCATCCAGCACGCCGGCCTCCATCGGGATCTCGTCCGGGGCGTCCGGATCGACCTCCCCCTCTTCGGCCGGCACATCGACGAAGCGCAGGTCGAGCGGGATCGACAGCTCCGACTCGAACGGCTCCAGCGTGACCACGCAGACCTGCGTCAGCCGCGCATCCAGCCGCCCGCTCGCGGCCACCGCCCCGCCGGTCTGCGGGACGAGCCGCAGGGTGAAACCGAGCGCGCCGATCGCCGGCAGGCCGAGTCGGGCTGCCACCGCGGCGCAGGTCGCGGCATCGGCCGTGGCGGAGACCTCCTGCCCGGCGGCAGGAATCCGCGCCGCGACCACGGGCAGCGACCATTCCGGTCTCATGCCGGCGCGCCCCGGAAGCTAACCCGGCCACGCGCCAGATCGGCCAGCGGCTGGGTTGCCAACGCGGCGTCCTCGGCCAGCATCAGTTCCGCGATCGGCGCCGCGCCGGCCGGCTCAGCCGCACCGGGCGCCAGCCGCCACACGTTGCGCGCCACGGCCGCCGCCAGCGCCTCGGCATCGCCCGCGTCCATGGCCGGGGCGTAGGCCGCGGCGCGGCCATGAAAAGCCTCCCACATCGCCCGCACCCGTTTGCCGACGGACAGGTCGGAGACGCCCATCTCCCGCAAATTCAGGTCCATATCGGAAAACATGGCATCGAAAACCGCCTGGGCCAGTGCCGGGCCGGGGGCCGCGTCGCGCGACAGGCGCCGGACCAGCAGATAAGCATGGATACCCACCAGATCGAACCGCCCGTCCAGCGTGTCCGGCGCGCCAGCGGTGGCGTAGAACCAGGGCGCGCGCGCCGCGGCCACCGCGGCGCCGTACAGTTCGTACCCCGTCCGCTCATGGCGGTTGCGACGCAGCAGCCCGAACATGGCTCAGCCGATCCCGGTGATGGCAGTTGACTCGCGGCGGCGGGACATGACAGCGGGTGTGGCCGTGCTTCGGCCGCCGGTCAACTTCCCGGCCAATCAGGATACCCAGATGCCCCGCCACGCCCGCTGCCTGCTTACCGTCCTGCTCCTGCTCGGCCTGACCGGCTGCTCGGCTTTCGAGTCCGCCCCGCAGGTGCGCGGCAACAAGGTCGATCCCGATCTGATCGGCGAGCTGGTGGTCGGCACCTCGACGCGGGCGGATGCGCAGGCGCTGCTGGGCACGCCGTCCGCGCGCGGCACGTTCGATGACGAGCACTGGTATTATATCGGCGCGATCACCCGCCCGCGCGTGGCCCGCATGCCGGGGGTGGAGTCGATGCAGGTCGTCGCCCTGTCCTTCGACGATGGCGGCGTGCTCCGCGAGGTGAAGACCCTGACGGAAGCCGACGGCAAGGATGTCGGCATGGTCGCGCGCGCGACGCCGGTGCCGGGCAATGAGCAGTCGGTCATGCAGCAGCTTCTGGGCAATGTCGGCCGCTTCGGCGGCCTCGGCTCGCAGCGCAGCAACACTGGCACGAGCGGCGGCGGGCTGTAGCGCCCCCGGATCTCAGTGCAGCCGGTGCGGTGCCGGCGGCGTCATCTTCATCGCCGTGGGACCTGCCTGATGGTGCGCGAGCCGCCACAGCCCGCGTTCCAGCACGAACAGGTTGGAGGCGGCGAGCACCGCATCACCCAGCCGCTCCAGGCAGATCACCAGCCCCGCATCGCCCATCAGCAACCCGACCGGTGCATCGCAGATCAGCGGAGGCGTGGACGGGCCGGAGAACACCGCGCGCCACGCCTCCAGCACCGCATCGCGCCCGATCAGCGGCTGCCAGCCGGGATGGATGCAGGCGACCGGGGCCTCGGCCGCCAGCAACCCTGCCATCGCCGAGATGTCGCGTGCGTTGAACGCCTCGTAGAAGGCCTCGTTGGCGGCGAGCAGCACATCGACGGGATCAGGGCGCGGCGGCACGGCGGTTCAGGCTGCGGCCTTGCGGTCCCATAGATTGGGAACCACCGCCGTGGTGTAGCCGGAGACGAAGTCGCTCGTCGCCGAGGTGGCGGGATCGAAGACACTGCGACGGATCGAACCGATATTCGCGCCGTAGGCATGGATGGAGATGCTGGCGCGGTCGTCGAAGGCGTTCCGCACGCGATGGATATCATACAGGTTCGGGCTGACAGCGATCACCTCGCCCGGGCACAGCCGGTCCACCTCCCCTTCCCGCATCGGCCCGCCAGACGGATCGGGGATCATCTGGGTGGAGACCTCCTCACCGCGCAGCATCCCCACCAGCCCCCAGACCGTGTGGTTGTGCACTGGCGTCTGCTGGCCGGGACCCCAGACGAAGCAGACCACCGAGAACCGCTCCCGCGGATCGCAGTGAAGAAGGTTCTGCCGATAGGTCGGACCGGGCTCGGCGAACTCCTCGGGCAGCCAGTCGTCGTGGCGCACCAGCTTCTCCAGCAATGCCTTGCCTTCGGTCAGGAAGCGCTGCTCGCTCGCCCTTTCGTCGGCAAGCACCGTCAACCCACGCACGAAATCCCGCAGCCTCGCAATGCTCATTGGTCATTTTCCTCCGTGCGAGGCAGCCTAGAGCAATAATTGCTCCGCCGACACTATCGGGGAGACATGCTTTCCGCAGCGCGTTCCGCCGAATCGTGTTAGGCGTCCCGCGATGGCAGGGGGGACAACCTGCCGCGGGGAAATGTCTGGGAAAGGAACAGTCGCAACATGTTGCGCCGAAACCTGATGCTGACCGCCGCCGGAACGCTCGCGATGCCGGCCGTTCTGCGTGCGCAAGGCGCCTGGCCGGACCGGCCGGTGCGCATCGTCGTGCCGTACCCGCCGGGCGGATCGACCGACGCCGTCGCGCGCGTGCTGCAATCGCCGCTGAGCGAGGCGCTCGGTCGGCCTATCGTCATCGAGAACAAGGGCGGCGGAAACGGCTCGCTTGGCGCGGGCGAGGTCGCGCGCGCGCAAGCCGATGGCTACACGTGGCTGCTCGCCTACGACAATCAGGCGACGAACGAGAGCATCACCAAGCTGCCGTTCAAGACCATGACGGATTTCACGCCGACGACGCTGGTGGCCACCGGCCCGCTCGCGCTGGTGGCGAACGCGCAGACACCGTTCAAGGTCTGGGCCGACATCGTCGCCGAGGCGAAGGCGAAGCCCGACAGCCTCTCCTACGCCACCTCCGGGATCGGCGGCCTCGCCCATGTCGCGACCGTGCGGCTGAGCAACGAGGTCGGCATCCGCCTGACCCACGTTCCCTATCGCGGCGGGGGCCCCGCGCTGCAGGACGCGCTCGCCGGCCACGTGCCGCTGTTCACCTCCAACGTGGTGATCATCAAGCAGCACATCCTCGCCGGGCGGCTGGTCCCGATCGGCGTGACCACGGCGAAGGAAAGCCGGCACGTGCCGGGCGTGAAGAGCTTCGCCGAACTGGGGGTGGCGGGGTTCGAGGCGCTGACCTGGTGGGCGCTGATGGGGCCGAAGGGCGTGCCCGATCCGATCGTGAACAAGATGCACGCCACGATCGCCAAGGTCGTCGCGGACCCGTCGGTGCGCGACAAGCTGGAGGATCAGGGTTCCGACGTGGTCGCGAGTTCGCCGGAGGAGACGGGCCGCTTCCTCGCCGATCAGGTCGAGCGCTGGGGCAAGGTGATCCGCGAGAACGGCATCACCGCGGATACCTGAAATACGACCCGGCCCGGATACGCTCCGGGCCGGGCTGTCACGTGGTTCATGCCGGTGCGCCTTTGCCGATGAAGAATCATCGGCAAAGGCTTCAGGATATCAGTCGGCGTACTGGCCGGCCTGCTCCAGCACCGGCCGCCACTTTTCGATCTCGGCCATCCAGAAGGCGCGATGCGCGGCCGGGGTCACGCGGTCCAGCGGCTCCGGCGTCAGCCCCAGTTCGGCGAAGCGGCCGATCACCTTCGGATCCTGCAGCGCGGCGCGCAACGCGGCGTTCAGCCGCTCGATCACCGGCGCCGCGGTGCCCTTGGGCGCGTACAGCCCGTGCCAGATGGAGACGTTCAGGCCCGGCATGCCCTGCTCGGCCGCCGTCGGCACGTCGGGCAGCACCGGCAGCCGCGCCGGCGTGGTCACGGCGAAGACGCGGATGCCGCCGGACTTGATGTGCTCGACGGTGTTGGTGGTCTGGTCGCACATCACGTCGATGCGCCCGCCCAGCAGTTCGGTCATCGCCGGACCGGTGCCGCGAAACGGAACGGCGGTCACCGGCGTCTGCATCAGGTACTGCATGAGCGTGCCGCAGAGCTGGCTCGCCGCGCCGAGGCCGGCATTGCCGAGGTTCACGTCTTCCTTCTTCTGGCGCATCCAGGCGACCAGCTCCTGGAAGTTGTTCGCCGGAATGTCCTTGCGCGCGACTACGGTCATCGGCGCGGGGGTGATCAGGCCGATCGTCTCGAAGCCGTTGATCCCGTCATACGGCAGCTTGCGGTACAGGATCGGCGCGGTCGCCATGCCGATGTGGTGCAGCAGCAGGGTGTAGCCGTCGGGCCGGGCGGTCGCGACACGCTGGGCGCCGAGCGTGCCACCGGCGCCGCCGACATTCTCGACGATGACGTTTTGGCCGAGTTCGCGGGTCATCACCTCGGTCACGAGCCGGGCCACCGCGTCCGTCGGGCCACCCGCGGCGAAGGGAACGATGACCTGGACCGGGCGGGTCGGGAATTGCTGGGCGGCGGCGGGCAGCGCGGCGAGCGCACATGCGGCGGCCAGCAGCGTACGGCGAAGCATGGGTTGGTTCCCCCGAAAACACTTGCGGCGGCAGCTAACGGAACGCTCCCGCGGCAGGCAAGGAATGTTTGCGTACGATGTCGGGGAAAGGCGGCCGCAAAAGCCAGGGCGGCCCGGAGATCCGGACCGCCCCGCTTCCGTCAAGGCGTCAGGCGATCAGGCGATCAGGCGGCCTTGCGGCGCCGGCGGGCACCGGCCGCGCCGAGGCCGATCAGGCCGGACGCGATCAGGGCGAGCGAGCCGGGCTCCGGCACGCCGGTCGGGTCGGGGATCACCGCGCCGAAACCGTCGAGGTACACGTAACCCCAGTGAGCGGTCGGCGAGCAGTCCGCGGCGAGCACGGAGAGCACGAAGTCGTGGCCGGACAGCGAGGCATCGATCGAGAGCTGCTCGATCTGCCAGTCCGGCGTGTAGTAGTTGTTGTTCAGCAGAGAGAAGCGGGAGTCCACGCCGCTGCCGCCGTCACCAGCGTTGTATTCGCGGGTGATGACGTCCAGCCCGGTGGTCAGGTCCGTCAGCTTGATGATCATCGTCGCCGCGTCGTTCGGGCCGTGCGCGCCGAGCATCACGGCCTTCCAGGCGAAGAAGATGTTCGCTTCGGTGTAGTTGGTGACCGTCTGGCTGGCGACCGAGGCGTAACCGCCCGTGTTCACGTCCTCGACGCGAAGCGAGTAGTTGCCGGAGTAGACCGTGCTGCCCAGCGCGGCGCCCACGCGCGGATCGACCGTGCCGGCCGAGATCACCGCCGAGTGGGTGGTGGCGATGCCGGCATTGTAGCGGCTGCCGCCGGGCAGGAAGTCGGCCGGGTTGAGCCCCGCGTTGGTGACGGAGGTACGGGAACCACCACCGATGATCCAGCCGTCGGTGTTGCCGTCCTCGAAACCGCCATTGACAAAGCCGGCCGCGAAGGCCGACCCGCCGGACACGGCCAGCGCCAGCGCGCCCGCCATGGCCAGTGTGTTGATGCGTGTCGTCATGCTTTCTATCCCCGTTAACGTTGCGGAGAGCTCCGCCGTGTGAGGAGAAAGCAATGACCGTGCCGCGCCGAATAAGCAGCCTATTTCAAAGGCTTATTGGTTGTATATTTTCCATCAAGCGAAGTTGTAAAGGTGCTCGACACAATCTCGCGAGCAATGTTTCAACCTCAGGATGCAGCGCGCCTACGCATCCATCTTGAGCGCGGCCAGGAAGGCGCTCTGCGGGATCTCCACCTTGCCGAACTGCCGCATGCGCTTTTTGCCTTCCTTCTGCTTCTCGAGCAGCTTGCGCTTGCGGGTGATATCGCCGCCGTAGCACTTCGCGGTCACGTCCTTCGCCAGCGCGCCGATCGTCTCGCGGGCGATGATGCGGCTGCCGATCGCGGCCTGGATCGCGATCTTGAAGAGCTGCTTGGGGATCAGGTCCTTCAGCTTCTCGCAGATCGACCGGCCGCGCTTCTCTGCCTGCGAGCGGTGCGCGATGAAGGCCAGCGCATCGACCGGATCGCCGTTCACCAGGATCGAGATCTTCACCAGATCGCTCTCCTGATATTCGTCCATCGCGTAGTCGAAGCTGGCGTAGCCGCGGCTGACGGATTTCAGCCGGTCGTAGAAGTCGAACACGACCTCATTCAGCGGCAGCTTGTAGACAGCCATGGCGCGGTTGCCGACATAGGTCAGGTCCACCTGCACGCCGCGCCGTTCGTTGCACAGCGTGAGGATGGCGCCGAGGTAGTCGTCCGGAACCATGATCGTGGCCTTGATCCACGGCTCCTCGATCTTCGCGATGGTCGAGGCATCCGGCATGTCGGCCGGGTTGTGCAGCTCCATCGCCTCACCCGAGGTACGGGTGATCCGGTAGACGACCGAAGGCGCGGTCGCGAGCAGGTCGAGGTCGAACTCGCGCGCCAGCCGCTCCTGGATGATCTCCAGATGCAGCAGGCCGAGGAAGCCGCAGCGGAAGCCGAAGCCCAGCGCGGCCGAGGTCTCCGCCTCGAAGTGGAACGACGCGTCGTTCAGCCGCAGCTTGCCGAGGCTCTCGCGCAGCTTCTCGAAATCGTCCGCATCGGTCGGGTACAGCCCGCACCAGACCACGGGTACCGACGGCTTGAAGCCCGGCAGCGGCTCGGTCGCGGGGTTGCGGTCGTCGGTGAGCGTGTCGCCGACGTTGCAGTCCGCCACCGTCTTGATGGCCGCGGTCACGAAGCCCATCTCGCCCGGCCCGAGATCGTCCACCGGAACCATCTTCGGAGTGAACACTCCGACCTGCTCGATCGTGTAGGTCGCGCCGGTGGACATCATGCGGATGCGCTGGCCCTTGCGCAGCCGCCCGTCCTTCACGCGGACCAGGATGATCACGCCGAGATAGGCGTCGTACCAGCTATCCACCAGCAGCGCCTTGGTCGTCGCGGCGGCGTCGCCCTTCGGCGGCGGCAGCCGGGCGATCAGCGCCTCCAGCACGCCCTCGATGTTCAGCCCGGTCTTGGCCGAGACCATCACCGCGTCGTCGGCCGGGATGCCGATCACGTCCTCGATCTGCTGCTTCACCCGGTCGGGTTCGGCGGCCGGCAGGTCGATCTTGTTCAGCACCGGGACGATCTCGTGGTGCGCGTCGATCGCCTGGTAGACGTTGGCGAGCGTCTGCGCCTCCACGCCCTGGGATGCGTCCACCACCAGCAGGCTGCCCTCGCAGGCGGCCAGGCTGCGGCTGACCTCGTAGGCGAAGTCCACGTGGCCGGGCGTGTCCATCAGGTTCAGCACGTAGGTCTGCCCGTCCTGCGCCTTGTAGGACAGGCGCACGGTCTGCGCCTTGATGGTGATCCCGCGTTCCCGCTCCAGCTCCATGTTATCAAGGAGCTGCTCCTTCATTTCGCGGTCGGCCACCGCCCCGGTGGCCTGGATCAGCCGGTCGGCGAGCGTGGACTTGCCGTGGTCGATATGCGCGATGATCGAGAAGTTGCGGATGCGGTCGAGCGGCGTGTCGGTCATGGGAATCCGGTGGCGCGCGGGCGGACGGAGCGCCCTGCCCGGGGTTCGGCGGCCAGATAGACCGAGACGCGGCGGATTACAAAGCGCGATCGCCCGCCTTCCCCGCCCGCCGCGCACGGCAGGCGAGCGTGGGCCCCGATTCGCACAACCGGCAACGGCCGGAGCCCCCGCCGCCCCTGACAAGCTGGCGTGAGCCCACTCACGCGGGCCGGCCGGCCGCGCGGCTATTCACTGCAATATCGAACCAATTTCCCCGCGAGGCACCCATGCTGCTCCCCAGACCTGCCACGCTGCTGCTGGCGGCGCTGGTCTCCGCCGTCGCGCTGTCCGGCTGCGCCCCGAGCCGCGGCTTGGTTCCGTTCCGTGCCTACGAGGCCAGCTTCGCCAAGGTCCGCGACGCCAGCGAAGCGCTGCTCGACCGCGTCGCGCTGGCCGAGCGGGCGCAGGCCCGCCGGGTCATCGCCCGCCAGTCGCCCGCCGGCATCGACATCGGCGTCGAGCCCTTCCGCCCCACCCAGCACGTCTACTACGCGACCGGCATCGACCCGCCGCTGACCGCCGCCTGCCGCAGCGCGATCGCGGCCGTCAGCGCCTACAACGCCACCCTGCTTGCGATGGCGGAGGGTCGGGGCCTCGACGAGCTGAAGGCGGGCGCCGGCCGTTTCGGCGCCGAGGTCTCCGGCCTGCTCACCCTTGTCGGCGCCGGCGGCTCGCTCGCCCCGATCAGGGCCGC
The DNA here is from genome assembly GCA_037190665.1 of Rhodovastum atsumiense. Classification (GTDB taxonomy): domain Bacteria; phylum Pseudomonadota; class Alphaproteobacteria; order Acetobacterales; family Acetobacteraceae; genus JBBCJT01. The sequence goes on along the minus strand of JBBCJT010000010.1, from coordinate 14,299 downwards.
GCTGGTCGCGCTGGGCCCGGCCATCGACGAGGCGCTGAAGGCCGCCTCCCGCGCCGCCTTCGAGGAAGCCTTCCTGCGCAATTTCGACACCGTGGATTCGATCCTGGCGCTGCTGGCTGGCGACGTCGCCGTGGAGCTGGAGGCGAAGCTCACAACCGACAAGCGCAACGCCCTCGTCAACCACACGACCGGCCTGCGCCGCCTGTCGAACGATCAGGTCGCCCGGCTGCGCGAGGAGATCCAGGCCGCCGACACCGCCATCTACGACTGGATCGCCCTGATCGAGCAGGCCCGGCGCGCCATGGCCGCGACCCGGACCGCCCTCACCGCACCCGTCGCGCCGGACATCCACGCGAACGAACTGGCCGACAGCGCCGCGCGCATCCGCGTGCTCGCCGCATCCGTGAAGTCCGCCCTCATGCACCTCCAGTAACCGGAGCTTCCCATGCCCGCCTCCGACGCCGCAGACGCCCGCGCGCTTGCCCTGCAGGCGCAGGCCGCCCTGTTCCGCCTGCTTCAGGAGACGACGAACGAGACCGAGAAGCAGGCCCTGCGCGAACGCATCGCGCGCACCGGCGAGATCATCGAGGAGATCTCGTTCGCGAACGGACTGGTGCTGGCCGAAAAGCTCAACGGCCTCGCCGACCAGCTCGTCGCGGCCACACAGGTGGTCAAGGCCGACCCGTTCGGCCCCGCCATCCGGGAGATCCAGGCGCTGCTCCAGCGGCTCGGCCATTCGGTCGGGGCGACGGCGCAGCAGATCAAGGGCGGCATCGCCGAACCGGCGGCCGATGCGACCCCGCCCGCGCCGGCGCCGGCACCTGCGAAGAAGTCGAAGGCGCAGGCCGGTGCGGCGGCGAGCAAGAGCGGGCTGCTGCGCAACGACTATGCGGAGCTGTTCGCAAGCTGCCGCATCCGTCCCGAACGCGTCGATTCCACCCGCCGCATCGCGGATCGCATCGTCGCCAACGCGAAGCGCTACCAGGAGGTCTCGGACGCCCTTGGCGGCACCATCCCCTGGTTCATGATCGGCATCATCCACTCGCTGGAATCGAGCTTCAGCTTCACCACCCACCTGCACAACGGGGATCCGCTCGACCAGCGCACGCGGCGGGAACCGAAGAGCCGGCCCGTCCAGGGATCGCCGCCCTTCACCTGGCTGGAGAGCGCGATCGACGCGCTCGCGCTCAAGAGCCTCGAGCAGGTCCCGGACTGGCCGCTCGAAGTCATGCTCGACCGGCTCGAACGCTACAACGGCAAGGGCTACGCGAATCTCGGCCTCACCTCGCCGTATCTGTGGAGCTTCTCGCAGCACTGGACGAAGGGGAAGTTCGTCGCCGACCACGTATTCGACCCCGAGGCCCCGTCGGACCAGTGCGGTGCGGCGGTGGTGCTGCGCCACATGGTCGATGCGGGCCTCGTCTCGTTCGACGATGGCGAGGCCCCCTCGGCGGAAGCGTCGCTGGGCCATCAGTCGGCGGTGCTGGCCGCGGCCGCCCAGACCAGCTTCCCCTCGGCGAAGGCGGAAGTCGATTTCCCCGGCGACATCGCGCAGGGATCGACGCGCAAGGCCGCCGTCCGGCGCGTGCAGGAATGGTGCTGCTTCCACGACTGCGCCACGCCGATCGACGAGGATTTCGGCGGCGGCACGGGCGATGCCGTCCGGATGTTCCAACAGCGCGCCGGCATCCCGGCCACCGGGGTCGTCGACCAGCGGAGCTGGGCGGCGCTGACGACGCCCATGCTCGCCGCGCTGGCACCCCTGCCGGTGACGCCGGGCAGCCTGAACGAGGCGGTGGTCGCGGTCGGGTTGCAGCACGTCGCGCAGAAGCCGATCGAACTCGGCGGAGACAACATGGGTGCCTGGGTGCGGCTCTACATGGCCGGCAAGGACGGCATCGAGCAACAATGGTGCGCCGGCTTCCTGTGCTTCGTCATCGCGCAGGCCGCCGCCGCGCTGGGACTTCAGATGCCGATCAAGCGCCGCGTCGCGGTGCAGGACCTGATCGACGACGCGAAGGCCGCCGGCCGCTTCATCGCCGGCAGCACGGTTTCCACGCCGCAGGCCCGCCTCGCCCGGCTGAAACCGGGCTGCATCTTCGTCATCAAGAACGCCGCCCAGTCCCACGCCGGCCTCGTCGCGCAGGTGGGCGGCGACAACTTCGTCTCGATCGAGGGCAACACCAACGAGCAGGGCGGCGACCGGGGCTTCAAGGCGCTGTCCCAGAGCCGCGGCTACGCGGGCAAGGACTTCGTCCTGCTCGCCTGAGCGACCGCCGCGATCAGCTCCGCCGCCTCTCCTGCGGCGGAGCCGTCGCCGGCGACAGGTCCTGCCCGAGCGGCGGCGCTTTCAGCCAGTCGTAGCCGGCGCGCCCCTGCACGAAGCCGTAATCGAACAGGGCGCGCATGTAGGTCTGGTCGAAGGGCGAGGTGAGCTGCCCGGTGAAGTCCGGCCCGATGAAGGCGAGGTTGAAGTCGATCTGATCCTCGCGCGTCGCATTGTACATGCGCATCACGTCGTTCACCCCGCTCGCGAAGATCATCGTCGAGATGGCGCGCCCCGCGATGCCCAGCGTGCGGCGGTCCACCGCCTCCCAGCCGGGACTCAACCTGCCATTGCGGATGACCCATGCTTGGATCGGGCGCACCTGCTCGCGGCTTTGCACCCGGCCGCGGCGCGCGGCGCCGGCGGAGCGCGGGTAGAGGAACGCCTGTGCGAAGGCGCCGCCATCCACGTGCATCTCCTGGTACGGCCGCCCCTCCAGCTCCACGTCGATCATCACCGGCGGGAAGGCGCCCGGCACGGCGGCCGAGGCGAGCAGGATGCGGCGCACCAGATCGAGCGCCTTCGGGTGCCCGCTGCGCGCGATCGCGCCGATGTTCCAGACGACGGGCTTCTGCGCATCGAGATCGGTGGTGCCGATCAGCAGCAGCCGGCCTTCGTCGTAGGCCTTGCCGAGCGCCACCAGCATCGAATCATCCAGATGCCGGGAGATGGTCTTGAACAATGGCGCGGTGTCGGACAGCGCATCGTTCCAGATCGCCGGCAGCATGCCGCGGGATTCGGCGATGTCCTTGATAGTGACGTTCGTATAGACGTCCCGCAGCGCATCATCATAGGCCGGGCCCAGGAAGGCGAAGGGCGCCGTCAGCGCGCCGGTGCTGACGCCGGTGACGAGGTTGAACACCGGCCGCGTGCCGCGTTCCGTCCAGCCGCACAGCAATCCCGCGCCGAACGCACCGTCCTCGCCGCCGCCGGAGACCGACAGCAGATGCGCGGCGGGCAACGCCGCCCGCGGTCCGACGCCGCGCCACACCCGCTCCCGCTCCTGCGCCTCGACAAAGATCTGCACGATGCGGGTCGGGCCATCGAGATAGTAGAATCGCTCGTCCGGCACGCCGAGCACGACGGCTTCGCGCGCCCGCGCCTGCGGTACCGGCGGCAGCCGGATGGGCGAGGAGCAGGCGGAGGCGAGCGCGGGCGCGCCGAGCAGGGCCAGGCGGCGGCCGATACGTGCGGGTGGTGCGGAACGCGCCATGCGATCTGGTTCCGGAATGTGTTGCCTCGGCATACCCCGGCGGGCCGCGGTCGGCCAATGCCCTCTTTTCCGCCGCACCGGCCCGTTCCACCCTCGGCCCGGAACGGAGAAATTCGATGCACGTGACTGTCAACGGCGCCCGGCTGTTCTTCGACGTGGAGGGCGCAGGGCTTGTCCCGGACGGCCCGGCGATGCGGCAGAAGCCGACACTGGTCCTGCTGCATGGCGGGCCTGGCTACGACCATTCGATCTACAAGCCGGATTTCTCGCCGCTCGCCGACATCGCACAGCTCGTCTACCTCGATCATCGCGGCAACGGACGCAGCGATATCGGCACGCCCGACCAGTGGACGCTCGCGCAATGGGGCGACGACGTCCGTGCCTTCTGCGAGGCGCTGGGGATCGAACGGCCGATCGTGCTCGGCATTTCCTTCGGCGGCATGGTCGCCCTCGCCTACGCGACGCGCCACCCGGACCATCCGGCCCGGCTCATCCTCGGCAGCACCGAGGCGGCGGGCTGGTCGCATCGCGAGCGCCGGGTGGAGCTGTTCGGCCGCTTCGGCGGCCCGGAACTCGCCGCGCTGGCGCACCGCCGCTTCATCGAAGGCGACACCTCGCCGGAGGTGATGGAGCAGTGGCGGCTGCGTGCGATGCCGCTGTATCTGCGCCGGCCGGCCGATCCGGCCGTGGCCGCCCGCGCGCTCCGCCGGCCGGACGTGCTGCACTGGTTCAACCGCCCGGACGGCGAAGGCCGCAACTTCGACATGCGCGCCGCCCTGACCCGTATCGCGTGCCCGACGCTGGTCTTCGGCGGCGAGGACGATCCGATGACGCCGATCGAAAGCCAGGCGGAGATCGCCGCCCTGCTGCCGCCCGATCTGGTCCGCTTCGAACGTTTCCCGGGCTGCGGCCACGGCGTGGTGCACGACAATCCCCAGGGCGCGCTGGACCTGATCCGCAGGTTCATCGCAGCCGAAACATGAGCGAACCCGTGGAGATAGCGGAGCCAGGAGGTGCGCCGGCAGCCGTGCAGAAACCGGCATAAGCGTAGTAGGTTATAGTCGTATGCCGCGTCAGACGCGTCGCTTCGTGCTACGTGACCGCACCGCCGCCGCACACGCGACGGTGGAGACGCTCGTCGGCACGCTGGTCTCACTTGCCTCCTACCAGCGTTACGTCAGCGGGCTTTACAGGTTCCGCGCTCCGGTCGAGGCAGGATTATCCACCGTCAGTTGGCCCGACGCGTTCGGCACGTGGCGGCCGCTGATGCTTGCGGAACCGCTGCGACAGGACATGGCCGATCTGGGCCTGCCAGCCGCCGCTCCACCCGTCCCCGCTCCACTGCCATCGGACATGGCAGGGTTGCTGGGGCTGCTCTACGTCCTCGAAGGTTCCGCGCTGGGCGCTGCCGTTCTGCTGCCGCGCGCGCGGGCGCTGGGACTGGGCGCGGCGTTTGGCGCGCGGCATCTCGCGCTCCAGACCAATGCCGCCGCGCGCAACTGGCAGTCCTTCGTCACGCTGATGGAGACTGCCGGCCCCCTGGACATCGACGCGATCGTCGGTGCCGCCGAGAGCGGCTTCGCCGCCGCGGGGGCCGCCTTTCTGGAGGCCGGGGCACTTGCCCCCTGATTCGGTAGATCTCACGAACTGCGACCGGGAACCGATCCATATTCCCGGCAGCATCCAGCCCCATGGCTGCCTGCTCGCCTGCGACGCGCGGGCGACGACGGTGCTGTGCCATTCCGCCAACGCGGGAGAGATGCTGGGGCTGGTCGGCGAGATCAACGGCGCGACGCTCGAGGGGCTGATCGGGGACGAGGCGGCGCACAAGCTGCGGAACGCCATCGCAGGACAGGTCCGCGCCTCCCGCCGCGCGCTGGTGCATGGGCTGCCGCTCGCCTCCGGTGTCGTCTTCGACGTGGCGATCCACGTCTCCCGCGGCGTGGTGGTGATCGAGTTCGAGCCGGCCGAGGCCACCGACCGTTCGCTCGAACTCGCGCGGATGATGATCGACCGGCTCGCGGGCATCGCCGACCTCGACCGGATGATCGACGCGACATGCCGGCTCGCGCATAGCGTGCTCGGCTACGACCGGGTGATGATCTATCGCTTCGGCCAGGATGGCGCCGGACGGGTGATCGCCGAGACCAGGCGCCGGGACCTCGAGAGCTTCCTCGGCCAGTACTTCCCGGCGAGCGATATCCCTCGGCAGGCGCGCGCATTGTACCTGGCCAATACGATCCGGGTGATCTCGGACGCGAACGGCGCGCGGATGAAGCTGATCCCGGAACACGATCCCTCCGGCCAGCCACTCGACCTCACGCACGCGCACCTGCGCAGCGTCTCGCCGATCCATTGCGAGTATCTGCGCAACATGGGCGTTGCGGCGTCGATGTCCATCTCGGTGATCATCGACGGCCAGCTCTGGGGGCTGATCGCCTGCCATCACTACACGCCCCGCACGCTGTCCATGTCGCGGCGGACGGTCGCGGAGATATTCGCCGAGTTCTTCTCGCTCCGGCTCGGCGCGCTGGAACAGGCGCGCGGCTTCGCTGCCGCGGCGCAGGCACGCCAGCAGCTCGACCGGCTGCTGCACCTGACCTCGCATCACGACGACGTGGAGGCGGTGTTCCGCGAGCACCTGCCGGACATCGCGAGCCTGATGCCCTGCGACGGCGCCGGTCTCTGGATCAACGGGCGCTGGACCGCACAGGGATCGGTGCCCCCGGAGGCGGCGATCCCTCACCTGGCGGGCTATCTGGCCGGCAGGGCGGAGAGCGCGATCTGGGCGACGGACAGCCTGCCGCGGGCGATCCCGGAGGCGCGCGCCTGGCTGGACAAGGCCGCGGGCATGCTGGCGATCCCGCTGTCGCAGCTCCCGCGCGACTACCTGCTGCTGTTCCGCCGCGAGGTCGTCCAGACGCTGGACTGGGCGGGCAATCCGGAGAAGTCCTACGCCGTCGGCCCGCTCGGCGACCGCCTCACCCCGCGCAAGAGTTTCGCGATCTGGAAGGAGACGGTGCACGAGCAGTGCGATCCCTGGACGGATGCCGACCGCGAGGTGGCGGAGGCTGCGCGCGGCGCGCTGGTGGAGATCGCGCTGCGTCACAGCGAGCTGCTGGCCGACGAGCGCGCCAAGGCCGCGCTGCGCCAGCGGCTGCTCAACGAGGAGCTGAACCATCGCGTCAAGAACATCCTCGCGGTCATCCAGTCGCTCGTCGGTCACCCGATCGCGGAAGGCCGCAGCGTCGCCGACTACGTCGCCGCGCTGAAGGGCCGCATCCGCGCCCTCGCGCTCGCGCACGACCAGGTGGTGCGGGGAGACAACGGCGGGCTGCTGGCGGACCTGCTGGCGGCGGAGCTTTCGCCGCACCGCAGCGCCGCCGCCGGGGTGGAGCTTGCCGGGCCGCCCGTGTGGCTCGACGCGCGGGCGTTTTCGGTGATGGCACTGATGCTGCACGAATTGGCCACCAACGCGGCCAAGTACGGGGCGCTATCCGTTCCCGGCGGCAAGCTTGCCGTCGAATGGACGCTGACCGCCGAAGGCGACTGCGTGCTGGTCTGGCAGGAGTCGGGCGGCCCGCCGGTCGCGCCGCCGCGCGAACGAGGTTTCGGCACGGTGTTGATCGACCGCAGCGTGCCCTTCGATCTGGGCGGGGAAAGCGATATGGTGTTCGCGCGGGACGGCCTGCGCGCGCGATTCCGCCTGCCAGCGCGCCACGTCGCGCGCGCCGGCGACGGGACATCGGACGTGGCGGTGCCGCCCGCCACGGCGGAAACGCCCGGCGACGGCACGCTCGTGGACAAGCGGGTGCTGCTGGTCGAGGACCAGATGATCATCGCGATGGACGTGGAGCTGATCCTCGCCGATCACGGCACGCGCAACGTCACCACCTGCGCGTCGGTGGCGGAGACGCTGAACTGGCTGCGCGACTTCACCCCCGACCTCGCGATCCTGGATGTCAATCTCGGCACCGGCACGTCGATCCCGATCGCGCGGCTGCTGCGCGAACGCGGCGTGCCCTTCTTCTTCGCCACGGGCTACGGCGACAGCATCATGGTGCCGCCCGACCTCGCCGGCGTCCCCATCGTACGCAAGCCGTATGACGAGCGCGTGCTGATCGGCGCGCTGGAGAGCCTCCTCGCATCCCCCTGATCCGGGCGCGTCGCATGCGGGCGGGGCCTCGCGACCCCGCCCGCTGCGTATCAGCCCACCCGCTTCACGTTCAGCGGCAGCGTCATGCCGCGCAGCACGCCGGTGATGGTGCGGCGGTAGGCCGTGGAGATGAAGTACTGGCCCATCGGCACGTAGGGCACATCCTGCAGCGCCTGCGCCTGAAGCTGGCGCGCCAGCGCCTTCTGCGCATCCAGATCCGGCGCATCGAACCACTGCGCCCGCAGTGCCTCGATCCGCTCGGAGACCGGCCAGCCGAACCACGCGGCGTCGCCCGCGCCGCGCAGCAGCAGGTGGCCGGCCGGGGTGGCGAAATCCATCCCGGCGAACAGCGCGACGATGGTGTTCCAGCCACCTTGGTCGATCGGATTCTTGTTCGAACGCCGTTGCAGCGCGGTGCCCCAGTCGCACGGGAAGCTCTCGGCGGCGAGGCCGATGCGCTTCATCACGTCCACACCGACAATCGACAACCCGTTGTTGTTGGGGAATTCCGTCGGGTGGATCATCAGGGTCCGCATCCCCGCCCCGCCCGCCGCCGCCATCGCGCGGCGGGAGGCTTCGATGTCCCGCGGGCCGCGCAGGATCGACAGGCCCTCGTCATTCGCCATCGGCGAGGCGACGGGGAAGTAGCCGATATCGTCGCGCCACAGGCTGCGGTCGCCGCCCATGATCGCCTGCATCGCGTCGTTCTGGCTGACCGCGGTCAGCAGCGCGCGCCGCCGCGCGGGATCGTCGAAAGGCGGATGCTTGTGATTGACGACCAGGTTGGCGAGCGTGCCCCCGGAATCCACCACTTCCACGACCACGTTGGCATCGCGGGTGAGGAGTTCGCGCAGGTCGGGGGCGACATTCTCCCACCAGTCCATCTCGCCGCGCTGCAAGGCCGCGGCGGCGGTGGAGGCGTCAGCGATCCAGTGCCACTCCATCCGCTCGAAATTCGCGACCTTCGGGCCGGAGATGAGGCTGGTCGTGCCCTGGCGCGGGATGTAGCGGTCGAACTTGCGGTAGACGACGAGGCTGCCGGCGCGCCGCTCCTCCGTCACGAAGCGGTACGGGCCGCTGCCGATCACATCGCCGGTGAAGGCGCGCGCCGGGTCCTGCACCGCGATCCGCTCGGGATAGACGAAGCACGGATAGGACGACGCCTTGCCGAGCGCATCGAGCATCAGCGGGAACGGCCGCTTGAGGCGGATGACGAAACGGCGGTCGTCCAGCGCGGCGACCTCGTCCCAGCGCTGTGCCAGCATCTGGCCCATCGCGTCGCGGATCGCCCAGCGCTTGATCGAGGCGACGGCGTCCTTCGCCAGCACCTTCTCGCCGTCGTGGAAGACCGGGCCCTCGCGCAGGGTGAAGATCCAGCGCCGCCCCTCGTCCTCCACCACATGGCCTTCGGCGAGCTGCGGGTGCGGGACGAACTTCTCGTCGATCCCGTACAGCGTGTCCCACACCATGTGGCCGTGGTTGCGGGTGATGTAGGCGGTGGTGTTCAGCGGATCGAGGATCGGCAGATCCGATTGCGGCATCAGCTTCAGCGTGGTGGCCGAAGGCGCCTGCGCGAGCGATGGCCTCGCCAGCGCGGCAGCCGCGCCCGCCGCCAGCAACGTGCGTCGCTTCATAACCGAAACCCCCTGTTTTCGCGGGCCGCATGCTGCTTCGGGTCGGGTCGCGCTGCAACAGCTTCGACGCCCCCTCGCTGTATGCCACGCCCCCGACTAGGCTCCCGCCCGAGGCAGAGGAAACGAACGCATGCTGACCATCGCGCGGATCGAGGCCTTCCCGATCCGCAGCGACCTCGTGGGCGGCCCCGCGCGCACCGCGCCGCGCCGGCCGGCCTGGACCGCCGCGGCCGAGGTGGCCGGGCCAATGTCCCGGCACGAACGCTTCAAGCGTGACCGCAGCGTCTGGCGCCCCTCCTGGCCCGGGGTCGGCTGCCTGGTCACGGCGAGCGACGGAAGCTGGGGCTTCGGGATCAGCCGCTATTCCGGACCTGTGATCCCGACCATCGAATCCCACCTCGCACCGCTGCTGATCGGCGAGCCCGCGCTCGCCACCGAGCGGCTGTGGGACATGATGGCGCGCATGGCCTCCACCTACAGCGCGGCGGGCCTCGCCTCCTACGCGATCAGCGCGGTGGACCTCGCGCTGTGGGACCTGAAGGGCAAGGTGCTCGGCCAGCCGGTGTGGTCGCTGATCGGCGGGCCGGCGCGCAGCCGGATCGAGTGCTACGCCACCGGCAACGATACCGACTGGCACATGGAACTGGGCTTCCGCGCCACCAAGCTCGCCTGCCCGCACGGCCCGGCGAGCGGCCTCGCCGGCCTCGCCGCGAACGAGGATCTGGTCGGGCGCACGCGCGAACTGATCGGCCGCGATGTCGAGCTGATGCTCGATTGCTGGATGGCGTTCGATGTCGAGTACGCGGTCCGGCTCGCCGAACGCCTCCGCCCCTACGGGCTGCGCTGGATCGAGGATTGCCTCTGGCCGGAGGATTTCGACGGGCAGGATGCGCTGCGCCGCCGCCTGCCCTGGTGCGGGCTGGCCACCGGCGAGCACTGGTACCTGCCCCAGCCCTTCCTGCAGGCGGCCGCGCGCCGCTCGGCGGACGTGTTGCAGCCGGATATCGCCTGGGTCGGCGGGCTGACCGCCTGCCTGCGCATTGCCGCGATCGCGGACGTGGCCGGCATCGCGGTGATCCCGCACGCGGGGATGAACACGCCCTATGGCCAGCATTTCGGCCTCGCCATGCCGTGCAGCCCGATGGGCGAGTTCTTCCTCGGCACCGCGCCCGGCGTGCCGCTGGCGGAGATGCGCCTGTTCCCCGGCATGGCCACGCCTGCGGATGGCTGGCTCACGCCATCCGACGCGCCGGGCTTCGGCCTCGGCGCCAGCCTCGACGATCTCGCCGCGATGCGGCCCTGACAGACAAGCGGAGGAAACGATGATGATGCGGATCGACCGACGCGGCCTGCTCGTGGCCGGCGGCGCGCTGGCCGCCGGTGCGGCGCATGCGCAGGCATGGCAACCCGATGGGCTGGTACGCGTGGTGGTCCCTGCCCCGCCCGGCGCGTTCAACGACGGGCTGGCGCGGCTGCTGGCCGACAAGCTCTCCCCCGCGCTCGGCCAGCCGGTGGTGGTGGACAACAAGCCGGGCGCGGGCGGCATGCTCGGCACGCGGGAGGTCGCGCAGGCGAGGCCGGACGGGCGCACCATCGGCATCGCCAACACCGCGACGATGGCGATCAACCCGCACCTGTTCCCCAATGCCGGGCTCGATCCGCTGAAGGACCTCACGCCGATCGCCGGCTGCGCCAGCATCATGATCGTGCTGGTCGCCTCGCCGGCCTCCGGCATCCGCTCGGTCGCGGAGCTGATCGCGAAGGCGAAGGCCGAGCCGGGCAAGATCGACTACGCGAGCGCAGGCATCGGCGGCAGCACGCATCTGGCGACGGAGCTGCTGAAGCTGCGCGCCGGGATCGCCATGACGCACGTGCCCTATCGCGGCGCCGCGCCGGTCGCCACCGCCCTGCTGGCGGGCGACATCCCGGTCGGGTTCGAGGGCGTGCCGCTGCTGCTGCCGCATATCCAGACCGGCAAGCTGGTCCCGCTCGCCGTGTCCGGCGCCACGCGCCATCCGCTGCTGCCGGACGTGCCGACGATGCAGGAAGCGGGCGTCGCCGATTACGAGATGACGATCTGGTTCGGCGTGATCGGCCCCGCCGGTCTGCCCGCGCCCGTCAGCCAGCGGCTGTCCGCGGAGATCCTGAAGGCGATGGCGGAGCCGGACACGAAGGAGCGTGTCGTGCGTCAGGGGGCCGAGGTGGATGTCCGCGACGCCGCCGCTTTCGCCGCCTTCATGCGGGCCGAGCACGCCAAGTTCGGCGAGGTCGTCCGCCGCGCCAGCATCAAGGTGGAGTAGAGCCCCCCTCCTCCCGCAGCGTGGCGCGCAGCGTATCGATCGGCACGGGGGCTCCGTCGCGCATCAGGTGCCAGAAGGTCCAGCCGTTGCAGGACGGCGCATTGGTCAGCGCCGCGCCGACCTGATGGATGGAGCCGCGATGCCCGCCGCCGCTGATCGTGCCGTCGGCGGCGACCGTCGCGCTCACCCGCTGCGCGCGGTCGAACAGCTTCGTGCCCGGCGCGATCAGCCCCCGCTCGACGAGGGAGCCGAAGGCGATGCGCGGCAGGTCGCGCTTCGCGGGCGCGATCGCCACGCCTTCGCTCGGCGCGGGCCGCACCTTGCGCACACGGCCGATGGCGGCTTCGGCATAGGCCGGATGACGCTCGATGCCGATCCAGTGCCGGTGCAGCCGCTTGGCCACCACGCCCGTCGTGCCGGTGCCGAAGAACGGGTCGAGAACGACGTCTCCGGGCCCGGTGCTGGACAGCAGCACGCGGTGGAGCAGCGCCTCCGGCTTCTGCGTCGGGTGCAACTTCAGCCCGTGCGCGTTGCGCAGCCGCTCCGCCCCCGTGCACAGCGGTAGCCACCAGTCGCTGCGCATCTGTACGTCGTCGTTCAGCGCCTTCATCGCCGCGTAGTTGAACTTGTAACGGCTGTCGCGCTGCCGGGCCGCCCAGATCAGCGTCTCGTGCGCATTGGTGAAGCGGCGGCCGCGGAAATTCGGCATCGGGTTGGCCTTGCGCCACACCACGTCGTTGAGGATCCAGAAACCGAGATCCTGCAGGATCGCGCCGATCCGGAAGATGTTGTGGTAGGCGCCGATCACCCACAGCGTGCCGTCCTTGCGCAGCACCCGCCGGCATTCGGTGAGCCATTCGCGGGTGAATGCGTCATAGGCGGCGAAGTCGCTGAAACGGTCCCACTCCTCGTCCACGCCATCGACGAGGCTGTCGTCCGGGCGCCGCAACTCGCCCCGCAACTGAAGGTTGTAGGGTGGATCGGCAAACACGCAGTGCACGGATGCCGGCGGCAGCATCCGCAGCATGGGGACGCAGTCGCCTAGCAATACCTGATCGAGCGGAAGTTCTCGGACGAGATCCAACATGAGGGCCAAAGCGGAACGGGCGCAAAGTGGCGGGCCGACCGTCGCCGCGTCAATCAATGGTGCGCGAGAAATCGCGCCTCAGGCGAACAGGGCGAGCTGGCGGACCGTGCCGAAGGCGGCCCGATGATGGCGCGTCGGGCCCAGCGCATGCAGCGCGGCGCGGTGCGCGGCGGTGCCGTAGCCGGCGTTGTCCTGCCAGCCGTAACCGGGATAGCGCACGCCCAGCCGCGCCATGGCGCGGTCGCGCACCACCTTTGCGACGATGGAGGCGGCCGCGATCGACAGGCACTCCGCATCGCCGCCGATCACGCAGCGCACGGGGCAGGTCAGGCGCGGGGGGCAGTTGCCGTCCACCAGCGCGAGGTCGGGTGGCGAGGGCAGCCGCGAGACCGCGCGCGCCATGGCAAGCAGCGCGGCGTGCAGGATGTTCAGCCGCGCGATCTCCTCCACCGACGCGGCGGCGACCGCAATCTCCGCCCCCGGAAAGCGCCGCAGCGCCGCGAAGGCCTCCTCGCGCGCCGGAGCGGTCAGTTTCTTGCTGTCGTCGAGCAGCCTGGCGAGGCCGCGCGGCACGCCGCGCGGGAACACCACGGCGGCAGCGACCACCGGACCCGCGAGCGGTCCGCGCCCGGCCTCATCCACACCGGCGACACGCCCGCCGGCCTTCCGCTCCATGCTCCAGTTCGGCACGGACGCATGGGTAGCACCCGCGCCGAGTCAGGTCAGGCCCCGGCGGGAGCGGCCGCGCGGACGAGTTCCTTTTCGAGTTCGGCGACCAGCGGCGGCGGCAGCGACAGCCGGTGCGCCAGCGCATCGAGGAAGGCGCGCTCCGTCGGCTCGTCCGGCGTGGCGGCTAGACGCGCCGCGAGCCAGAGCTGCGAGGCCTGCTCCGGGGTGCGCGCCGCCTGGGCAATCGCCTCCGGGGTCGGCGGGTCGTTCATCGCGTCGAAGACGAAGGCCTTGGCCTCGGTATCCAGCCCCATCGCCTCCACCTTGGTGGCGATCGAGCGGCGCTCCGTCGCGTCGATGTGTCCATCCGCCGCGGCGGCAGCGACCATCGCGCGGATCAGCGCCAGCTCGAACGGCGCGCCATCGGCGGCGGGTGCGGCGGATGGCAGGAATGTGTCCTGCTTCGCGGGCGTGGGAACATTCGGCGCGCCCGGCTGCGACTGCCAGTTTTGCCACGTGCGATAGGCGAGCGCGCCCAGCGCTGCGGCGCCGCCGTAACTCGCGACCTTGCCGAGCTTCTTGCCGCCGAGCAGCAGCGCGAGCAGCCCGCCCACGGCCGCGCCGCCGGCGAAGCCGCCGGGCATGCCCATCCTGTCCAACTGCCCGCGCGCCTGGCCGAGCAAATCGCCCGCCTTCGCCGAACTGCCGGCACCGAGAAAATTGTCGAGAAGCTGCTTGGGGTCCATGCCCCAGAACGTGGCCCGCCGGGCCGTGGCGTCAAGAGTGATGGGGCTTTGCTGCCAGACCCAGCAGGGGCGCTGCCCCTGCACCCCGCAAGGGGCCACCGGCCCCTTGACCCGGGATTCCTCCAGAGGGCCTTCGGCCAAATCGATCGTCTGCCCCCACCCCCCGCG
>JBBCJT010000009.1:0-39681 GCA_037190665.1 Rhodovastum atsumiense | reverse complement strand
GGAGGTGCCGCGGGACCGGCCCCTGGACCCGCAGACGATTGCCGCGGCGCTCGCCGCCGATCCGGCGATCGGCCATGTCGGCTTCGTCTACAGCGAGACCGCCACCGGCATCGTCAGCGACCCGGCCGCGCTGGGCGCGGTGGTGCGGGCCGCCGGCCGCCCCGTGCTGCTGGACGCGGTCTCCGCCTTCGGCGCGCGGCCAATCGACATGGCTGCGCAGCCGGAGATCGATGCGCTGGTCTTCACCTCCGGCAAGTGCCTCGAGGGGATGCCCGGCCTCGGCTTCGCGGTGGCGCGGATGGACCGGCTGGAGGCCTGCGCGGGGCAGGCCGGGTCGTGGTCCTTCGACCTGTCGGACATCCTCGCACAGGCGCGGCGCAGCGGGCAGGGCAGCTTCCGCTTCACCCCGCCCGCGCAGGTGATCAACGCGCTGCGCGTCGCCCTCGACCTGTACGGCGCCGAAGGCGGCCAGCCCGCGCGGCTCGCCCGCTACCGCGCCAACGCGGCGGCGCTGCGCAAGGGTGTCCTCGCGCTGGGCCTGCGCCCGGTGCTGGACGAGGCCGCGCAGGGGCCGATCGTGTTCAACGTGCATGCGCCGGCCGATCCGCGCTGGAACCTGCAGGATTTCGTCGATGCGCTGAAACGGCGCGGCGTGCTGATCAGCAATTTCTACAACACGCCCTTCCCGTCCTTCCGCGTCGGCACGATCGGGGCCATCACGCCGGCCGATATCGCGCGCGCCTGTGCGGCGATGGGCGAGGCGCTGGCGGAACTCGGCATCGCCCGCAAGGCGGCGTAGGCGGCGGGGCGGCTGCTCCTACTTCCTGTCGGTCAGGACCTGCAGATCCGGATGCTGCGCCAGCCAGGGCGCCATGGCGTGGATGCGCGGCAGCGCGTGGGCCTGCAGCAGCTCCCGCGTCAGCCGCGCGATGCGCGCGCCCACCGATCCGATGTCCCGCTGCGTCACGAGGAAGATCTCGCGGGATATGCTCGGCCCGGGCAGCGGCAGCCCTTCCACCTCTCCGGCGCTGGCCGTGGCCTGCAGAAGGCATAGCGGCGTGACGATGGCGACGCCGACGCCGATGGCGACCATGGCGGCCAACGCATCGGATCCGTCGAACTCGAGCACCTGAGCCGGTTCGAGCCCGCTTCGCCGGAGGTGCCGCTCCACCTGGATCCCCATGAAGGATCGCGCGCTGTGGCGGATCAGCCGATGCCGTTCCAGCACGTCGCGCAGCCCCACGCCGCGCAGCCGGGGCGCAAGGTCTTTCGGAACCAGCAGGAAATAGGGCTCCCGGAAGAGCGGGTGGCGCAGCAGGTTCGGCACGTCGTCCATCGCGTCGCAGGTGATGGCGGCGTCGATCGCCCGCCGCGCGAGCGCGTCGCTGTGCGCCGGAGCCAGGCCGGACCAGGTTGAAAGCCGTAGCGCCGCAGCGCCGTCCAGCAGCTCCTTCACAAGATATGCGCCAATCGTGGCGGCGATCGTATCAAGTAGACCGAGACGCAACTGCGGAAGCTCCGGCCGGTCCGCCGCGGCACGGGCAGCCTCGAGCGCGCGGGAGAAACCGAGGCTGAGTTCGCGCAGTTCGTGCGCCAGAACGCGGCCGGCCTTCGTCGCACTCATGGGGCGGCTCTCGCGATGGAGGATGCGCGCACCGATCATCGCTTCCACCCGACCCACCGCCTGGGAAACGGCGGATTGCGTGAGGCCGAAACGGCGCGCAACCTCACTCATGCTGCCGCACTCCGCGACGGCAGCCGCGAGTTCCAGGGTGCGCAGATCAAGCTTGGCGTCCATCCGAGCCCTTCATAAGCCGTCGCGAGGCCGCAAGCGGAAGCAACCGGACGCCATCAAGCTGCATATGAATGCAGTATAACTCTGCCTAATACTCCGGCACTCCGGCTTGATCCACGTCGTCCCACGCGCCGAAGGTGGTCACAATCGTAATAAGCATAACACGGAGGCGGGCGATGAATACGACAAGGCGTAGTCTGATTCTTGCCAGCGGCGCGTTGGCCACGCCCTGGACAGGATGGGGCGCGAGGGCACAGACGAGCTCGCTGCTCCGCATCGGCCTGGCCACGGAACCCACGACACTCGATCCCCAGTTCTACAATCTCACGCCGAACACCGAGGCCTCCGGCTATGTCTTCGACCAGCTTGTTCAGGTCGATCCGGAGGGAAGGCTCGTGCCGGGCCTCGCCACCTCCTGGCGTCTGCTGAATCCCACCACCTGGGAGTTGCCATTGCGGGAGGGGGTGACCTTCCACGACGGCAAAGCCTTCGACGCCGAGGACGTGCTGGCGAGCTTCGCGCGGGTGCCGACGGTTCAGAATTCGCCATCGAACTTCGCGAAGTATCTGAGCAAGATCGCGAAGGCCGAGGCCGTCTCGCCGCACCTGTTGCGGATCACCACGGCCGCACCCTACCCGAACCTGCCGTCGGACCTCTCGCAGATCTTCATCATCCCGCGTCGCTTCGTCGGTGCTTCAACAGCGGATTTCAACTCGGGAGCGGCGACGATCGGCACCGGACCGTGCCGCTTCGTCGAATGGATACCGGGCGACCGACAGGTCTATGCACGCTACGAAAACGCGTGGGGCCAGAAATCCGCTTGGGACCGCGTGCAGCTCCAACTCCTCAGCCGTGCGGCGGCGCGCACGGCGGCGCTGCTCAGCGGCGGGGTGGATCTGATCAACCAGGTCTCGCCCGAGGATGTGGAAATGCTGGGCCGCCAGGAAGGCATCCAGCTACGCTCGGTGCCCGAACCGCGACTGATCTACCTCGCACTCGACAGCGTTCGCGAACGCTCGCCCTTCGTGCGCGACCGGGAAGGCCGCGTGCTCGACCGCAACCCGCTGCGGGACCCGCGGGTGCGGCGCGCGCTCTCCATGGCGATCGACCGTGCGGCGCTGGCCGAACGCGTGATGGCAGGCCAGGCCGTGCCGGCCGGCGATCTCCTGCCACCGGGCACGTTCGGCACGCATCCCGATGCGCGCCCCGACACCTTCGATCCCGCCGTTTCGCGGCGCCTGTTGAGCGAGGCCGGCTGGCCCGACGGCTTCCAGCTCACGCTCCACGGACCGAACGACCGCTACGTGAACGACGCCCGCGTCGTGCAGGCGGCGGCGCAGTATTTCAGCCGCATCGGCATACGCGTGGAAGTCGAGACGCTGCCGAAAAGCGTCTACTTCTCCCGCCTCGCGAGCAACAGCTTCAGCGCTTTCCTGGTCGGCACCTCCTCCGCCTTCGGAACCGGCGCGCTGGGCATGCAGACCTACATGCTGGCGACGCGCGATCCGAAGGCGCTGCTCGGCGCCGGAAACTGGACGCACTACTCCAACCCGGAACTGGACAAGCTCGTCCATGCCGCAATCACGACGATGGATGACGGAGAGCGCGAGACATTGACGCGCGAGGCGGGACGCATCGTGATGCGCGAGTTGCCGATCCTCCCGCTGTACTTCGGCTTCAACACCTGGGCCGTGCGCAGACCGTTCGACTACGTCCCGCGGGCGGATGGCTGCACGCTGGCCACCGCCACCACGGCATCGAGCTGACGGGAAGGAACCCATGGACGAACAACTGGCAGCCGAGGTGACCGCGAGCGCGGAAGCTGCGGCTTTCACGCGCGAGACCTTCGTCTTCGACGCGCTCTCGCTCTTCTACGTGCTGGACGACCGGTATGCGGAGCGCTGCCTCGAAGGGGGCGTGAACGCGGCGAACGTCACGTTCTTCGCCGAGGGCAAGGGCTGGGACGACGTGCTTCGGCAGGTGGATGTCGGCCTCGGGAAGATCGCCAGAAGCCCTTACCTCGCGCTGGCGACCACTTCCGCCGACCTCGATGCCGCCAGGGCCGCGGGGAAGCTGGCGGTGATCGTGGGTTCGCAGGGTTCGGATGCGCTGGAGGACAAGCCCTGGCGGGTGCGCATCCTGCATCGTCTCGGATTCCGGATCTTCGGGCTGGCATATACGGGGGCCACGATGTTCGCCGATGGCTGTGGCGAACGGCGCGACGCGGGTGTCAGCGTGCTCGGCCAGGAACTGATCGAGGAGGTCAACGCGCTGAACCTGATCCTCGACCTCTCGCATTGCAGCCACCGCACGCGCGCGGAGGCGACCGAGCTCGCGACGTTCCCGACCTGCACGCATTCCAACGCCTTTGCGGTGGTCCCGAACGACCGGAACACCAAGGACGAGACGGCACGCGCCATCGCCGCGAAGAACGGGATCGTCGGCGTATGCGGTCTGCCGCGCTCTGTCTGGCCGACCAACAAACCGACGCTCGCGCAGCTCCTGGATCATCTGGATCATTGGGTGAGCACGGCCGGTGTGGAGCACACCGGCATCGGGTTCGACTTCATCGAGGGCTTCGTCGACGCGCGGAAGGCGGGGGGCCAGTACAAGCCCCCGAAATGGCGCATCCTGCGGCCGGACATCTTCGGCACGACGGAAGACTTCTTCAACGACAGCTATCCGGTCGGCATGCACTCGATCCGGCTGCTGCCGAACTTCACCCAGGGCATGATGGACCGCGGGTACACCAGGGAGCAGATGACCGCGATCCTGGGGGGCAACTGGCGACGCCTCTTCTCGGCCGCCGCGGGGTAGGGAAAGCTGCGGCGTGGGAGAAGGCGGCAGTGCCCTAGCTGTTCCGCTTCTCCCACCCGACGCTGAACAGGTTCATGAAGTTGCGCGGGCTGTAGGGATAGCGCGCGATCTCCGCCTCGTTGATGTCGACGCCATGGCCCGGCGCCTCGGACGGGCGCAGGCGACCGTCGGCTTCGATGCGCGGCGAGCCCCGGAAGATGTCGGCGACCCAGGGGGCGGCAAAGTCGTCGAAGCATTCCTGGATGAAGGCATTCGGCGTCGCCGTGTCGAAGTGAACGTTCAGCGCGGTGCTCAGCGGCGACTGCGCGTTGTGCGGAGCGACCATGCCGTTATGCGCCTCCGCGATCGCGGCGACCTGCTTCATCCGCGACAATCCGCCGAGGCTGAGATACTCCGGCAGCACCAGATCGACGTGGCCACTCTCGAACAGCGTCGCGAAGGGGCGGGGCGACTTGTACTGCTCCCCGCCCGCCACCCGCACCGGCGCCTGCCGCGCGACATGGGCCATGGCGGAGACGTCGATGCTCCAGACCGGGTCTTCCACCCACAGCGGCCGGAACTGCGCCACGTCGCGGGCCAGCGAGAGCGCCTCGACCGCGGTCAGCCGGTCATGGAACTCCAGGATGATGTCGACCTCATCCGGCAGCGCCACCCGCACCGCCTCGATCAATGCCAGCGTGCGGCGATGCTCGGAACGGTCGAGCGTGCGATGATTGTGGCCCAGCGGGTCGAACTTCAGCGCGCTGTAGCCCTTCGCCGCGACCTGCCGGGCGCGGTCGGCGAAGCGCTGCGGATCGCGTTCGTCCTGATACCAGCCGTTGGCGTAGGTGCGGATTCCGTCCTGCGCGCGGCCGCCGAGCAGCCGGTACAGCGGCAGCCCGGCCTCCTTGCCGACGATGTCCCAGCAGGCGGTCTCGATGCCCGCCATCGCGGCCATCACCGCACCGTCCGTGCTGAGATACAGCGCCTTGTGCGCATCCGACCAGGATTGCTGGATGGCGCGGGGATCGGTGCCGATGAACAGCCTGCCGATCTCGTCGACAGCGCTGACGGCCGGCATGGTCGTCAGCCCCCGCGTCGCTTCACCCCAGCCGATATGCCCCTGGTCGGTCGTTACCTTGACCAGCACCCAGTTTTTCCACGGGTTGCCGATGACGAAAGTCTGGATGCGGTCGATCTTCATGCGGGTACCGGTGCCTTCGCCTTGGCCCCATGAGTCATCAGGGGCTGCATGTCGGCGAGGATCTCCGTGAGGTCCTCCATCGCATCCCTGTCGAGCTGCTTGCCGCCCGGCTGGCGGATCGCGGCACAGCGGATGACCCCGCGGCGGCGCAGCACCTCCTTGTAGACGGCGGTGCCGTAGCCGGTTTCGAACATCAGCAGCGGCAGCAGCATGCGGTAGATCTCCCGCGCCCGGACGCGGTCCCCGCTCTCCAGCGCGTTCCACAGGGCGACATGCGCGTCCGACACCTCGCAGGCCGGCATGGTCCCGCAGGCGCCGCGCCGGTGTTCGTCCAGCAGATGACGGCTGGCCTTCCCGCCCATGATCCCCTCAAGCGCCGGGCCGGCGGCCTTGGCGATGGCGGTCATCATGGTGCTGGCGAAATCCGTCTCCTCCTTCACGAAGCGCAGATGGGGGACGGTCCGCAGCAGGTCCGCGACCAGACCGGCGGACATCGGCGTGCCGCCGGGGCCGTTCCAGTTCTGCAGGAAGATCGGCAACCCGCCCGCCTTGTCGATGGCCGCGTAGTACTCGCGGATCTCCGGCTCCGAGGCACGCTGCATGTTCGGCGGCATCGCCATGACGGAATCGGCCCCCATCGCCCTCGCCTCCGCGGCGCATGACGCGGCGATCCGGGTGGTGGAGGCCGTGACGCCGGCAACGGTCGTCACCTTGCCGCCGGCGGCTTCGATCACCGTCCGCGTGACCTGACGGCGCTCGTCATCCGACAGGTACGGCTGCTCGCTGGCATTCGCGGGCGCGACCACTCCGTGGACGCCGCATTCGATGCAGAAGCGGACGATGTCCTTCAGCCCATCGAGATCGAGGCTCAGATCCTCATTGAAAGGGGTGGGTACGATGACGAAGACGCCGCACCACTTCGCATCCGGTCTCATGCACTTTTCCTCACTGAAGCCCAGTTCACGGGTCTATCCCTTCACCGCACCGCCGGTGACGCCCTGGATGAAGGCGCGTTGCAGGAAGGCGAACACCAGCGCGGCCGGCAGCAGCGACCCGATCGTCGCCGCCATCATCGGCCCCCAGTCGATGCCGCCTTCGGTCACGAACGACTGCAATCCGACCTGAAGCAGGCGGTGCTCGTCGCTCAGCGTCAAAGCGAAGCCGATCAGGAAGTCGTTCCAGACCGTCACGAAGGTCAGCACCGCCGCAGCACCCAGCCCGGGGCGCATCAGCGGCAGGATGACGCGGTAGAAGGTCTGCAATCGCGTCGCGCCGTCGACATAGGCGGCTTCCTCCAGCGCGACGGGAATGCCCATCACGAAGCCGCGCAACAGCCAGATCAGCGTCGGGATCAGCCAGGCGGCATAGACGACCACCAGCACGAAGTACGTGTCGTAGATCCCCAGATCGACGGAGAGCGCGTAAAGCGGCACGATCACGGAGACCCCGGGGATCATGATCGTCGACCAGATGACGAACAGCAGCGTTTCCTTGCCCGCCAGGCGCATGCGCGCGACCGCATAGGCGGCGTGGGCGGCAAGCAGGACGGCGACCACGAACGTCGCCGCCGCGACGAGGAAGGTGTTGGCGAAGTACCGGATGAAGCGCGGCGAGAAGACGGACGCGAGATAGTTGTCGAACGTCGCCGCCCGCGGCCACCAGTGCGCGCCCGCATGCACTTCCTGCGCGGCCTTCAGGGAGGTGGACAGCGCCCACAGGAGCGGCAGGATGACGAACAGGCAGGCGATCCCCAGAAGCAGATAGGCGCCCCAGTCGATACGGCCGCGGCGGCGTGTGCTCATTCCTGCTCGCCCCTCAGGACGCGGACGAAGAGGATGCTGGCGAGGATGTTCATCGCAAAGATCACCAGCGCGATCGCACAGGCCACCTCCATGCGGTAGAACTGGAACGCCTCGACGAACACGCGCATGCCGAGCGTATCCGTCGCCCCCACCGGCCCGCCGCCCGTCATCGCCACGATCAGCGTCACGCCATTGAATGTCCGCAGCGTCGTCAGCACGGCGGCGACCAGGATCGCGCCGCGGATCAGCGGGAAGGTGACGTAGCGGAAGGTCTGCCACTCCGATCGCGTGTCGAGCCGCGCGGCCTCCCTCACCTCGGTGGGCACGGTCTGGAGAGCGGCAAGGGTGAAGACCATGACCAGCGGGTAGGCGTGCCAGGCATTTGCGACGATCACCGCGCCGAGTGCGGTGTCCGGACTTGTCAGGATGCCGACCGTGCCGAAGCCGAGCTGTGCGAAGAACCCGCCCAGCGGCCCGAGCCGCCCATCGAAGAACCACATCCACAGGTAACCGGTGACGAGTTCCGACACGACCCAGGGGAAGGTCAGAATCATGCGGAACGCCGTCTGGCACCGCACGGGGCGCGTCAGCAGCACGGCAAGCCCGACGCCGAGCGGCAGCGTCACCAGCAGGGATCCCACGACGAAGGCGATGGAAACCCTCAGGTAGTGAAACCCGCCCCCTTCCGTGAACAGCGTCACGAAGTTCCGCAAGCCGACGAAGGGGCCGAGTTCCAGATAGTCAGCCGCGTGCAGGCTCTGCCGGATGGCGTAGAACAGCGGGAAGAACGACACCGCCACCACCAGCGCGAACGCCGGATAGAACAGCATCGCCGCTTCGTTGCGCTCCCGCCGCCGCGCGGAGCCGCGCGCGACGGCGGCAGGCGCCATCGGAAGAGCCTGGGCGGTCATCGTGCGTCCTGGATCGTCAGCCGCCGCGCCGCTTCTGGTTGAAGTCCGTCTCGGCCCAGGCAAGCGCCGCTGCCGGCTGCAGGGTGCCGTTCAGAACCTGCCCGAACATGCGGACGATCGTGTCGTAGAGGACCGATGCATTGGTCGGGAAGTCGAAATCCATCGGATGCTCGGCAGCGTACTCGGTGGCCCAGCGGATCACCTGCCCCTTCGGTTCCGCGAAGAAGGGATCGGACAGCGCGCTGCGCCGCACGGGTCCCATCCCGGCCACGCGGGCGAGCTGGGCCTGCACCTCCGTCGAGGTCCAGTGATCGATCAGCGTCCAGGCCAGATCGGGACTACGGGCGCCCTGCGGGATGGCGAGGTTCCAGCCCTGCACCAGCGCCGGCGCGGGCTTGCCGGCGGTGTTGGTGGGATAGGCCGTCATGCCGATCGCCTCGAACGGCAGGCCGGACTGCGACACCATGCGTGCGTGCCGATCCGAGGAGGTCGGCAGGAACACGGCGCGGCGTGCCGCGAACAGGTCGTGCTGCTTCTCCTGCTCCTGCAACGCGACATCCAGCGGCAGGGTCGGCGGATTGCGCCCCTTCACCTGTGCCGCGACCCACTCCACCACCTGCCGTGCGACATCCGTCTGGAAATCCGCCGAGCCGTCCGGCTTCAGCACGCGCGCGCCAAGGCCAAGCTGCGTCACGATGAACCACGCGCCGGAGATCGAGGCGCCGGCGGGATTGAAGCCCATCGCGAAGCCGACCGTCTCGCCGCCCTGCGCCGCCGCGGCGGCATCGGACCATTCGGCGAGCGTCTTCGGTGGCGCGACCTTCGCCTTCTCCAGCAGATCGGCGCGGTAGACGAGGCCCGACGTGCGCACCTGCCACGGGAGTGCATAGTCCACGCCCTCCCGGTTGCGGGACTGCTTCAGCTTGATGATGTCCGCCTGCTTGTCCTGCGACCACGCCGCGACGCGCGCACCGAGCGGCATGATCGTGCGTGCCTCGATGTGGACCGGCATATCGGGCGAGAACAGCATCACCACATCCGGCACCCGCCGCGCACGCGATGCGCGCAGCAGCGTCGGGCTGAGCTGCTGCCACGGCATGCTGTTGAACTTCAGTTCGACGGAGGGCGACTTCGCCTTCCAGCTTTCGACGACGAGCGCGAGCGAGCGCGAGACGAGGTTGCCGTCGCCCGGCGTGTCGAAGGACCAGATCTCGATCGGCTGCGCCTGCGCGATCGCGGGTCGCGGCAAGGCGCTGGCAGCCGCAAGGCCACCCAGGCGCGCAACGGCGGATCGGCGCGTGATCATCGTTCCCTCCGGACCAATTGTGGACCAATTGTCTTTCTTCTGGACCAATCCTATCAGAATGGCCGGAACGACTGTCAATCCGTTATGACGTGGCTTCCAATCGGTATATAAGAGGTCCATGAAGCCGGCAGAATTCGCGACAGATTCACCCGCCCGCATCCGTGCGCGGATCGATGCCGAGGCGCTCAACCGTCGGCAACGCGCGGACATGCAGCGGCAGGCGATCCATGCCTATCTGCGCAGCGGGATCCTGACGGCGGTCTTCGTCTGCGGGGACAATCTTCCCCCGGAGCGGCAACTGGCCTCCGACTTCGGTGCGAACCGCAAGACCGTCCGCGACGTGCTCGAGCAACTACGCCGCGAGGGTCTGATCGAGAGCCGCCTCGGGAGCGGCAGTGTGGTGGTGTGGAATGCCGACCTCGCCCCGGCCCCGCAGGCACTACCGACGCCCGCCTGCAGCCCTATCGACGCCATCGAGGCCAGGCGGGTGATCGAGCCGAACTTCGTCGACCTCGTCGTCGCGCGCGCCACCGAGGATGACTTCGCGCGCATGCGCGAGAAGCTGGCTGCGATGCGGACCGCCGCGGATCAGATGACGTTCAAGAAGAGCGGGTACGACTTCCATCTCGAAGTCGTCAGGGCGACGCGTAATCCGCTACTGGTGGCCATGTACGAGATGCTTATCGCCGCACGCGCCCGTGCGGGGTGGAACACGCTCGTTGGCCTCAACGATCGGGAAGAGCGGCGGGAGCAGCAGATCGCCTCCAACACGGAGCTCTACCGAGCCCTGTCGACACGGGATGCGGTACGCGCCCGCGAGCTGGCGCACATGCATCTGACGGACATGCTGCATGTCGTCGTCTCGCTGCCGATCGGGGCGTGACCCGAAGCACAGCCCCCCGCCTGAGCGCCCGCTCAGGAAGCGTAGTCGGGCTCCTCCTTGTCCAGCACGCGGCGCCATGCATCCAGGAACATCCTGGAATCCGCATACTCTCCGCGCCGCCCCGTGAAATGCATGCGATGGCGATCCGGCAGGGAACGCAGCTTCTTGCCTGTCATCTCGGCGGTCATCTGGTACATGCAGGTCCGCTCGGCCGAATACAGCTCGTCGAACGCCTCTTCGACCGTCGGGCCGATAACCGTCACGCCGTGGCCACCCATGATCATGATCGTCTTGTCGCCGAGAAGGTCGGCGATGCGATCGCCTTCCTCGTTGTCCAGCACGGGCTGGCCGCCCCAGTTGTCGATGACGACCCGGTCGTTGAGGAACAGGTTGTTCCCGTGCGCCATCTCGGGCGTCGGGTCCGCCAGCATCGACAGCGCCGTGAGATATTGCGGATGCACATGCATGACGCATGTCGCGGACGGACTCTTCAGGTGGATGCGCGCATGGATGTGGAAGGCGACCTTGCGCAACTCCCCCGTTCCACGCACGACGCGGCCATCGAGGTCGCAGACGATCAGCGAACTCGCGGTCAGTTCCTGGAACAGGTAGCCGCGCGGATTGATGATGAACAGCGGCTGGGCACCCGGCAGCATCAGCGAGTTGTGATTGCCGATCTGCTCGTTCCAGCCGAGCCTTGCGGAGATGCGGAAGACGGCGGCCATGTCGCAGCGAAGCCGCCACTCCTCCTGCTCCGCCTCCGTCGACGACACCGCCTTGATGATCGCGGACATGCTATCCTCCCGATCCGGTCATGCCGGAGGTTTGGGGTTCGATCGGTACGCCCAGATGGCCGAGGCAATCGCCCGGAAGAACGCGCGCCGTCGCCCGCCGGCACACGAAGAAGCCGGCGTTCCGGAAGGTGACGGCAACGGCCTCGTGAAGCGGATCCTCGGGTATGTGGATCCGCCCTACCGGGTCGCCGGCCTTCACGCTGTCACCGAGTTCCGCCGCACGTTCGAAGACGCCCGCGCAGGGCGCGTAGACGTAGTGGCTTTCGCCCGGAACGATCGTCCATTGCACGCGGGCGGGTGGCTCCCTGGGCGCATCCATCATATCGAGCGATGCGGCCACGCGCCGGCATCCGGCGATGGCAAGCGACAGGTAGCCCGCGTTGAGTCGTTCCCCACCGCCAAGCTCGGTCGACAGATAGGGCACGCCGACACGGCCGCACGCGCCCAGCATCGTCGGTTCGGTCGGGTCCTTCGGCTTCACGAAGCACCACGGCGCACCGAAAGCCGCGACGGCCGAGGCCGTGCGTTCGCGCAGGCCGGCTTCAACCGCCTCCTGCACGAAGACGCTGGGCAGATAGGTCATCCCGCGCCCGCCCGAATGCAGATCGATGACCGCGTCCGCACGTGGCAGCAGCTCCGCCTCGATGAAGCTTGCGAGCAAGCCGGTCGGGGAAAGGCTTCCCACGCCGAACAGACGGTTCAGATTGCCGCCATCGAGCGGCGACAGGCGCTCCCCCGCCTCAGCCGCCGCCCGGTTGACCGCCGGCAGCAGGATGACGCGGCCGCGAAGGCGGGCCGGGTCGAGTTCCTTCGCCAGCCGCGTCAGCGCCACCTGCCCTTCGTACTCGTCGCCATGATTGCCGGCGATGAGCAGCAGCGTCGGTCCGCGCCCGTTGGCGATGGTCAGGACGGGTGTCTGGACCGTGCCATATCCGGACCGGTTGTTCGACCATTCCACCCGCAGCCAGCCGAGAGACCGGTCCTGGGCATCGAGATCCGCATCGAGCAGCACACCGCGCAGGCGCGATTGGGCCGTGCTCATGGGAAATGCACCAGATCGGCCGGACAGTCCGCGTCCAGCGGATAGGTCGGCCTGTCGAGCCGGTGCCACGCCAGCCGCCCGAGGTTCGGCGTCGTCGGGCCCGGCGTATCGACGATGTAGTGCGCGGCGGCCTCCGCGTAGGCCGTCTGGTAGTTCATCGGATTCTTGACGACGACGAACTTCTTGCGCCGCGCGTCGATGCCGTGCGCGGCGAAAGCCTCGTCGCTGTACTCATACGCGGACGCCGAGCCGACCAGGATCTCGATTGCTCCCGCACGAAGGACCACGCTCGGGCCGATACTCGCCTCCACGCCGCGCATCAGGCCGCCGGCATAGCGAAAGGCTCCGTCCCCGAGCGCCACCAGTTCGACATCCAGCGGAGCCGGGGCGCCATAGCCGAGGTCTAGCTTGTTGCCGATCGCGACACGAAACCGCTCGCCGATGCGCCGGTCACGCGCCTGCGATACAACCTCGGGGTCCACCAGATGGATCGCCGCATCCGCATCCGGCGCCATGCGCTGAAGCCATGGGATCAGCAACGCGCTGTCCCCGGTCGCCCCGCCGCCAACGCAGTCGGACGCATCCGCGAGGACGACGAGCCCTTCCTGACGCAGACCCTGTGCAATCGCATCGCCCGGCGGCAGTACATCCAGGGCAAACTCGCGGCGCGCTTCCCAGACGCTGCGCGTGATGCGCTCGGCCGCGGCGCGTGCCGCCGCTTCGGACTCAGCGACGGCGACGGTGGTGAAGCCCATCTCCGGCAGATCCATCCACGGCTGGACGGGAAAGTAGCTGACCGTGCGAACCGGGCCGGCCTCGATATCCCGGGCGAGGTCGTGGATCCGCGCCATCGGTCCATCGCCGCGCGTGCGCTGTTTCTGGGCAGGCAGGAGCAGCGGCGCCCGGCACGCCCGCATCACCGGCCGCAACCGCCCTGCGACGATGTCCATCAGCATCTCGCACGCGCGTTCGCCGGTCTCGAACGCGTCGTCATGGGGGTAGAGGCGGTAGGCGGTCAGCGCGTCGCAGTTGCGCAGCATCGCGGGCGTGATGTGCGCATGCAGATCGCAGCTCACCACGATCGGGATGGCGCCCACCTT
Source organism: Rhodovastum atsumiense (assembly GCA_037190665.1). Lineage (GTDB taxonomy): Bacteria > Pseudomonadota > Alphaproteobacteria > Acetobacterales > Acetobacteraceae > JBBCJT01. Next base: position 26,048 of record JBBCJT010000009.1, on the reverse strand, counting down.
CGCGCGGACCGCCGCGAGGAGTTCGCCTTCGACATCGTCAATCCCTTCCGCCACGAACGCCCCATGCAGCGCGAGGTAGACGCCATCGACCTCGCCCGCCGCATCGAGCAGCCTGAGCATGGCGGCCCGCAGTTCCGCGTAGAAGGCCGCGGAAACGCGCCCGCCCGCGCCGCCATGCGTCGCGAGCAGGGGCACAACGGTGGCGCCGGCCTTCCCGGCCGCCGCAAAGGCGCCCGCGACTTCCGTTCCGGTGCCGGCCAGCCGCGCCACAACGTCTTGCCCTTCGCACAGGTACTTCGATGCGAAGTCGGCGCGCCCGGTCACGACCGGGGAGAACGTATTGCCCTCGAAGAGCAGCGCCCCGACCGCGAGCCTCATATCCCCTCCTCCGCCTGTGCCTGCGCGACCAGCGCGGCGAAGACGTCGGGGTCGGTGACGCCCTCGCACGCGATGGCCACAAGCCGGCTTTCCGGCCCGATCCCGAGCATCGCCGACATCCCGCTATCGGATGCGGCCGCGATCAGCCCGGCCAGCGATGCGATCCCTGTCTCCCCGACCGCCAACGGTGGATCGCCCCACCGCCCCAGCCATGCATCGCGCAGAGCCGCCACGGCGGCGCGGTCGTCGATCGCAAGCGCGGCGTCGAGCCCGCCACGGAGGATCGACCAGGCGAGCGCAGAGGGGGTGCGGACCACAAGCCCGTCCATCACGGACTCCCCCGTCGGGACGCTGGTGATCCTGCCCTGCCGGAGGCTGTGATGGATGGCACAGGAGGTGTGCGGCTCAACCGTGCAGATCACGGGTGGAGGCGACAGATCGGCGCTTCGCAGACGCGCGACAAGCGCCGCGGCCAGGCTGCCGTTGCCGGCGGCGATGAAGACATGCGTCGGCCGCGCGGCGGTGGTCTGGGCGAGCAGTTCGTGGCCGAGAACCGAGTAGCCGAACAGGGTGTCGATGGCGGAGGGCTGGCAGTCCTCTCCGGGGCGATCGCCGATCAGCAGGTGACGGGGCTTGCTCGCCGCGTCCGCCGCGGCTTCGGCCGCTCCGTCGAAGTCGGCTGCTACCGGCACGACCTCGCCGCCGAGGCGCCGGATGGCATCCATCCGTCCCGCGGAGACATGGCGGGGAACGAAGATCCGGCAGCCGATGCCCGCGCGCCCCGCGCCCCACGCAAGCGCCCGTCCGTGATTGCCCGATGTCGCGGCCACCGCCGTCCAGCCCGACAGGTCCTCGCCGGCGATGCGGTCCAGTTCCTTTCGGAGCGCGTAGGGAGGACCGAGCGCCTTGAAGCTCCCGACCTCGAAGCGATGGCCTTCCAGCTTGATGCCGACCTGCCGGACGCCGAGGCGCGCGGCGAGCCCGGACATGTCCTGCAACGGCGTCGGCGAATAACCCTGCCAGAGCGCGATCTCGGCCGCCGCCCGGCGCATGCCGGCGTCGCTCAGCGGCGACATCGCCGGCCGCCCGGCACTGCTGGCGGAACCCCGAACCGCAAGGGCCGGCTGCCCGGCCACGCATGCATCGCGAAACGTCCCGTCGGGTCGCATCAGAATTTTTCCTATAGGAAAATTCCGGATGATGCAATCTCCTTTGGTTGAGGCCGCACCGCTTCATTCGCTACATCACGACGGTCTGCCGCAGAGCGGACAGGCAAACGGGAGAAAGGGCCGTCGATGGCCAGCCAGCCGAAGAAGAAGCCCGCGCGAGGCAGCGCCGCCGGCGGGGAGTCCAGCCAGCGGATCGATCTGGGCGAACGCCTGAAGAGCATCCGGAAGGATCGCGGCTGGACGCTGCAGGTCATGGCCAACCACGTCCAGCTCGCGGTCTCGACCCTGTCGAAGATCGAGAACCGGCAGATGTCGCTCACCTACGAGAGCCTGCTGAAAGTGGCGAACGGCCTGGGGATCGACATCTCGGACCTGCTTTCGGACGTCCCGATCTCTCGCGTCGGGAACCGCATGACGGTCAGCCTGCGCAGCGAAGGGCCGCTGATGCCGAACCGGAACTACCGGTCGGAGTATCTGTGCAACGACCTGCCCGACAAGCGCATGGTCCCCCTGCTGACCGAAGTGACGGCGACATCGATGAAGGCATTCGGCCCGTTCAACCATCACCCCGGCGAGGAATTCGTCTGGGTCGCGTCGGGCACGGTCGTGCTCCGGCTGGAAGGGCGCGCGCCGGTCCTGCTGCACCAGGGGGATTCCGCGTATTTCGACAGCCAGATCGGCCACGCGATCCTGAAGATCGGCAGGGCCAAGGCGATGATCATCAACGTGATCGCCGCGCCGCTCGCGACCGTGCTGGCGGCGGGCGAGCGGCATGCACCGGCGCGCGCGCCGCGTTCGTAAGGAAGTTTCCTATTATCCCTTAAATTTTTCCTTTACGAAAATCCCTCGTCGCCCTTACGCTCGACGGCGTCGCATGAACGCACGCCGCGCAGGGCGCGGAAGGGGGCAGCATGGGTACATCGATCCTCACCCGACGCCACGCGCTTCTGGCAAGTGCCGCGGCATTCGCCGCAGCCACGGGGACACGAGCGCAGACCCCTTCACGCGCCGCCGAGATCGCGGTCATCGGGGAACCGGGCGTGCTCGATCCGATGCTGACGCTGGCGGATCTGGTCAACGGCATCGACCAGCATTTCTTCGAGACGCTGTTCTCGACCGATCCGCACTTCAACATCGCACCCATCCTCGCCGCCGCGATGCCGGAGGTGACGCCGGACGGGAAGCTCTACACGATCAGGCTGCGGACCGGCGTTCCGTTCCACGACGGCACGATCATGACGGCGGATGATGTGGTCGCGTCGCTCCAGCGCTGGCTCCAGCTCTCACCCCGCGCAAAGGCCGCGGCCCCGTACGTGACGCAGATCGAGGCACCGGACGCGGCGACCGTGCGCATCCGGTTGAGCCAGCCGTACTCGCCCCTGCTGATCCTGATGTCGATCTTCAACGGCGCGGCCGCGATCATGCCGCGCCGCCTGACGGAGAGCCTGCAGCCGATCCGGGAGTTCGTCGGCACCGGTCCCTATCGCCTCATCGAACACGTTCCGGACCGCTATGTCCGGGTGGGACGCTTCGACAAGTACGCCTCTCCGCCGGGCACGCCCAATGGCTTCATCGGCCAGAGGGAAGCGCGCATCGAGGAGTTGCGTTTCGTGCCTGTCCCCAACCCCACGACCCGGGCGGACGGGCTGATCGCCGGGCAGTACGCCTTCTCCGATTCGCTCACGACGGAGAGCTATTTGCGCGTGAAGGGGCGGCCCGGGGTGCAGCCGGGCATGATGATCACGCCGAGCTGGGCTCTCATCGCGCTGAACACGAAGGGCGGCATCACGACGGACCAGCGCATCCGCCAGGCTGTCCTCGCCGCCGTATCCCCGCCCGACATGATGGCGGCCGCCTTCGGCCCGCCCGAGCTGTGGACCCTGACCGGATCGATCTATCCGAAGGGCACGGAACTGCACATCGCGGAAACGCCCGGCTACAACACGCCGGATCCCGCCAAAGCGGGGCAGTTGCTGAAGGAAGCCGGCTATCGCGGCCAGCCTTTCCGCATCTTCACGACGACCCAGTACGACTACATGTTCAAGATCGCGCAGGTCGCATCCGCCAATCTGGAGGAGGCCGGCTTCAAGGTCGACATGCAGGTCCTCGACTGGGCGACGCTGCTCCAGCGCCGCAACGACCCGGCGCAGTGGGAGATGTTCGTCACCTCCGGGCCGATCCTGCCCGACCCGACCTTGTTCAGCCCGTTCAATCCCAACTACGCCGGCTGGTGGGACACGCCCACGAAGCGGCAGGCGCTCGAAGCCTATGTGACGGCGCCGAACAACACCGCGCGGCTCGCCGCCTGGCGGACGCTGCATGCACTCTACTACAGCGAGGTGCCGGGTATCATGATCGGCCACTTCGCGCTGCTGTATGGCATCAGCAACAGGCTTCAGGGGTTCACGCCTGCGCAGCCGCCCGCCTTCTGGAACGTGTCCCTCGTCTAGGCATCGGCGGGCGAGCGCCTTCCGCGGGGTGGCATGATCGGATCGTATCTGCTGCGCCGCATGGCTGGCATGGCGCTGGTCATGTTCCTTGTCGCGACGATCGTCTTCCTGATCGCGCGCGTGATCCCCGGCGATCCCGCTGCGGTGATGCTCGGTCCGGCCGCGACCGCGCAGGATGTCACCGCCCTGCGCACGCGGCTGGGGCTCGACAGGCCGCTTGCGCTGCAATACGCGACCTTCCTGCGCTCGGTTGCGACATTGCGGCTGGGAGATTCGATCTTCCTCGGCCAGTCGGTCGCAAGTGCGCTGGCGGAGCGCGCGCCTCTCACGCTGATGCTGACATTCTTCGCCGCCGGGCTCGCCGCCATCATCGGCGTGCCCATCGGTGTCCTGGCGGCCGTGCGCCGGGGCGGACGGCTCGACCAGTTCGTGGCCACGGCCGCGATGACGGCCGGCAGCGTGCCGAGCTTCTGGATCGGCCTGACGCTGATCCAGTATGCGGCGGTCCGCTGGCAGATCCTGCCCGTGGCGGGATACGGGCCACCGGATGCCGGCCTGCTGACCCACGCGCAGCACCTGATCCTGCCGGCGATCGCCGTCGCCCTGCCCAATCTCGCGCTCGTCCTGCGCTTCACGCGCACCGCCATGATCGACGTGCTGCACGAGGACTTCATCCGCACCGCGCGCGCAAAGGGCATGTCCCCCGCCACGGTCACGCTGCGCCATGCGTTCCGCAATGCCTCGACCCAGGTGCTGACGGCCCTCGGCCTCGTCGTTTCCGGCCTTGTCGGTGGGGCGGTGGTCACCGAGACGGTCTTCGGCCTGCCGGGCATCGGCAATCTGGTCGTCTCCGCCGTCCTGCGGCGCGACTACCCGGTGATCGAAGGCACGCTGCTCGTGGTCTCCGGCGCCTACGTGCTGATCAATCTCGGCGTCGATCTGCTCTATGCGGTTCTCGATCCGCGGGTCCGCTACTGAGATGGCCGGCACGGCGACGGTACTGCCCGCCCCGGCCACGCTGCAGTTCCGGCGCCCGTTCGCATCGTGGGCGAGGCGCCGTGGTCTTATCCTGTTCGCGGTCTGTGTGCTGTTCGTGGTCGTCGTCTGCGCGATCGCGGCCCCCTGGCTCGCTCCCTATCCGCCGCAGCGCATGGCCATCGCGCGCCGGCTGATGGCGCCCTCCGCGCTGCACTGGCTGGGAACCGACGAGTTCGGCCGCGACGTCCTGTCACGCTGCATGTGGGGCGCACGAACCTCGCTCACCATCGGCCTGTGCGTCGTGCTGCTGGCAGGGAGCATCGGGACGCTGCTCGGCGTCCTCGCCGGCTATGTCCGGAAGCTGGACGGCGCGCTGATGCGCCTTGCGGACGCGTTGATGGCCTTCCCGGACATCCTGCTGGCGATTGCCCTGATGGCCGCGCTCGGCGCGTCATCGTCGAACGTGGTACTTGCGCTGACCATCATCTACACGCCGCGCTTCGCGCGCGTCGCACGCGCCGGCACCCTCGTCCTGCGGGAACTGCAGTTCGTGGAAGCCGCGGAAGCCGTGGGCGCAAGCACGGGGCGCGTGATCCTGGTGCACCTGGTTCCCAACCTGCTGTCCGCACTGCTGGTGCAGGCGACATTCCTGTTTGCCGCGGCGATCCTGACGGAAGCTGGCCTGTCATTTCTCGGCGCGGGCGTGCCGCCGGCCAGTCCGACATGGGGCAACATGATCGCAGCCGCACAGCAGTATTCGGACGCGGCGATCTGGCTGATGTTCGCGCCCGGGCTCTGCATCGTGCTGACCGTTCTGGCTCTCCAGATCCTGGGTGATGCGTTTCGCGATGCGCTTGACCCGAAGCTGCAGCGGTTGAACTAGGGTCAGGGCTCTGATCGCGCTCCGCAGTCAGGTCAGCGTTGAGCGCTTTCCCAGATGCCAGCATCCGGAATGCTGGCCCCGAGTTGCGGCGCTTCCGCAGCATGGTGATCGAGCAGATTGCGCGCGATGGGCACCGGCAACGCCGGAATCCGCTCGCCATCGGGCAACATCACCCATCGGCCAAAAACGCCTCGTGCCGCGAAGTGCGCGTCGGACAGCAGGTCCTGGATACCGCAAACCCGCTCCACGCAGACATCCTCGCCGGCGAATCTCTGCTCCCACTCCGCCGCCGATCTCTTCGCAAGGCTCGCAGCGACACCTCGACGGGTCGCATCCGGATCCACCGCGTCGTCGCGAAGCGCCGGGTCGAGTTCGATCAGTTCGCAGAACCGGTTCCAGAACTTGTTCTCGAGAGGAGCCACGGCAAACACAATGCCATCTGCGACCGCGTACAGCCCGTATCGCGGAGAGCCGCCGGTGTGCCTGCCTCGCCCCGGCACGGGGGGCGGCTGCCCCACAAGCACGGGAGCAAGGCTGCGGGGCATCCAGGCAAGCACGTTCTCCGTCATCGCGACATCGAGGTGACATCCCTCTCCTGTCACGGAGCGTCGCAGAAGCGCCATCAGGATGCTGACCAACGCCGGCAGAGACCCGCCGCCGACATCCGCGATCTGCCCGCAGGGCAGGCTTGGCTTGCCCGTACCGTCATCCACCAGCGCGAGCATGCCGGCCCGCGCCAGATACGTCAGATCATGCCCCGCCGTCTGCGCCAGCGGCCCGGTCTGCCCGAACCCCGTGATGGAGCAGTAGATCAGCCGGGGATTCGTCTTCCGCAGCGTTTCCCACCCCAGGCCGAGGCGGTCCATGACACCCGGCCGAAACTGCTCCACCAGGATGTCCGCCTCCTGGGCGAGCTTCAGAACCGCGGCATGATCAGCGGCATCCTTCAGGTCGGCCGCGATACTCTTCTTCCCGCGATTCAGCAGCGCGAACTGCACGCTGATCCCCTCGCGGGCGGGCTGGTTTGCGCGCCCCGGATCGCCGCCATCGCGCCGCTCCACCTTCACGACCGTCGCGCCGGCATCGGCCAGCATCAGCGTCGCGAGCGGCCCGGGCAGCAGCGTGGTGAAGTCGAGGACACGCAGCCCGGACAGCGCGGCGGTCATCGTGCCTTGTGCGTGGCTGCGAACGCTTCCACGCCCTTCCGCCATTCGCCATCCGCCAGGCAACGGTCGATGGCCAGCAGTTCGTATGCCTGGCCCGTGCGCAGATCGCTTTCCATCCCGACATCGATGCAGCGCTTGGCGAGCTGCACGGAGAGCGGAAAGGCTTTCAGGATCATGCCCACCGTCTCCTGCACCGCACCTTCCAGTGCGTCGGGCTCGACGAGACGGTTGATCAGGCCGACCCGCAACGCCTCCTCCGCGCCCATCGTGCGGCCGGTGAACAGCAGATCCTTGGCGATGGCCTTGCCGGCGATGCGCGGCAGGCGCTGGCTGGCACCGACCGAACCCCAGACAGCCTCCGGGTATCGGAACGACACTTTCGTCGAGGCGATGACGAAGTCGCACGCCGTGGCGATCTCGCAACCCGATCCGATGACCGGTCCATGCCCGACCGCGATGCAGGGCTTGGGGCAGTACTGGATCGCGTCGTAGGCCGCGAAGGCCGTCAGCCGGCGGTTGCGCAGCCACTCCTCCGTCACGCCCGCGCGTTCCTTCAGATCCGCACCCGCGCAGAAGGTGGGCCCGGCGCCACGGACAAGGACAACGCGCACGCCGGCATCGGCCTCCATCGCCTTCACCGCCGCGAACAGGTCCTTCGCCATCTGCAGGTTGAGCGCGTTGCGCTGCTCCGGCCGGTTCAGCGTGATGGTGCCGACGCCATCGACCGCCTCGTGGATGACGGTTTCCAGTTCCGTGCGCATCAGATGGCTCCTTCGTGTCTCAGCGCCGCGATCGCATCCGCATCCATGCCCAGCCTCTCGTGCAGGATCTCATCCGTATGCTCGCCGAGCATGGGCGGGCGGGCGACGGCGAAGTCATCGAAACCGGAGAAGCGGAACGGCAGCTTCAGGCCGGGGAAACTGCCGAGCGTGGGATGATCGAACTCGGCCACGATGCCGCGCGCGCGGACATGCGCGTCGTTGATCACCTCGCCCACGTCCAGCACCGGACCGGCGGGGACGCCGGCGGCGACGCAGGCGTCGACGAACTCGTCCCGCTTCCACGTGCTGATGGCCTTCCCCAGCCGGTCCATCACCTCTGCCCGGTTCTCCAGCCGCGCGGCATTGGTGGACACGCGCGGGTCGGCGCCCCACTCGGACAGGCCGAGCAGCTTGCACAGCGGCGCCCAGTGCGGATCGTTGCAGGTGATCTGTACGTGCTTGCCGTCCGCCGTGGCGAAGGCCGCGGACGGGACGCGGCCCAGATGTTCCGTGCCCATCCGCACCGGCACCTCGCCGAGTGCGAAGTAACGCGCGGCGGCGATGGTCAGCAGGCTGACCTGCCCGTCGAACATGGAGAAGTCGATATGGCTTCCCTTGCCCGAAGCGTTGCGCCCCAGCAGCGCCGACAGCACCGCGATGGCGCCCCACAGGCCGGAGGAGAGGTCGGCCACCGGCAGCCCCGCCTTGCACGGCGCGCCGTCCTGCTCGCCGGTCAGGCTGACCATGCCCGTCATCGCCTGGAAGACGGTGTCGTAGCCGCGCCGCTTCGCATACGGCCCGTCCTGCCCGAAGCCGGTGACGGACAGGTAGACGATGCGCGGGTTCGCCTTCGCGATGCTGTCGTAGTCAAGCCCGTAGCGCTTGAGAGTCCCGACGGTGAAGTTCTCCACCACCACGTCGGATGTCGCGGCCAGGTCGCGGATCATCTGCTGCGCCTTCGGGTTGCGCAGGTTGGCCGTGATGGATTTCTTCGATCGGTTGGCGGTGAAGTAGTACGCGCTCTCGCCCTGCGTCATGGGCTCGTACATCCGGATCTCGTCGCCGGTGCCCGGCTGTTCGACCTTGATGACGGTCGCGCCCATCTCCGCCAGCAGCATCGTCGCATACGGCGCGGCGAGCACCCGCGCGAGGTCGAGGACCGTGATGCCTTCCAGCGGCTTCATACGGTGCTCCTCGCGCCGTAGCCGCGCATGATGATGTTGGCGTCGCGCGCCACCTCCAGCGCCGCCTGCAGCGGCAGCGCCGAGACGCGATGGAACAGCCGCTTGGTCGCGAACAGCGCGGCCGGGCTGCATTCGGCCAGCCGCGTCGCGATGGCGAGCGTTTCCTCCATCAGCCGGTCGTCCGGCACGACGCGGTTGACGACGCGCAGCGCCAACGCCTGATCCGCCGTCAGCGGCTCGCCGAGCGTCACCAGCTCGAACGCCGCCTTCGGTCCGACCTGCCGCACGAGGTTCGCCAGCACCACGGCCGGCACCGCGCCGCGCTTCACCTCCGGGTAGCCGATCTTCGCCGAGGCGGCCATCACCGCCATGTCGCCAGCCAGCGCCAGCCCCGCGCCGCCGCCCATGGCGAAGCCGTTGATGGCACAGATAATCGGCTTGTCGATGCTGCTGAAGCAGCCGTGCAGCGTCATCGTCAGGTCGCCGCGCGCCTGGATCTCGGCCGGGTTGTCGGCGGTGAGATGCTTGAACTCGGTGACGTCCGCTCCCGCGCAGAAGCCGCGTCCGGCGCCGGTCAGCACGATCGCATGCACCGCCTCCGCATCGGCGGCATCCCGCAGCGCATCGAGCAACCCCCGCGTCAGCTTCGTGTTCAGCGCGTTCAGCTTGTCGGGCCGGTTCATCGTCACGATGCGGACGCCGCCGCGATCCTCCACCAGCACGAGGGACGGGGCGGGTTCAGACATGTGCGTCTTCCTTCAGAAGGCCAAGACCGGATCGCGTGACCATGCCGTGGAGCTGCCGGCCGAGGACTTCCTCGCACCGGTGCGCGACCTCCAGCATCCGCGTCAGATCGAGGCCGGTGGAGATCCCCATGCCCTCGAACATCGTCGCGAGGTCTTCGGTGCAGACATTGCCGGTATACCCTTCGCCATACTGGATCAGCGCGGCGTGGCCGCCGACGCCGCCGAAGGCCGTGTCGAAGTAGCGCACTCCCACATCGTAGGCCGCCATGCAGTTGGCGATGCCGGTGCCGCGCGTGTCGTGGAAATGCGCGATCAGCTTGCAGCCCGGCAGCTCCGCGACCAGGGTCGCGAACAGGTCGGCCACGCTGCGCGGCGTGCCCATGCCGGTCGTGTCGCCGATGGCGATGTGCTCCACTCCGGCGCGCGCCATGCGCTTTGCGTCCGCGACCACGCGGTCGAGCGGTACACGGCCCTCAAAGGGGCAGCCGAGCGCCACCGAGACGGTGCCGACCAGCACGAAGCGCCCCCTGCCCTCCGCCACCATCGCCTCGACCAGTTCCCACTGCTCCTCGCGGCTGCGGTTGAGGTTCTTGCGGCTGTGCGAGTCGGAGGCGGAGACGAGCAGGCTGATCTCCTCCGGCCCGTAGCCCGCATCCGCCGCCGCGATGGCGCGGCGCACCGCGTTCAGGTTGGGGCAGGTTGCCTTCAGCCGTGTGCCCTTGCGCCGCTGCACCCGGCGCAGCACCTCGTCCGCGTCCGCGAATTGCGGGACGTACTTGGGATGTGAGTAGGACGTCGCCTCCACCCGCCGGAAGCCGAGCGCGGAGAAGGCGTCGATGACCTCGACCTTGGTGTCGGTCGGGATGAAATCCGCCTCGTGCTGAAGCCCGTCGCGCGCGAAGCATTCGCACAGCACGACAGCGTCGCCACCGCTTTCCATCCGCGTCGTCATCGCGCCTCCGACACGCACCACGCAGGGGCGCGCTTTTCCTTGAATGCGGACATGCCTTCCATCGCCTCCGCCGTGCGGCGATGTGCCGCCACCAGCTCCGCCAGCTCCCGCACCGCGGCGGCGTCGAGACCGCGCGGGCCGTAGCTGTCGAGGATGCGCTTGGTGCCGGCGAGGCTTTCCGGGCCGCCCTGGCCGAGCCAGCCGACGATCTCCGCGCACCGCGCCTCGATCCTGTCGGCGGCGACGACCTCGTGGATCAGGCCGATCTCCGCCGCCTCGGCGGCATCGATGCGCTCGCCGGTCAGCAGGTAGCGCTTCGCCCGCCGCAACCCGATCGCGTGCGCGAGGAACGGAGCGATGAAGCCGGGGATCAGACCGTGCCGCACCTGCGTCGTTGCGAACCGGGCCTCCGGTACCGCCAGCACGATGTCGCAGGCGACGACGAGACCGATGCCGGCGCCATAGGCGGAGCCCTGCATCACGGCGATGGTGGGCTTGGGCAGCCGCGCCAGTCGCGCGGTCATGCCGGTCAGCCGGATCGTGTCCTCGACCCCCGCCCGCTCGTCACCGCTTGCCGCGCTGCGCGCATGGCCGAGGTCCACGCCGCCGCAGAAGGTCCTGCCCTCGGCCCGCAGGCAGACCACGCGCACGGCCGCATCGGCTTCCGCGCGATCCATCGCGGCGTCCAGCCCGGCCACGATGGCGTCATCGATGGCGTTGTGCGCGGCGGGCCGGTTGAGCGTGGCGGTCAGCACGCCCCCCGCCACCTCGATCTTCAGCGCGTCTTTCGCGGTCATGCGCCGAGCACCTTGCGCGCGATGATGTTGCGCTGGATCTCATTGGTGCCGCCGTAGATGGACACCGCGCGCGTGGTCAGGAACGGCGTCAGCACGTCCGCCTCCAGCCCGTCGAAGTCCTGCGCGCCGGCGATGGCGCCGGCATCGCCCAGCACCTCCACCAGCGTTTCGGCCAGACGCTGCTCCGTCTGCGTCGCGACGATCTTCAGCACCGACGCCTCGGTGCCCGGGGCTGCGCCCGCCTTCAGCGCGTCCGCCGCACTCGCGTACAGCGCGGCGAGGTCGAGCACGTCGCAGGCGAGCCCGGTGAAGCGCGCGCGGAACACCGGATCGGCCTCGAACCCCTCGCGCGCCGCCACACGCTCGAGCCGCTGCAGCGCGAGCACGCAGTTGCGTGGCGCGCCGACGCGCAGCCTCTCGAACCCGAGCACGGCGCGGGAGACCGCCCAGCCGCCGTTGAGCGCGCCGACGAGATTGCTCCGGTGCGTGCGCACGCCGTCGAGGAACACCTCGCAGAACTCGTCGTGGCCAGCGATGTTGCGGATAGGTCGGATGGTGACACCGGGCTGGCAGAGGTCGATCAGCAGGAAGCTGATGCCGTCGCGCCCCGGCTTGCCGCGATCCATGCGGACCAGCGCATACATGTGCGTCGCCTGATGCGCGAGCGTGGTCCAGATCTTCTGCCCGGTGACGACGAACTCGTCGCCCTCCAGCCGTGCCTCGGTCCGCAGGCTGGCGAGGTCGGAACCCGCGTTCGGCTCCGAATAGCCCTGGCACCAGATGTGATCCCCGGTCAGGACCTTCGGCAGATACGCAGCGCGCTGCTCCTCGGTGCCGCAGGCCAGCAGGATGGAGCCGACATTGTTGATGCCGTGATCCAGCAGGCGCGGCGCGCCGACGCGCTGCATCTCCTCGTGATAGATCATCAGCCGGGCGGCGTTCAGCCCCATGCCGCCGCGATCCGCCGGCCAGGTCGGCGCCAGCCAGCCCTCGCGCGACAGCAGCAGGTACCAGTCCCGGATCTCATCCCAGCCGAGGCGCTTCGGCCGGAAAGCCAGATGGCGCGGCAGGTTGGTCTCGAAGAAGCTGCGCGCGCAGCCGCGGAAAGCTGCTTCGTCCAGCGCGTTCCAGTCACGATCCCGCACCGGAACGGCCTGCATCGCCGCGAGGCGGTGCGGCGCCTCGGCCTCATCCACTGACGCCGCCGTGTCGCGGATCACCGGCTCATCAAGGATATCCTCCGCAATGCGCGCGCGATGCGCCGCCCCGGTGCCCAGCCAGGCGGCAGCCACCAGCGCACGCTTCAGGTACAGGCCGATATCGCAGGCGTCCGTGAAGCCGATCCCGCCATGCAGCTGGATCGCCTCCCGCGTGACGGAGAGCGCCATGTCGCTGCAGCGCGCCTTCGCGCGGCTCGCCGCCATGCGAAGCTCGCGGCGCGTGGGACAGGCATCGGCGGTGCGCAGCGCGGACTGCAGGACCGCGCGTGACAGATCGATTCCGATCTGCATGTCGGCCACGCGATGCTGCAGCGCCTGGAAGCCGGCGATCGGCCGGCCGAACGCGACACGCGTGCGCATGTACTCGACCGTGATCGCCAGCGCGGCGCGGGCGATGCCAAGCAGTTCCGCCGCCGCGATCAGCGCGGCTTCGTCGCGGGCGGTCTCCAGCGCCTCCACAGCCGCCGCCGGCCCGGCGACCACTGCGGCATCGGCGACGCGCACGCCCGACAGCGCCAGCACGCCCGAAGGGCTGCCGTCGGCGCGCCATTCCTGCGACAGCGCCAGCCCCGGCGCATCCGCATCGACATGGAACAGGCGCAGGCCATCGTCGGCGCGCGCGGCGACGACGAAGCCATGGGCGGCCCAGGCACCGGCGACGAAGCGTTTGCGGCCATCCAGTCGCCAACCCCCACCCTCGCGCCGCGCCGTCGTCGCGATCCGATCCGCCGCGCCGGCGCCGTCGCGCCCCTCCTGCCACGCCAGCGCGACGAGGCGGGAACCGTCGGCGATCCCGGGCAGCAGCGCCGATTTCAGCTCGGCATTGTCGCCGTGCAGGATCGCGCGCGGGCCGAGCACGGCGAGCGGCCCCAGAGGCTCCGCGAGCAGCGCCGCGCCCAGTTCCTCCGCGATCGTCGCCACGCTGCCCAGCCCGATGCCGAGCCCGCCATCGTCCGGCGGCAGCAGCGCACCGAACCAGCCCAGCGCCGCCATCTCCCTCAGGCGGGCGGCCTCGTGCCAGGGCAGGGTCTCGCGCCCCGCGCGGAGCGCCGCATGATCGCGGAACCGCGCGGCGAAGCGCTGCGCGCTCTCGCGAACCAGCGCGTCTTCCTCCGCGTCGTGGCGCACGAGGTCATCCATGGGTCGCGCCGCCCGCATCGTCCTGCGTCGCCAGCGCATCGACGACGGTCAGCCCACCGGGTGCGGCGTGAACGAGCACGGGGTTCAGCTCTAGCTCGCTCCAGCCGCCCGCCGCGCCGTCGAGGAAGCGGGAGGCATCGACCAGCAACTGCGCCAGTGCCTCGATATCCGCCGGCGGCGCGCCGCGCACGCCTTCCAGCAGCCGGAAGCCGCGCAGCCGGCGGATCATCGCCTCCGCTTCCCGCGGCCCCACGGGCACGGGCTCGAACACCGTGTCGCCCAGCACCTCCACATGGATGCCGCCGAGGCCGAGCATCAGCAGCGGGCCGAAATCCGGATCGCGGATCGCGCCCACGATCACTTCCTGCCCGCGCGCGGCCATCTTCTGGACCAGCACACCATCGATCCGCGCATCCGCCTTGTAACGCCGCGCGTTCGCCAGAACCTTCTCCGCAGCCTCCCGCACCGAAGCCGCATCCGGCAGGGCGAGCATCACGCCGCCCGCCTCCGTCTTGTGGGGCAGGTCTTCGGACTCGATCTTCACCGCCACCGGAAAGCCCATCGCCTCGGCGGCGGTGGCGGCTTCCTCGGCGGTCCGCGCAAGCCGGTCCGCGGCGAGCGGGATACCGTGGGCGCGCAGCGCGTCGCGCAGCGCCGGCGCGGTCCGCAGCGCGGACGGCGCGACAGCCTCGCGCGCCCGGCCCTCATCGAAACTGCGCGCGGACCAGCGCTGCCGGAACAGCCGATAGCTCTCCAGCGCCCACAGCGCCTGCGCGCAGCCCTGGAAGGAGAAGTTCCAGATGCCCAGCGACGCCAGTTCCGCGAGGTTGCCGGGATCCGGCAGGGTCTGGGACACGAACAGCAGCGGCTTGCCGAGGCGGGACAGCGATGCCTCGATCACCGGGCGGAAGGCGGCGATGCGGCCCACCGGGGCGAGCGAGAAGATCAGGATCACGGAATCGAGGTTCCGGTCCTCGCCCAGCAGGTCGAGCACCCGTGCCAGCGTTTTCCCGCCATCGTCGACGATGCCGGCCGTGACATCGATGGGATTCACCGCCGCACCCGAATCCGGGATGATGGCGGAGATCGCGTCCGCCAGTCCGGGATCGAGTTCCGGCACACGCAGCCCGTTCATCGCGCACAGATCGGCGACCCACGCGCCTGTGCCCGCCGTGCCGGTCAGCACGCACACCCGGTCCCCGCGCGGGCGCTTCGGCACGCAGAAGGCGGCCGCGATGGACACCATCTCATCCGGGTCGGACACGCGGATCACGCCGTAGCGCGCGAACATCGCGTCATAGGCGGTCTCGGCCCCGGTGAGGTGGCCGGTATGGGAGACGGCGGCGCGGCGGGAGGCATCCGACCGGCCGACCTTCATCACGATCAGCGGCACGCCGGCATCCGCCGCCAGCGTCGCGACGCGGGCGAAGTCCGCCGGCTTCCGGAAGCCTTCGATGAACATCATGATCGCCGTCGTGCGGCCTTCGCGCACGAGGTACTCGACCACCTCCAGCGCCTCGACATCCGCCTCGTTCCCGGCGGTGACGACGTGGCGGACCGGCACGTGCATCCGCCGCGCGCGGCTGTACAGGCCGAAGCCGAGGCCACCGCTGTGGGAGATGATGCTGACGCCGGGGCGGTCGTGCAGCTCCCGCGTCGCCTCCCCCGCCTCCTGCTCGACGACGATGCTGAAATTCGCCGCGACGGCGGCGGCAACGTTGAAGAAGCCTTCCGTGTTCGGGCCGAGGACGCGCATGCCCGTGCGGCGCGCGATCTCCGCGATCGTCTCGTGCAGCGGTGGGCGTCCGTCCCGCGCCACAGCCGAACTCGCGCTGAACACCACCGCGGCGCGCACGCCGGCGGCGGCGCATTCCTCCAGCGCCTGCGGGACCAGATCGGCCGCCACGGCGACCATGGCGAGGTCGACCGTCTCCGGCACAGCAGCGACGGAGGGATAGGCACGCAGGCCCTGAACCTCCGCATGCGACGGGTTCACCGGATAGATCGCGCCCGGGAAGCCGCCTGCGATCAGCGTGCGCAGCACCTTGCCGCGGATACGCCGCGTGTCGGGCGAAGCGCCGATCACCGCGATGGAACGCGGGGCGAGCAGGGCATCCAGGCCGGTGGTCCGAGCCATCGTTTCGCTCACCCGGACACTCCTCGCCGTGCATGGCCGACAGGTTGTATTGACTTATTCATCAATTTTTCGACCATACGGTCAGTTCTTGCAGGCCGCAAGGGCAGCCATGGTCCGGCCGGAGGTGCAGATGACCGACAGAAGCGCGTTCAACGACGTGGTCGGGATAAACTGGGTGAGCTGGACGGAGGGCGAGGCCGTGGCGGAGGTCGAGCTGCGGCCCGAGCACCTGAACCGGAGCGGTTCGGTGCATGGCGGCGTGATCTGCACGCTGCTCGATACCGTCTGCGCACGCGCCGGCTGCTGGACACCGCCGGGCGAGACGCGCCGCCGGTCCAGCACCGTGTCGCTGACCACGAACTTCCTCCGCGGCGCCAGCCACGGCGTGATCCGGGCCACCGGCCGGCTGCGCCCCGGCGCGGGCACGCAGATCTATGCCGCCGTGGGCGAGCTGACCGATGCGCAGGGCCGGCTGCTCGCGCTCGCGCAGGGCACGTTCAAATACCGCACGCGCCCGGCCACCACGGCGGGATAGGATCGCCCGGCCCGCGCGGGTCATTCCACGCGGATGCTGGCGATGCGGGCAACCTCCGCCCAGCGCGCCGTCTCTTCCGCCACCATCGCCGACATCGCATCGAGGGTCATCGGCGCGGGGTTGGAGCCGAGCTGGTGGTACAGCTTCACGATCTCCGGATCGCGCAGCACCGCGTTGATCTCGGTGTTGGCGCGCTGGCGGATGTCCAGCGGCGTGCCGCGCGGTGCGAACATCGCCCACCAGGATTCCGCCTCATAGTCCAGCCCGCTCTCGCGCACCGTGGGCGCGGGCGGGGAATCGGGCGGCCGGCCCTCGGCGGTGTAGGCGATCACCCGCACCAGCCCGTCCTTCATCTGGCCGGACGCGCTGGCCGGCGTCGTCAGGATCACCTGCACGTCGCCGGCGAGGATGCCGATCATCGCCGGGCCGATGCCCTTGTAGGGCACGTGCTGTATCTTCGTGCCGGCGCGGATGTTGAAGTACTCGGAGATGAAGTGGGTGGAACTGCCCGCGCCCGCCGTGGCGTAGAACATGCGATCGCCGAGCTCCTTCGCCCTGGCGATCAGGTCCTGCACTGTGCGGATCGGCGAATCCTTGCCGACGATGATCGCATAGGGACTGCGCGCCAGCATCGCGACCGACTCGAAGGACGACACCTGGTAGGTGGTCTGCTGCACGGCGGGCGCGGTCACGAAGGATGCCGTCGTCGACAGCAGCGTGTAGCCATCCGGCGGCGAGGCGGCCACGGCCGCGGTGCCGATGGCGCTGCCGGCGCCGCCGCGGTTGTCCATCACGAACGGCGCGCCGAGCCGCGGGTGCAGCCGGTCCAGCACCGGCCGGTTGTGCGCATCCGTGCTGCCGCCCGGCGCGAACGGGATGACGACGCGGACGGGCCGCGCCGGCCATGCCTGCGCGCGGGCGGAGAGCGCCGCCGCGAGGCCGCCGAGCGCGCCGATGTGGAACGCCCGGCGTGTGCATTTCGCATTCATCTTCCTGTTCCTCCCCTGGGTCGCGCGGTCAGCCGAGCCCGAGATCGCGGAGTGCGAACTCGCGCAGCTTGCTCTTCTGGACCTTGGCGCTGCCGGTCATGCCGATGTGTTCGAAGCTGTCGACGATGCGGACGTAGCGGGGCACGCGGAAACCCGCGCAGCGCTCGCGGCACCAGGCGATGAGATCTTCCGGTGTCGCCGTCGCGTCCTGCCGCAGGATCACGTAGGCGGCGGGCACTTCCATCAGCCGCGGCTCCGGTACGCCGATCACCTGCGCCTGCACCACGGCGGGATGCGCGTGCAGCACATCCTCCACCTCGGCCGGGGCAACGTTCTCCCCGCCGACGCGGATCAGCTCCTTGGCGCGGCCGGCGAAGCGCAGCCGCCCGGCATCGTCCATCACGCCGAGATCGCCGGTGTTCAGCCAGCCCTGCCCGTCGATGGCCTTCGCTGTCTGCTCGGGCATGTTGTAGTAGCCCTTCATCAGGTTCCAGCCGCGCACGAGGATCTCGCCGAGCGTGCCGCGCGGACATTCCTCCCCGCTCGCGGCATCTGCGATCCGCACCTCGATCCCCGGCAGCGGGAAGGCGAAACCTTCCAGCCGCGGGCCTAGATCGTCGTCATGCGGACCCATGGCGACGTTGGGCGACGCTTCCGACTGCCCGTAGGCGGAGCACATGCCGGGCATCCCGAAGCGCCGCTGCGCCTGCGTCATCACCGCAAGCGTCGCCGCCGCCCAGCCGCCGCGCAGCGCGATCCGCTCATCCGGCGGCTTCGGCTGGCCGAGCATCATCAGGAACATCGTGTCGTTCCCGGCCACATGCGTTGCACGCTCGTTCTGCAGCATGCGCAGCGCGGCGGCAGCGTCGAAGGTCGGCGTTGTGATGTAGGTCGCGCCCGAGGTCAGCGCCGCGAGCAGCGACAGCGTCACACCCGCGACATGGAACAGCGGTCGCTGGCTGAAGTAGCGATCGCCGATCCGCAGACCCATGCGGCGGCCGACATGGAACGCATCGCGCAGCATGCCGTCATGCGACAGCATCGCACCCTTCGGCGCCGACGTCGTGCCGGACGTGTACTGGATGAGCACCACGTCATCCGGACCGACGCCCGGCGCCTCCGGATCGAAGCCGGGGGGCGGGTCGCGGTCCAGCTCGGCGAACGGCAGGGCCGCCTTCGGGATGTCGCTGCCATGAACGACCAGCGTGCGCAGGCGCGGCAGACGCTCGGACGGGAGCGCGCCGTCGATCTCCGGGACGATGCCGCGCAGCATCGCGATGAAGTCCACCTTCAGCAGACGGTCCGCGGTGATCAGGAAGGACACGTCCGACTGGCGCAGCGTGTATTCGATCTCCGGCGGACGCAGCCGCGTGTTCACCGGCACGACGACCGCGCCGAGCGTCGCGGCGGCGAACAGCAGGGCGACCCAGTCCACGGAATTGCCCATGCAGATCGCGATGTGATCGCCGCGCCGCACGCCGAGGCGCCGGAGGTTCGCCGCCTTGCGCAGCACGTCGGCGCGCAGGGCGGCGAACGTGACGCGAGTGTCGGGCGGCAGGACCACGGCCTCCGCCTCGGGCCACAGCCTCGCCGCGCGATCCAGCGCACCCCAGTAGGTCGTCCGCGGCCAATCCGCATCCGACCCGTCCCGGGCCTGCGTGTCCGAAGCCGGGCGATGCGTCATGCGGCCATCGTCTCCATCCCTGCCCGGCGGCGCTTCCCGCCGCCTTACTGGACGTAGTTGACGAAAAATCGACCATACGGTCAACATGCCTACCGGATCGCGCATATCGGCGAATGGGCCGGCATGCGCGCGGGGGAGGAAGCCATGCACGAAAACCGAGCCATTCGCCGGCGTTCACTTGTCTGTGCGGCTCTGCCGCTCGCGCTCGCCGGCGCCGCCGCGCGGGCCCAGCCGGCGAGCGGCTGGAGGCCGGACCGTCCGTTGCGCATGTTCGTGCCCTTCGCGCCGGGCGGCCCGTCCGACACGTTCGGGCGCATCTTCGCCGAAGCCCTGACGCGGGAGATCGGCCAGCAGGTCGTGGTGGAGAACCGCGCCGGCGGCGGCGGGGTGGTCGGCGTGGATGCCATCGCGAAGGCGCGGCCGGACGGGCTGACCATCGGCATCACGGGGGCAAGCGCGCTGGTCGTCGCGCCCGCGCTGCCGCAGCCGATACCGTTCCGCGTGCACGAGGATCTCGCCAACCTCACGCCGGTCGTGCGCGTGCGGCAGGCGGTGGTGGTGGGCGGGCGCTCCCCCTACCGGTCGCTGACGGAATTCATCGCCGCGGCGAAGGCGCAGCCCGATCCGATGCCGATCGCCTCCTCCGGCGCGACCTCGGCGCTCGCCACCGCGCTGCTCGCGCAGGAAGCGGGGATCAAGCTGACCGATGTCGGCTACCGCGGCGCGGCGCCCGCCCTTACCGACCTGATGGCCGAACGGGTGATCGGCACCATCGCCGATCTTCCGGTCGTGCTGGGCCATATCCGCAGCGGCGACCTGCGCGCCATCGCGATCACCAGCAGGCAGCGCGCGCCCGAGGTGCCGGACGTGCCGACCGCGAGCGAGCAGGGCCTGCCCGGCCTGTCCACCGACAACTGGTACGGGCTCGCAGCGCCGGGTCAGACCCCGGAACCGATTCTGCAAAGCCTGCACGCAGCATCGGTCGCGGCACTGCGCTCCCCGCATCTTGTCGAGGCGTTCAAGGTTCGCGCGGGGGAGCCGCTGCCCATGGACCGGGCCGAGTTCACCGCCTTCCTGAAGGCCGAGGACACGAAATGGGGACCGCTGGTCCGCGCGAGCGGCATGAACTCGCTCTGATCCTGATCGGGACGGAATCCCGACCCGAAGGTCAGCGAATCGACCCTATTCTTGACGGCCGCGCCGGCGGATGCGAGGTAGGCCATCGGCATGCTGCAGTGCGGCATAACCGATGATGTCGCATCACGGCACGGCGCGGGATCGCGCCGGGCGAAGGAGCCTGAAGTGAGCAGCCACGATCTCGCCGACAAGCCCGCTCGGCCGCGCGCACGACAGGCCGCCCGCGCGCCGGCCGGCGGGCATGCCTTCGACCGCAAGACCCAGCGCGAGCAGAAGCGGTTGGCGCTGCTGCACGAGGCCGCGCGGCTGATCAACGCCCATGGCGCCGGATCGGTGTCGCTGGAAGATGTCGGCTCCGGCCTCAGCATCAGCAAGGCGGCGGTCTACTACTACTTCCGCAGCAAGCAGGACCTGCTGTTCGAGTGCTACTCCATGTCGTTCGACGTGTGGGAAGCGGCCCTGGACGAGGCGGAGGATCAGGGTTCCACGGGCGCGCAGAAGCTGGAGATCTTCATCCGCCGCTACCTGCGGGACGGCCTGTCCGCGCTGCAGCCGATGATCCTGGTCCGCGAGCAGGAAGCGCTTCAGGCGACGCTGCGGCAGAAGGTCGAACGCCGCCGCCGCGCGCTGCGCAACCGGCTGCGCGAGTTCATCGCCGAGGGCATCCGCGACGGATCGCTGCTGGAGGTGAACACGAAGGTGGCGACCACGATCATCGGCGCCGCCATCTCCTGGCTGCTGCGGACGTATCGCGCCGAGGGCGACCTGACGCAGGAGACCTTCATCGACGACGCCGTCGGCCTGCTGCTGCGCGGCATGCTCGCGCCCGCACCGCGCCAGAAGAAGTAGCCTTCCGCGTCCGCCCCGCTCCATACCGATTGGACATCATTTCGACCGATTGGTAAGATAGCTGCGGGGAAACGGAGAAGGAGACCGCGATGCGGCGCGCATTCCTTCTGGGGACCGCCGGCATCGTCGCGGCCCGGTCGCTGGGCGCGCAGGACCGCCGGGGGCCGGCCCAGATCCGGATGGTGATACCTTTCGCGGCGGGCGGACCGATCGACACGATCGGCCGGCTGATGGCGGAACCTCTCGGCGCGGAACTCGGCGGCACCATCGTCGTGGACAACCGACCCAGCGCGAACGGCGTGGTTGCCGGACAGATGGTCGCGCGGGGCGCGACGGACGGGTCGATCCTGCTGTTCGCCGCCGGATCGAACCTGACCATCGCGCCCAATCTCGATCCCAACCTGCCCTACGACGTCCGCACCGCCTTCGCGCCGGTCACGCGCGTGGTGCTGAACGGGTCGGCGCTGGCGGTGAACGCGCGGCAGGTTCCGGCGACGGATGTGAAGCAGCTCGTGGCATGGTCGCGGGCGCGTGGCGCACCGCTGCGGCTCGCCTCCAACGGCGTGGGCAGCATCGCGCATGCGTGGCTGGAACTGTTCCGCCGCGCCACCGGACTGGACATCCTGCACGTGCCGTATCGCGGCGCGGGCCCGGCGATCACCGCCACGCTCGGCGGCGAGGTGGACGGCATGTTCTCCGACCTGCTCGTGCAGTTGCCGCATGTGGAGGGTGGGCAGATGCGCATCCTCGGGCTGGTGGGACCGAACCGCCATCCTTCCCGGCCTGACATCCCCACCATCGCGGAGCAGGGCTATCCCGGCGTCGACGGGTTGAGCTGGTCCGGCATCGTCGCGCCAGCCGGCACGCCGGAGGAGATCACGACCCGCTATGCGCAGGCGGTCGCGCGCGTCGTCAACGATCCGGCGCTGGGGCCGCGTCTGGCCAGCTTCGGCGCCGCCCCCGCCACCATGGCGCCGGCCGAGTTCGGCAGGCTGCTGCATGACGACCTCGCCTGGTGGGGCCGGGTGATCCGCGAGAACCGCATCACGATGGAATAGTCGGCCTACCCTTCCGGGTCGTAAGGGATCGCCTCGTCCACCATGCGCCAGATGCGCCGGCCCGAACCGGTGCGGCGGTTCTCGATCAGGTGCCCCGGTAGCCCGCCTGCCCGCGACACGACCGCGAGCGCGCGCATGCACTCGACCGGCAGACCGATCTCCAGCAGCAGGGCCGCGATGGCGCCGGTGGCGTTGATGGTCATGTGCCGTCCCGTGGCCGCATCCAGCGCGCGGCCCAGTTCCTTCAGCAGCGCGATGTACCCGCCCGCGCAACCCGCCTCCTCGCCGATCGCGATCAGACGCATGGCGCGCGGATCGTCGGGCTTGTGCAGGCGGTGACCGAAGCCCGGCAACGGCGTGCCGCGCGCCCGATGGTCCTGCACGACGCGCCCGGCATAGGCGGCCGGATCGCCGCCTTCCGCCACGCCCGCCTGAAGGATCGCCGCACATCCCTCGATGGTGCCGACGAAGACGTTGCCGACCGCGAGAAGACCGGCCGCCATCGCGACCTGCGCTTCCGAGGGAACGCTGTCCGCGATCAGCCGCGCGACGATGGCGCTCGGCGTCAGACCATGTTCCATCAGGGTGACGAGGCACGCATCGAGCAGCCGGACCTCCCGCCGATCCGGCAGGCGGTCCGCGATCAGGAAGAACACCATCTCCGTGTAGGTGACTTTCCCGATCAGCTCCTCGACCAGATCCTTGCCGCGGATCGTGATGCTCCGCTCGTCGGAGACGGCGATCCGCGTGGTCAGCGCGACCTTTGCTTTTGCCATGTGCGATCCTGGCTCCGGGCGAAGACGCGCAACCGGCACGTCGCGCGGCGCGGCAAGTAGGTCAGATGTGACCGATAAGTCAATTTCCTGATTGACGGGACAAATCGCCTATCTGATGTTCCCCGCCGGATGTGCCGGAGCGGCGCTTGTCGAACGAACCACTCTCCGTCGCGCGCAATAGCGCGGTCCTGACCCTGACGCTGAACAGGCCCGATCAGCGCAATGCCATCGATGGTGCGATGTATGCCGCGCTGGCGAATGCGCTCGATGAAGCTGCGGAGGACGACGCCGTGCGCGTGGTCGCGCTGACGGGCGCCGGCCGGCACTTCAGCGCCGGCGTCGATCTGGTCAGGTTGCGGGAGATGCTGAACGCGCCGAAAGAGGAGAGCCTCGCACACGCAAGGCTCGCCGCAGGGGTCCTGCATCGCCTCGCGATGTTTCCGAAGCCGACCGTGGCCGCGGTGCAGGGCGGTGCATATGGCGGCGGCATGGGGCTTGTCCTCGCGTGCGACGTGGTTCTTGCCGCGCGCGATGCCCGCTTCAGCGCGGCGGAGGTCAGGCTCGGCCTGTTTCCGGGGCTCGTGGCGCCGCTCTTCGCAGCCGTTGCGGGGCGGCGGACGGCCGGCAGATATCTGCTGACCGGAGACCCGTTCGATGCCGTGGAGGCGCAGCACCTCGGCGTCGTGCACGATCTTGTGGAGGCGGACGGGCTGGCGGCCGCACTGGATGCCTGCACGGCGCGGATCGCGAGCGGCGGTCCGGCGGCGGTCGCGGCGACCAAGCGGCTGTTGTGGGACGAACGCTATCGCCTCGCGGCCGATTGGGATCTCGACTGGCTCGCCGAGGAGGTGGTGCGCCACCGCGCCACGGCGGAAGCCGCGGAAGGCGTGCAGGCTTTCCTGGAGAAGCGGACGCCACGCTGGGAGTAACCGGAGTCGAGCCGTGCAGCAGGAGATTTCACCGGAGCTCGGCGAGATGCGGCGGGAGATCCGCCGTTTCGTCGAAACGAAGTTGCAGCCGTTCGCCGACGCCATGGATCGCGAAGGAACGATCCCGGACGGCCTGCTGCCGGCGCTGGCCTCGCAGGGCCTTCTCGGCATGCGCCTCGGCGAGGAGTTCGGCGGCGCTTCCATGACCCTCGGCCACTACTGCCTCGTGCAGGAGGAGGTCAGCCGCTGTCATCCGATGTTCTCGGTGATCCTGTCGAGTTCCGGCGGGCTGACACCGATGGCGATCCAGCGGCACGGAACGCAAGAGCAGAAGGCGCGCTATCTGCCGAAGCTTCCGAAGGGTGAGCTGCGCACCGCCTTCGCGCTGACCGAGCCCGAGGCGGGTTCCGACGCCGCGGCCATCAGGACCCGTGCCGTGCGGCGTGGCGAAGGATGGGTGATCAACGGCACAAAGCACTTCATCTCCCATGTGGAGAGTGCCGATCTCATCGCGGTGATGGCATCTACCGATCCCGCAAGAGGCGCACGCGGCGGCATCACCGCGTTTCTCATCGACCGCGGCACGCCGGGCCTATCGGTGACACGCACCGATCTCACCATGGGCTCGCCGGTGTGGAAGCTTTCGGAGCTTTCCTTTCAGGACTGCTTCGTGCCGGACGGCGCCGTGCTGGGCGACGTGGGCCAGGGTTTCGGCATGGCGATCGAGGCGCTGGACGAAGGGCGCCTCAGCGTTGCCAGCGCATGCCTCGGCACGGCGGAACGCATGCTGGAACTCGCGGTCGAGCATGCCAGAAACCGACGCACGTTCGGAGCGCCGCTGGCCGACCGGCAGGCGATCCAGTGGATGCTTGCGGACAGCGCGACCGAGATCGCATACGCCCGCGCGCTGCTCTATGCGACCATACGCGCTTTGGAGGCGGGCGATCCCGTCGGCACGGCCGCCAGCATGTGCAAGCTGACCTGCTCCGAGATGGCGGGCCGGGTCACAGACCGCGTGGTCCAGATTCACGGCGCGGCGGGTGTCGTCCGCGGCACACCCGTGGAGCGGGCCTTCCGGGACATGCGCCTGTTCCGCATCGGCGAGGGCACGTCGGAAGTGCAGCGGATGGTGATCGCGCGGAAGCTGTTGCGGTAGTCGGGAGAGACCGACCGCCGTGTTGCAGTGCCTTTGATCGAGGTCTGCTCAGCGCCGCCTTGCTGGTGCGAGGCCGGAACAGCAGGCGAGTCTCGGCGCGAGAGCGCCAGACGTCTCCGAGGGTTGACGATTCAAACCTCAAGCTTAAGCGGTTGAACAGCGGGCCTTTCAGATGCGCGTCCAAAGCCTTCGGCCGTTCGACTGCTCGCCACGTCTCCGCCCACCCTTGAAGCCGTCAGGTCCCTGTCACACATTGGAAGCGATGGGGATGGAGTCCCCCGAAACTGCCCGCCCCTGGGCTGATGACTCCTACCGCAGCGTTTTCAAGCGGTAGGATCGTGCGTCCAGCACCCGCCGCGCCCGGCGGGTTTTCTGTGCCCGCCCCGATCGAGGAGCGAGCATGCCTTTCATCTCCACATGTCTGATCGTCACTGCCGGGGGCGCCATCGGCACTCTGGCGCGCTTCCTGATCTCGGTGGCCACCCTGCCGATCAGTCGGTTGATTCCCTTCGGGACAATCCTGATCAACATGTCGGGGTCGCTGCTCATCGGCTTCTTCGGCACGTTGACCCTCGCCCACGGGCGCTATCCGGTCTCGGAGGAACTGAGGCTGTTCGTCATGGTGGGCATTTGCGGCGGCTACACCACCTTCTCGGCTTTCAGCCTGCAGACGCTCGATCTGCTGAGAACCGGCGCCGTGGTCCGCGCTGCCCTCAATGTCATCCTGTCGGTCGTATTGTGCGTCGGAGCCGTCACGGCCGGCCATGTGCTGGCTTCCAGCCTCAACGCCGGCGCCACGCAGATCGCGCAGGCTGCCATCGAGGAGGATGCCTGACCCCGGTGGGCGGATCGATCATGCAGACTGGCCGGCGTGTGACCCCGGAACCGGCGATCGGGCCTCAGGCTCCGCCGCCATCCTCCGGTCCGCTCATCCGCAGCGCGACGCGCGCGGATGCGTTGCGCTCCATGCGCGG
>JBBCJT010000008.1:0-22516 GCA_037190665.1 Rhodovastum atsumiense | reverse complement strand
GCAGCCCCCACCCCCACAACGATTGTTGTGGGGGTGGGGGCTGCCGACCGACCTGCTCAAATCCTTCCTGAAGGAATCGCGGGTCCAGGGGGCCGTGCCCCCTGGCGGGGTACAGGGGCAGAGCCCCTGTTGGGGCGCGGGGCAAAGCCCCGCAGCTTCACCCCCGCGGTTTGACGTCCGGGAAGCGCGGACGGATGTTGCGGCCCATGACCCAGCCTGCCGTCCCGCCGGGTAGCGACGCCCGCGTCATCGCGCTGATCGGCACCGGCCACTTCCTCTCCCACTTCTACGTGCTGTGCCTGCCGCCGCTGTTCCTCGCCTGGGGCGACGAGTTCGGCGTCAGCTTCGCCGCCCTCGGCCTGTCGGTCGCGCTGATGTCCGGCGTGACGGCGGTGTTGCAGACGCCGGTGGGGTTCCTCGTGGACCGGCACGGCGCGCGGCCATTCCTCGTGGGCGGCACGCTGCTGATGGCGCTGTCCATCGCGGCAATGGGTTTCGTCACCGACTACTGGCAGATCCTGCTGCTGTGCGCGCTGTCAGGCGTGGGCAATTCGGTGATCCACCCGGCGGACTACGCGATCCTCGCCGGTTCGATCGACAAGTCGCGCATGGGCCGCGCCTTCGCGCTGCACACCTTCACCGGCAATCTCGGCTTCGCCTCCGGCCCGCCGGTGATGGCGCTGCTGATGACGTTGCTCGGCTGGCGCTGGGGCGTGATCGCCGCCGGGCTCGCGGGCCTGCCGGTGGTGCTCGCGATCCTGTGGCAGAGCCGCATCCTGCGCGAACAGGTACGACCGGCCGCCGCCGCGACCGGCGGGGTGAGCGGGATGGAACTGCTTACCTCGCGGCCGATGCTGCTGTTCTTCGGCTTCTTCCTGCTCTCCGCCATGGCCGGCGCGGGCTTGCAGGCGTGGCTCATCACCGCGCTGCACCAGTTGCACGGGATGGAGATCGCGACCGCGTCGCTGGCGCTGACCATGTACATGGCGGGCGCGACCGGCGGCGTGCTGGCGGGCGGCTGGATCGCGGACAACACCAGGCGCCACCTGCCGGCGGTGGTCGCGCTGACCTGCATCGCCGCCGTCTTCGTGCTGCTGACGGAGTGGCTGCGCATCTCCGACAGCGTGACGATCGCGACGATCTTCCTCGGCGGCGCGTTCCTCGGCGCGTCCCGCACACCGCGCGACATCATGGTGAAGGACGCCGCCCCGCCGGGGCAGATCGGCAAGGTGTTCGGCTTCGTCTCCTCCGGCCTGCCGCTGGGTCAGGCGATCACGCCGATGCCGTTCGGCGCGCTGATCGACTGGGGACGGCCGGACCTGATCCTGCCGCTGTCGGCCGCGATCATGATGGCCTCGCTGCTGTTCGCCGGCGGCGGCCGCGCGGCCGGCACGATGGCGCCGGTCCGGGTCCAGCCGGCGGAATAGCCGGCCGGCACGCCAACCCCTTCACCTTCCGCCAGCGAGCCCCATGCCCGTTCCCAGCAACGCCAGCGTCGTCATCATCGGCGGGGCCATCGTCGGCTCCTTCACCGCGTACTTCCTCCGCGAGCTGGGCTTCGCGGGGCGGATCACCGTGCTGGAGCGCGACCCGACCTATGCGCGCTCCTCGACCGCGCTGTCGGCCGCCTCGATCCGCACGCAGTTCGGCTGCGCGGTGAACGTGCGCATGAGCCTGTTCGGCGCGGAGCTGTTCCGCAACCTGCGCGCCACCTTCGGCCCCGACGCCGATATCGGCTTCGTCGAGCACGGCTACCTGTTCCTCGGCCTGCCCGATCAGGTCGCCCTGCGGCGCGAGGCGATGGAGATGCAACGCGGGGAAGGCGCGGATGTCGTGATGATGACGCCGGCGGAAACGCAGGCGCGCTTTCCCTGGCTCAACGTGGACGATCTCGGCAGCGCCACCTTCGGCGTCCGCAACGAGGGCTGGTTCGATGCGTGGTCGCTGCTGAGCCTGATCCGCCGCGCCGCGCGCGACCGCGGCGTGGACTACGTCCATGCCGAGGCGGAGACGCTTCTCACGCAGAACGGCCGCGTCACCGGCGTGCGCACGACGGACGGACAGGTGGTGACGGCCGACTGGTGCGTGGTCGCCGCCGGGCCCGGATCCGGCGCGCTGATGCGCCGCGCGGGTCTGGTGCTGCCGGTCGAACCGCGCAAGCGCACCGTGTTCATGATCCGCGCGCCGCTGCAGGGCCGCGGCATGCCGCTGCTGTTCGACACCTCGGGCGCATGGCTTCGGCCCGAAGGCGAAGGGTTCATCTGCGGCATCGGCCCGCCGGCGGATGCCGATCCCGACGCGACCGGCGACTTCGAACCCGCGCACGAACTGCTGGAGGATCTGCTGTGGCCCGCACTCGCCCACCGCATCCCGGCGCTGGCCGAATTGCGGGTCGAGCGGACCTGGGCGGGGCATTACGAGCTGAACACACTCGACCATAACGGCGTGATCGGGCCGCATGACGAGCTGGCGAACCTGATGCTGGCGACGGGGTTTTCCGGCCACGGCGTGCAGCATGCGCCGGCCACCGGGCGCGGCGTGGCGGAACTGATCGTCCATGGCGGCTATCGCGCCATCGACCTCTCGCCGCTCGGCTACGCGCGCATCCGCAGCAACACGCCGCTGGTCGAAACCGTCGTCTACTGAGCGGGGACTGCACATGAGGTTCAAGGACAAGGTCGCGATCGTCACCGGCGCGGCGCAGGGTCTGGGCGAGGCCTGCGCCCGGCGCTTCCTGGAGGAAGGCGCGAGCGTGGTGCTGGCCGACAACAACGCGGACGCGCTGGAAGCGACGGGCGACGCGCTGAGCCGGCTCGGCGCGCTGGCCACGCAGCCGACCGATGTCAGCCGGCGCGCCGAGGTCGATGCGCTGGTCGCCGCCGCGGTGGCGCGCTTCGGCCGGGTCGACATCCTGGTCAACAACGCCGGCATCGCGCACCCTCAGGACCTGCTGGAGATCACCGAGGCGGATTTCGACACCGTCATCGGCGTGAACCTCAAGGGCGCGTTCTTCGGCGTGCAGGCGGCCGCGCGGCAGATGATCGCGCAGGGCGGCGGCGGGGCGATCATCAACATCTCCTCGGTGAACGCGCGGCTCGTGATCCCGAACCTCGCCACCTACGCGATGTCCAAGGGCGGGCTGAACCAGCTCACCGCCGTGGCCGCCATCGCGCTCGCCCCGCACCGCATCCGCGTGAACGGCATCGGCCCGGGGACGATCCTGACGGACATGGTGCGCAAGGTGATCTTCTCCTCGGATGCGGCGCGGGAGGCGGTGATGTCGCGCACGCCGGTCGGGCGCTGCGGCGAACCGCGCGAGATCGCCGCGGTCGCCGCCTTCCTCGCCAGCGACGATGCGTCCTACATGGCCGGGCAGACGATCTATCCCGATGGCGGGCGCATGGTGCTGAACTACACCGTGCCGGTGGCCGAGAGCTGACGGCGGCGACGACGCGCCGCTTGCCGGGCAGCCTCCGCAGGGCCTAGGAATCTGTTTCCCCTTCGGAACTGACTGCCATGCGCGTCAGGCTCGGAAGCTACAACGTCGAGAACCTGTTCAACCGCGCACGCGCGATGAATCTGGAAAGCTGGGCGGACGGCAAGCCCGCGCTCGACGCGTTCGCGGCATTCAGCAAGCTGCTCGGCAAGATCACCTACACCGCGGCCGACAAGCGGCGGATGCTGGAACTGATCGAGAAGCTCGGCCTGCGCAAGCAGGACAAGGGCCCGTTCGTGATCCTGCGGCAGAACCGCGGCAACCTGCTCAGCCGCCACAAGGACGGCACCATCTCCATCGTCGCGGACGGGCGCGCGGGCTGGTCGGGGTCGCTGGAACTGCTCGACGAGCCGGTGGACGATCAGGCGATGCGCAACACCGCGCGCGTCATCCGCGATGTCGGCGCCGATATCCTGGCGGTGGTGGAGGCGGAGAACCGTCCCTCCCTCACCGCCTACAACAAGGAGATCCTGAAGGCGGTGGGCGGCGCGCCCTACCGGCACGTCATGCTCATCGACGGCAACGACGAGCGCGGCATCGATGTCGGGCTGATGACGCGCGAGACGTTCGAGGTGCGCGGGATGCGCAGCCATGTCGATGACCGGCTCGCCAACGGATCGGAGGTGTTCTCCCGCGACTGCCCGGAGTTCGACATCGCGCTGCCGGGTGGCGAGCGGATCGTGGTGCTGGTGAACCACTTCAAGAGCAAGGGCTACGGCGCGAAGGCGGCATCCGACGCGCGCCGGCACGCGCAGGCGGCGCGGGTGGCGGAGATCTACGAGCGGCTCCGTGGCGAAGGCGTTGCGCTGGTCGCGGTGGTCGGCGATTTCAACGACACGCCGGACAGCGCGCCGCTCAAGCCGCTGCTGAAGCAGACGGACCTTGCCGATATCGCCGCCCTGCCCGGCTTCGCGAATGGCGGCTTTCCCGGCACGTACGACACGAGCAGCGCAAGCAAGAAGATCGACTACATCCTGCTCTCCCCCGCGCTGAAGCAACGCGCCACCGGCGCGGGCGTGTTCCGCAAGGGAGTGTGGAGTGCCTCGCGCCGGTGGGAGATGTACGCGGAGCTGACGGGGCCCGTGCATGCGGCGTCAGACCACGCCGCGCTGTGGGTCGATCTGGATCTTTGAAGCCTGCCCGCCGCCGCGCTTTCACCTTCGAAAGCGGAGACGAGCTTCTTTCTCCCTCCCCGCGCGTGGGGGAGCTTCGCGGAAGGGGCTGAGGCTGGGAGCGTCACGCAACGTCCCCTCTCCCGCCCGGCGGGAGAGGGACAGGGTGAGGGGGTCTGCGCGGAGACGAAACTTACTGTGGTGCTGGTGAATGCACCCTCACCCCGGCCCTCTCCCGCAAGCGGGAGAGGGGGGTAGAGTGCTGCGCGACATATCAGCAGGATCAGCCGGAAGGCCGAGCGGCACGAGGGCCGCGCAGCCAGCTACGGCCAGCACGTCTGCGGATCGAGCGGCAGCACCGGGCGCGGCAGTTTCGTCCACGCGAAGCGCGACAGGATCGGGCTGGTCAGGCCCGGCGCGTCCACCTCCACGATCCGGTCGGGCGTGAAGAACTCGTCGAACCCGCCGCGGAAATGCCCGCGCGACTTCACCACCACGCAGCGCGCCGCACCGACATCCAGCCCGAACGCCTCGAAGAACGCCGGATCGGCGCATTGCGTGCGGCGGCTGATCACCACCACGGTCAGACCGTCCAGCGTCAGCGCCGCCGAGGGGCCGAGGTCGTTCATCCGCCCGGCGAAGATGCCGCGCCGGCCGAGGATCCGCCCGTCATGCAGCCGCCGCACGGTGGCGGGTGCCGCGAAGGGGCGGGCGAACTCGCTCTGGCCTTCGCGGTTGAAGCGCGCGGTGAAGGCGGTCCCCTCGCCCAGGGCATGCGCCTCGGCGGCCAGCGCCGGGTCGTGGATCACGCCGATCAGGCAGTCGCGCACGCCGGCGCGGTGGAAGGCTTCCACGATCCACATCGTGTTGCCTCGCCCGCCGCCGCCGGGATTGTCGGCGACATCGGCGAAGATCAGCTCCGCCTCGCCCTTGGCGCGGCCCGTCGCGTCCTCGAGCGAGGTCAGCGAGGCGACGAAGCGGTCGCGCCGTGCCCAGCCGGCTTCGGCGATCTCGCGGCACAGCGCCTCGGCCGCCGCACGCCCGGTCGCGGTGACGACGGCGGTCAGCCCGTTGAACGGCGTGTCGGCATAGGCGAAGCCGCCCATCACCGAGACGTTCACGACCTTCCCCGCATAGGGCGCTCGCGCCATCAGCTCCTGCCCGAGGTCGATCAGTTCGCCATAGGGGCGGTTGGGGATGCCCGGCGTGGTGACCATCGACACGGTCGGCGGCACGATCGGCAGCCGCGTCTTCGCCACGACGAAGCGTTCGCCCTCGAGCAGCCGCAGCAGCAGCCCCGCCGCCTCCGCGCCGCGCTCGCGCATGTCCAGATGCGGATTGGTGCGGTAGCCGACGAAGGCGTCGGGCTGCGTGACCATCGCATCCGAGACGTTGGCGTGCAGGTCGAAGGTCGCCACCACCGGCACGTCCGGCCCGACCACGCGGCGGATCAGCGACAGCACCGTGCCCTCGGGGTCGTCGTCCTGCGCGGCGAGGCCCGCGCCGTGCAGCACGCAATAGACGCCGTCGAGCGGCAGGGCCGCGCGCAGCCCCTCCTCCCACCGCGCCATCATCCAGTCGAACAGGTCCTGCACCACTGGCCCGTTCGGCTCCGCCTTGGCGAGCAGGATCGGCACCGGCGTCCAGGGTCCGGCCGCGTCCATCACCGGCAGGAAGCCGGGCAGCTCCGGAAGCTGGCGCGGCGCTTCGCTGCGCGCGTCGGCGAGGATCGCCTCGCCTTCCAGCAGCGTGCGCTCCTCGAAATCGCGCCGCGTCGCCGGCGGGGCGAAGCGGTTGCACTCGATGGAGAAGCCGAGCAGGCCGATCCGCGGTCCCGCCACGTTCAGCGCGCCCCGCCCTTCAGCCAGCCATCGGGCATCCCGGCGCGGAAGGCGGACCGCAGCCGCGTGATCGCCTCCGGCGACAGGCCGACGAGGGTGGGCGAGAAGAAGCGCGGATCGGGCGTGTGCATCAGGAAAGCCTGCATCTCGTTGGCCATCAGCTCCTCGTCGGCCGGGTCGTAATCGAGCTTGGCCAGATAGCGGCGGAAGGCGTCGCGCTCGGCCTCGGACATCTTCTCCTGCCAGAAGCGCTGGGTCCATTCGGCATAGGCGGGGCGGGTGAAGTACTCGCCGTGCGAGATCTCGTGCCACAGCACCGCACGCCGCGCCGCCGCATCCATGTCGGGCCCGGGTGCGGCGACGGACACCAGCGCGCCCGTGGCACCCTCGGCGAGAAGCCCCTCCTGCGTCAGCAGCCCGCGCAGCTTCTCCTCCACCGCGTTCAGCCGGATCCCGTCGCGGTCCGCATAGGCGAAGAAGCGTCGGAGCGATTCCGCACTGTAGTCGTGGCCGAGATAGTAGGTCTCCGGGCTCGGCGCGGTGGCGGCCGCCAGCTCGAAATCGTTCAGCACGCGGTCGCGGGGCTGGCCGGCCTTCTCGATGAAGGCGGCGATCCGGTTCAGCGTCGCCCCTTGCTCGGCAAGCGTGGCGAAGCTGATGAGCAGGACGTCGCGGTTCTCGGCGAGCCGGCTGAAGCGCGTGACGGGATCGACCGCCGCTTCCACCGCTTCCATGGTCCGCACCTCCACCGGCAGGCGCGGCGCGGGCACCGGGGTGATCCGCGGCAGCGCCACCGGCGCGGGCGCGGGGGTGGTGGGTGCGGGCGCAGGTGCCGGCACGGGCATCTGCGGCAGCGCGATGGGCTGGGGCGGGACGACGGCGGGCGGCGATGCCGGCGGCCCCAGCAGGAGCCATCCGCCGATCCCCGCCGCCAGCGCGAAGGGCAGGCCGATCACGGCGACCGCCACCAGCGGCGAACGGGCGCGCGGTGACGGCGAGGCGGCGGCGCGGGCTGCTGGGCGCGGCGCCGAGGGGGCCGGCTTCAGGCGGACGGTGTCATCCGGATTGCTGCCCATCGACGCAGCGCGCGCCGCCTGCCTGCGCAGGCGGCGACGCGATCAGCCGTCGAGGTTGATGATCTGAACCCGGCGATTACGCACCTCGGGCGTCTGGTCCGGAGTCTGGATCAGCAGCTCGTCCTGCCCGCGGCCGATCGAGTCCAGCCGGGAGGGGTCGATGCCGAAATTGCTGATCAGGTACTGCCGCACCGCCTGCGCCCGGCGCTCCGAGAGATCGAGGTTGAGGTCGCGGCGGCCCACCGTGTCGGTGTGCCCCTCGATCATGAAGCGGTAGTTCTCCAGCGCGGACGAGCTGAGCGCGCGGCCCAGCTCGTTCAGCGCCCGCACCGCCGACGGCGTCAGCGTGGCGGAGCCGGTCGCGAACTGCACGGTCAGGTTCACCGACGGGCGGATGTCGGCGTCCTGGCCGGAGGAAGCGGCGGGCGGGGCGGCACCGGCGGCCGCGGCGGGCGCCTTGCCGCCAGCGGCGGCCGGCGGGGTCGCGGCCTGCGGCGTCGCGCCGGCATCGGACGGCACGGCGCGCAGCCCTTCGGAGGTCGAGGGCACGCTGCGCAACCCGCGCGTGGTGCCGCCGCCGGGACGCGGCCGCAGCCCCTCGATGATCTGGTCGGCGCTGGTCGGGTTGCGCTGTGCGAACGCGCCATCGGCGAAGGGCACGAGCATGATGGCAAGTGCGGCGAGTGTGACGATGGCGCGAGGCATGGAGTGTCCCTTCCCTGCGAGCGGGGCGAATTCTAGCACGACGGATGCACGTAGAACGAGAGGATGTTCACACCACTCCTAGCGCATGCCAGAGCGGAACGCGACGGTCGAGGATCTCGCCCAGCCCCTCGGTGATCTCCGCCGTGCGCTGCGCGTCGCCGCCGGGGTCGAGTGCCTCGGTCCAGGCGGGGATCGCCTCCCGCCCCTCGCCCGCGACCAGCCGCAGCGCGACGTAGATCTCCTGCACCGCCATGCCGACGCCGCCGCCGACGGCATGCGAACACAGCGCGTAGGCGCGGCCGATCTGGCTGGGGGAGGCCACGCGCCGGGCGAGCGCGGCGTTCAGCGCCTGCGCCTGCGGGGTCTGTGCCGCGCCCGGGCGCAGCAGAGGGATCGCCTGATCGGTGCCGACCAGCACGCCCGCGATCTCCGCCGGGTTGTCCTTGCGGCCCTTCGCCTCCGGCATCGCGAGCAGCTCGCGCACCGTGCGCGGCCGCTCCGCCAGCGCCTCGGCGATCGGGCGGTAGAAGTCCGGCGAAAAGCTCGCATGGCCGGCGGGCATCTCCGCCTCGAAGGCGAACTCGTCGGCGGTGACGACGAGGCCGAGGCTGACATCCATCAGCGCCGCGTCGCGCGCCGCGCGGTCCAGCCGCCGCGCGCCGCGCACGAACACATCCTGCCGCAGCGCGCGGCCCAGGCAGCAATCCTTCACCGTCTCGCGCATCGCCGGATCGTCGAAGCGCTCGTAGACCGCGCGCTGCGCCTCGCTCATCACCAGGTCGGGGAACTGCTCGATGGCCAGCGCGGACCCGGCGAAATCCAGCTTCGCGGGCGCGAGCGCGGCGGCCACGTCGCCGAAGAAGCACGGCCGCCAGGAGGCGTTCATGAACTCGTGCGCGAGATAGGCGATCGGCATCCGCGTCGCCTTGTCCGCCATCGCGGTGGCCAGCTCGCCGGACAGGTGCGTCGCCTTCGCGTCGCGCAGGGCCAGCATCACCTCCACGCCGGCCTGCACCTGCTGGTCCGAGCGCTGGCCCAGCCGCAGACCCGCCTCGCGGATCAGCCGCTGGTAGGCGAGCCCGCCCTGCCACGTCGGCAGCGCGTTGTAGCTGAGATGCACCAGTCCGCCGGGACGCACGCGCGCGGCCAGCAGCCGCACGATGCCCTGCTGCACCGCCTCCGGCACCCAGGACCAGACGCCGTGCATGGTCACGATGTCGGCCTCGGGCACGTCTTTCACGCCGGCGCTGTCGGCGAGCGTGGACAGGTCGGCCTCGAGGAAGCGGAGATTGGCGAGCCCGGCCTCCTCCGCCAGCGCGCGGGCATCGGCGATGTGGGCGGGGTTGAAGTCGATGCCGACGACCGTGGCGCGCGGGTTGGCGGCCGCGATGATCGCGGCGCCGAAGCCGACGCCGCAGCCCAGCTCCACCCAGGTGAAGTCCTCCGGCAAATGGAAGGCGATGCCGGACAGGCGCGCGATCATGTCCAGATGCGCAGGCGACTGCTGCCGGTAATAGCCGGGGATGTAGTTGATGTCGGTGACGTAGCCTGCGCCCCAGCCGCTCATGCTTTCTCCACAACGTCCGCGTCGAAATTCGCGTCCAGTGCATCGCGTCCCGGGTCGCGCCCGGTCAACCAGCCATCCCAGCCCAGCCGCGCCTCGCCATCCAGCCGCAGCGGCGGCACCTCGCGCCCGGCAAGGCGCAGGTTGACCGAGAAGCCGAAGCCCGGGCCGGCATAGGTGCGCGCAAGGGCGACAAGCCGCTTCAGCCCCCGCGCATCGGGCAGCAGCCGCGTGAACTCCGCGCGGTTGAGCGGACCGACCCGCAGCACGAACCGCCCCTGCGAATCCCAGGCGCGCACGCCCACCGCGATATCGACGCCGAGCCCGGCGTGCTGCCCCGCGCGCCGCCCCACGCCGAGCCGCGATCGCTGCGAAGGTGGCAGCGCAAGCCACGCGCCGGCGAACTGCTCCACCTCCACCGGCCGGCCCAGCCAGTCCGACAGCAGCGCGGCGAGCCGGTCCGCCGAACGCGGATGCAACGACAGCAGCCCGGAGTAGTGCGCAAGCGCGGCCGCACCCGGCGCGAAGCGGTCCACCAGATGCGGCGTGCCGTGGCCGGCGAAGGACAGCAGCGCGTAGCTGACCGGATCCTCGCCCGCCGGCATGAAATCGGCATTGCGCGCGAGCCGGTACTTCGCGCCCGCGCGCGCGAACAGCGCGATCATCCGGTGCGAGAAGACATCGACGAAATCGTGCAGCGCACGCGACCGCGCCTTCAGCGAGATCGCCAGCGCCTCCGTCCACGCCCGCGGCAGCACGCCCGAAGGGCCGGTGAGACCCATCACCGTGACGGACAGTTCCGGATTGCGCCCCGAGGCCTCGCGCGCGGAGGCGACCTCCGGCCCCGGATAGGCGAGGCCCGGCATGGTGCGGAAACGGATCGCCTCCGCCGCATCGGGCGTGCGCGCATCGCGCATCAGCACGCGCGCGGCGGCGTCGAAGCCGAAGCGGCGCGGGTCGGCGAGCAGCCGGGCGCGGAGGGCGGCGGTGCGTCTCATGGAGACAGGCAGCGGGGCTCTGCCCCGCACTTCCCGCAAGGGGCCACAGGCCTCTTGACCCCGATCCTTCCGAAAACATCCTCGGGGCGAAGCCCCGATCTTCCCTGCGTCACAGCAGCGGCCGCGCACCGGCGCGCGGCGGGGACTGGGCGTCGCGGCCGGGCCGGCCGCGCAGCGTGATGGCAGTACGGACGAAGCTGTTGATGCCCGCATGCAGGGAGAGGAAGCGGTCGAGCACGGAGGCGAGCAGGAACAGCCCGCCCACCTGCCAGGCGCGCGCATCGAACTCCAGCGTCACGTCCAGCCCGCGCACGAAGGCGCCGGGCTTGCGGTCCGGCGCACGCGCCGCACCGGGGGTGGAGGAGACGGAGAGCAGCGCCTCGATCGCCGCGCGCGTCTCGGCGCTGTCGCGGCGGTCGTACAGGCGCAGCACCTCCTTCAGCGCCTTGGCACCCTCCGCCCCGCCGACCAGCGAGAGGTGGCCGAGCGAAAGCTGGGAGACGAGGCGCCAGAAGCCCCTCTCCCGCAGCGGCGGATAGAGCGGCGGGGTCGGCGCGGTCAGGCAGGCGACCTTCGCCACCGCGCCCGCGCCCTCCACCGGGCGGATGCGAGGGTGTCCGCCGCCGAAGGGCAGGTCGGCCGGCAGGTCGCGGTTCAGGCACAGCGCATCCACGGACAGCACCGCCTCGGCCGGACGGTCGGCATCGAAGCCGGTGTCGTGGGTGGCGAGGAAGGTTTCCGTGCCGGTGAGCGGCGGCACGGCGGGGCGGCGCACGGTCTGGAAGAAGCCGCCCGGCGCGTCGCCGGTCTCCTCGCCATGGGTCAGCCGATGGAAGGGCCGCCAGGGCACGGAGCTGCCATCGGGCCGCGTCTCCAGCACTCGCTCGACCGTGTAGATCTCGGTCGTCGCGGGGCGGCGCGCGTCGGCGACGACGCGGTATTCCACCGTCTCGTGGTTCACCGGGATCGGTTCGCAGCGCTGCGGGAACAGGTTGGCCACCGGCGCGCAGCCGAGCGCCATCGCCTCCGCGCCGATGGCGCGTTCCAACTCCGGCATCGCGCGGTCCAGCCAGATGAACACATCGAGCCGGTTGCCCGCTTCCAGCAGCGTCTTGGCGTCGATGCGGTCGAGATCGATGAAGAGGAACTTCTCCGGGAAGGCGAAATACTCGGTCAGCAGCCGGAAGCCGGCGAAGCTGCGCGCCGGCCACGGCAGCAGCGCGTCCGCCGCGTCCAGGCCCGCGGGCGATACCGCTTCCTTCGGCACGATCACCGCGTTCGCGTCGCTCGGCCCGTCGGCATAGCCGACCGAGACGGCGTGGTTGCACAGCAGCTCGTACAGCGGCAGCGCGACCGGCGGCGCGCCGCGCAGGAACAGCCGCAGCCGGTCCACGCCGAGCTTGGCGAAGGTCGCATCCGGGTTGGCGGTGCGCAGCGTGATGCGCAGCACCGCGACCGCGCCCTGCGCGAGCGGGTTGGGTGGTGCGACCAGCGGCAGGCCGGACAGCTTCACCGCCTCCACCTCGACCGGCCACAGCGTCGTCGGCGAGGTAGTGCGGTAGCGGCAGGTATCGCCGCGCACCGGCTCGGTCTCCAGCATCAGCCCGGCGGGCACTGTGTAGCTGCCCTGGAGGTCGGGCTGCGGCGTGAACTGCACGATCGCGCAGGACGGCACGGGCGCGAGGTAGTGCGGATACAGCGCATCCAGCAGCGCATCCGTCAGCTCGGGGAACTCGTCGTCGAGCCGGTGATGCACGCGCGCGGCGAGGAAGGCGAAACCTTCGAGCAGCCGGGCGACATGCGGATCGTCCACCGCATCGGGGGCGAGGCGCAGGCGCGCGGCGATCTTCGGATGCGTCTCCGCGAATTCCGCCGCGAGCCGGCGGATCGCGATCAGTTCGCGGTTGTAGTAGGGGAGCAGCGCGTCGGACATGGGCGGGACTCAGTCCTGGCCGCGCACCACCACCAGATCGGCGGCGGCGTCCAGCAGCGTGTCGAAGGCAATGGGTTCCGGCGCCGGATCGGCGTGCAGCTCGGCATCGATCCGCAGGTGCAGCGTGCCGTCCAGCGCGCTGTCCTCGCGTTCGATCAGCGTGACGTGGACGGAGACGAAGCGCGGCTCGAACCGGCGGATCGTCTCCTCGATATCCTCGCGCAGCCGCTCCCGCCGCCGGGGATCGCTGAACGCGCCGGCGGTGAAATCCGGGATGCCGAAGGCGAGCGGCGAGGTGTTCAGCTCGGTCAGGTTCGCAGGCCAGGAACGCCAGCGGCGGCGGGCGTTGAGCAGGTTCTCCAAGTCGCGGCGCACGCCGCGGCGGAGTGCCGCCATCGCCTCGGACGCGGACATCGGCGGGTCGCGCGCATCGTCCGGCGCATCGTCGATCAGCCGGTCGAGCAGCGGAAGCTGCGCGCGCGCGCCGACCTCGCGGCCGCGCCTGTCCTCGCGGGTCCCGCTCATGTCTCGAAGGTCAGCGACCCCAGCTCCATGATGCCGAGGGCGTCCTCGCCCACCAGCAGCGTGCGCTGGCCCGATCCGCGTACCGGCGGCGTCTCGGTCCATTCCGTGCCGCGGCCGAGCTTCAACTCGTCGGACAGGCCGGCATCCTCCCAGCCGTAGACGACGGGCACGTACACATCCCCGTCCGGGCCTTCCTTCACCGACATGGAACAGCGGCGCCAGAACAGGTCGCGCACGCGCTTGGGCGGATGGAACTCGGCGGACAGGATGCGCTCGGTCGGGATCCAGAAGTACTTGCCGGTCGTGGTCAGCACCTCGAAGCACGGGCCGAGGATGTCGTCCGCGTCGCGGATGTCCTCGAAGGCGGTGTCGCCGTGCTTGCCCGGCAGGCGCGGGCGCGCGGCCTCCGCGGCCTCGGCTTCCTTCGCCGCCTCGGCGAGGTCGCCCGCGCGCAGCGCGACGAGCGCGCGCAGCGAGGCCTTCAGCGCCTCGGTCGGCTCGCCGAGGAATTCCGGCACGCGCCCGTCGCGGCGGAGCTGCCGGCGCGCCATGTCGGCGCGGATGAGCTGGCGGAACTCCGCGACCACGGTGGCGGCCGAGGGATCGAGCCCGGCCGCGGCATCGAGGATCACGTCGGCGCGTTCGAGGTTGCCGGCGAAGATCAGCAGCTCCGCCAGCAGCACGCGGGCGGAGAGGTCCTGCGGCGACTTCTTCAGCGCGGCGGAAGCGGCCTCGACCGCCTCGGTCAGCCGGCCGGCCTTGAACAGCGCGCCGGCGCCGTCCTGCTGCGTCTCGCTCATGCGTTGGCACTCCTCATGCGGGGCGCGGCCCCGTGATGTCGGTGACGAGCCGGAAGGTGGCCGAGACGTCATCGAGCTGGAAATGCGGCTGCAGGTGGATCGTGCAGCCGTAGACCCCGGGCTGGCCGGGCTTGTCCTTCACCGTCACCCGCGCCTGCGACAGCGGATGGCGCGCCATCAGGTCGGCCGAGCCGGTGGCGGAGATGTTCACGTACCGCATCAGCCAGCGCTGGATCTCCAGCTCGATCGTGCCGGCATCGCGGAAGGAGCCGACCATGTCGCGGCCCATCACCTTGATGTAGTGCGCGAAGCGGCTGACGCAGAGCATGGCGTTGAGCTGGGAGGAGATGCGGGCGTTGGCGCTCGCCGCCGCGCCGCGCCGGTCGCCGGGCGGCGCCTGGTAGGATCGGGGCTGCTGCAGGCTGCGCACGGAGGAGAACACCGCCTCCTCCGCCCAGGGCAGCGCGCTGACGGGCATCAGCCCGCCTTCAACCAGCGCGCGCTCCTGCCGGTCCGACAGCACGATCTCCAGCGGCGCGCGCACGGCGACATGGGGCGGGTCGGTGCGGAAACTCTCGATCGGCAGCGCCTCGACCAGCCCGCCCGCGACGCGGTCGGTCTCCACCCCGCGCACGTCGGCGGGCCAGGTGAACTGCGCATAGGCGCGCGCCGCACAGGCGGCGAAGGCATAGCCGGCGGTGCTCCAGACGCGGCTGGCCGCGTCGAGCGCGTGTTCCCCGTAACGCCAGCCGTCGGCGCGCGTGCCGTCGTCGGCCCAAGGCTGGCGGGCGAGCAGGCGCGGCATGGTGACGGCGAGGAACCGCATGTCCTCCCGCTGGGACAGGCCGCGCCAGCGCGCGTGCTCCGGGCTGCGCAGCGCGCCGCCGGCATCGGCGACGCCCGCGAGGTCGCCGAACTCGTCGATCTCCAGCAGCGCGGGGGAGGCGGCGATGACGCAGGGCGCGAACGCCGCGGCGGCGACGGCGGCGAGCAGCCCCAGCGCGGTGATGTCGTCGGTGGGCGCGCCGGGGCCGGGGCGGTGGCGGATCTCGTGATCCACCAGCAGCAGCCCGTACGGCTCGCCGCCGGGCATGCCGAACTCGTCCTCGTAGATCTTCCTGAAGAGCTGGCTCTGGTCGAACTCGGCCGCGCGTTCGAGGTCGCGGCACAGCTCCGGCCAGGGAAGCTGCAGCAGCTTCACCTTCACCCGCGCCGTCGGCTCGAAGGATTCGAGCAGCCAGCGTATGCCGCGCCACGTGCCTTCCAGCCGCTGCGTGCGCGGATGGTGGAAGATCGCGTCGAGCTGGTCGGAGATCATCGCGTCGATCGCGGCGATGTCGCGGTCCAGTGCGGCGCGCAGCCGCTCCGGGTCGCCGGCGAGCGCGGGTGCCGCCGCCGCGCCGAACCAGCCGGAGAGCGACGGGCGGGCGACGAAGCCTGCCAGCCCCTCGCCCGCGCCCGCATCGCCGCGGCCGAGGAAGCGGCCGGCGAGCACGTCGTCCCGCAGCCCCGGCGGCGTTTCGGCCGCCGGGGCCGGCACGCTCGCCGGCGCCGCGGCGGCCGTTTCCATGGCGCGGTCCGTCAGGCCTTCTGCGGGATGCGCGCGACCATGCGCAGGCTGGTCGTCAGCTCCTCCATCTGCAGCCAGGGCCGCAGATAGGCGACCGCGTTGTAGGAGCCGGGCTTGCCCGGGATCTCCTTCACCTCCACGCGGGCTTCCCGCAGCGGGTAGCGGGCCTTCATGTCCTGCCCGGCAT
This sequence comes from Rhodovastum atsumiense, assembly GCA_037190665.1. Taxonomy (GTDB): domain Bacteria; phylum Pseudomonadota; class Alphaproteobacteria; order Acetobacterales; family Acetobacteraceae; genus JBBCJT01. The sequence goes on along the minus strand of JBBCJT010000008.1, from coordinate 6,709 downwards.
TCTCGCTGCTGTTGACGTAGTTCTTGATCCAGCGATTCAGCCACAGCTCGCAGTCGGAGGCTTCCATGAAGCTGCCGATCTTGTCGCGGGCGAGCACCTTCAGGTAGTGCGCGAAGCGGCTGGTCGCCATGATGTACGGCAGCCGCGCGGAGATCGACGCATTCGCGGTCGCTTCCGGCCGGTCGTACTTCTTCGGCTTCTGCACGGTCTGCGCGCCGAAGAACACGGCATAGTCGGTGTTCTTGTAGTGGCAGAGCGGCAGGAAGCCGAGGCCGGACAGTTCCGCCTCGCGCCGGTCGGTGATGCCGATCTCGGTCGGGCACTGGCTGTCGAGGTCGCCGTCATCCGAGGTGAACACGTGCGCCGGCAGGCCCTCGACCTTGCCGCCGCCTTCCGCACCGCGGATCGCCGTGCACCAGCCGTATTCGCTGAACGCCTTGGTCAGCCGCGTGCCCATGACGTAGGCCGCGTTCATCCAGCAATACTCGGTGTGGTCCATCGGCTTGGCCGCGCCGGCCGCATCGAACGGCGCTTCCTCGTAGCCGAACTCCTCGATCGGCTTGGTCTTCGCGCCGTAGGGCAGGCGCGCCATGGTGCGCGGCATGACCAGCGTGACGAAGCGGGCATCCTCGCTGTCGCGGAAGCTGCGCCACTTCATGTACTCGGCGGTGTCGAAGATCTTGGCGAGGTCGCGCGGCTTGGACAGTTCGCGATAATCCTGGAAGCCGAACATGCCCGCGCCGGCCGCCGAGATGAACGGCGCGAACGCACCGGCCGCGACGTTGGAGATCAGCCGCAGCGTCTCCACGTCGTCGGGGTGGTTGCCCCATTCGTAGTCGCCGATCAGCGCGCCGTAAGGCTCGCCGCCCGGGGTGCCGAACTCGTTCTCGTAGATCTTCTTGAAGAGCTGGCTCTGGTCGAACTCCACCGCCTTGGTCAGGTCGCGGTTGAGATCGCGCTTGGAGGCGTTGAGCACCCGGATCTTGAGCGAGGTGCCGGTCTCGCTCTCCATCACCAGGTGGTGCAGCCCGCGCCACGTGCCCTCGAGCTTGAGGAACTTGGGATCGTGGATGATGGCGTTGAGCTGCTCCGACATCTTGCGGTCGATCGCCGCGATCGCCTTGTCGAAGGTGCGCGTCAGGTTCTTGTCGAAGGTGACGGTGCCCTTCAGCGCCTCCTCGACCAGCGTCTTGACCAGATCGGCGGCGCGATCCGGCTCGGTCTGCTTGGTCGCGGCGATGACCTGGTCGAACAGCGACGTGCCGTCCGTGGTGACGGCTTCGGCCGCGGCGCCCGCGGCTTCGGTCTGGGTGCCCGACATGGTCTCAGCCCTCCTTCTTCTCGCCGTCGATGCCGAGCTGGCCGGACAGCGCCTTGAGGTCCTGCTCGTTCTTCAGCACCTGCTCCAGCAGCCCTTCCAGCTCGTCGGAGCGGTCGGCCTTGGACATCAGGTCCCGCAGCTTGTTGCGCGTCTCCAGCAGCGCCTTCAGCGCCGGCACCTGGTCGACGACGCGGCCCGGCTCGAAGTCCTCGATCGAGTTGAACTTGAGCTGCACGCCCATCTGGCTGCCGTCGTCGGCCAGCTTGTTGTCGACCTTCAGGTTCAGGCCCGGGTTCATCCGCGCCATGACGTCGTTGAAGTTGTCGCGGTCGATCTGGATGAACTTGCGGTCCGTCAGCGGCCGCAGCGGCGATGTCGGGTCACCCGAGAAATCGCCGAGCACGCCGACGACGAAGGGCAGCTCGCGCTGAACCTGCGCGCCCTCCGTCTCCACGTCGTACGTGATGTGCACGCGTGGCTTGCGCACGCGGTTCAGTTTGGCGTGTACGCTCTCGCTCATTGCGCTCGGCTCCCTTGCGCGCCGCCGGCCCCGGACGGCGCATGACGATGTGACGATCGTATCGCGGGGCGCGCCGAAAAGGGGTCCGCCCGGCGCCCACCGGCGGTTGAGGCGAACGCTACATTCGCACCACAGAACGGGTCAACGCGCTTGATGCCCGCAGCGTGAGATGGATCACGCAAATTCATCGGGCTGCTTCACTCCGGCGGCGGCTTGATGCCGAGCATGGTCAGGAAGCCGGCGCGCGTGCTGCTGTCGGGCAGCACCTCGGCCAGCAGGTCGGGCAGGGACAGGCGCCCGCGCCGCGCGGCGTCCTGCAAGGTGTAGGCAAGCGGGGAATGCGGCTCCGTCTTCATGAAGTACTCCGCGATCGCCTCCAGCGCCTTCAGCGCGTCCTCGCGGGAGGCGATGCGCCCCGGCCCCGCGACCGCCACGCCCGCCGGCATCGCCACCGCGACGCCGCCGGCCGCCTCGCCGCCCTCACCCCCCAGCCCCTCCGCACCGGCGGAGACGGCGGGGCCGTACTTGGCCGAGACCTCGATGATCTTGTTGAGGATGTCGCGCACCCGGCCCGACGGCGGCGCATCCGCGCCCGCCTTCTCGGTCATCACCGCCTCGAGCGCGGTCCAGGTGGCGAGCGCCTCCTCCGCGGCCGCCCGCACCTCGGCGTGCCGTGCCGAACCGGCAGACCGGGCGGCCTGCTCCACCTCCTCGAACGGCAGCGTGCCGGCCGCATAGCGCGCCTGCCGCCGCTCCTCGTCGACGATGGTCGCCACGTCGGCGGCGGCCTCGTACTGCCACAGCGTCAGCGGCAGCCCGTCCGGCAGCAGGAACAGCACGGTCTTGCGCAGCGGCTGGATCAGCGTGCCCTCGCCGCCCTCGCCGTTCAGCCCGGTGACGGGCGCGACCGTGGTGGCGATGCCGTCCTCGTCCGGGCGGGGGAAAACTGTCTCCCAATAGCGTTCCGCTAATCCGGACATGAGCCGGCAGCCGGCAGACAGGCCACCGAGGCTGTCGCTGCGCACCAGGGCTTCGGTGTACCAGGCGGCGATTTCCAGGTCCTTGCTGGCGAGCAGCGCCTTCACCGCCTCGCTGCGGATGGTGCGCCAGCCGCGGCTGGCCTGGGTCTCGAGCTCGCCGCGCGAGGGGCCGCCGCCCTCGTCCTCGCCGCGGGGCACATCGAGCTGGCGCTCCGCCGCGCGGGCTTCGGCGCGTGCATCGCGCAGGCGGAAATAGGGCGAGGCGGGCGAGAAATCCTCGCGCAGGTCCGCCCCGGCCGGCGTTTCGTCACTGACGGGCGCGAGCAGCGCGTCGAGATCGAAGCCTTCGGGAAGTTCCGCCATCCACTCCCTCCGCAGCGACGGAAGCGTATGCGATCGTCGCTAATGTGAAACGTCTCATTCCGGCAGCATCGTCCATCTGGACAGTGCGCCCCTGCAACTCTTACGCTGCACGCGCGCAACGGGGAACCACCGTTCGCGCACTGCGTGCAATCAGGCGTTTCGTGCGGCCGGCGCTCTGGTCTCCGGCGGACAGGGAGGATGCATGGCGGCGATCGACGTCAAGTCGCTGGTCGGGCGGCTCAATGATCCATGCCGCAAGGCACTGGAAGCCGCGATCGGGCTGACAGTCTCGCGCAGCCATTTCAGCGTCGAGATAGAGCACTGGCTCGCCCGGTTGCTCGAACCGGCGGACAGCGACATCTCGGCAATCCTGCGCCACTACGAGATCGAGCCCGGGCGCGTGATGGCGGAGCTGACGCGCGCGCTCGACCGGATGAAGACCGGCAACGACCGCCCGCCCGCGCTGTCGCCCGACATCGTCGAGACGGCGAAGCAGGCCTGGCTTCTCGCCTCCGTCGAGCGCGGCGAGAGCAAGACGCGGTCGGGCCACATCCTGTGGGCGATGCTGGCCGAGGAGGATATCGGCCGGAAGATCACCGCCTCGTCCTCGCATCTGGCGAAGATCGATCCCGCGCAGCTCAAGCGCGATTTCGACAAGATCGCGGGCGCGACCGCCGAGGCGCAGGCCTCGACCACGATGTCCGAAAGCGCCCCCGCCGGTGCCGCGGGCGGCGCGCCCGGCGCGGGTCCGGCGCGGCCGGCCTCCACGCAGGCGCTCGACCAGTTCACCATCGACCTGACCGCGCGCGCGAAGGCCGGCAAGATCGACCCGATCCTCGGCCGCGACACCGAGATCCGGCAGGTGATCGACATCCTCACCCGCCGCCGCCAGAACAACCCGATCCTCACCGGCGAGGCGGGGGTGGGCAAGACGGCGGTGGTGGAAGGCTTCGCCGACCGCATCGCCAAGGGCGACGTGCCGGACGCGCTGAAGAACGTGACGCTGCGCACGCTCGATCTCGGCCTGCTGCAGGCCGGCGCGGGCGTGAAGGGCGAGTTCGAGAACCGTCTCAAGAATGTCATCGAGGAGACGAAGGCGTCTCCCACCCCGATCATCCTGTTCATCGACGAGGCGCACACGCTGATCGGCGCGGGCGGATCGGCCGGACAGGGCGATGCGGCCAACCTGCTGAAGCCCGCGCTCGCGCGCGGCGAGCTGCGCACCATCGCGGCCACCACCTGGGCCGAGTACAAGAAGTACTTCGAGAAGGACGCCGCGCTCACCCGCCGCTTCCAGACCGTGAAGATCGAGGAGCCGGTGGAGCCGGTGGCGGTGGCGATGATCCGCGGCCTCGTCTCCACGCTGGAGAAGCACCACGGCGTGCGCATCCTGGACGAGGCGGTGGAAGCGGCGGTGAAGCTCTCCGCCCGCTACATCCCCAGCCGGCAGAACCCGGACAAGGGCGTGTCGCTGATCGACACCGCCTGCGCGCGCGTGTCCATGAGCCAGGCGGCGATCCCCGCCCCCATCGAGGACCGCCGCAAGCGCATCGGGCTGATCGACACCGAGGTTGAGATCCTCGACCGCGAGATGGCGGCCGGCACCGATCACGGCGCGCGCAAGGGCGAGTTGCTGGAAGCCCGGCAGAAGGCGTCCGAGGAGCTTGAGGCGCTCGAGAAGCGGTGGGAGGAGGAGAAGGCCCTCGTCGCCGAGATGCGCGATGTGCGCACCAAGATCGAGAGCAAGGAAGACACCTCCGACAAGGATGCGCTGCGCACCGCGCTGACGGAGCTGAACGGCAAGCTGCGCGCGCTGCAGGGCGAACACCCGCTGATCCACCCGGTGGTGGACGGCAACGCGGTCGCCGAGATCGTCGAGAGCTGGACCGGCATCCCCGCCGGGCGCATGCAGTCCGACGAGATCCGGACCGTGCTGAACCTGAAGGAGGCGATGGAGCGGCGCATCGTCGGCCAGTCCCACGCGCTGGAGGCCGTCGCTCAGGCGATCCGCACCAGCCGCGCCAAGCTGACCGATCCGCGCAAGCCGATCGGCGTGTTCCTGATGGTCGGTACCTCCGGCACCGGCAAGACCGAGACGGCGCTGACGCTCGCGGACCTGCTCTATGGCGGCGAGCAGAACCTGACCACCATCAACATGACCGAGTTCAAGGAAGAACATAAGGTCTCGCTGCTGATGGGCTCGCCGCCCGGCTACGTGGGCTACGGCGAGGGCGGCATCCTGACCGAGGCGGTGCGCCGCCGGCCCTATTCCGTGGTCCTGCTGGACGAGATGGAGAAAGCCCATCCCGGCGTGCAGGACGTGTTCTTCCAGGTCTTCGACAAGGGGAACATGAAGGACGGCGAAGGCCGCGACATCGACTTCAAGAACACCGTCATCATCATGACGTCGAACGCGGCCACCGACCTGATCACCAAGCTGTTCGCGGACCCGGACACCGCCCCCGACGCGGCCGGGCTGGCCGAGGCGCTGCGGCCGGAGCTGATGAAGTACTTCAAGCCGGCCTTCCTGGGCCGCGTGACGCTGGTGCCGTACTTCCCGCTGTCGGATGAGATCATCCGGCAGATCGTGGGCCTCCAGCTCAACCGCATCCGCCGGCGGGTGCATGAAAGTTATCGCGCCAGCTTCGACTGGGAGCCGGCGCTCATCGAGACCATCGCCGCGCGCTGCACCGAGAGTTCGTCGGGCGCGCGGAATGTAGAGAACATCCTGTCGCGCACGCTGCTGCCCGAACTGTCGGCGCAGGTGCTCGCCAGGCTGGCGGAAGGCCAGGGGATCTCGGCCGTCCGTGTCGGAATGGATCCGTCAGGATCGTTCCGTTACGAGCTGAACTAGAGGAGCTGAACCGAGATGGCCATCTACCTGAAGTACGCCGCGATCAACGGCGAGGTGAAGACCAAGGGCTTCGAGAAGTGGATCGAGTGCAACTCGTTCCAGTGGGGTGTCGGCCGTGGCATCGGCTCGCCCAAGGGCGGCAGCCCGTCCAAGCGCGAGAGCAGCGAGGCCTCGGTGAGCGAGATCACGCTGACCAAGCAGATGGACACGACCGACCCCAAGCTGCTGCTGGAATCGCTCGTCGGCAAGATGGACAACAAGGCCGAGATCGCCATCACCAACACGATGCCGGATGGCGGCGCGCAGGACTTCGCCCACTACACGCTGACCAACACCGCGATCAGCGGTTACTCCATCAGCTCGGGCGGCGACCGGCCGACGCTCTCGATGTCGCTGAACTTCAGCAAGGTCGAGTTCAAGTACACGGCCTATGACGAGAAGGGCGTCGGCACGCCCGAGACCGTCGGCTACAACCTGGCCGACACGACCAAGTCCTGACGCCATCCGCGCTGCGGCGCGGACAAGCGAACCCTCTCCCGCGCAAGCGGGGGAGGTTTTTGTTTTGTGGGGCTGTGCCCCACACCCCGGCAGGGCGCGGCCCTGCACCCGCAAGGGGCCACCGGCCCCTTGACCCGGGATTCCTTCAGAGGGCCTTCGGCCAAATCGATCAA
>JBBCJT010000007.1:0-37668 GCA_037190665.1 Rhodovastum atsumiense | reverse complement strand
TGCTGGCCACCCATGCCGCTCATGCCGCCCATGCCTTGCTGGCCACCCATGCCGCTCATGCCGCCCATGCCTTGCTGGCCACCCATGCCGCTCATGCCGCCCATGCCTTGCTGACCGCCCATGCCGCTCATGCCGCCCATGCCCTGCTGGCCACCCATGCCGCTCATGCCGCCCATGCCCTGCTGGGTCTGGGCAGCCGCCGGCAGCGCGAGAAGGGCAACAGCGGCGACGGTGCAGAGCAGCTTCATCGAATTCCTCATTGAGCTAATTTCCTGGTTTGAACGTCGCCGGTTTCAGGGGCGGCGACGTGGGTGATCTGCGGGTGCCCCGGACCCGCGAGCGCGGTCGTTCCCCGCGCCATTCCATTCGCCGACGCGAGGACGTGCAGCCCTGCGACAGCGGTTCGTTTCGGTGTGGTCCGCCCGACCGATCGCCCATCCGCGGGTGCGAGGCGCACAGCCCCCGCATCGCGGCCCGGCATGTCCATGGCGCGATTCACCGCGGCTCCGGTGTTGCCTCGTGCCAGCCGCGCAGGTCGTATGGCGGCAGCATCCCGGGACGGTTGAACGGCGTGTACCAGGCGCCCTGGTCCCGGGCGCCGAGATGGGGCGGCAACGGCTCGCTGACGCCGTAATGGAAACGCGCGAGCCACGCCGCGTCCGGCTCGAAGCGTTCCACACGCGGCGCGCCTTCCGGGCGGCGATCCGGCGCGGTGCCAGCCACGGGCAGGGATTGCCCGTGCAGCACACCAGCGGAGCCGAGCACGATGGCACCCAAGAACAGCGCAGACCGCATTCGTCCTACCTCTCGTACGGTGGCGCCGAAGCGCCCGTACCGAGGTCTCAGCAAGCGGCGAGCCAGAGTGTTAAGAGGCTGATAACGCTGAGGAATTGTGCGGGATGGCTTTCGCTTCACCCCTATCCAGCTGCCAATCTGGCAGGGAGAAGGAGGCACCGGCCGCTAATGCGTTGTGCTGCAAGGAAATTATGGTCTGCCAGACAGGCAGCGGCAGCCTTGTCACCTGCCATGGCTGGCCCGGGCGTTATTCAACGAGCCGGCGCTTCACGCCAGGAAGGCGTGTCGCGGCGCAAGATCGCGGCGCAGGAAGGTATCGCCGCGTCCAGCGTGCAGGGTATCTTGGCGACTGTTTGGTCCGTGGTTCACAGTGGCTGCGCGGCGATGGGACGACCGCTTCCATCATTCATCGCACCCTGCATCACCGAGGTGGGAGAGGACGACGATGGCCAAAGCCTATTGGGTCGCTACCTATCGATCAGTGAGCAATCCCGACGCGCTGGCGGCGTATGCCAAGCTCAGTGGAGCCGCGATCACCAAGGCCGGCGGGCGGATTCTGGTGCGCGGTCTGCCGGCGCACGTTTATGAGGCCGGACTTCAGCAGCGAACGGTCGTTATCGAGTTCGATAGTGTCGAGCAGGCAAAGGCGGCGCACGACAGTCCCGATTATCAACAGGCGTTAGCCCTGCTTGCCAATGGGGCGGAGCGGGATATTCGGATCGTGGAAGGCGCCTAGGAGCGGGACGGCAAGCAGAAGCGCGTGCCGCTGAGGGCGTGGGACGGCGATCTGAGAAGGCGGCACTCCCACGTACTGCGCCGGCACTCGCTTGCGGAGGAAGCAGCAGCTCGCCCTTTGTGGCCTGCCAAGGCTTCGACATCGCCAGCGTCGCCATTCCCTTGTGTACCCCGCCTGTGTACCCAGCCGGCGGCCCGAAACCCGAGGAAATCCTTATCTTGCTGGCGGCACTTAGCTTTTCCGGGCAGGCATGCCGGGTGAGGGATTTGAACCCCGACCTTCGGTTTACAAAACCGATTGAGCATCCCGACACGAGACGACACGCCCCGCCGGGGACTCACAAAGAATGCAGGTCTTGCATAGATTTCTGGTCAATAAACCGATACACACCGACATGACGCGTCATTGAGCGGCGTCCGTTTGAGTCCCCAGTGAGTCCCCGGATCAGGGGCTGGGAACTCAGGGTAGAGAGGTGCATGCGGTTCACGGATCGGTCGGTCGCAGCGTTGCGGTGCCCCGAGGGGAAGGCTGAGATCCGGGCGTCGGACGACGCGCTTCCCGGCTTCATGGTGCGGCTCAAGGCCGGCGGCGTGCCGCTCTTCCTTTTCCAGTACCGCCATGCGGGCGATATCCGGCGGATCACGCTGGGCCGCTTTGGTGCAATGACGACCGAGGAGGCCCGGCGCAGGGCGAAGACGCTGAGTGGCGCGGTCGCCGAGGGGCGTGACCCGTGGAGCGAGCGGAAGGCAGCGATGGCGCAGGCAGAGGCCGACGCCGAGGAAGCCGCGCTGACCGTTTCGGCACTGATCGACGACTTCGACCGGCGGCACCTGGCCGGCAAGCGGCCGTCCTATCGGCGCGACTTCCTCTCCCGCATGCGGCAGCACCTCGCCTCGATCAAGATCACCCCCGCAGCTCAGGTCACCCGCAAGCAGGCCGTGCAGGTGGTGGACGCCGCCCGCGACAATGCCGGGACCACGACCGCCCGACGCGTCCTGCAGTATGCCCGCACCATGTTCGGCTGGGCCCACGAGCGGGCATTGATCGAGATCAATCCATTCGAAGCCGTGCCCGCCCCCGGCGCTGTCGTATTCCGGGACAGGGTTCTGACCGGCGATGAGATCGGAGCCGTCTGGCGGGCTGCGGAAGGGCTACAGCACCCCTATGGGCCGATGACCCGGTTCCTGCTCCTGACGCTGGCCCGCCGGGACGAGGTGGCCGGCATGGTTCGGAGCGAGGTAGCGGCCGACCTGTCCACGTGGACGCTGCCGCCCGAGCGGGCGAAGAACGGCAAGGCGCATGTCGTTCATCTGAGCGAGCCTGCGCGGGCGATCCTGCGGGATGCGCTTGGTGCCCAAGAGGGCAAGCCTCAGCCTGTCGGGCCGAAGCCGGATGCGCTCGTGTTCGGCACGCTGAACCGCACCAAGGTCAGTTCCTTCGCATGGGTGAAGGGCAAGCTGGACAAGGCCATCGCCACCGAGCGCGGTAAGGACGCCCCTTCCCTGTCCGGCTGGACCTTTCACGACTTCCGCCGCAGCGGCGTCACATGGCTGGCCGAGGTAGGAGGCTTTCCGCCTCACGTCGCCGACAAGCTGCTGAACCACGTGCAGGGGACCGTCCGCGGCGTGGCCGCAGTCTACCAGCGCGGCGAGTTCCTGACCGAACGCCAGCGGGCGCTCGATGCGTGGGCGGCGCATGTGCTCGCCTGCGCCGAGACCAAGCCGGCCTCTGATAACGTCGTGGCGCTGAGGCGCGCCTGATCCGGACAGACCACCCCATGCCAAAAGCGCCAATAGTGCCAAAAGCCCCCGGGACGTGATCGCGAAATGCGATCTGGCGGAGGCCACCCTGCTAATCACGCTAATCTGCTAATCGGCTGGTGCTGCAGCCACAGCCAAAGCGAGGCAGCAACCCGCCCCAGCGCCTCAACGTCCCACTCCGGCGCCGGCGGACGGGGCGGCGCTGCCGGGTTGCTGGAGGCGGTAGGGTAGAAACTGCGTAACGATTACGCAGTTTGCGAGAGCGCGCCTTCGCGAGTTGGTCCATGCGCTCGCCGGTGCCGCGGTTAGTTGCGGACGCGGCGGTGTCGAGTGCGACGGTTAGTAGTTCGGCGCCCCTTGCCTTCGTGCGCTCCTCGCTCTTGCCAAGGGCCGCATTATTACGAAAAATTCACGCAACCACCGGGAGGAATTCAAGATGGCATCTGACTATCTGCGGTGTCCGATTTGCCGAACCGCGTTAGCAAGCAATCCTGCAGAGGGCACCATCCGTTGCGCGGGGTGCGAGCGCACATTCGATGCGGTGGATGGGATCACCGTCTTCAATCCCAACGCGAGCAATCACGGTGAATACTCGCCCGAGCAGATGGACGAGATTCTGAGCTACGCGCAGAACTTCGGCTGGCAGAAGGCGCTTCAGGACCGCGTTGAGCAAAACCAGCCGCGGGTGGTCAAACTGATCACGGATACCCGCCGAGGCAAACTGCTGGAGACGCTTCGTTCCACGAAGAGGAACCGCGTGCTGGACTATGGCGCCGGCTACGGCGGCGTGTCGCTGCGCCTCGCTTCGATGTTCAAGGAGGTCGTCGCGCTGGACGAGGCAATCCATCGCGTGCGCTTCCTGCGAGTGATCGCCGACCAGGAGCGGATCGGGAACATCTCAGTGGTCTGCCACAACGAGGTAGAGCGGCTGCCGTTTGAGGACGGCGCATTCGATGCCGTGGTGATGACGGGGGTGCTGGAGTACCTGCCGGCGGCGCTGCCGGACTACCCAGCAGCGGAGGCGCAGGTTCGCGCGCTCGCCGAGATCCGTCGCATCGTCCGGCCCGGCGGCCTGCTGCAGATCGAGACGAAGAACGCGCTGGGGTGGCAGTATTGGACTGGCGCACGCGATCACAACGGAATCCCGTTCGCGTCTCTTCTGCCGCTGGGACTGGCCAACGCCGTGTCGAAGGCAATCCGCGGCAAGCCGTATCGGATCGTGAATCACGGATTACCCGGCTATACGAACGTGCTGCAGCGAGCGGGCTGGCGATCACCGCGCTTCCGTTGGCCGTACCCAGGGTATCAGCGCCCGGATCACGTCATTGATCTGGCGGAGGATCGCACGGCCATGGCCCGGCATCTGGGCCAGATGAAGGTCGGGCGCGCGAAGGCTGCCGCGATGCGCGCCCTCAACCGGGCCGGGCTGCTGAAGTTTCTGGTGCCCTACTACAGCATCACGGTTCAGCGGGCCTGACGGGCGGCCGCCGAATGGCTTGCTGCGGTCATAGACAACCGGCCAACGCTCGCATGTGGGAGATCGCTGAGAACCTGCATCGCAGTGAGTTGACGGTGCTGGAGCGGGCCGAGCACATCGAGGAGTGGAGGTTACTGCCGCGGCGCTTCCGGTTGAGGCGCCGATGGAGTGAGCTGTGGCGCGGCGGGCGGCGCCTGAATGTAGAAGTTGACTGGACCTTGAGGCGCCGCCGGCCGGCTGTCGATCCGCTGGTCCTGCAGGTAAGCGAGGACGCCGACGAACATCGCCACGATGGTCACCGAAAGGGCCAGAACGGTGGCAATCATGCCCCAAAGCCCGTTCACCGTGGGCAGCGCGGCAAGCCGATCCCGGATCGCATCGAGAGTCTTCTCCATGCGATCGAAGCGCCGCTCATGCTCCTCCAGGCGGGCTTTAACGAATTCCATGCCTCCATCATCTGGGCCTCCCCCACCTGTCCGTGCAAGTGGGTTGTAGGTGCGGACGAATTCACCTCCATCGGTAGCCAGTTCGATAGTCATGCCTTGTCCGCCGCTTTGTCTACGATCGACTTAACGTGATTGCGCACGAAGCCGCAGTTAAGGCAGTACAGAGCGTATGTCGGTAGGTGCCCATTAAAGAATAAGTCCTTCTCTTTATTTGGAAATAGCCCCTGACCAGGAGTTTGGTCAGAATAAGCCATAACAACCCACTTTTCTTGTGAGCACATTGGGCATTTCTGCTGCACGCCGCGCTCACGAAAGAATGGGACAATATGCTCGATTATCTCTCTGCCGGCCTCTTTGTTTTTTTCGGCCGCCGACTTCTCGGGCGCAGCCTCATCCGACGACGCCTCAGATGTTTCCTCGCTCATACTGAGAGCGTAGCGTATCCGCAGCGGGAGTCACGGGCCGCGCTACTTCTTCCCCTGCGCTGCCTTCAGGCCCAGCTCTATCAGGCGGCTAAGAGTCGGCGTCTGACGGACGACGCATTTTCACAAGCGCGGCTCTAATCTCCGCCGTGAAAAGCCCATCGTCCTCGGCCGCCTCGCGCTTTCGCACGAGTTGGCCGAGCAGCTCGTTGAATTCTTCCGCGGTAGGTTCGCGGCCTGGAAAACGTCCCGCGAGTGCGAGCTGAAGAAGCTGATGGGCTGCTTTCTCCGCGTCCGAGCGCAAATGCTGACTCATGGTCGGCCTCCACTCAGACGCGTAATTTGCTCAGCAGGGACTAGACTGTCCACCCTGGCTTTGCTTGTGCTTAGCCGGGCGGGCGCTCCCTTAACCGCACCCCAGGTCCCCCGCCATTCTCCGCAATGAACTCGACGCCGGCAGTCTTCAGGAGAGCGCTACCGACTTCCGCGCGGCATGGTGCGGTTCCCCGAAAACCCCGAAAAAGGCGAAAACCCTATCGGCTGGCCTACCCTATTGATTTGATTGTCGATTTCCGCCCGAGTTTTCGGGAGCCTGTTTCCCGAAAACTCCCGAGAACCCTCCGGCGCCGTCGGTCTTGTGCGCCCGCGGCCTAGGTACGGCCATTCAACTCCGATGCTACCGCGCCGTTGAGGCGGTCAGGGGTCGGGTGGGTTACAGCGGATTGTCGAGGAAGAAGCGCAACATTTCGCGCGAAGCATCAGGTCCGCGCGGATCTGTGTAGGATCCGGCGGAACTGCCGCCGGACCACGCATGCCCGCCGCCGTGAACCAGCCACTGCTCGCAGGTCGGGCGGCCGCCGGCGTTGGAATAGATGGTCCTTGTGTAAGCGTGGCCGCCCGCCACCTGTCCGCGTAGGATCTCCGTCCGCAGGCGGCCCGCTGCGGCGGACTGGGCGATGACCTGATCGCCGTTGCGTGGGTGGACCGTCCTGTCCCTGTCGGCGTGGAAGACGATCATCGGGACAATGCGCTGGCCCGCTTCGCCCGCCCCCACGCGGGCTGTCTGCTGTGGGCTTGCCGCCCCGTTCCGCATGGCGGCGAAGGCCGATGGCACGTCGCGGGCCGCGCCGCAGGCCAAGCCGGAATGCACGCCGGCAGCTGCGTATAGGTCGGGGTAGGCCTGCGCCATGATTGCCGCCGCGGCGCCGCCGGCCGATAGCCCCGCAACATAGACCCGCGCCGGATCGACCAGATGGTCGCGCATGACCTGGCGGGTGATACCAGCGATCAGCGCCGGCTCTCCCCGGTCGCGCTGCTGGTCGCCGGGGCTAAACCAGTTCCAGCACTTCTGCGCGTTGGCCGCTTGCGTCTGGCCGGGATAGACGATCAGGCAGCCGTATTCCTCGGCGAGCGTGTTCATTCGCGTGCCGGCGGCGAAGTCGTCGGGCGACTGGGTACAACCGTGCAGCATGACGATCAGCGGCACGGCCTCGCCGTGATAGGTGCTGGGGATGTAGAGCTTGTAGCCTCGACTTCCGGCGTCGCTGCTGAAGGACCCGGCCACGAACTGGGCACCCTCCGGCAGTGGATCGGCCGTCCGCTCCATTTCCTCTTGCGGCAGTCGACCCAGGCCCTGCGGGAGGCCACCTTCGCTGATCTGACCGAGGAAGCCGCGCAGCGCCTCCGGCATTCGCGGTGTGGTGGTCCTGCTCAGGTCACCGTCTGGCCAACGGCCGCCCGCAGCCTTGGTGCGTGGGTGCCCAAGGGCGGGGCTGGGCGTGGGATCGGACACCTCACCCGTCTCGGGATCGATATCGATGACGCGCGGCAGGCTTCCGGCGGCCGGTGCACTGGCGTCATGGGATCTGGTTGCGGCGATGTCAGCCGGAGCGCCGCCGCGCAGCATTCGCTGCAGCAGCGCGGAGGCTTCAGCGAGTTTGCCTTCGCGGGTGAGGCGGGTCGCCTCAAGCATGTGGGCGGGGATAATCGCGTTCACGGGGTACTTTCGATGCGCGGACACGGCCCACCCCCTCGGGAGGAGGGCGTTGCTGTCCCGCTGTAGGGGTGCCGCCCGATCGTGGCCGGCAGTGGAGTGAGGACGTCGCGCGCTGTCAGCCTGTTCGGTCTGCGAGCGCGGCTTTCACCGCAGCACTGGCCTGGAGCGCGCCCAGGACGGAGATCGAGGCGATGGTCGCCTGCGCAAGCTCGGGGGTGACATCGGGAGCGATGCTGGCGAGCCCCAGCACACGGATGTCGAGCCGCTGCCCTGCCGCCCGCACCGCTTCAAGGTCAGCGCGGCTGAAGTGCCGCAGCCCGAGATCGAGGCTTTTCCGCGCCACGGACTGCCTGGTGGCCTCGGCATGCCGTTCGACCTGGTTGCGGATGGCGGTGCGGATGAAGTCGGTCCGGTTGGAGTAGAAGCCGTCGTGCACCAGCAGGTCGATGTGGCCGAGATCGACGTAACCGAGGTTGATCGTGATCTTTTCGGAGTCACTGCCGGCCTTGGGCCGCGGTTCGTGAGCCGTGTTTGCCACCCGATACCATCCCCATACCATCCATGTGGATGGTAAATGGAATTTGCCTCGCTGCTTTCAAGAGCGTCCCTGCACAGCACCCCAGCACGGCGCCTTTCCTCAGCTGCTCGTCGGCAGTCTCAGCGCCGGAAGCAATCGGTTGGTGCTTGGGGCGGCCATCACGCGGCCCGCTTCGGAATAGGGAATGGGTGCGGGTAGGCGTCCAATAGCTCTTCACATCGGATCGAATTCGATCAAACTCGCTCAGCGGAGTGAGATGGCATGCCCCGCCCCAGCGCCTCAAAGTCCCACCCCGGCGCCGGCAAAGAGCCTCTGCCGGATGAGCTGGAGGTGATAGGATAGGCCCCAAAGCGCCCGGGGACTGCATGTTCTTGGCCGCCGCGGAAACGAGTCCGCCTGTCCTCCTGAACTGAAGGAAAGCCGCGTGGTCAACGTCGTGTTGATAGTGCTGAGCCTGATCGTGCCGCTCGTGCATCTTGCCGTCACCAAAGGACCATGGACGAGGCGCAACGTCCTACGTGTGTTCCTCGTCTACGCTTTCGTGTTCAATGTTGGCGGCGTCGGCTTTGTGTTCGGCTTTATCCCGCACGTGTTCTTCGCGGATCGGACCGCTGAACTTATCGGCTGGGCAAAGGGAAGCGGGTTCCAGTTCGAGGTCGGGCTGCACGACGGCGCCTGGGGTATCCTGGGCTTCCTATGCCCATTCTTCGGGGGCGGCTTCTGGCTGGCTACGGCTATCGGCTGGTCGTTCTTCCTGCTCGGCGCCGCGTGGGGCCATGTTCGTGACATCATGATTGCAGGCAACCTGGCGCCCTATAACCTCATTCCCGCCTTTACCGACACGTTCATCCCCTTCTACCTCTTGGGCTTGCTCTACGCATATTGGCGGTGTGGCGGGCTGGCCGGAAAGTTGGCCCCTGAAGCCTGAAGAGGAGGCGCGATGAACTCCACTCCTGCAGCCTCCAAGGCGGTGCGGATTGCGGAGCATATCGAGGAGTGGAGGAGGCTGGCGTGGTTTCGGCGCAAGTTGCGCCAAAACCTCGGGGGGATTTAGGGAAGTGAGGTCACGGCAGATGTCGAACACTGCCGCACGCATATGTGCCCCGTTCCCGAACTTTCGACAGTGAACGGTATGCAGACGAAAGGATCTAACCTTTAGCTACTGCGAGTTCGCGTTACTGCTCGCCGCTGAGCAGGTCATCGACATAGCGGCAGGCCTCGTCTCGCAGGGCGTCGGCCCCGTCGGCATCTGGTGTCTGGGGGCCGTCGGCTAGGTGGGTCGTGGAGTCCGGAGGGTAGATATCCGCTACCCAGCCGCTTCCTGCAGGCCTGATGGCGATAGAATAGCCCCGATAGTCGAACTTCTCCGGCATGGCGGTCACGGCGTGCTCCCGATTTTTTCGCCTAGGCTGCCGCTCGGCGGTGCGCGCTTGAAGCGGCTGAACTCCGCCTTGAGGTCCAAGTTGGTGACGGTCGGATCGAAACAAGATCCCGGCATACCGAAGTGATTGTATGCAGGCGGAAAACGAGAAGGGGCGGCGCCGTTCCCGCGCCGCCCCGATCGTCACGGTTCCGCGTGGGCGGATCAGGCCTTGCGGCGACCCAGCATAGCGATGCCCAGCAGGCCGGCGCCGAACAGCGCAAGGCTCGCCGGCTCCGGCACGAAGGTGACCGCGGGCGAGAAGGAAATCCTCACCACCATGTCATCATGGTTGTCGTCGTTGCCCGGATACCCACCGGTGTCATCCAGGAACAGCAGGATGGTGTTCGCGTCGACCTGCGAGGCGAAGAAGTTGATCGCCAGCGGGCCGCTGCTCACGTCCGGATTGGAGCCGTTCGCCACCGAGCCCGCGCCGCTGACGCTCGTGCCAAACACGAAATCCAGCAGCGTGTTGGCGGAGATGCCGAACGCGGCCGAGACCTGGTTCGTCACGACGAAGTTGTTGCCCGGATCCACGCCTGGCGTCGCGAAGAGCTGGCCGCCCAGATAGGAGAAGGTGTTCACCGCACCCGCCTCGTGACCGAGGTAGGTGAAGGTCACCGTCCCGGCGCTGAGGCCATCGGTGGAGATTTGGCCACCGAGCACGCCGCTCAGGGGATCGTTCAGACCCAGTGCCGCCAGCGCGGTGTTGTTATCGGAGCTGGCGGAGATGGTGCTGGCAGTCCCACCGGAGATCACCAGAGCTGCCTGCGCGCCCGTGGCCAGCAGCGCGCCCGCTGCCACCACCGTCGAAAGAAGAAGCTTTTTCATTACGTTACGATCCTTCGTGTCGGCACGAGAAACTTACTTGCCGCGATGCGCTATGCAGAATGTGTGCCACCCCAAAAGCTTACGTTTTTCAGGCGCCTAATGATTCGAAGTGTTATCTGTTTTCTTGTCTGTCAGGTTTGCCGGTAGGTCTTTGCGCCCATGCGGTGCGGGATCATGGGCCGGGGATCCTCAGCCGGCGTATCCGAGCACCCACGCCACGAACATATCGAGCGCTAGAGGCCGTTCCCGACAACGTTGGCGCTAGTGTCGAGTGTCCGGCCGAGATGTGCAGGGATCAGTGAAGCCGCGTTCACCGGGGGCCTCGCATGGACGCCACGCTGGGGCTGGACCGGACGCTGTTGGGTCACGACCAAGGCTTGGGCCGCCGTCGGTGACGGCAACCGGGCGACGTGTATGATGATCCCGTCGCCCAGCAGAAGGGGCCCAAGCTATGAAGCGAAGGCATGTCGTAGCCGGCGGACTGCTTGGCGCAGCGGCGGGGCTGCGGGCGAGGCCGGCGCTGGCCCAGGCGGCCTATCCGAGCCGGCCGATTCGCGTGGTCGTTCCCATCGCCGCCGGCGGCGGCACCGATATCCTGGTGCGGCTCATCGCCCCCAAGGCCGCCGCGCTGCTGGGCGGCACGATTGTCGTCGAGAATCGCGCCGGCGCCGAGGGGGTCATCGGCACGGAGTACGTGGTGCGGGCGCCGGCCGATGGCCACACGCTGCTGTTCAGTGATTCCAGCATCCACATCAACAAGGTCTCGCGCGCCAATCTGCCCTATGACCCCATGACGGATGTGCTGCCGGTGATCCGCGCCGCCTACGGCTCCTTTGTACTCTATGGCAACCGCAACTTCGGCGCACATAACCTGGCGGAGCTCATCGAGAAGGCGAAGGCGCGCCCGGGGAGCGTGAGCTACGGCACCGGCAGCACCGGCGCCTATCTGCTCGGCGAGCTCCTGAGGCGGCGGGCGGGCATCGAGATGGAGCACGTACTCTATCGCAGTGGCATGATGCCGATCACGGATACGATCAGCGGCCACATCACGCTCACCATCAACGGGGCGAGCATCGGCAAGCCCTTCGTGCAGACCGGCGAGCTGCTGGCGATCGGCGTCACGGGCCCGCGCCGCAACGCGGCACTGCCGGAGGTCCCGACTTTCGAGGAGCAGGGCTACAGCGGTTTCCCATCCGGTTCGGAATGGGGGCTTTTCGCGCCGGTCGGCGTGCCGCAGCCGCTGATCGACCGGCTGCACGCGGCCTTTGCCGAGGCGATCTTCGATCCTGCGATCGCCGGCCGGCTGGCCGAGCTGGGCTACACGCCGGACCGCACCGGAGGCGAGACCTATATGCGGGAGAAAGCGGCGGAGATGGCGATCTGGACCGCGATCGCCGCGGCGGCGGGCCTCACGCCGCAATAGGCACACCTGCATCGCAGATCCCCACCTCCAGGGCCCGCAGCGTTGCGAGATTGTGCAGGCCCATCGCGCGCTCTTTCCGCTCCAGCGTGTGGCTCACCGCGACAAGTGACGACGCGTCGGACGGGCGCTGGCGATTTGGTCTGCAAGGGCCTGGATCGCGGTTCTTGGATCTGTGGACGCTACGCCTCCCTCCATGGCGGCGTCCACCAATCGGACGTCCCACCGGGGCTGGCGAGGGCCAAGGTGGTAGGAGGGCTTCGGCAGCCTGCCGGCCTTCTGGTAGCGATGGATCGCGTCGGGGCGCAGCCGAAGGTAGTCAGCCAGCCCATCGCGATCTAGCCAACGGATGTGTGCCGCCTGCCCTCTCGCGCAGAACACGCACGTGCGAGGCGAGTTGCTCACTTCTTAGGCTTCGGCACGGCCTTCAGCCCTAGCTCGATCAAACGGCGGATGGCTTCCGACTCGGTCTTAATCCGCTCACCGAACCGGTAATCGTCGATTGCCTGCACCAAGGCTCTGGGCAGGGAAACAAGCTTGCGGATTGTCGTCTCAGGATTGACCGCCATGCCGGTGATATACACAACATCACCGTTGCGGTCCAGCTTGATATGGTGATATCACCGTATCGGTCGGGCGAGGAGCACCACCTCCCCGCCCGGCCTGACCAACCGCAAAGACCCAAGGAGATCGCGATATGGCTAAGGTTGACCCTATCTCATTGCGCGACTGCGTGCTGACCGACTCCATCTGTCCGCCGGAATTCATGTCTCGTATGGGTGATATGGCGGAGCGTCTCACGGACGTTCTCTTTGCGCTGCGCAGGGTCGTCAAAGATATCGATGACGAACTCGATCTCATTGGCGATGCTAATGGAATTTCTTACTTGGTGGATCAGGCGCAAGACTATGCCGAGTGTCTTCGCGCTCTTGTCACTAAGACCACTCCACGGTGGGCTATCTTTAGCGAGGATGCCCATAACCTGGAACTCGCTAAGCTTGCGAACGGAGCTGCCTCAGGGGGCGCCCACTGATGCGCCCGTTCCGTTTCCCCGGCCAGCCCGAGCCTGCAGGCTTGCCGTGGTTTCCAGCCGGGCCGAGCTGCAACAAGCCACCGCGCGGGCCGAGCAAGATCGTCCCGAAGCCCAGCGCCAACCCGGTGCCGCCTGACTTCGAGGGACCGGAGTGATGGCTCTCGCATCGAGCCGCGCCCTTCTAGGTACCACCGGCATCATCGTCGCTGGACCAGCCGTCTCGAGCAAGGTTCCGGATCACGACACCGTCCGCCTCGGGCATCTTCTGGAGGAAAGCTGGCGTCTGGAGAACGCTGCATGGGAGGCGGCCAAGGGCGAGAATGACGACGAGGGGCCGAACACCATCATGGCTGACGAACAGACCGAGGTCTCCTCGGCGATCGTCGGAAAGATCGAAGCCACCAGCGTTGCCACACTTGCCGGCGTGTTAGTGAAGGTTCGGGCCATCTTCTGGTGCCGGAACGACGATCCGTTCACGCCGGGGTGCCTCGGATCTGATGGGTCTCCGGCCACGGAGACACGCCTTCTGGTGGGCCTGATGCGTGATCTGCAACGCATGAGCGTTGCCACCCGCACCTGACCACACAGAGGCCGTCCTTCGGGGCGGCCTTTCTTGCGTAATCGCCACGGTCGCTGCGCTGTAGAATGGCGTTGCGACTCGGCGGGGGCCAGGGTGGCGCACCCTGCGCGCCGGGTTCACTCCGCGCCCGGACGCCCCCACCGAGCTTTCCACCTGCGGAGGGCGCTGCGGAGGTGCAGGGATGGCCAGGAAGAAGGTTGGCGACGCCATGGGTGCGTACGGGCGGCTGCGGAAAGAACGGCCGCTGAGCGACGACGACTATGCGGCAGACCGCGCGTTGAAAGACCTACACGACGCTGCGTTTGCTATGCGGCGCGCAGTGGGCGCCGCGGTCGCGGCCGACGTGCTTGAGTTCACCGCAATGGTGATCCGCAAGCCCGTACCGACGCGAGAATTCAGCAAACTGCAGCGGCTGGCGCTGAATATCAGGGACAAAGGCCGCCCACCCGGTCCTAGAAATTATCTACGCGCGCGGGCTGATGCCGCCCGTTGGCTGGCAGCTTCGCGCGATGGGCAAGCCCCGACCGCTATCGCGAGAACAGAGATGACGCTGTTGCGCAGGGGCCAACCGCGGCCGACTGAAGAAGCGATGCTTAAGCGGGTGAAGCGCGGCATTGCGCAAGCCAAGAAATGGGAGGCTCTCGACATTCTCCTCGGCGCCGTCGCGCCAGAGGGACAGAAAACCGGCAACTAAACGCGGCTTATATGTCCCGCGACATACATACCAGCGCCCAATAGATGGAGAGCCCTGCCGCCGCATGTCGCGGCGCGATGTTAAGGGGCTTCCAATGTCAGACGCGTATCTGACCGAGCGCGAGTTCTCCGACCGCTACCACGTCCACCCCCGCACGGCGCAGCGCTGGCGCGCCAGCGGTGAGGGTCCGCCTTTCGTCCGTGTAGGGCCGCGTCGGGTGCTCTACCGCCTCGCGGATTGCGAGGCTTGGGCCGCGGGCCGCACCTTCCAGCATCAGGCTGATGAGCTGGCCCAGAAGAGGGCCGCGGCATGAGCGGCAGCATCACTGCGAGCCGGTACACCAACGCGCTCCGCTACAACCCCTTCCGCCTCTCGACCGGCCGGTATCCGGGAATGCCGCCGGCTTCCGCGGTCCCGTCGCTGCCGGTGACGGAGACGCCCATCGGAGCGTATCCGCAGGCGCCCGTCGTGGACGCGGCGGCCCCTCCGCCCGCGGCTCCGGCGGCCGAGACGCCCGTGTACTCGGGTGCGGCGCCGGTGGACTGGCGGCCGGACAACGGCGAGGGCGGCGGTGTTGGCAGCGGTGGCGCCGGTGACCCGTTCGGATCGAACTTCGGCGGCGTCGGGGACAACAGCCTCGGCGGCATGCCGGGCCCGTCGCCTGACCAGAGCATCGGCGGCTTGCTCGGCGCGTTGGCGACCGGCCTGGGGTTCGCCGTATCGCCCGTTGGGGCGATGACAGGTGTACTTGCCGGTCTGGTCAATGACGTTGAACGCGGCAAGGATATCGGCACGTCGCGATCCCTGACGGACGTGATGGCGCAGATGCTGAATCTGACGCCGCCGACGCAGATGATCTCGGACGCCTTTAGCAGCAAGCCGGATGCGCTCGCGCCCGACATGGGCATTGACTACGGCGCCATGCCGGGACCCGACAAGGGTCCGGAAGACGGCAGCAAGTTCGGTGGAATGCTTGGTGGGTGGGGCGGCTACTCGGGCCACGAAGCCGACACCACCGGAGCGGAGAAGGGCGCGGAGCAGCCGGGGTTTGGCGGTGCCGTGGCCGAGGGCAGTCCCGGTGACGGGGCGCAGGCCGAGGCCACGAGCGGCGACAACGATGGTGGCAGCAAGTTCCAGTCCGGCGGCTTCACCGGCTACGGCGACGATGCCGAGCTTCAGGCCGACGAGCCGGCGGGCACCGTCCACGAGGGCGAGGTGGTGCTGAACGCGAAGGCCGCGCACCACTATGGCCCGAACATCCTGCTCGCGCTGAACGCGCGGAAGGTGCCGGCGAACGCGCTGCGGCGGCTGGTCGACCGCTACTAACGAAACCGCCGGCTCCAGGATCGGGAACCGGCGGTGAGACGTTGATCGGCAGACGGGTGTGCACCGTCAATATAGATGATCAGCTATACCGCTTCCAGCCTGATCGCTCGGCGCCGGCATGGAGTTGATCCATGTCCGATAATCCTCAGTTTCTCCTGATCCTGCCTCGCCTCGGCGATGTGCTGATGAGGTTTGACGGCTTCTCTTATACCGTCGCCCTCCTACCCGATGGCTTGGACCTGAGCAGCCTGTCCACGAGTCCTCATGTCGTGGGCACCTTCCTCGTCGAGCCAGATAGCGTTGGCGAAGTCCTGAACGGCCGAGCGCTCTCGACCTATCTGGATCACCGCGTGCCCGTGCTGATCCACGCCCGCCGTGAACGGGATCTGCGGCCGATCCTTCGCCGCGCAACGACCTTCGCCGCTCGCGGTTACCGGATCGAAGTCCTCGCCGGGGAGATGCCCCGGTGATGGTCCGCAACGCAGATCTCTACAGGCCGGCAATCAACGCCGTCCTCTCGGGCGCCGTGCCGCTCAAGCCGGGTGAGCAGAGGCTGCTCGCCAAGGTCCTGCGCGGCCATGCAGCGCCGCGCCCCGAAGTGCTGGCAGCACTGAATGACCTCGTCGAGCGCGCCCGGTTCAGGATCGCGCTTCGGGAGATCACGCGATGACCCCGCGCGATATCGCCACCCGTCTCAACCTCAGGCGGGTCCGCTCGACCGAGTGGCGCGGCACCTGCCCGCTCTGCAACTACGCAGGGTCCGTGGTGCTCACCGATAGCGCCGGAAAGGCCCTGCTGTGGTGCGGCTCCTGCGACGACCGGGCTGGCTTCTCCTCCATCCTCCGCGAGATGGGTGATGGCGGTGACTTCCACAGGGCCGAACCCCCGCCCAGTGCTCCACGACATGCATCCGACACCAGCGAGGCGACGGCCGCTGCCCTGCGCTGGTGGGATCGCGCCGTACCCGCACGCGGCACCATCGTCGCCCATTACCTGATCGAGGCGCGTGGCATCCCGCACGGTATCGCGCTGACCGCCTGCGATCGGCTGAGGTTCGTCGTGGATTGTCCGCATCCGTCGGCCGGCCGCCTGCCGGCGATGCTGGCTCCGGTGGTCCGGCCGGAGACCGGAGAGATGGTCGCCGTGCATCGCACCTTCCTTGCTTCTGACGGCAGCGGCAAAGCCCGCGTCGAACCGCAGCGGGCGAGCAAGGGGCCGATCCACGGCGGGGTGGTGCCTCTGTTCCCGCTGGACGATGAGCCGCTGCTGATCGCCGAGGGCATCGAAACGGCACTGGCCGCGTGCGAGTTGCTCAGCCTGCCGCCCTGGGCCGCCATCTCCGCCGGGAACCTGGAGCGGCTCATCCTGCCGGCCAGTGTGCGTGACGTGGTGATCGCGGCCGACCGGGATCCGCATGGCGTGGGCGAACACGCCGCCGAGGTCGCCGCGGCACGCTGGCGCCACGAAGGCCGCAAGGTCCGCATCGCCATCCCGGACACGCCCGGCGACTTCAACGACGTCCTGCTCGCCCGCAAGCGCAGGGAGGGCGGACATGCCGCCTGACGGATGGACCATGCACGAGACGAGTGCTGCCACCGGCGCGATTTTCTCCCGCTCGCCCGAGATGGGCATCCTCCGTCGCACACGCGCCCCGGCGCCGAAGTTGCCCCTGGAGGTGTTCGGGGATTTCTGGTCGCTGTGGCTGAGTAACGCCGCGCGAGGGGCGAACGCGCCGGGGGATTATGTGGCCCTGCCGCTGCTGACCGCCGCGTCCGCCCTGATCGGCAACGCGCGTTGGCCCCTCGCATGGCGAGGCTGGCGGGAACCTCCGATCCTGTGGGGGTGCTGCGTCGGCGATCCGTCCTCCGGCAAGTCACCTGGTGCGAGCGCCGTGCTCGGCGCCGTGCTCGCCCGCGTGGCCGCACACATGGCCCGCAACTATCCCGCCGAACTCGCCGCCTGGGAGGAGAAGGCCGCCGTCGCCAGGGCCATCGACAAGCAATGGGAACGCGATGTCGGGAAGGCCATAAAGAACGACGAGTCCCAGCCGGCCCGGCCGGACGACGCCACCCCTCCGACGGCCCCGGTCCGACCGCGCGCCAACGTACAGGACGCCACCGTCGAGGCTCTTGCGGCCCTGATGGAAGGCCAGCCGAAGGGACTGCTCGCGGCGCACGACGAACTGGCGGCGTGGTTCCTGAACATGAGCCGCTACGCCAACGGCGGCAGCGATCGGCCGTTCTGGCTCCAGGCCTGGAACGGCGGTTCGCATGTCGTGGACCGGGTGAAGCGGCCCGATCCCATCCACATTCCGCATCTGAGCCTTGCGCTGTTCGGCACGGTGCAGCCGGACCGGCTGGCAGACCTGCTTGCCGATGCTGATGACGGCCTGCTGTCGCGCTTCCTGTGGGCCTGGCCGGACCACGTCCCACCGTTCACGCGACCTAACGCCAGCGCCGACGTCGACAGCGCGGCCTCCGCCCTGATCCGGCTCGCCGATCTGGAAATGCCCCGCGACAGCAATGGTCATTTCTACCCGTCGAACACGGCGCTGACGGATGCCGCAGCCCACGCCCTGGAGAGCTTCGGCCGCGAGATGCAGCAGAAGGAGGAGCAGATCGGCGGGCTGATGAAGGGTGTGATCGGCAAGGCCCGGGGCCACGTCCTGCGCCTCGCGCTGGTGCTGGAGTACCTGTGGTGGTGCAGCGATCCGACCGCCCCCGAGCCGCACGAGATCAGTGAGCGCGCGGTCCTGGCCGCAGCGGAGCTGATGGACACGTACTTTCATCCGATGGCCGTGCGGGTCCTCGGCGACGCCTCCATCCCGCAGGAGGAACGCGCAGCGCGCACGCTGGCACGGTGGATTCACCAGACGCGCCCGACCGTGGTGAACGTATCGGAGGTCCGTGACACCGCCCGTCTCGACGGACTGCGCGAGACGGACAGCGTGAAGGTCGCCATCGAGTACCTCGTCCACGCTGGCTGGCTTGCAGCTGTGCCGACGAGCGGTCGCGGAGGGCGTCCGCGAGGTGACTACATCCCCAACCCGGCGATCTGGGAGGCGCAGTCATGAGCCGCTGGGCGGGGGCCTACCGGGCCGGGTCCATGGGCGCACTGATGTGCGCCAGCGGTCCCGAAAACCCCGAAAAAGGCGAAAACCCTCAGCCTCCTGCATCGACCGCGGGGTTTTCGGGGTTTTCGGAAAATGGAGCCCCGAAAACTCCGCACAAAAGCACAAGCACAATCAATGAGTTGAATGCCACGAATGGGTTTTCGGGGTTTTCGCCTTTTTCGGGGCGGGGGGCAGAAAACTCATCCGCGCCGTGGCACCCTGCCGACGCGGACGATGCCGCCGAGCGAGATGCCATCGCCGCCGATGCCGCGACACTACTGCCCGATCCGGGCACGCCGGAACGCCGGCATCTGGATCACGAGCAGACACAGGCCGTTGCCGGCCTGCTGGAGGCGGCCCGTAAGCGCCCCACGTCCTGGGCCGATCCCACATCGCTGCCCGCTACCGGCACCTACTGCGCCTGCTGCCAGGGCACGCAGTGGTGGGGCGATGCCCGTGGCTGGCGCTGCGCCACCTGCCATCCCCTGCCGGACGGATACCGGTCCGAAGGGAACGTGCGGCGGACTGTAACCCATCACCAGGAAAGGACCGCGTCATGAGCGGCAAGAGCCGGGGCGCTGCCCTAGAACTGAAGCGCGACCTGCACAAATGCTGGGAAGCCGCGGACAGGGCCGCCCGTCGGCTGGAAAGCCTCCCCGACGCTCCGCAGCGTCCTGCGATGCCGTCCTGGCTGTTCAGCGAACGGGAGCGGGTCCACTACTGCAGCCTGCTCGACCATACCGCCGAGGCCGGCGACCCGCTTGCACGCAACGCCCGTGACCGGCTGAGGGTAGCCTTGGAGGAGTGGCACCTGCTCCTGCCGCACCTGTCCGCGCCGCTGCTGCTGAAGGCGGCAGTCCGGGATCTCGAGAGGGTCGCGGGCCCTACGCCGGACGAGGTGCCGACCTGGGAAGCCGCCCTCGTGCGCGCCATCGAGCGGGGCCGGATCAAGCCCGAAGCGGAAAGAGAATGGAGGAAGAGGCTGGGCTTGCCGCTGGGGTGAACCGCAAACCCGGCGACTGACGACGCGCGCGCGTCTGCTCGCGCGCGTATTGGTTGGAAAGTCCGCTTCTGAGTTGATTAGTAATCGACGGGAAATCAAACGGCCCAACAGCGGAAGGCGGCCCGGCGCGACGTGCGCCTGCCTGCCTGGTCATCATTCCGGGCATGGAGGCATCAGCGCCGCGTACGAGGATCGCGATGCGCATCACATGGAAGCCCAGGCCGCCAAGGCGCTTGACCCTCTGACCTATGCCACCGGTCCGCTGCTGCCTGGCAATGGCGGTGAACTGGCCGTCGGGACGAAGGAGAACCTGCAGGACCGGCCCTGGCTCGTGGAGACGGTGCGCAATCGGCCGGACATGCTGACTGCCGATGCCAG
Organism: Rhodovastum atsumiense; assembly: GCA_037190665.1. Lineage (GTDB taxonomy): Bacteria > Pseudomonadota > Alphaproteobacteria > Acetobacterales > Acetobacteraceae > JBBCJT01. The sequence continues at coordinate 17,701 of JBBCJT010000007.1, read as the reverse complement.
CGCGAGGCGGGTCGAACTTGCGGCCGAGGCCGGGGCTCTCGCGCTGGGGTCGATACTTCCGAGACCATCCAGGCGCGGAACTCGGTGGAGAAGATGCTCGCCCACCAGATGGCCGCGGCTCACACCGTGGCCATGCAGCTGATGGGGAAGGCCAATGACTTCCTCGCCTTGTGCAAGTCCTGGGACACGACCGGCCGGCAGCAAGTCCAGTCCATCGAGGCAGCCCGTATGACCGCAGCCGGGGCGCGGCTGATGGAGACCTTTCAGCGTGCCTCCCTGACCCTTGAAAGACTCCGCAACGGCGGGCGGCAGACGGTCGTGGTGCAGCACGTCACGGTGTCCGACGGCGGACAGGCTGTTGTTACGGGTGCAGTCGAACGGCCGAGGGGCGGCCGGAAGCGGAAGGGGGAGACGGCGAAGTGAGCGACGATAGCCATGCGCCTCCGCAGCTTGCCGCCGCTCGCCGGTGCGAGGCCCGGACCCGCAAAGGCACTCCCTGCGAGGGGCCGGCAATGCACAACGGCCGCTGCCGGATGCACGGCGGCAAGGCGACGGGACCTAAGACGCCTGAAGGTCTGGCGCGCAGCCGGCGATCGAACTGGAAGCACGGACGGCGGTCAGCCGAAGCGATCGAGGCAGCGCGTCTACGTGGTCAGGCCCGCCGGGAGATCGCGGGGCTGCTCAGGCTGGCGCGGTTGATAGACGAAGATGGTGGATAGCGCCGAGCTTGGCGGCGGGTTTTCCGCGTAGTACGCACGTGTGCGCGTACAGGAGTTCACCCAACGGCTCATTGTTCAATCGAGGCGAGGTCACTCTGCGGCCTTCGCAGGCGCTAACGCCCAGTGCCACATCCTTTTCAAGACCTTAATCAGCTTTAGTAAACCCAACTCCAAAGAATTAAAATCCTGATCTGGTCCATCAGCAGCAAGAGGAATGCCCTCCGCCTGCAAGGTCCGTGTGCCAATATTGTTAATCTTATCTCCGGGTATTAGCAGTCTAAATGGGTGATCTTCATCAGGGTCTATTTTTGATCTTTTGCTGGAATTAGCGTCTAAATCTCCACCCTTGACGCTAATAAAAAATCTCTCAACGCCCATAAGGCAAACATAGTTAATTGCCCTATTTGAGGATAGAGAAATTTCATGAAGTTTTCCCTCATACATAACAATAAGCCCATCTACTTCAATATTTGTCATAATTGTTGCCATTACTATATTTTTTCTAGATTCTTGGGATACCTGAAAGTAAGATCCATAAAAAGAAATAAATAAATCAGGATAATGAGCAATTATCTTAGCTGCAAATCTCCCAAGTATTAATGCCCAAAAACATAAAAATAAATAATAAAAAGCCCCAAAAAGCAAAATGGTGTGAGGATCGCAGGCGGCCTTGGGTGTCGGCGATGTCAGATTTCCTAGGCTTTTTGCAAAAATGAACCAAAGTGATCTTACAAGATCACATTGAGATGCGCCATCAACAAATAAAAGAGAGGGGTAACCAACGCACACATGCAAAAACGAAGAGATGACAACAAATATAGCGGTGTCTACTAGGATGCTTCTTTGGCTGTCTAGTTTGGCAAGGGAGGGGAAAAGGTTAAAACTTACTAATGCAAGAAAACCCGGCGAAAGCACCAAAAGTAATATTAAAGCTTGAGCAGTTACCCCTGCCACTATTAAGCGGCTTCCAGATCCGCCTCTGCAAGCTCCCTCAGCTTCGCCTTAACAGCGCCCCAGGTTGGTTTCTGGTTAGTTTCTTGCTGAGCTTCACTGAAGGCACGCTCGATAAGCCTGAGGTCGCCCTTTGCCAAGCGCAGTAGCTCCATGAAAGCTGCGTCAGTGGCGCCGAAATTGACTGCAGACATTCCTACCTCCTTTCGCTTTACAACGCTCTACGCGGGTTCTGCGTAAGGGTTGCAAAGACGGTAGCCTAAAAGGCGCGTCGTGCGAGTGCTAAATCTCTCCCTCGGCACAGTTGCAGATCGGTAGCCCTGCAACCCTCCCATGCTCGCCTCAACCGCTTCCCAATTGTGAACTCGAAGCCGGCAGCAGCCATGGCGTCAACCCCTTCCAAGATTATGAAGGAAATGCGCCTCGCTGCTCCTATCACCCGCTGGCTCATCAGTTGGTGTGGCTGGCGAGGGTGAAACCCGACCTTTCGAGTCCCCGCCGAGTCCCCGAAAGGTCCGTATCGGAACGAAATCCCCTCAAACCAAATGCCGGGTGAGGGATTTGAACCCCCGACCTTCGGTTTACAAAACCGCTGCACTACCGCTGTGCTAACCCGGCGCGATCCCGCTTTTCCCTGATGCGGGCCGTCGCTTCAACACCCCGCTTACGCATGGCCCACCGGAACCTGCATCCGCCCTCCGCTCGTGCGGACGAGCGCAGCGAGCAGGCGCAGCGCCTCCGCCCCGCCCTGATCGGCGAGTGCGCCGGTCTCGATCTCGTCGGCGAGCAGTTCGGCCTGGTCCGCGATGGCGTCAGCGGCGGCGTGCAACGCCTCCCGGCTCAGCACCAGGCGCGCCTCGTCGGACAGGATGTGCCAGTCGGCGGTACGCATCGGCGCCCTCCGCAATGGCCGTTCTGGCGTGGATGGCGGCGGGGCCGCTCGGGTCGTCCCACCATGCCGGCAAGACCTTAACGGGCCGTCACGCGAACGAGACCGACACCGGCTCGAACCCGTCGAAGGCCACGCTCACCGTCGCCGGCCCGTCCAGCCAGACCGGCGGCGTGACGCTGCCGAGCAGGACCACCTGCCCTGCCCGCAGCCCGCCGAAGACAGACGCCGCTTCCGATCCCGCCAGCCAGGCCAGCGCGGCGAACGGATGGCCCAGCAGGTCGCGGCCATGCCCGCTGTCGCGCAGCACGCCGTCGACGCTCAGCCGCCCCTGCACGGAAGCGAGATCCGCCGTCCGCCAGTCCGCGCGGGGCGTGCCGGGAACGGCGGCGGCGTGGAACACCTGGTCGGCGATCAGCGCGGGCGTGCCGAAGGCCTTCAGGTCGGCGTAGCGGTTCTCGACGATCTCGATCGCGGCGAAGACCTCGCCCACCGCAGCGCCCGCCTCGTCCTGCGTGCAGGGTCCAGCCGGCAGATCACGGGCGAGGCGCACGGCAACCTCGCATTCCACGCCGGGCGCGACGAAGTCGGCATAGTTCAGCCGGCTTCCGTCACGCAGCAGCGAGGCAGCCGGCATGAAGCCCGCCGCCGGGCCTGCGAGGCCGAGATACTCCTGCATCCGCCGCGCCGTGGCCCCGATCTTGAAGCCGGCCGGCGGCGTGGCGCCGACACGACGAGCGATCTCGTGCTGCGTGGCGTAGCCCTCGGCCTCGGTCCGGGGTGCGGCGGACACGGGCGCCATGCGTCCCCGGTCGCGCCGCGCGGCCTGCAGCCCATCCGCCGCCTTGCCCGTGTCGAAGCCGCTCATCGCCGCGCGAGCTCGTAGAGCGCCACCGCCGCGGCGGCGGAGACGTTGAGGCTCTCGAAGCCGCCCGGCATCGGCAGACCGGCGACCTCGTCGCAGGTCTCGCGGGTCAGCCGCCGCAGTCCCTCGCCTTCCGCGCCGAGCACCAGCGCCACGCGCCGCTGCGCCAGCGCCGGGCCCGACAGTGGGCCGCCACCGGCATCGAGGCCGACGGTCCAGATCCCGGCCGCCTTCAGCGCCACGAGCGTGCGGGCGAGGTTGACCGCGCGCAGCAGCGGCACCGTCTCCAGCGCGCCGGATGCGGCCTTGGCGAGCGTGCCGGTCTCCTCGGGCGCGTTGCGGTCCTGCACCACCACGCCGGCCGCGCCGAACGCGGCGGCACTGCGCAGGATGGCACCCACGTTGCGCGGGTCCGTCACCTGGTCGAGCACGAGCAGCGGGCCGGGCCGTTCCAGTACGGCGGCGAGCGGCGGCGGTGGCAGCGGGTCGGCCAGCAGGCCGATGCCTTGATGTACAGCATCGCGGCCGAGCAGCCGGTCGATCTGTCCACGGTCGAGCCGTTCCGGCGCGATGGCCCATGGCTGCTTCACGCGGGCGGCCAGCGCGGCCTCCGCCTCCTCGGTCACCACCAGCCGGCGCAGCCGGCGCGCCGGATTGCCGAGCGCCGCGGCGACCGCGTGCAGGCCGTAGAGCCAGTGCCCGCCCGCGCCGCCATGGCCGGGGCGGGGCGCCCAGGTCGCGGTTTCCTCCTCGGGCGGACGGCGCGGCGGACGATCGTCGAAGCGGCGCGGGCGGTTGCCCTGGTCGGGCCGCGGGCCGCTGAACGGCCGGCCCTGTCCTTCGCCGCGGGCGTGGCGCGGCCCGTTGTGGTCGGCTTCGCCGCGGCCGCGCTGATCGTCCGGCCGGCGCGGCGGCTGCCCGCCCTGCGGCCGGCCGAATCCGCTGCCGCCGGGGCGTCCCTTGCCGCCCTGGGGCGGCCGTCCCTGTCCGCCGCCGGGCGGGCGTCCGTGTGGAGGCTTCATGGTTTCGCTTGTAGCCGCCGCTTCGCTTCGTTGACAGCCGGGGCGTGGCAGCATAGTGCGGCGGCACGCGGAGGGGTGCCCGAGCGGCTAAAGGGGACGGACTGTAAATCCGTTGGCGCACGCCTACGTTGGTTCGAATCCAACCCCCTCCACCACTTTTCCCGTCGTGCTAAGACACCGGGTACCGAACGCGGGTGTAGCTCAATGGTAGAGTTCCAGCCTTCCAAGCTGGCTGTGCGGGTTCGATTCCCGTCACCCGCTCCACCGACGCTGCCGGGCTTCCGATGCGGTCGATGTGATCCTCTCCGGCACTGACCGCGCCTTCGCCTCGAACATCACCATCTCCCTCGCCATCTCCGTCTCTCGACGACCGGACGCCGGGCCGCGTGCACTACACGGTGTCTACCTGGGACTGGCCCTGCTGCCGCCCCTCGCCGGCTTCGTGCGCGATGCGACCGGCGCGCCGGCCGCGCCCCTTCTGACCGCGGCGGGTTTCCTCGCCCTGTGCCTGACGGCACTCGGCGTCTACGCAGCCGCGATACGTTCACGCATACACGTTCGCTGAGGCGCGAATTATCTTCGCTATCCGCCTGCGCGGCGCAGTGTTGGCATACGCTTTGAGCTATCGTCCCGTGAGACTCGTTGGCCTGTTCAAGCCCGCCTCCCCTCGGCCAGAATGACCGTGCTGCCGACGACAAGGGGACCCGACGATGACGCATCATCTGCCGCGCCGGACTGTCATGGCGACCGCGCTCGCCGCCGGCACAGTGCTCGGCCGCACGTCCGCTCTCGCCCAGGCGCCGAGGCGGGGCGGCACGCTGCGCGTCAGCGTGGATCAGGCACCGGGCAAGCTGAACCCGCTGCAACACCGCGTCGGCCCCGAATACCTGCTGGGCGAGATGCTCTACAGCGGCCTCACCCGGCTCGGGCCCGACATGTCGGCCCAGCCCGACCTCGCGACATCGTGGTCGTCGAACGAGACGCTCACGGAATGGACGTTCAAGCTGCGCCCGAACGTGACCTTCCATGACGGCTCGAAGCTGACGGCGCAGGATGTCGCCGCGAGCTTCGCCGCGATGCTGGACCCGGCCACCGGTTCGCCAGCGCGCAGCAATATCGGCCCGGTGGACAGCGTCACCGCCGTCGATGACCTCACCGTCGTGGCGAAGCTGAAGGGCGCCTACGCCGACCTGCCGGTCGCGTTCGCCTACACGAACGCCAAGATCGTCCCCGCCGCCGTGCTGTCCGGTCAGATGGCGCGGCTCGACCGCGAGGCTATCGGCACCGGCCCGTTCCGCCTCGTCTCCTACGAGCCGTCGCGGCTGACGGTGATGGAACGCAACCCCGCCTACTACGACCCCGAGCGGCCCTACGTGGATCGCGTGGAGGTGCAGCTCTTCCCGGATTCGGCCGCGCGCACCGGCGCGATCATCTCGTCGCAGAACGACCTGATGCTGAGCGTCAGCGTCACCGAGTTCGAACGGCTGCGCAACGCGGCCGGGGTGAAGGCGCTGCGCACGCCGTCCGGCCAGTTCCTCAACATCATCATGGGCTGCGACCAGAAGCCGTTCAACGACGTACGCGTGCGCCAGGCGCTATCGCTCACGCTCGACCGGGAGGCGCTGGTCGATCTGGTCGCCGAGGGGCTCGGTTCTGTCGGCGTCGATACGCCGGTCAACAGCGCCTACCGCTTCAACCGCGAGCTGCCGGCCAAGAAGCCCGACATGGCGCGCGCGAAGCAGTTGCTGGCAGAAGCCGGGTATCCGCGCGGACTGGAACTCACGCTGATCGCATCGGACCGGCCGAACACCCGCGCCCAGCTTGCGGTCGCGATCCGGGAGATGGCGAAGCCCGCCGGCTTCACGATCAACGTGCAGACCATGGCGCACGCTACCTTCCTCGATCAGGTCTGGACGAAGGGGCCGTTCTATATCGGCCTGTACAACATGCAGCCGTCGATGGATGGCATCTTCGGCCTGCTCTACACCTCGAACGCGGCGTGGAATGAGACGAAGTGGAACAACGCCGCCTTCGACAAGCTGATCGACGAGGCGCGCCGCACCGCCGACGACGACCGCCGCCGCGCGCTGTACGGGGAAGCGCAGAAGCTCGTCTATGACGAGGTTCCCTCACTGGTGCCGGTCTTCTTCGATCTGCTGGCCGCCCAGCGCGACTACGTGCAGGGCTTCAACCTGCACCCGCGCGGCGCCGTCTACCGCATCGACGAGGTCTGGCTGACCGAACGGGCGCCCCGCCGCGGCTGAGGCGTGTCCGCCTCCTATCTCGCACGCCGGCTTCTCAGCATCGTCTTCACGGTGCTGGTCGTCTCGCTGCTCGTCTTCGGCATCACGCAGGTGCTGCCGGCCGACGCGGCGGTGATGCTGCTGGGCGAGAACGCCACGCCGGAACAGCTCGCGGCCGTGCGCACGCGGCTCGGCCTCGATCAGCCGGTGTGGTGGCAGTACCTCCGCTGGATCGGCGGCGTGGTGCGCGGCGATCTCGGCACGTCGCTGGAGACCGGCCTGCCGGTGGCGGGCGAGATGCTCACCGCGCTCGGCCGCTCGCTGCTGCTGGCGGCGCTGTCGCTCCTGCTGATGCTGGTGATCGCGATCCCGCTCGGCGTGATCGCCGCACTGCGGCGTGGCAAGCCGGCGGATGTGGCGATCGGGCTCGGCTCCTATGTCGGCGTGTCGATGCCGGAATTCGTCACCGCCACGCTGGTGCTGATCACGCTCGGGCACCCCGAGGTCGGGCTGCTGCCCGCCACCGGCTACGTGCCGCTGACGGAGAATTTCGGCGAGGGTCTGTCGCGGCTGGTGCTGCCGGTGCTCACCGTCTCCGTCATCCTTGTCGCGCACGTGGCGCGCATGGTCCGTTCGGAACTGGTGGACGTGCTCGGCACGGATTACGTGCGCGCCGCCCGGCTGAAAGGGCTGTCGCCGAGGCGCGTGCTGTTCCGCCATGCTCTTCGCAATGCGCTGCTGCCGACCATCACCATCGTCGCGCTCGATGTCGGCTACCTGCTCGGCGGCATCATCGTGGTGGAGGAGATCTTCGCCTTCCCCGGCATCGGCCGGGCGCTGATCGTCGCGATCCAGCAGCGCGACCTGCCCTCCATCCAGGCCGGCGCGCTGATCATGGCGACGACCTATGCACTGGCCAATCTGTGCGCGGATATCGCCTATGCCGCACTCGACAAGCGCATCCGCTATGCCTGACCTGCTCCGCCGCCTGCTGCGCACGCCCCAGGGCGCGATCGGTCTCGCCATCATCCTCGCCGCGCTGGTGATGGCCATCGCCGGCACCTCGATCGCGCCCTACAGCCCCGAACAGTTCCACCCGCGCGCCCGCTTCGGCGGGCCGAGTGCGGCGTTCTGGCTCGGCACGGACCAGTTCGGCCGCGACCTGTTCTCGCGCCTGCTGGCCGGCGCGCGCGCCACGCTGTTCTACGCGCTCGCCGCCACGCTGCTCGGCACGGCAGCCGGTGCGGTGCTGGGCACGCTGTCCGCCTTCCTCGGCGGGCTGGTGGACGAGGTGCTGATGCGCATCGTCGATGCGGTGATGGCGATCCCGAACCTGCTGTTCACGCTGCTCATCGTCACTGTGCTGGGGGCGAGCGGGGTGAACGCGCTGATCGCCATCGGCATCGCCTTCACCCCCGGCATGGCGCGCGTCACCCGCTCCGTCGCGCTCACGGTACGCCGGCAGGACTACGTCGCCGCCGCCATCGCGCGCGGAGAGAGCAGCGGGTACATCGTGCTGCGGGAGATGCTGCCCAACGTGGTGGGGCCGATCGTGGTCGAGGCGACGATCCGCGTCGCCTTCGCGGTGATGGCGCTGGCGACGCTGTCCTTCCTCGGCCTCGGCGCGCAGCCGCCCTCCTCCGAATGGGGGCTGATGGTGGCGGAAGCGCGGCCCTACCTGTTCCGCAATGCGTGGATGATGATCGTGCCGGGCTTCGCGATCGCGCTGGTCGCCATCGCCTTCAACCTGTTCGGCGACGGGCTGCGCGACGCGCTGAACCCGCGCACATGAGCATCGTGCTCTCGGTCACGGACTACTCGCTCACCTATGCCGGCGGCGCGCAGGCACTGATCGGCGTCAGTCTCGCCATCCCGCGCGGGCGCGTGCTCGGCGTGGTGGGTGAGTCCGGATCCGGCAAGACCTCGCTGGCCTATGCGATCATGCGCTACCTGCCGGCCGGCGCGGTCGAGGCCGGCGGGCCGATCCGGCTGGGCGAGACGGATCTGCGCACCCTCTCGCAGGCGCAGATGCGGGAGATCCGCGGCGCGCGCATCGGCATGGTCTTCCAGGACCCGTCCGCCTCGCTCAACCCGACGCTGACGCTGGGCGAACAGCTCATCGAGGTGCTGACCCGCCACAAGGGGCTGAGAGGCGCGGAGGCGCGCGACCGTGCGGAGGCGCTGCTGGTCCGCGTCGGCCTGCGCGACCCGGCGGCGATGCTGCGGCGCTATCCGCACGAGGCCTCGGGTGGCGAGAAGCAGCGGGTGGTGATCGCGTCGGCGTTCGCCGCGGAACCCGAATGCCTGCTGCTGGACGAGCCGACCACCGCGCTCGACGTCATCACCGCGCGGCAGATCCTCGACCTGTTCGCCGAATTGCAGGCGGAGACCGGCGTGGCCGCGCTCTACATCTCGCACGACCTCGCGCTGGTCTCGCGGGTGGCGGATCGCGTCACCGTGCTCCATCGCGGCCGCGTCGTGGAGGAGGACGCCGCCGACGAGGTGTTCCGTGCGCCACGCGAGGACTACACCCGCCGCCTTGTTGCAGCCGTGCCGCGCCCGGACGTGCGGCTGGTCGCGGACACGCCGGACACGACGGCGGCCCCCCTGCTGGCGGCCGAGGACATGACCGTGCGCTACGGCCGGCCGAGCCTGTTCCGCCGCGCGCCACAGACCACCGGCGCGCGCGATGTCAGCCTGTTGGTGCGGCCCGGGGAGATCCTGGGCGTGGTCGGTGAATCGGGGTCCGGCAAGTCCACCATCGCCCGCGCGCTCGCCGGGTTGAACCCGTTCGAGGGTGCGGTGCGCCTCGGCGCGCGCAGGATCGAGCGCACATCGGCGATGGACCGCGCCTATCGCCGCGCCGTGCAGATCGTCTTCCAGCACCCCGACGCATCGCTCAACCCGCGTCACAGCATCGGGCGCATCCTGTCCCGTCCGCTCGCCCTGTACGGCGCACCGGAGGGCGTCGGCCGCGGCGATGCCATCGCCGCATTGCTGGAGGAGGTGCAGCTTCCCGCCTCCTACGCCAGACGCTACCCGCACCAGCTTTCCGGCGGCGAGACGCAGCGCGTGGCCATCGCGCGCGCGTTCGCCGCCCGCCCGTCGCTGGTGATCTGCGACGAGATCACCTCCTCGCTCGACGTATCGATCCAGGCGCAGGTCATCGCGCTGCTGCTGAGGCTGCGCGAACGGCTCGGCACCGCCTACCTGTTCATCACCCACGACCTGAACCTGGTGCGCCAGATCGCGCACCGCATCGCCGTGATGTACCGCGGCGAGCTGGTGGAGCTGTCGGATGCCGGGACGCTCGGTGGGCCGGCGAGCCACGACTACACCCGCGCCTTGCTGCAAGCCGTGCCGACACCGGCCGGCGTTTGACGACGAAGGAGGGACCCCAATGGATCGCGCCAAGCTGCTCGCCGGTATCGACGAGAAATTCTGCCTGAACTTCATCTCGCGGATGGCGCAGCACAAGAGCTACACCGAGACGGAGGGCGAGAAGGAACTCGTCCGCTTCATGGTGCAGCAGATGCGCGCCATCGGCCTGGACGCCCAGGAAGCGCCCGTCGAGGGCACGCGCATCAACGCGATCGGTCGCTGGAAGGGCACCGGCGGCGGCAAGAGCCTGATGTTCAACGGCCACGTGGACACCAACCCGGCGACCGAGGGATGGACGGTCGATCCCTGGGGCGGAAAGGTGGACGACAAGTTCATCTACGGCATCGGCGTATCCAACATGAAGTCCGCCGACGCCGCGTATTTCTGCGCGGTCAAGACGCTGATCGACGCCGGCGTGAAGCTGCGCGGCGATGTGATCCTCACCTTCGTGATCGGCGAGCTGCAGGGCGGCGTCGGCACCGTCGCCTTCATCGACCAGGGTCTACGCGCGGACTACTTCATCAACACCGAGCCGACCGATCTTCAGGCGCTGACGATGCACGCCGGCGGCGGGTCCTTCAGCATCGAACTGACCGGCGACACGCGGCACCTGTCGAAGCGCGAGGCAGCGGTGGATGCGCTGGCAGCGGCCTGCGAGCTGGCGCCGATCATCAACGGCATGACCTTCTCCGGCGCGCTGAGCGACGAACACCGCTCCATCAACCGCGGCCATGTCGGCGTGCTGCATGCCGCGCTGGGGCGCGACCTGCACGAATGGCGCGCCCCGCAGGTGGCGGATTTCGCGCGGCTGAAGGGCTCCGCCCGCTACGCCCCCGGCCAGACGCGGGAGGGCGTGATGGCCGACCTGCGCCGCGTGCTCGATGAGCTGGAGGCGCGGCGGCCGGGGCTGAAGGCGGTGCTGATCCCGCGCGAGGATGCGGACCGGCCGTCCATGCCGCCGTTCGAGGTGGAGAAGGACGCACGGATCGTGAAGGTGGTCAACGCCGCCTACGAGGCCGTGCGCGGGGAGAAGCAGCCGACCGGCGCCATCACGCCGCCCGGCTTCTATGGCACCGACGCCAGCCACCTGCTGCACCGTGCCGGCATGGAAGGCGTCGTCTGCGGTCCGGGCGGGCGCTACAACACCATGCCGGACGAGCGGGTGGACATCGTGGATTACCTCGACGCCATCCGCATCTACATGCTGGCGATCCTCGATATCTGCGAGGTCGCCTAGGCGGCTCCGGTGGCGCGGCTGGCGCATCGGCAGATCGAGGTCTTCCGCGCCGTCATCCGCAGCGGCAGCGTCACCGGCGCCTCGCGCATCCTCGGCCTCAGCCAGCCCGGGGTCAGCAAGATCCTGGGCCAGGCAGAGGTCGCGTGCGGCTTCGCGCTGTTCGACCGCCTGCACGGCCGGCTCGTTCCCACGCAGCGCGCCATGGCGCTGTTCGAGGAGACCGAGCGGCTGTTCATGGGCATGGAGGAGATCGGCCGGCTGCTCGACCGGCTGCGCGCCGACGAGCCGCGCCGTATCGTCGTCGCCTCCCTTCCCGTGCTGGCGCAGGAGCTGGTGCCGCCCGTGGTTCGCGCCTGGCTGGCGCGGGAGGGCGCGGAGCGCATCGCGCTGACCACGCGCGATGCCGGCGGGGTGATGGCGATGACCGCATCGCGCCGCGCCGAGATCGGCCTGACCGGCGAGGCGCCGCGCGTGCCCGGCGTGCGCGGCATCCGCATCGCCCGCACGCGGCTGTTCTGCGTGCTGCCGCCGGGCCATGCGCTGGCGGCGCGCGATACGATCCGTCCGGCGGACCTGCAGGACCAGCCCTACATCGCGTCCTCCCGGCATGAAGGCCGGCAGGCGCCGATCGACCGGCTGCTGCAGGACGAAGGCGTGCGGCCGCTGGAGATCGCCGAATGCCCACTGATCGCGGCGGCTGTCGGCATGGCGATGGCTGGCGTCGGCATCACATTCGCGGATGCTTTCGCGGCCCGCCCCTATCTCGCGCGCGGGCTGGTCGCGCGGAGCTTCGCGCCGGCCATCCACCACGAATACCGGGCGATCTGGGCTGAGGGGAAAACCGGCGCCTTCGACCGCGCATCCTTCCTGCGGCTGCTGGGCGACGTCGCCGCCTCGATCCTCGCCGAGCCCATTCCCGGTCTCGCACCCGCAGCATAACCAGCGTTCGGACGCCATAACCGAAACCGGTCTGGCAACGGATGGCGGGGCGCGTCAGCCTCGCCGGATGGTCGACAACCCGATCCTCGCCCCCGGCTTCGTCGAACGCCCCTACTGGTGGGACCTCGCGCCACCGACGGAGGCGGAGGAAGCGCCGCTGCCCGAAGCGGTGGATGTCGCGATCATCGGCGGCGGTATCGGCGGGCTGTCCACGGCGATCGAGCTCGGCCGCGCCGGCATCCGCGCGCTGGTGCTGGACCGCGAGCGCATCGGCTGGGGCGCGTCCTCCCGCAACGGCGGTGCACTGTCGGGCGGCGGCGGGCTGGGGCGCGCGCGGTCGGACCTATACACGCTGGACGCGAAGCTGCTCGACGAGATGTTCGAGGAAGCGGAGCAGTCCTTCGAGGATTTCGAGCAGGTGCTGACCGAGGAAGGCATCGACTGCTCCTACCGCCGCTGCGGCCGCTTCGTCGGCGCGCACGCGCCCAAGGCGCTCGACGTGCTGAAGCGCAGGGCCGAGATGCTCAACCGGGCCGGTGGCGAGACGGCGGAGATCCTGGAACGCAAGGACGTCCACACCGAGATCGCGACCGAGCTGTACCACGGCGGCATGCGGCTGACCCGCGCGGGGTCGCTGCATCCGGGCATGTATACGCAGGGCCTCGCCAAGACCGCGCTCGCCCGCGGCGCGACGCTGCGCAGCGGCGTGTCCGTCGCCGGCGTCGTCCGGGATGGCGATGCGCACCGGGTCGATACCTCGCACGGCCCCGTCCGCGCGAAGCAGGTGGTCATCACCACCAACGGCTACACCGGCACCGCCACGCCCTGGCACCGCCGCCGCCTGATCCCGGTCGCGAGCTACATGATCGCCACCGAGCAGATCGGCGAGGAGCGCGTGCGCGCCGTGCTGCCGAACCTGCGCGTCTACGGCGACACCAAGAAGGTGCTCTACTACTTCCGCCCTTCCCCGGATTTCACCCGCATCCTGTTCGGCGGCCGTGCGAGCTTCGTCGATGCCGACGCGACGCGCGGTGGCGCGCGGCTGCACCACTTCCTCACCGGCCTGATCCCGGCACTGAAGGACGTGCGCATCAGCCACGCCTGGAAGGGCAACGTCGCCTTCGCGTTCGACTACCTGCCGCATGTCGGCGTGCAGGACGGGGTGCACTACGCGCTCGCGTGCAACGGATCGGGCGTGGTCACGATGACGCATCTGGGCCGCTGCGCGGCACGGCAGGTGCTGGGCACGGCGAACCGGCCGTCCGCCTTCTCCCGCCTGCCTTTCCCGACGAAGCCCGGCTACACGGGCACGCCCTGGTTCCTGCCGTTCGTGGGGCTGTCCTACCAGCTCCGCGACTGGCGCGACGGCTGGAGGGCCGCACGATGAGCGCTTTCGACGCCAAGGAATACGCCGACCGGCTGGCAGCACTTCGCGCGCGCATGGCGGCGATCGGTGTCGAGGCGGTGCTGCTCGACGAGATCGAGGCGATGATCTGGATCGGCGGCTACGGCAGTTCGCTGAACCGCTGGCGCTGCCTCGTCGTGCCGCTGGACGGCGAACCCTTCATCCTGATCCGCGCGCTGGATGCGGCACCGTGCCAGCAGAGGAGCTGGGTGCAGACGGTGCTCACCTACCGCGACTGGGAAGACCCGATGCCGGTGCTCGCCGAGGCGCTGCGCACACGCGGCCTCGCGGAAGCGAAGCTGGGTTTCGATTTCCAGTCCTACGCGATGTCGGTGGGCCGCTTCGCCCGCCTGCGGGAGGTGCTGCCGAACCTCCGCCCGGTCGACACCGGCCCGGTCGTCAACGAGCTGCGGCTGATCAAGTCGCCGGCCGAGATCGCGGTGCTGCGCCGCTCCGCCGCGATCTGCGACGAGGCCATCCGCCGCGCCGCCGCCGCCTGCGTCCCCGGCGGATCGCAGCGCGACGCCGCCCGCATCGCGGTCTCCACCTATGTGGAGATGGGCGGCGACCCGAGCCCGGCCGGGCCGATCACCGCCGGCAGCGGCTGGGACTTCCTGCACGGGCATCTCAGCGACGCGCCGCTCGCGGCCGGCGATCTGGTGCATCTGGAGTTCACGCCCCGCATCGGCGGCTACAGCGCGCGCATCATGCGCTGCGTGAGCCTCGGCCCGCCCGCGCCGGCGCTGGTGGAGGCGACGCAGACCCTCGTCGCGCTGCAGGACCGGCAGATCGCCGCCCTGCGCCCCGGCGCGGTCGGCCGCGATGTGGACGCGATCCTGCGCGAGGGCGTGATCCGTGCCGGGCTGCGGCCGAGCTACGACAACATCACCGGCTACACGCTGGGCCTGTACGCGCAGCAGACGCCGCGCACCAGCGACTTCACCCGCATCCTGCATCCGCACTCCGACTGGCGTGTGGAGCAGAACATGGTCTTCCACCTCTATGCCTCGGCCGCCGGGGTTTCCATCAGCGAAACGGTGCTGGTCGGTGCGGAAGGCGGTGAACGCCTGACGCAACTGCCCCGTGCCCTGATCGTCAACGAGATCGGAGTCTGAACGATGTTCGAGGTCGTCCGCAGCAAGCTCATCCCGTCCAAGGGTCCGATCTCCGGCGTGGTCCGCAAGGGGCCGCTGGTGCTCACCGCGCAGATCCCGAAGAACCCGGACACCGGCGAGATCGTCGGCGGCGACATCACCGTGCAGACGCGCCGCACGCTCGACAACCTCCGCCTCGCCATGGAGGGCGCCGGCGGGTCGCTCGCCGACGTGATGATGGTGCAGGTCTACCTGACCGACAGTGCCGACGCGCCGGCGATGAACGCGGTGTGGCGCGAGGTGTTCACCGAGCCCTTCCCCTGCCGCGCCACGGTGGTGGTGAAGGAACTGCTCGCACCCGGCATGCGCATCGAAATCATCGCTACCGCGCATCTGGGATGACCGGCGCGGGCGACATCGTCATCGGCGGCGGCGTCGCGGGCCTGTCCGCGGCGCTGAACCTGCTGCGCATGGGCCGGACCGTGTCGCTGATCGACCCGTTGCCCTCGCCGGGTGGTGCCTCCTTCGGCAACGCGGGGCTGATCTCCGCCAACACCGTGGTGCCGGTCGCGCTGCCGGGGATGCTGCGCAAGGTGCCCGGCTGGCTCGCCGATCCGCTCGGCCCGCTGGCGGTGCGCCCTTCCTACCTGCCGAAAGCCGCGCCGTGGCTCACGCGCTGGATCGCGGCCGGGCGCATGTCGCGGGTGAACGCGGTCTCGAATGCGATGCGCGCCCTGCACGCCTCCGCCTTCGACGACTGGCGCACGCTGCTCGGCGACGGGCTATACCGCGACCTGATCCGGCAGACCGGCCAGGTCCAGCTCTGGGACGAGGCCGAGGAAACCGCGACCGCGCGGATCGAGCGCGAGCTGCGCACCCGCCACGGGATCGAGGCGCAGGCGCTCGGCGCGGACGACATCCGCCAGATGTTCCCCGGCATCGCGCGCGACGTCACGCGCGGGCTGCTGGTGCCGGGCAACGGCCATACGGTCAGCCCGCCGCGCATCGTGCGCACGCTGGCGGAGCTGTTCCGCGCCGAAGGCGGCACCATCCTGCATGAGCGCGCGCTGAAGCTGATCCCCGAAGCGGGCGGCGGCTGGATGGTGATGACCAATGTCGGCAACCATCGCGCGGGCGCGGTGGTGCTCGCCGCCGGCGCCTGGTCCGGGCAGTTGCTCTCCCCGCTCGGCGTGCGCGTGCCGCTGGAGAGCGAGCGCGGCTATCACGCGATGCTGCGCGGGCCCTCGGTCGATCTGCGCCTGCCGATCCTGCACAAGAGCCGCGCCTTCGGCATGACGCCGATGGAGGAAGGCATCCGCGTCGCCGGCACCGTGGAGATCGCCGGGCTCGACGCCGCACCGGACGAACGGCGCGCGACGATCCTGCACACGCATGCGCAGAAGCTGTTCCCCGGCTTACAGTCGGAGCCGCCGAAGCTGTGGATGGGCCATCGGCCGTCCACGCCGGACAGCCTGCCCGTGCTCGGCCCGGTTGCGCGGCATCCGGGCCTGTTCCTGTGCTTCGGGCACAGCCATTTCGGCATGACGGGCGGGCCGCCAAGCGGCAAGCTGGTGGCGCATCTGGTCGCGGGGCGGCCACCGCCGATCGACCCCGCCCCCTTCGCGCCGACGCGCTTTTGACGCGGAACGAAAACAAGGGACGACGAACATGAAACAGGGACTTGGCAACCGCATCATCACCCGCCGCCGTGCGCTGTATCTGAGCGGCGCGGCGCTTGCGGCACCTCTCGTCATCGCCGGGCCGGCACGCGCGGCCGGGCAGGTCATCGTGCGTACGCCCGGCGGCGCCTATGACGAGGTGATGCGCCGGCACGTGTACGATCCGTTCACCCGGGAGACGGGCATCACGGTGATGCCGGTCGCGGCGACGGTCGCGAAGCTGCTGGCGATGTTCCGCGCCAACAACGTGGAGCTGGACCTGATCGACACCGGCGACGGGCCGCTGGTCACGCTCGGGCGGATGGGCGCGCTCGCGCCGGTCGACTACGGCGCCTGGACCCGCACCAAGGTCGAGGACGTCGCCGCCGACTACCGCAAGGAGACGCATGTCGCGAACTTCGTCTACGCGACCGTGCTCGCCTACAACACCGAGACCTTCGCCGAGGGCAAGCACCCGAAGAGCTGGGTGGAGTTCTGGGACGCGGACAAGTTCCCCGGCCCGCGCATGCTCGCCGACATGGCCACGGGGCAGCCGGATCTTGAATTCGCGCTGATCGCGGACGGCGTGCCGCTCGACAAGATCTACCCGATCGACCTCGACCGCGCCTTCAAGTCGCTGTCCCGCGTCAAGCCGCATATCCGCAAGTTCTGGGACACCGGCGCGCTGTCGGCGCAGATGCTCTCGGACAAGGAAGTCCTGCTCGGCTCGATCTGGAACGGAAGACTGCAGACGCTGATCGACAAGGGCGCGAAGCTGTCCTTCGACTGGAACCAGAACATGATCCAGGTGCAGGCGCTGGGCGTGTTCAAGGGCTCGCCCAACGCGGCGAGCGCGCAGAAGCTGATCGACTTCATGATGCAGCCGCAGGTGCAGGCGGGCTACGCGAAGGACCTGCAATACGGCCCGACCAACCTGCGTGCCTTCGACATGCTGCCGGCGGATCAGGTCGCCCGCATGCCGGGCAGCCCGAAATCCCGCGAGGTCGGCTTCGTGCGCGATACCGGCTGGTGGGAAAGCAACCGCGACCGCGTCAACCGCCAGTGGTCGCGCTGGGTTCTTGGATGACGGGCGGGCTCGTTCTCGACCGGGTCTGCAAGTCCTACGGTGCCGAGATGGTGGTCAGGGACGTGTCCCTGACCATCCCGCAGGGTGAGTTCTTCACCCTGCTCGGCCCGTCGGGCAGCGGCAAGACGACGACGCTGTCGATGATCGCCGGCTTCGTGCTGCCCGATACCGGGCGCATCGAGATCGGCGGCCGCGAGACCACGCGCCTGCC
>JBBCJT010000006.1:0-24141 GCA_037190665.1 Rhodovastum atsumiense | reverse complement strand
CTGACCGGTTTGGCCGAAGGCCCTCTAAAGGATCCCCGGGTCAAGGGGCCGGTGGCCCCTTGCGGGTGCAGGGCAGCGCCCTGCCGGGGCGTGGGGCAGAGCCCCACCTCACACCGATCGCGTGATGCCGCCATCCACGCGGATGTTCTGCCCCGTGATGTAGCCGGCACCGGGGGATGCGAGGAACGCGATGGTTGCCGCGATCTCCTCTTCCCGGCCGTAGCGGCCCATCGGGATGCGGTCGCGGAATTCCTGTTTCTCCGGCAGGCTGTCGATGAAGCCCGGCAGCAGGTTGTTGATCCGCACGTTGTCCGCCGCGTAGCGGTCGGCGACCAGCTTGGTGAACGCGGCGAGCCCCGCGCGGAACACGCCGGAGGTCGGGAAGACCGGGTCGGGCTCGAACGTCGCGAAGGTGGAGATGTTGATGATCGCGCCCGCGCGCTGGCGCTGCATCACCGGCACCACCAGCCGCGTCGGGCGGATGGCGCCGAGCAGGTAGACCTCCATCCCCGTGTGCCAGTCCTCGTCCGTCAGATCGAGGACCGGCGCGCGGGGACCATGGCCGGCGCTGTTCACCAGCACGTCGATGCGGCCCCACTTGTCGAGCGTGCGGTCGACCAGCCGGCGCAGGTCATCGTTCGAGCGGTTGGAGCCGGTGACGCCGATGCCGCCGAGTTCGCCGGCCAGCGCCTCGCCCTTGCCGGAGGAGGAGAGGATCGCGACCGCGAAACCGTCCTGCGCGAGCCGCCGCGCGGCCGCGGCCCCCATGCCGCTGCCGCCCGCCGTGACGATGGCTACCTTCTGCGTGGACATGCCGGATCCTCCTCGATTGTGGCCGCGTCAGGCGGTCGATTCCGCCACCGTGCCTTCTTCCAGCGCCGGCAGCAGCGGCAGCAGGCGCGTCAGGTCGCGCTCCGGCCGGCAGACGAGGTAGTTCATCACCTCCGGCGTGCGGTCCTTGGCTTCCGGCAGCGGCTGTCCGTCCGGGCCCAGCGCGAAGGCGACGAGGCCGATATCGGCATAGACCGGCAGCAGTTCCGGCCCCGCGCGCCACACGGCGGGATCGACGCCGTTCTGCTCGCACAGGTCGCGGAAGAGCCACACCGAGGAGATGCGGTCGTCCGGCGCGCCGGCCGGATCGCCGAGGCCGAGGAACACCTCGTCCAGCCGCAGATAGGGCAGGCCGGCCTTGCCGTTCTCGCCCCAGACCACGCCGTCAGCGCGGGGCGGCGGGCGGTCCAGCCCCAGAGAGACGAGGCGTTCGCGCGCGGCGGCGTCGTAATCGGATTCGGGCACCCGGATCGGCCGCAGCAGCCGGTACAGCGCGAAGACCAGCAGAGCGCCGGCGATGCCGATCCCGGCCTGCAGCGCGAGCGGCGCCTCGGCACTGAACGGCGCCGCCCACCATGCTTCCGCCCGGATGGCGAGGCTGCGGTAGCTGAACAGCGCGATGCCGAGGCTGCATGCCACCACACCGACCACCGGCAGCAGCGCCTCGGTGCTGAACGGCTGCGCGCGCAGCGGCGTAGCGCGATAGAAGCTGGCGCGGAAGGGCAGGATCAGCAGCGCGATCGCGACCAGCGCCGCCGGCACGCCCCAGGGCAGGCCCTTGAGCATCGCGAGCCCGACGCCCGCGGCGAGCAGCGCCAGCACGCCGTACCAGGCGAGCGTGACCCGCCGCAGCATCCCCCAGGCGATCACCAGCAGCGATGCGCCCACCACGCTCGCGGCAAGCTTGGAGAGCTGCAGCGTCCAGTCCCCGATCAGATGGCTGCGTCCGCCGCGCGCCCCCTCGAACAGCAGCAGCGCGCCGGCGATGGCGGCGAAGCCGGACAGGATCGGCACCACGAACGGATCGGCGGACACCGCGATGCGGCGGATGCCGCGCCCGCGCAGCGAGATCTCGTAGGCGGCGAAGGCCACGCCCGCGATCGCCATCGGGATCAGGTAGTACCAGGCGCGGAAGACCACGATGGCGGCGAAGATCGTCGGCGCGTCCAGCCACGGCGACAGGCCCACCGCGATCGCGGTGTCGAATACGCCGATGCCGCCCGGCAGATGCGCGGCGAGCCCCGCCGAATAGGCGATCAGGTAGACGCCGACGAACTTCCAGTAGGTCAGGCCCGGCACCTCGGGCAGCAGCGCCCAGAAGATCAGCGCGGTCGCCGCGAGGTCCACGGCCGCGAGCAGCACCTGCGCGGCGGCGAGGCGGAAGCCCGGCAGGCGCAGCTCGCCCCCGAAGGCGCGGATCGGCCGCCGCCAGAACCGGCTCATCATCATGTAGCCGAACACGACCAGCCACAGCACGACGCCGACCGTGTAGCTCACCCAGGTCGGCAGCTCCTTCAGTCCCGGCACTTCCTCCGGCTCGGTGAACAGCACGAAGCCGCCGAGCACCATCGCGCCGAGCCCGAAGGTCAGCGAGCAGAACGCCACCACGCCCGCGATCTGGATCGGGGTCAGGCCCCATTGCGCGTACAGCCGGTAGCGCGTGGCGGCCCCCGAAACGGCCGCGAAGCCGAGATTGTGCGCGAAGGTGTAGGCGCAGCAGGCGGCGAAGGCGACGCGCGGATAACTGACCGGATGGCCCACGTAGCGGGTGGCGAGCAGGTCGTAGAAGGTCAGGATCACGTAGGCGACGACGGTCCACAGGCCGGCGAGCATCACGCCGCGGAGCGGCAATGCCTCGATCGCCCTCTCGATATCGCTCAGGCGCAGGTTGCCGAACTTCTCCTGCACCACCCAGATCGCGCCGGCGAGAAGGGCAAGACCGACGATGGTCAGCCCGTAGTCGCGCAGCAGCCTGATCGCGCGGCTGCTCACGCCGCGTCGGCGGAACGTTCGATGGCCTGTTCGATCAGCCGCACCGTCTCCGGCACGCCGTAGAGCGCGGCGAAACCGCCGAAGCGCGGGCCTTCCGGCTGGCCGAGAAGTACCTGGTAGAGCATGCCGAAGAAGTCGCGCAGCTTCTCCTTCGGGTAGTGCCGCTTGCCGGCCTCGTAGCAGATGTCCTGCAACGCCGCCGCGTCCGCGCCTTCGGGGGCGGCGGCGAGGCTGCGTGCGAGGTCGGCGAGGGCGGCGCGTTCTTCCGTGGTCGCGTCGCGGTAGCGCTTCGCCGGCTTCACGAAGTCCCGGTAGTAGGCGACCGCGCGGTCGAGCAGCGAGGCGAGCAGCGGCGAGGAATCGGGCGATGCCTCCGGCGCGTAGCGGCGCAGGTAGCGCCACAGGATGTCCGGGCTTTCCGCGTTCGACACCACGGCGAGGTTCAGCAGCATGGTGAAGGACACCGGGCTGCCGGCATCGTTCGGCATCGCCCCGCCATGGATGTGCCAGGCGGGATTCGCGGGATCGGGCGAGGCGCGCAGCTTCTCCAGATTGGCGAGGTATTCGTCCGTCGCCTTGGGGATCACGTCGAAGAACAGCCGCTTCGCGCGCTGCGGCGCGAGGAACATGAACTGGCCGAGGCTTTCCGGCGGGCCGTAGGTCAGCCATTCCTCGACCGACAGGCCGTTGCCCTTCGACTTGCTGATCTTCTGCGCCTTCTCGTCGAGGAACAGCTCGTAGGTGAAGCCGTCCGGCGCGGTCCCGCCGAGGATCTCGGCGATCTTCGCGGACAGGATCCGGGTGGGGATCAGGTCCTTGCCGTTCATCTCGTAGTCGACGCCGAGCGCGACCCAGCGCATCGCCCAGTCGGCCTTCCACTGCAGCTTGCAATGCCCGCCGGTGACGGGGGTTTCCACCGCTTCGCCCGTCTCCGGGTCGCGCCAGACCACGGTGCCGGCATCGAGCTTGCGCTCCTCGATCGGCACCAGCATCACCCGGCCGGTGCGCGGGCAGACCGGCAGCAGCGGGCTGTAGGTGGCCTGCCGCTCCTCGCCCAGCGTGGGCAGCATCACCGCCATGATCGCGTCGTAGCGTTCCAGCACGCGCAGCAGCACCGCGTCGAACCGGCCTTCGCGGTAGTAGTCGGTGGCGGAGGCGAATTCGTAGCGGAAGCCGAATCCGTCGAGGAACGCCCGCAGCCGCGCGTTGTTGTGGGCGCCGAAACTGTCATGGGTGCCGAATGGATCGGGCACCGCGGTCAGCGGCTTGCCGAGGTGCTGGGCCAGCATCTCCCGGTTCGGCACGTTGTCCGGCACCTTGCGCAGCCCGTCCATGTCGTCGCTGAACGCGAGCAGGCGCGTTGGGATCTCCGGAAAGGCGGTTTCGAACGCACGGCGCACCCAGGAGGTGCGGGCGACCTCCCCGAACGTGCCGATATGCGGCAGGCCGGACGGGCCGTAGCCGGTCTCGAACAGCGCCTCGCCCTTGCCGGTGCGCTTGAGGCGGTCGGCGAGCTTGCGCGCCTCCTCGAACGGCCAGGCTTTCACATTCTCCCAGGCTTTCACATTCTCGTACTCGGGGCTGTCGGTCATCGGCTCTGTTGCGGCATGCGGAAAGGCGGCCCTTATATGGGCCGATGCGGCAGCACGCGACTCCGCGCCTGATGCTGCCCGATGCGCCCGCGCTGGTGGCAGGTTCCGGCCGTGCCACGATCCTGACCCCGGATGGCGAGATCGACACGCTGCCGACGGCGCTTGCCGCCGCGCGGATCGCCGGCACGCCGCCGCTCGTGGTGCACGCGCCGGCCACCGCGCGGCGGCTGGGCGTGCGGCCGTTTCCCGCCTGGGACCTGCTGGAGCTGTTCGCCTTCGCCCATCCGGCGCGGCCGGCCGCGCCCACGCCGCGCGGCCTCGCCCTCGCGCTGGGGCTGGACGCGCCGGAGCGCGCCGAGGACGCCGCCGCGCTGCTGCCGGAGATCGCGCTGGCGCTGCTGCGCCACCTGGCCGCCGGTGCGGCGCTGCCCGCGAACCGGGACGCTGCCCCGCTCGCCGCGCAGATGGGCCGCGCCGGCTGGGCCTGGGCGCCGGTGGTCATCGCCGCGCTCGGCTGGCCCGACGCCGCGCCGTCGACCGAGCCGCTGCGCGTGTGGAAGCGGCTGCCGGAATGGGAGGAGATCCCGCCCCCGCCGCCTGCATCGTCGTTTCCGGTGGAGCCGGCCGAGGCGCGGCGGCGGCTGGCCGCGCTGGTCGGCGCGGATGCGGAGCAGCGGCCGGGGCAGGGGGATTATGCCTCCGCCGCGTCGGCTGCCTTCGCGCCGCGGGAGACGCGGGGCGCGCCGCATCTGGTCCTCGCCGAGGCCGGCACCGGCACCGGCAAGACGCTGGGCTATGTCGCCCCGGCGAGCCTGTGGGCGGAGCGCAACCAGGCCCCGGTCTGGATCGCGACCTACACGCGGCACCTCCAGCGGCAGGTGCAGGCGGAGCTGGCGCGGCTGGTGCCCGACCCCGCCGAGCGCCGCCGCCGCGTCGTCGTGCGCAAGGGGCGCGAGAACTACCTCTGCCTGCTGAACCTGGAGGAGGCGGTGAACGCCGCCGCCCTTGGCGGGGCGACGATCCCGCTGGGGCTGCTCGCCCGCTGGGCGATGGCGAGCGAGGATGGCGACCTGAACGGCGGCGACCTGCCGGGCTGGTTCGCGGAACTGTTCCCCGGCGTGCTGCCCGGCCTTGCCGACCGGCGCGGCGAGTGCATCCACTCCGCCTGCCCGCACTGGCGGCGCTGCTTCGTGGAGCACACGATCCGCCGCGCGCGCACCGCCGATCTGGTTGTCGCGAACCACGCGCTGGTGATGGCGCAGGCGGCTTGGGGCGGGCTGGACGACGCGGCCGTGCCGACCCGCTACGTGTTCGACGAGGGCCACCACCTGTTCGACGCGGCGGACGCCGCCTTCTCCGCCGCGCTGTCGGGGCTGGAGGCGGCCGAGCTGCGCCGCTGGCTGCTGGGCGCCGAGGGCGGGCGGTCCCGCGCGCGGGGGCTGCGGCGGCGGCTCGACGAGCTGGTCGCCGACCGCCCCGAACTGTCCACCCCGCTTGATGCCGTGCTGCAGGCCGCGCGTGCCCTGCCGGCCTCCGGCTGGTCCGGCCGGCTCTCCGGCGAGCAGCCCGACCTCGGCGGCACCGAGCCGGGGCAGGAGAACCCGACCGAGGCCTTCCTGCGCGCCGCCTGGCGGCAGGTGCTGGCGCGGACGGAGGATGATGACGGGGTCGCCAGCCTCGAATGCGACCTGCATCCGGTGGCGGAGGCTCTCGCCGCCACGGCGGGGCGGCTGCGCCGGGCGCTCGGCCGCCTCGCCGAGCCGCTCGCCGCGCTGCAATCGCGGCTCGCCGCGCGGCTGGACGATGAGGCCGACGAGCTGGACGCCGCCACCCGCCAGCGGATCGAGGCCGCCTGCCGCTCCCTCGGCCGCCGCGCCATCGACCCGGTGAAAGCGTGGTCGGCGATGCTGGAAGCCGTCGCCGCGCCGATGCCCGAGCCCGGCATGCGGCCGGACCACGTGCTGTGGCTCGCGCTCGACCGGCGGGAGGGGCGGACGGTGGATGTAGGGCTGCACCGTCACTGGCTTGACCCCACCATCCCCTTCGTCGCCACGCTGGCCGCGCCCGCACACGGGATGCTGGTGACCTCCGCCACGCTGCGCGACGCGGAGGCGGACCCCGAGGCCGCCTGGCACGCGGCGGAGGCGCGCACCGGCGCGCTGCACCTGCCCGCGCCCGCGATCCGCGCGTCCGTCGCCTCGCCCTTCGACTATGCCGCGCAGACGCGGTGCTTCGTCGTCACCGACGTGGCGGGCAACGACATCGCCCAGCTCGCCAGCGCCTATCGCACGCTGTTCCTTGCCGCGGGCGGCGGCGGGCTGGGACTGTTCACCGCCATCCGCCGGCTGCGCGCCGTGCACCAGCGCATCGCGCCCGATCTGGAGGCGGCGGGCATCCCGCTCTACGCCCAGCACGTGGACGCGATGGACAACGCCACGCTGGTCGACGTCTTCCGCGCCGAGCCCGATTCCTGCCTGCTGGGCACCGATGCGATGCGCGACGGGGTGGACGTGCCCGGCACCGCGCTGCGGCTGGTGGTGTTCGAGAAGGTGCCCTGGCCGCGCCCCGACATCCTGCACCGGGAGCGGCGGACGCATCTGTCCGGCGGCGCGCCGTCCGCCTGGGACGACGCGGCCGCGCGGCGGCGGCTGCGGCAGGCGTTCGGGCGGTTGATCCGCCGGGCCGACGATCGCGGCGTGTTCGTGCTGCTCGACCGGCGCACGCCCAGCCGGCTGCTGTCGGCCTTTCCCGCCGGCGTGCGGCCGGTGCGCGCGGGGCTGGCGGAAACGGCGGGCGCGCTGCGCGATTTCCTCGCATCTTGAAGCCCGCGCGGAGTGCGGGCATGTCGGGCGGCGAAAGAACGAGGATGCGGCCATGCTGGCAAAGCCGGGGTTGAGCGCGCAGGAAGCGCTGGTCTGCACGATGGTGATGGTCGCCGCCGCGGATGGCGGCATGACGGATCGCGAGATCGGCGTGATGTCCGGGGTCGTGCAGACCATGCCGGCCTTCCGCGGCTTCACCTCCGAACGGCTCGACGCGGCGATGAACACCGCGATCAGCCTGCTGCGGGACGAGAACGGGCTGAGGCGCGGCTCCGAGATGCTGCGCGCGGCCCTCGATCCGAAGCTGCGCGAGACCGCGTATGCGCTGGCCTGCGAGGTCGTCGCGGCCGACCACTTCGCCAAGCCCGAGGAGCTGCGCATGCTCGAATGGGTGGTCTCGGAGTTCGAGCTGGAACCGCTGGTGGTCGCGGCGATCGAATGCGCGGCCCGGGCGCGCCACCGGACCGCGTGACCGCGGGCTGACGGGCGCGGGCCCGGCCCTCGCCCGGCCGAGCCGGCGGAGATGAAGGCGCAATCATACCGCCGGACCTTGCCGATCACCTTCCCATCGGCATCCGCCCGTAAGGCGGTCGGCTCTCCCTCGCCCTTGCAAGCGCGGCATCTCCCTCTCCCGCCTGTGGGAGAGGGCCGGGGTGAGGGTCGGCGCCGCTTGCGGGACCTGCCGGACCGGGTGTTCTTCGATGCTCGCCGACAGGATGGGCGGGTCGGGGAGTGCGGCCGTCCTCCCGCTGAGCGGAATCACGGAGTCCTCACGACGCCGAAGCGGCGCGCATCGACCGGGTTGTCCCCGATCATGATCTTGCTGCGCGGAAGGCGTTGAAGCTCGGCGCGAGCGCCTGCGCGCTCTTCAAAGATCCGGGAATCCGGGTTACTGATACCCGCATAGTCTGGATCATTTCAGTGCGTCGTGCGGCAAGCCCGGAAGCGCATCGAAGGCCTGGATAAGTCGAAGCGCCCGCTGTCGATGTCGATCCCGCATCAACCGTTCCGGCGCGCTATCGTAACCATCTCTTCTTCACACCCCGCGCGATCCGCGCCGGCCTGTCCGGCTACGCGCCGTCGCGCTTGCGCGCGACGCCCTGCGTGACGACGTAGGGCCGTGAAGGTGAGAGCGCCCATGCTGCCCCGCTCCGCGATGCCTCCCTGCTGCGGAGCATCTTCCGAAAGGATACCCCCATGGCGAAAATGAAGGCCGCTGTCTTCGTGGAGAAAGGACGGATCGTCCTCGACGAGAAGCCCGTTCCCGATGTCGGGCCCCTCGATGCGCTGGTCCGCGTCACCACGACCACGATCTGCGGAACCGATGTCCATATCCTCAAGGGCGAGTACCCGGTCGAGCGGGGCCTGACCGTCGGCCACGAACCGGTCGGCGTGATCGAGAAGCTGGGCTCGGCCGTCGGCGGCTACGAGGAAGGCCAGCGCGTGATCGCGGGTGCGATCACGCCCAGCGGCCACAGCTATGCCTGCCTGTGCGGCTGCGGATCGCAGGACGGCCCCGGCACGCGGCACG
Source organism: Rhodovastum atsumiense (assembly GCA_037190665.1). GTDB lineage: Bacteria > Pseudomonadota > Alphaproteobacteria > Acetobacterales > Acetobacteraceae > JBBCJT01. Next base: position 15,373 of record JBBCJT010000006.1, on the reverse strand, counting down.
GCTTCAAGGCCATGGGCGGCTGGAAGTTCGGCAACACCATCGACGGCTGCCAGGCCGAATACGTGCTGGTCAAGGACGCGATGGCCAATCTCAGCCCGATCCCGGACGGGCTGTCGGACGAGCAGGTGCTGATGTGCCCGGACATCATGTCCACGGGCTTCTCCGGTGCGGAAAGCGGCGGCGTGCGGATCGGCGACACCGTCGTGGTCTTCGCGCTCGGCCCGATCGGCCTGTGCGCCGTGGCCGGGGCGAAGCTGATGGGGGCGACGACGATCATCGGCGTCGACACGGTCCCCGAACGCCTGAAGGTCGCCCGCAACCTCGGCGCGGATCATGTCGTGGACTTCAAGGCGGACGATCCCGTCGAGCGGATCATGGCGCTGACGGACGGGCGCGGCGTCGATGTCGCCATCGAGGCGCTCGGGACGCAGACCACCTTCGAATCCGCGCTCCGCGTGCTGCGTCCGGGCGCGACGCTGTCCAGCCTCGGCGTCTATTCGGGCGATCTGCGGATCCCGCTCGGCGCCTTCGCGGCCGGGCTCGGCGACCTGAAGATCGTCACCACGCTCTGCCCCGGCGGCAAGGAACGGATGCGCCGGCTGATGGAGGTCGTGGGGTCCGGACGGGTCGACCTGAAGCCGCTGGTGACGCACCGCTACAAGCTCGACGAGATCGAAGCGGCGTACGAGCTGTTCGCGAACCAGCGGGACGGCGTGCTCAAGGTGGCCATCACGCCGTAGCGCGCCAGCCCCCTCGGGGTGGAGAGCGAAGGGTTTCATGCCGGCGCGCCCGAAAGGCGCGCCGGCATGAGAGTCAGCTCTGGCCCTGCAGGCCGGGATTGAAGACGTAGCTGCCCATCTGCGTCGTCATCTGTGCCGGGCCGGTCCACGGCGCGGGCATCGGGGCGGCGGTGTGCCCGTCGTTCAGCGTCGCGCTGCCTTCGCCCGCGAAGGCGGACCCCGCGAGCAGGAGCCCGAGTGCGGCAACGCGGATGATGCTGGTCATGGCCTTGTCTCTCCGTCAGGGGATGTGAGGGCGGGTCTGTGCCCGCGCCTTCGTCCCCTGCCGGATCGTCGCCGTTACGGGGCCGGCGCGGCCCCGCCTGTCACAGCCCCGCGACCAGCCTGCCGTCGCGGGCGACGATCCGCCCGCCCGAGACGACGAGCCTGCGCACCGGCTGCGCGACCACCGCCTCCGCGACGCTGCGCGCATCCACCAGCACGAACTCGGCGCGGCAGCCTTCGGCGAGCCCGTACTCGGTGAACCCGCACCCGCGCGCCGCTTCGACGGTGACGCATTCCAGCGCCCAGCCGACTTCCTCGTCGCGGCGGAAGTTGTTGCGCAGTCCGATCAGCATCGCACGCTCCAGCATGTCCGGCGTGCCGTAGGGATTCCACGTATCGCGGATGCCGTCGTTGCCGCCGAACAGATGCACGCCGGCGCGGCGGCACGGCACCGCGAGCGGCACCGGGCGCGAGGGCGGGGCGGTGGTGGCGATCGAGACGTCGAGCCGCGCCATCCGGTCGAGCAGCGCATCGCGCTCCCGCTCACCGATCATGCCGAGGCAGAAGCCGTGGCTGATCACGACCTTGCCCGCCATGCCGAGCGCCCCGGTGCGTTCCAGGATCAGGTCCAGCGAGAACGCGCCCATCTCGCCCGGCTCGTGCAGGTGGATGTCCACCGGCTTGCCGTGCTTCTGCGCGAGGCCGAACACCACGTCGAGGTGCCGCACCGGATCGCGGTCGATCGCGCAGGGGTCGAGGCCGCCGACGATGTCCGCACCCTGCGCCATGGCCGCATCCAGCAGCGCATCGGTGCCGAGGCGCACCATCAGCCCCGATTGCGGGAAGGCGACGACCTGGATCTCCTGCGTGCCGGCCATCGCCTGCCGCGTGGCGAGGATGCCGTGCAGGTGCTTCAGCCCCGCCTCGGTGTCGATATCGACGAAGCTGCGGATGCGCGTGGTGCCGCTGGCGAGGAACAGCTTCGCCATGGCGAGCGAGGCTTCGCCCGCATCATGCGCGTTGGCGGCGCGCCAGTGGCGTTCGTTGTCGATCTTGTCCTGGATCGTCGGGCCGACATCGTTGGTCACCCACTGCTTCAGGTGCCACAGCGTCTTGTCGAGATGGGTATGGCCCTCGATCAGCGCGGGCAGCAGCAGCGCACCGTTGCCGTCCTCGGTGGGCGTGCCCGGGGGGATTTCGAGGTTGGTGCCGATGGCGGCGATCCGCCCGTCGCGGACCAGCACGTCGGTCGCGTGTCCGCCGAGGGGGCGGACGTTGTTCACTAGCAATGACACTGCCTGCTCCGTCAGGATTTGCACGCCTGTCGTACGCGGCCTTGCCGGACTGGCGCGCGACATGCTGCTGGTGGAAGACACAGGCCCGCTTGCGCGGTGCGGCTGGGCGCGACAGGCGCCGGTCGCGGCAGGTAATGGTCGGTATCGCCGGTTTCCGAGGTCATCCTTCAGATCGCCGCGCGATGGATATCGGGAACGCCATCCACCGACGTTCTTCTTGCCGGCCGTGCGCTTTGTGAGAGATGCCGTTCATCTGATATCCAGCACATGGTGACGCAGCGAAGCTGGCGATGCAATATGTGAGAACGGAGAATGTCCATGGCACAGACATTCTGATCAGAGATGGCACTCCGGATATCCAGGTCGCCCAATCCAATCTCGGGGGCGAGTTCGACCATGTATGCAAGCTTCTTGCTGAGACGAAGAAGCCCAACACCATACTGGATCTTGGCGGCTATATCGGAACGGCCGCGATAAAGTTCGCGACCGCCATACCGAACGCCACGGTGATCTCCGTCGAACCGAATCGTGCGAACTTCGAGATGCTGTTTCTGAACACCAGCAGATACAGGAACGTCATCCCCGTAAATGCTGCCGTAGGCGGGGCAAGGTCCAGGCAGGCACTCTTCTCCCGCAAGACAGGGGCGTGGGGATATACTCTGGTGAGCGCCCCCAAGGATCAGGCGTCACCAGTGGCTGTGGAAGATGTCGACGTGCGGACCATCCACGAGATCCTTCGGAAGTACTCTCCCGCCGGCAACATCGTCTCCCTGGTGAAGATCGACATCGAAGGATCGGAAAGGGAGCTGTTGCGGGAGCATTCCTGGATCGACAGCGTCGCTGTCGTGACCGCCGAGCTGCATGACCGCATCGTCGATGGCTGCAGTTCCGCCTGGGATGCGGGCGTGGACAAGCCGGGCCGGTCGAATGCCGATAACGGCGGGGAGAAGCGGATCTCCTTCAGCGAGGAGCTTATCGGCATTCTCGCCAGATAACGGTCAGCCCCGACCGCGGCTGTTGTCCGGCTTTCCCTGTCAGGTTCTTCGCATCAGCACGTACGTCGTTTCTATGTGCTGCGTGCCGTTGAACATGATGCCTGGTGTCTCCACGAGCGTCGTGTCCAGCTCCAGCGGCTGGCCGTCGATGGACAGCAGCAGGTGCAGCAGTTCATCGGGATTCGCCCCGAACGGGTCCAGCTCGTTCGCTTCCAGATGATAGTGCGTATGTTCAAGAATCAGGAGGCCGCCGCGCCGCAGCTGATCGGCCCAGACCTTGAACATCCGGGGAGGGTCGAAGCTGTGATCCCATGAGTTGCTGTAGACGAAGTCGGCACTGCCGACCCACTCATCGCGCGGATTGTGGAAATCCCACTGAACCGTCCGCGGAAAATCTTGCGCCGTGTCCGATATCTCGGTGCCGATCACCACGCAGTCGCCCAGATGGCGAGAGAACCACATCTGCTCGTTCCCGCGCCGCGTTCCATGGCAGATCCCGAACCGCGGCAGGGCGATCCGCTTTCGGATCTCGGCGGACAGGAAGATAATGCTCGCTTCATCGACCCACTGGAAGTCGATCTTCCGTCGATTGCCGTCCTGCTGGACGCGTCGGTAATGATCGTAGTCGAACTTGCCATCCGCACCGATGTACTTAAACTGTTCCATCCGTCCTCCGGTCGGGTGCAGAGTCGCAGCCGGCCTTTGCGATCATGGCGCGCCAGTCCAGCCGCGGGAAGTTTTTCGGCATTCTGGCGCGGAGCCTGAAACGAGGTCTTCGACCAGCCGCCACGCTGCCACGTTGCTGTGGCGGCGGGCCTGAAGGATGACGACGCAGCGAAGGATTGCCCGATCGTGTGTGCCCGGTCAGTTCCCGATCTGACCATCATCGTTCCGACGATCAACTCCCAGGCGTACATAGATCTCGTTCTGTCGTTCTATGCGCGGGAGCTCGACGTTCCGGTCACGGTGTTCGTGGATCACAAGAGCGCCGATGCGACGCTCGAGGTTGCGCGCGGCGCCGCTGCCGACGTGCGGGTTATCCGGAACGAGAGTTCGAGGGTTGGCGAGATCGTCGAGACGATGTCGCGTCAATGCGGCAGCCGCTGGATCCTCAGGATCGACTGCGACGAGCTTCCGTCGGCCGCGATGATGGAGTTCGTGCGCGACGCCATCCTGATCGACGAGGTCGACGCATACAGCTTCCCGCGATACGAGTGCGCCGTTGCCCCGGATGGAAAGCTCCTTCGGCACACCCTGTACGATGCGGAGACGCACCGGCAGTGGCGCCTCTATCGGGCGGATCGGGTCCGCTACCAGACAACCGGACATACGCCCAATTTCCATCTGGACGACCTCGTGCTTGCCGATGCGCCGGTCGAGGCCGCGATGATCCATCTGAGCTGGGCCCTGCACGACCGCGCCCGGCGGATGACCAAGGTCGCGCGGTACGACACGCACACGCCGAACGACGGAAGCCAGTTTCGATCTCTCATCCTCTATGAGGAGGAACCCGGCTACCAGCGGCGGTTCAGGCGCCTGTATCTGCCGGAATTCGACCGGGTAACCCGGACACTGGCAGAGCGCTTCCCATCGCTCGCGGTCAAGCCGCGGAGCTGCGCGCTGGGCGCCCTGCCGCTCGACTATGAACTGGGTGAGACCCTGGCGTTTCAAGGAACTCTGGCCAGCACGTATCTCGGGCGGGGATGGTCAGTGCCCGAGGAGTGGGGACGTTGGGCCGAGGGGCATTCGGCGGAGCTGCGTGTCAGCCTCCCGGAGCTGCCTGATTCCGATCTTGCCCTCGATATATGCGCCTGTGTGCTGTTTGGTGCCAAAGCAGGCAGGCAGATCGTAACGATCTATGCCAACGACAGGCAGGTTGAGCGATGGGCGTCCGATTCATTGCTGGCGACGGAGGTATCGGTCAGGATTCCCGCCGAGGTCATTCGCGGACGGCGTCTGCTGACGCTGCGGTTCGAGATCGACGCACCGGTCTCTCCGAAGGATCTCGGCACCAGCGCTGACGAGCGCGTGCTGGGGTTTGGCCTTCTCTCCGCCCGTATCAGCCTGGCTGACGCTCCACCGGCCTAGCGCCGGTTATCACGAAGCCATCACACATCGCCTGAACAGATCCAGATCGATATTCCCCCCGCTGAGGACCGCGCCCACACGCCTGCCCCGCAGCGACGCCTTCTCCTGCATCGCCGCCGCCAATGCGGCCGCGCCCGCGCCTTCGGCGAGGTTGTGCGTGTCGGTCCACAGCGCGCGGATCGCGGCAGCCACCTCGTCATCCGTCACCGTGACGATGCGCGCCACGCCCGCGCGGATCATCGCGAACGCCGCCGGATCGGGGATGCGCGTTGCCATGCCGTCGGCGAAGGTGTCCGCGCGCGGGATCTCCACCACGCGGCCGGCCGCGAGCGACTCCGCGTAGGCCGGCGCGCCCGCGCTCTGCACGCCGACGATCTCGGTCCGCAACCCCAGCAGGTCGCGCACCACGATCGCCCCGCAGATGCCCGACCCGAGGCCGATCGGCACGTACAGCACGTCCAGATCCGGCACCGCGCGCAGCAGCTCCAGCGAATACGTGGCCACGCCGGCGACGAGGTCGGCATGGAAGGACGGGGCGAAGGTCAGGCCCTCGGCGTCGCCGATCCGCGCCGCCTCGATCCGCGCGGCGTCGAAATCCGCGCCGTGCTCGATCAGTGTGGCGCCCAGCGCGCGCATCGCCGCGTTCTTCTCCGCGCTGTTGCCGTGCGGCACGACGATGCGGACGGGAACGCCGGCTTTCGCGCCCGCATAGGCAAGCGACTGGCCGTGATTGCCGCGCGTGGCCGAGATCACGCCCCGCACGGCGCTCCCCCGCCGGCGCAGCCGGTCGAAATAGGTCAGCCCGCCGCGCACCTTGAAGGCGCCGGTGGGGGTGTGGTTCTCGTGCTTGAGCCAGACCTCGGTCCCGAGGCGTTCCGCCAGCAGGGGCCAGGCGTATTGCGGTGTGGGGGCAAAGGCGGCGTGGACGATCCGCGCGGCCTCCTCTATCTCCGTCAGGTTCAGCATGGGCGGACGCTGGCAGCCGCGCCGCGCCCCTGCAAGTCATCCAGCCGGGAGGTCGCGATGCAGGGTATCGGCGCAGTCTTCCACGAACGTGGCCTGATGGAGCGCGCCGCCGCGGAGCTCGAGGCGGCCGGCTTCGACCGGGCCAGTATCATCGCCGGCGACTGGACCGATGAGGGCGTGCCGCTGGAGGCGAGCATCGCCGGCGCGATCGCCGGCATCGCCGTCACCGCGGCGAGCGCGGGCAACATCGGCGACGGCATGCGGGTGGCCCGCGCCATCGACGAGGCCGCCGACGAGGAGGAGGCCGAGCAGGATGCCGGTGCCGGGCTGCTCGTCGTCACCACCACCGACCCCGCGGAGGCCGAGCGCGCCCGCGCGCTGATGCAGGCGCTGGGTGCCACCGACATCTGCCTGGTGGACTGATCGATCGCCACGCGGCACGTTCGCGGCCGCAGAGGGACGGAGGAAACGGATGGCGGATCGGTACGCGGTGATCACCGGCGGCGGCAGCGGCGTGGGCAGGGCCAGCGCGCTGGGGCTCGCGAAGCGCGGCTGGACGGTGATGGTGCTGGGCCGGCGCGAGGACGCGCTGAAGCAGACCGCGTCCATGGCGCAGGGCGGCCGGATCGTGCCGCACGCCGCCGACCTGACGAAGGAGGCGGACGTCGACGCCGCCTTCGCGCGGGTGAAGTCCGAATTCGGCCGGCTCGATTTCCTGTTCAACAACGCCGGCATGGGTGCGCGCTTCGCGTTCGAGGACACGCCGCTCGATGCCTGGAACCAGGTGGTGGCGATCAACCTGACCGGCGCCTTCCTGTGCGCGCGGGCGGCCTACCGCATCATGAAGGACCAGCGCCCGATGGGCGGGCGGATCGTCAACAACGGCTCCATCTCCGCCCACGTGCCGCGGCCGGAGAGCGTGGCCTACACCGCGACCAAGCACGCCATCACGGGGCTGACGCGGCAGATCTCGCTCGACGGGCGCAAGTACGACATCGCCTGCGGCCAGATCGACATCGGCAACGCGGCGACCGACATGACCGCGCGCATGGCCGGCGGCGTGCCGCAGGCCAACGGCACCACGATGGCGGAACCGACGATGAACGCCGAGCGCGTGGCCGACGGCATCGCCTACATGGCGGACATGGAGCTGGAGGCGAACGTGCAGTTCCTGACCGTGATGGCGACCAAGATGCCGTTCATCGGCAGGGGATGATCGCGACGGCGCGGCCCCGGCGGGTTGCTTTTGCCCGCGGAACGCCGCGCTTTCTCCCCTGATCGAGGCGAGGCCCTTCTTCTCCCTCTCCCGCCTGCGGGAGAGGGCCGGGGTGAGGGTCCATTCCGCCAGCACCACGGTGAGGTTTCGCCTCCGCGCAGACCCCCTCACCCTGTCCCTCTCCCGCCGGGCGGGAGAGGGGACGTTGCGCAACGCTTCCTGCCTCTGGCCGAAGCCGGCGCGTCTGTCGGAAGACGCGCCCCGCCCTACGAGCCGACCACGCCCCCGTCCTTCTTGACGATCGCGATCACCGACGGCCGCGGCGGCATGTCGTCACGGAAGTCCGGCCAGCGCGTCGCCGGCGTGGCGAAGGTCGATCCCCTTGCCTCGCCGGGATGCTGGATGGCGAGGAACACGGTCCGGTCGTCGGGCGTCAGCGTCGGGCCGCACACCTCGGCACCCAGCGGCGCCTGGTAGAACAGCCGCGTCAGCGCCCGCCCGAAGCCCGAGGTATCCGCCGCATACAGCCCGTCCGCGACGCCCGCCGCCTCGCCCGCGCCGTCGGTGGAGATCCAGATGCGCCCCTTGCTGTCGAAGGCGCAGTTGTCCGGGCAGGACAGCCAGCCGTCGTTGCTGGTGGCGCGGTGGTAGCGCGCGCCGGCGTCGATGCCGGGCTTGCCGGCCATCAGGAAGATCGCCCAGCGCCCCTCGGTGCCCGCATGGTCCACCGCTTCGGTGCCCGCGCCCGGCGGGATCAGCTCGATCACGTGGCCATGCGTGTTGTTCACGCGCGGGTTGGCCGCGTTCAGGTTCTGCTGCGTGCGGCGGCTGTTGTTGGTCAGCATCACGTAGACGCGGCCGCTGACGAAGTTGGTCTCCACGTCCTCGGGCCGGTCCATCGGCGTGGCCTGGAGCAGGTCCGCCGCGCGCCGCGTCTCGATCACCACGTCGGCCTGGGAGTGGAAGCCGTTCGCGGCGACCAGCGGCCCCTCGCCATGGACCAGCGCCAGCCAGGTCAGCTTCCCGTCGTCGTGGAACTGCGCCACGTACAGCGTGCCCTCGTCGAGCAGGTCGCGGTTGGCTTCGCGGTCGTCCGGGTTCCAGGGCCGGGCGGTGACGAACTTGTAGAGGTAGTCGTTGCGTTCGTCGTCGCCCGAATAGAACACCACGCGACCGCTGCGGTCGATCGCGTGCGTCGCGCCCTCGTGCTTGAAGCGGCCCAGCGCGGTGCGCTTCACCGGCACCGAGGCGGGGTCGTAGGGATCGAACTCCACCACCCAGCCGAAGCGGTTCGCCTCGTTCGGTTCCTTGTCGAGGTTGAAGCGGTCGATCGTGCGGTACCAGCCGTATTGCGGCTCCCTGACGATGCTGTAGCGGCGGTAGCTCGCCGCCTGCGCGCCCGTCTCCGCCGCGTTGCCGCCGAAGTAGTAGTTGAAGTTCTCCTCCGCCATCAGCGAGGTGCCCCAGGGCGTGGTGCCGCCGGCGCAGTTGTTGAGCGTGCCCAGCACGCGCGTCCCCGTCGGGTCACCGGAGGTCTTCAGCCGCTCATGCCCCGCGGCGGGGCCGGAGACGCGCATCTCCGTCTCGCCGGTGATGCGGCGCGCATAGGGGCTGTTCGCCACCACCGACCAGCGGTTGTCCTGCTTGCGGATCTCGATCACCGACCCGCCATGCGCCAGCAGCTCGGTGCGCGCCTGCGCGAGCGTCACGCCCAGCCGCGACTGGCGGCTGTTGGTGATGCCGGGAAGCATCAGGTCCGTGTCGGTGTATTCGTGGTTCACCGCGAGCAGGCCGTGGTCGGAATTGCGCGACCCGCGCGGCAGCGGATGGAAGGCGATGAAGTCGTTGTTGTAGCCGAACTGCTGCGCCTGGGCCTGCTCCGTCTGGCCGGCGGGATCGAAGGGCGGCGCATCGGGCAGCACCGCATCGCCCCAGCGGATCAGCACCTGCGTCTCGTAGCCCTCGGCCACCGCATCGCGTTCGGAAAGCTGGTGCTGCAGCTCGGTGAAGGTCAGCGAGGACGGGCCCGCCCGCTGCGCCTCCGCCGGCGTGGCATGGGCCAGCGCGGCGGCCCCCGCCACGGCGGCGCTGCCTGCCAGCATGCCGCGGCGCGACAGCCGGCGGGTGATCATGTCCGCAAGGTGCGGCCGGGTCGTGGGATTGCTGCCGATATCCTCGCGCGCCTGGGCATCCGGCGCCGCGTCGTCCGTGTTGGCCATGGTCTTCCCCGCATCTGCATCCGCCCCGCGGCCTGCCGTGGCGCGCGGGGGCGGCGATCCGATAGGCGGACGACCCCGCCGCGCGGGTTAAACTTGCATGAAGGCGCTATTCGGCCTCCAGCGCGGCGATGTCGGCATCGCTGAAGCCGAAATGATGCGCGATCTCGTGGATCACCACGTTGCGCACCAGCTTGCCCAGCTCGACGTCGGTCTCGATCCATTCCAGCAGGATCGGCAGCCGGTAGAGCAGCACCGTGGTCGGGTGATGCGCGATCTCGCCCGCCGGCATGTAGAGCCCGGTCAGCGACCACGGGTCGTCGATGTCCATCTCCTTCAGCACGTCCTCGTCGGGCATGTCCTCGACGAGGATGGCGCAGCCGCGCACATGGACGGCGAGACGCGGCGGGATGGAGGCCAGCGCCGCTTCGGCGAGGCGGATCATGTCCTCGGTGGAGGGCGGGTACTTGGCCATGGGTGGGAGGTGCGCGCCGGCGGGGTTGCGGTCAAGCGGGCGGCGGTGTGTGCTGGGCCATGGTCGCACGCCTGACCGATGTCGAACGGCTGGAGCTGCCGGCGAAGCTGCCGCTGTGGCGGACCGTCGAGGACCGTGACGCGATCGTCCGTGAGTTCCGCTTCCGCGACTTCGCCGAGGCGTGGGGGTTCATGTCCCGCGTGGCGCTGCTCGCGGAAAAGCACGACCACCACCCGGAATGGTCCAACGTCTGGAACCGCGTGACGATCGTGCTGACCACGCACGACGCGGGCGGGCTGTCCGCGCGCGACGTCGCGCTGGCGCGGGCGATCGACGCGGCGGTTACGCCAGCGCCGCCAGCAGCGCCTTGAGATAGGCGCTTTCCGGCAGGTGCGGGTGCACCGGATGATCCGGCGCCGCGCCGCCCGACCAGACGATCCGCCCCTCCCGCCGCGCGCGGTGCATGCCCCAGGCGATCTGGCCGGCGAACTCGTCCGCCCCGGCGTGATGGCTGCACGAGGCGGCGAAGAGGAATCCGCCCGGGGCCACCAGCGGGGCCGCGAGCCGCGCCATCCGCCCGTAGCCGCGCAGCCCGGCGGCATGGTCCTGCCGGCGCTTGATGAAGGCGGGCGGGTCGCAGATCACGATGTCGAACCGCGCGCCCTCGGCGGCGAGCGCGGCCAGCACGTCGAACGCATCGCCGCGCCGCAGCTCCACCGCCAGCCCGTTGCGCGCGGCCGCCGCCTCGGCCAGCGCCAGCGCGGGGGCGGAGGCGTCCACCAGCGTCACCGACGCGGCCCCGGCCTTCGCGCAGCGCAGGCCGAAGGCGCCGGTGTGGCAGAACACGTCCAGCACCCGCGCGCCGGGGGCGAGGGCCGCGACGCGGTCGCGGTTGGCGCGCTGGTCGAAGAAGAAGCCGGTCTTCTGCCCGGCGCGCAGGTCGACGGGGAAGGCGACGCCGCCTTCCTCCACCAGTGCCGAGGCGTCCTCGCCGCGCAGCACGCGCACCTCCTGCGCCAGCCCCTCGGCGGCGCGGGCGTCGGCATCGTTGCGCGCGACCAGCAGGCGCGGAGCGAAGCGGGCGACGAGGGCTGACTCGATCTCCGGCAGCAGCCAGTCCATCGCGGCGGTGTTGGCCTGCATGGCAATGGCGTCGCCGTAGCGGTCCACGATCAGCCCGGGCAGCCCGTCCGCCTCCGCATGCACCAGCCGGCAATACGCGCCCATGCCCAGCCGGTCGCGCAGCGCGGCGGCGGCCTCGATGCGGGCGGCGACCCAGGCGGCGTCGATCGCCGCGTCCGGATCGGCGTCCAGCCTGCGTGCCGCGAACAGCGAGTGCGGATGGAAGGCGTAGGCGCCGAGCTTCGTGCCGTCATCCGCCTCCAGCCGCACCACGCCGCCGGGCGGCAGGGCGCGGTACTCCGGCTTCATCGCGATCTCGTTGCTGTAGGCCCAGGGATGGCCGGATTTCACCCGGCGGTCGTGGCCGGGCTTAAGGCGGAGCAGCGGGCGAGGGGACATGGCCGGGCCCATGGCGCGAGCCGGCCAAGCGCGCAACCCCGCGTCGCGCGGGCGTGACATCGACCGGATGGATAATTTCAATCCGAACTGCGGCGTCGTGTGGATGGGGGCCGCGGCGCATATCGGGGCGACGCGAGACGGGCGGTTCCGCCCCGCGCTGACGAAAACGGAGACTGATGATGATCAAGACCATTCTGGCGGCTGCGCTGACCCTCGGGATCGCGGGTGCCGCGCTGGCGGAGGGCGAGGGTGTCGCCACCACGGGCGACTGGCGCGAGATCAAGACGCAGCCGGCCAGCCAGATGACCGACCAGACTGCCCCGTTCAACCTGTCGGGCAGCTTCGAGTTCAACGACGGCGCCTCGGTGGGCTGATCCCCCCGTCCCGCCGGGCCGACGAAAGGGCGCCTCCGCGAGGGGGCGCCCTTTTTGCGTGCCGGCTTGATCCGCGTGCGGCGGCGAAGGACGATCCGGACTTCCGCCGGAGACCGACATGGCCCAGACGCTCGCCGCCCCGCCGCCTTCCATCCTGCGCAATGCCCCGATCGACCCTGCCGTCCTGCGCACGGCGCGGGAGGACCTCGCCGCCTGCCTGCGCGTCGCCGCGCTGCACGGGCTGTCCGAGGGGATCTGCAACCACTTCTCGCTGATGGTGCCGGGCCGCGACGACCTGTTCCTGGTCAACCCCTACGGGCTGGCCTTCGGCGAGGTCACCGCCTCCTCCATGCTGGTCTGCGATTTCGAGGGCCGCGTGGTGGACGGCGCGGGCGAGCCGGAGGCGACCGCGTTCTACATCCACGCGCGGCTGCACATGAAGCACCCGCGCGCCCGGGCGGCGTTCCACACGCACATGCCGAACGCCACCGCGCTGACCATGGTGGAAGGCCCGCCCTTCAGCTTCTCGCTCCAGACCTCGCTGCGCTTCCTCGGCCGGCTCGCGGTGGACGAGGTCTATGGCGGGCTCGCGCTCGACAACACCGAGGGCGACCGGATCGCCGCCGCGATGGGCGATGCGGACGTGGTGTTCATGCGCAACCACGGCGTGATGGTGGTGGCCCCCAGCGCGGCCGAGGCGTGGGACGAGCTGTACTATCTGGAACGCGCGGCGGAGGCCGAGGTGCTGGCGCTGTCCACCGGCCGCAAGCTGGTGCCGGTGCCCCCGGCGATGGCGAAGGTCACCGCCGCCGCGATGGGCGACGAACGCGCCGCATCGGCCGCGCAGCACCTCGCCAGCGTCAAGCGGCGGCTGGATCGCATCGCGCCCGGCTGGCGGGACTGATGCGGCCGATGCCCGGTTTCGGGCGCGGGGCTGGCGGTGCGGCCACGCATTGGCCGCGAGTTTGCGGGAGGCTGCGCCTTGAACCGTGACCACGGCATCGCCGCCGCCCGCACCATCCGCCGCACGGCTCCCGTCCTGGCGCTGCTGCTGGCAGCCGCCTGCACCGGCTTCGAGCCGCCGACGCTGGAGGCGCTGAACCCGTTCGTCGGCCGCGCCGCCGTCGCCCCGGACGATCCGGCGGTCTCGCGCTCCCCGGTCGGCGAGGAGATCGCGCGCATCCGCCGCGCGCTGGTGGATCTGCGCGGCCAGGTCGCCGACACGGACAAGGCAGTCGCCTCGATCGGGGAGGAGCTGGACGCGGCGGAGGCGACCTATCGCGGCCTGCGCGACGCCATGAACGCGACGCTCCAGACCGGCACGAGACCCGCCGACCCCGCGCTGCTCGCCCAGTGGCGGGAGGCGGACGCCGCGGTCGCGACCGCCGACGACCGTATCGCCCAGCTCGCCGCCCGCCAGCCCACCGTCGTGCAGCACGCCGCACGCGCGGGCGAACTGGCCGAGCGGGTCGCCGCCGCGCGGACCAAGCCCGGCGCGGTGCCCGAGGATGCCGCGCAGATCGACCGGCTCGCGGGACAGGTCGGCGAGACGCGGGTGGCGATCGACCGGACCCAGAACGGCCTCGCCGACCAGATCGCGCGGCGCTCCGCCACGGTGGCGGAGGAGCGGCGCACCCTGTCGTCGCTGTCGCTCGCCATCGCCTCGGGCAAGCTCGCCGCGCCGGATCTCGCCGGCCGCGTCGCGCCGGGCGCCTCCGCCGCCCCGCCCCGGCTCGCGGCGCGGGAGACGCGGCGGCCGCTGGCGACGATCGGCTTCGCCCGGCCGGACGTGGACTATCGCCAGGCGCTCTACAACGCCGTCTCGGCGGCGGTGGACCGATCCCCCGGCGTCGGCTTCGACGTGATCGCCGTCACCCCCGCCGCCGGTGAGCCGGCGCAGCAGGCAAGGACGCTCGCCGCCGCGCGCGGCAACGCGGAGCGGGTGGCGCAGAGCATCACCGGCATGGGCATCCCCGCCGGCCGCGTCAGCCTCGGCGCGCGCGCGGAGCCGGGGGTCGGCGGCAACGAGGTCCGCGTCTACGTCCGCTGAACGCGCCTCCCGCGTCCGCGGCTTCGCCTTCCTGCTGACGACGGCGGTGGGGTGGGGGCTGAACTGGCCGGTGATGAAGTCGCTGCTCGCGACCCTGCCGCCGCTGTCCGCGCGCGCGGTGGCCGGGCTCGGGGGCGCGGCGCTGCTGTTCGGCCTCGCCGCCGTCACGCGGCAGTCGCTGCGCCCGCCGCCGCGTGCCTTCCCGCGCCTGATCCTGCTCGCCCTGCTGAACTACACCGCCTGGATGGGGCTCGCGACGGTGTCGCTGCTGTGGCTGAGCGCGGCCGAGGCGGCGATCGTCTGCTACACCCTGCCGGTCTGGGCGGCGATGCTCGCCTGGCCGGTGCTGGGCGAGCGGCCGACACCGTCGCGTATCGCCGCCCTGGCCGTGGGCCTCGCCGGCGTCGGGGTGCTGCTGGGCGGATCGGCCGCTTTCGGCGCCGCGCGCTGGCCCGGCTACGCGCTGGCGCTGGGCGGCGCGATCGCCTTCGCGCTGGGCACCGTGCTGGTGAAGCGCGCGCCGCTGCCCCTGCCCCCGGTCGCCGCCGTGTTCTGGCAGGTGGCGCTGGGCACCACGGTGATGCTCGCACTCGCGCTCCTGACCGAAACACCCGAGTGGGGCCGGCTGTCCGCCACTGGCTGGCTGCTGATGGGCTACATGGCGGCCGTGCCGCTGTGCCTGTGCTACGTCACGTGGTTCCGGGCGCTGGCGCTGCTGCCGGCCTCCGCGGCGACCGTGGGCGTGCTGCTCGTTCCCGTGATCGGCTCGCTGTCCGCGGCCGTTTCGCTGGGCGAGGCTTTCGGCCTGCGCGAGACGCTGGCATTGCTTCTCACGCTCGGCGGCATCGTGCTGGCCGCGCGTGCATGACATGAGGGATCTGGGCCGACCATGACCACCGCGACCGTTGCCTTCCTTGCCGTGATGACGCCCGAGCGAAAGGCGCGCCTCGATAAGCTGATCCCGCCGGGCTACCGGATGACCACGCTCGCCTCACCCTCGCTCGCCGACCAGAAGGCGCTGGTGGCGGATGCGGACTACATCATCACCGGTGGCGCCTATCCGATCACCGCGGAGCTGCTGGACGCAGCCCCGAAGGTGAAGCTGGTCCACAAATGGGGCGTCGGCCTCGACGACATGGACACCGCGGCGGCGAAGGCGCGCGGCGTGCGCAT
>JBBCJT010000005.1:0-4281 GCA_037190665.1 Rhodovastum atsumiense | reverse complement strand
GGGGCGGGCGGAGCCGGCATGCGCCCGGGGTCAGCGCCCGCCGGCGATGGGCATGATCGCGCCGGTGACGTAGGAGGCGGCGTCCGAGAGCAGCCAGAGCACCGCTTCGGCCACTTCATCGGCGCTGCCGGCGCGGCCCATGGGCGTCTCGGCTCCCATCCGCTGCGCCCGGTCCGGATCGCCGGCGGCGGCGTGGATCTCGGTCTCGATCATCCCCGGCGCGACGGCGTTCACGCGGATGCCCTGCCGCGCGACCTCGCGCGACAGGCCGATGGTCATCGTGTCCACCGCGCCCTTGCTCAGCGCGTAGTGCACCCACTCGCCGCCGCCGCCGAGCCGCGCGGCCATGGACGAGATCATCACGATCGACCCGCCGCCCGTCATCTGCCCGATCGCGTGCTTGGCGAGCAGGAAGGCGCCGGTGACATTGATCGCCAGTACGCGGTCGAGCGTGGCGCGGTCGAACTCCGCCACCCGCCCCTTGCCGCCGGTGATCCCGGCATTGGCGACCGCCCCGCGCACGGGGCCGAGCCGGGCGGCGGCGTCGAACAACGCGGCGACATGCGCCTCGTCCGCCGCGTCGCCCTTCAGCGCGACCACCTGGCCGGGCACGGCCAGCCGCGCCGCCGCGGCGTCATCGGCCGCGTAGTCGAAGGCGACGCGCCAGCCCCGCGCGGCCGCCATGCGCACGATCGCCGCACCGATGCCGCGGGATCCGCCGGTGACGACGAGGACGGGGGAGGACGTGCTCATCGCCGCAGCATGGCGTGGCCGGCGGCGGGGCGCCAGTTCGGGTCAGCCCAGCACGTAACTGGCGCCGCCGTCGCCGGTCTGGATCGTCGGGCGGGGCAGCAGGCCGCACGGGTCGCCGCTGGCGGGAAGCAGGCCGCCGTCGATGGCGGCCGGGACGGCGAGCGCGACCATCAGCGCGAGGCCCAGTCCCCGGATTCGATGAGATGACATGACGCCGAGATGGGGTGCCCCGGCCGGCCCCGCCGGACCCGGGCTTGCGATAATACCTATCCACGTCTTGGATGCGCTGCATGAGCGGATCGAACCAGCGCATCGACGGCAAACGCCTGTGGGACAGCCTGATGTCCATGGCGGAAATCGGCGCCACGCCCAAGGGCGGCGTGCGGCGCATCACGCTGACCGAGGTGGACAAGGCGGGGCGCGAACGCTTCCGCGGCTGGTGCGAGGCGGCGGGCCTCGCCGTGCGCGTGGACGCGATCGGCAACATGTTCGCCCGCCGCGCCGGGCGCGATCCGAAGCGCAAGCCGGTGCTGATGGGCAGCCACCTCGACAGCCAACCCTCGGGCGGCAAGTTCGACGGCGCGCTCGGCGTGATCGCCGGGCTCGAGGTGATCCGCGCGATGAACGAGCAGGGGATCGAGACCGAGGCCCCGGTCGAGGTCGTCAACTGGACCGACGAGGAAGGCACCCGCTTCGGCCGGTCGCTGATGGGCTCGGGCGTGTGGTCCGGCGTCTATCCGCTGCCGGAGATCCTGAAGGTGCAGGACATCGACGGCGTGAGCGTCGGCGCGGCGCTGGACGCGATCGGCTTCGCCGGGGCGGAGAAGGCCGAAGCCTTCGACGCCGATGCGTATTTCGAGCTGCATATCGAGCAGGGGCCGATCCTGGAGAAGGAAGGCAAGCTCGTCGGCATCGTCACCGGCGCGCAGGCGCAGGTCTGGTACGACTGCATCGCCTGGGGCCAGGACTCGCATGCCGGCACCACGCCCCCGTCCGCGCGCAAGGACGCGCTGGTCGCCACCGCACGGGTGATCACGCATGTGGACGCGCTGATGCGCGCGCGCGGCGATGACGGGCGCGGCACGGTCGGCTTCCTGCAGGTGATCCCGAACAGCCGCAACGTGGTGCCCGGCGAGGTGCGGTTCTCGGTGGAGTTCCGCCACCCCGACAGCGCCGAGATCGGGCGGCTGGCGGACTCCTTCCCCGATGAGGCCCGCAAGCTGGTGGCCGAGGCGGGCGGGCGGCTCGACATCACGGAGCTGTTCCGCTTCCCCGCCCAGCCCTTCGATGCGTCCTGCGTCGATCTGGTGCGGCAGGCCGCGCAGCGGAACGGCTACAGCGCGCGGGAGATCGTCTCCGGCGCCGGGCACGATGCGGTCTATGTCGCGCGCCGCGTGCCGACCGCGATGATCTTCACGCCGTGCAAGGACGGGCTTTCGCACAACGAGGCGGAGAGCATCCTGCCCGAGGAAGCCGAGGCCGGCTGCCAGGTTCTGTTCGAGGCCGTGGTGGCCCGGGCCAACAGGAGTATCGCATGACCCAGTCTGTCGCCGACCGCCTCGCCGCACGGCGGGAGGATGTGCTGGAGCGGCTGAAGGCGCTGATCCGCGCGCCCTCCGTCAGCACGGACCCCGCCTATGCCGAGGGCATGAAGGCGGCGCGCGAGATGCTGCTCGCCCGGCTCCGCGAGATCGGCATGCAGGACGTGCAGCTTCTCGACGGCGGCTTCCAGCCGGCGGTCTACGGCGCCTGGATGGGCGCGCCGGGCAAGCCGACGATCATGATCTACGGCCATTACGACGTGCAGCCGCCCGATCCGCTGGAGCTGTGGAAGACGCCGCCCTTCGAGCCGACCATCCGCGACGGCAGGATGTATGCGCGTGGCGCATCGGACGTGAAGGGATCGACCACAATCGCGGTGGAGACGGTCGCCTCGTTCCTGGAGAACGGCGGCACGCTGCCGGTGAACGTGAAGTTCTTCCTCGAAGGCGAGGAGGAGACGGGCAGCCCGTCGCTGCCGAAGATCATCGACCGCTACCGCGACCTGCTCGCGGCCGATGCCATGATCTCCGCCGATGGCGGCCGCGCGAGCACTACCGAGCCGACGCTGTCGGTCGGCTGCCGCGGTATCTCCGGCATGGAGTTCACGCTGCGCACCGCGCAGAAGGATGCGCATTCGGGCCGCGTCGGCGGCGCGGTGCGCAACGCGCTTGTCGAGATGGCGAAGCTGATCGCCACGCTGCACGACGACAAGGGCCGCATCCAGGTGAAGGGCTTCTTCGACGGCGCGATGGAGGTGACCAACTCCGTGCGCGCCGATGCCGCCGCGCTGCCGTTCGATGAGGCCGGCTGGTACGCCGAGCTGGGCGCATCCCCCTTCGGCGATCCCGCCTACACGGTGCGCGAGCGCACGACCGTGCGCCCCACGGTCGAGGTCAACGGCATGTGGGGCGGCTATACCGGCGCCGGCGGCAAGACCGTGCTGCCGTGCGAGGCGCATGCGAAGCTGACGATGCGCCTCGTGCCCGGCCAGGATCCCGGCCACGCGCAGGCGTCCGTGCGCAAGCACCTCGAAGCCCACGCGCCGGCGGGCGTGTCGCTGAGCTTCAGCACGCGCGGCGACGGCACTGCAGCCTACAGCCTGTCCTCCGACAGCCCGCTGCTGCAGGCCGCGGAGCGGGTGATCGAGACGGTGACGGGCCGCAAGCCGGTGCGCGTGCGCGCGGGCGGCACGATCCCGATCACCACGCTGTTCCACGACCAGCTCGGCTTCGACACGCTGACCTTCGGCCTCGCCATGCCGGACGAGGACGTACACGCGCCGAACGAGTTCTTCCGCCTCTCCTCGCTCGACGAAGGGCTACGGAGCTGGCCGCTGCTGCTGAGCGAACTGGGCAAGCTGAAGCCCGAGGATGTCAGGAGGAAAGCCGCGTGATCCACGTTCTCGCCTTCGTCGATCTGCACCCGGGCAAGCGCGACGCCTGGATGAAGGAGTTCGCCAAGGTCGTCCCGGCGGTACACGCCGAGGACGGCTGCCTCGCCTATGAGGCGACGGTGGACGCCGATCCGCCGCATCCGCGCGCTACGGCCGTCGGCGGCGATGCGGTGGTGATCGTCGAGCGATGGCGCGACATGGCGGCGCTGATCGCGCACGGCAACGCGCCGCATATGGGCACGTACCGCGCTGCGACGAAGGACTTCGTGAAGGGCATGACACTGCGGGTGCTCTCGCCCGCGTAGGGCGGGGCTCCGCCCCGAACCCCGGAAGGGCTTTGCCCCTTCACCCCACCAGGGGGCACGGTCCCCTGGACCCGCGATTCCCTAAGAAGGCTTTGATCAGCTCGGTCGACAGCCCCGACCCCCCCCAACCAGCGTTGGGGGGGGTAGGGGCTGTCGACCGATTTGGCCGAAGGCCCTCTTGAGGGGATCGCGGGTCCAGGGGGCCGTGCCCCCTGGTGGGGTGAAGGGCCGCGCGCGCAGCGCGCTGCTTCTCATTCAAGCAGCCGGGCCAAAGGCCCGGCGGGCCCC
>JBBCJT010000004.1:0-45467 GCA_037190665.1 Rhodovastum atsumiense | reverse complement strand
TTGCGCGTGAGCCACATCGCCGCGCCGCCACGGGCACGCACTTCGGCGATCGCGTTCAGCAGCGGCATGAGAAGGTCGGTATACCGGCCCTGCAACGGCGTTTCCAGAACCAGCAGCAGCGGATCGCCGAGCAGGGCGCGGGCGCAGCCGGCGCGGGCGAGTTCCAGCGGCGAGAGCCGGCCGGGGCGGCCGAGCGGCATGCCGGGCAGGCCGAAGCGCAGGCACAGCCGCGCGGCGCGGTCGCGCAGCTCCTCCTCCGGCACGCGGGTGTGGTGGCGCATCGGCAGCAGCAGGTTGGTCGACATGTCGGCGAAGTCGATCCAGCCGCCATCGGCGAAGACGCGGCCGATGCGCCCGCGCAGTGCCGCGGCATGCGCGGGCGGCAGCCGGGACCAGTCGCGGCCGATGAAGCGCACGGTGCCCGGCGGGCAGCCGATGACGCCGGCGGCCAGATCGCCGATCAGCCCGATCCGTTCGGCGGCGCGCGCGTCGATCAGCGCGAAGTCGCCGGCCCGCAGCACGAGGCTGATGGCCACGCTCGCACCCGACTGCACGGTCAGCCGCGCATCGGCCAGTTCGAGGATCGCTTCCGTCATATCGCCAGGCTCAACGCGCCGGAGGCGATCAGGATGGCGAGGATGGTGCGGATGAAGCCGATCGGCAGCAGCTCGCGCCATCCCTGCTCGATGTCCTCCATCGCGCTCAGCGCCGGCACCAGCGCCACCAGCAGCCCGATCAGCAGCAGCTTCGCCGGGAAGATGGCAAAATCGGTCACCCGCATCGCCCGCAGGATGCCGTCGAGGAAGCCGAGGAAGGAGATCGGCTGCGTGGCCAGCATCTGGCTGAACATGAAGCCGGTGGCGAAGGCGACGAAGACGAACACCATGCCGAGCGAGAAGGCGGCCACCGCGAAGGCCACCGCGCGGGGCATCACCAGGATCAGGAACGGATCGATGCCCATCGCCTCCAGCGCGCCGGCGGTCCCGGTGGCGCGCAGCGATCCCAGCTCGCTCAGCACGACGAGGCCGCCGCGGCCGAACAGGATGAGGCCGATCAGCACCGGCGCGACCTCGCGGATCACCACCGCCACCAGCAGCGTGCCGATCAGGTTCTCCTGCCCGGCGACCGTCAGCCAGTACAGCGCCTGGTAGACGGCCGCGAGGCCGAGCATCACGGCGGTGACGACGGTGGTGGTGAATCCGCCGCCGACCGCGAGGGTGAGCGCGCGGAAGAATTCCGACCGCACCGTGCGCCGCCAGGACCGATAGCGCGGCACCTCCTTCAGCACGCCGAAGGCCAGCGCGGCGAGCGCGAGCAGGAAGCGCACGCGCGCGCGGACGAGGCGGCCCAGCCAGGCCAGCGCCCGCAACGGTGCGAAGGCGGGCGCCGGTGGGGCGGCGGTCCTGTCGCTCACCGGCGGCCCACCAGCCCGAAGGTCTGCGCCTCACCCACGCGCGGCAGCCAGAACCGGCCGCGCGGGCGGAACAGGAAGGACTGGGCGAGCCGCTCGTAGGCCGCCTCGGTCACCTGGATCGCGCCGGGCAGCGCGGTGTCGGCCATCGATTCCGCGGTGCGCACCGCCTCGCCCCACAGGTTGAACACGCGCGGCTCCTGCCCGACGGGGCTGCCGATGGCGATGCCGACATCGAGGCCGAGCCGGTATTCCTGCCGGTTGTCGTCCTCGCCCAGCAGCCCGTTGCAGCGGTCGCGGATCGCGACGGCGGCATCCGCGAGCCGCAGGGCCGCATCCGCATCGCCGGCGGAGAAGCCCGATGCGGCCACGATCTCCTCGCCCATCAGCTTCAGATACGGCACGTCATGCGCGGCGGCGATCTCCTGCAGCGCGCGGATCAGCGCATCGGCGATCGGTGCGGACCCCTGCGGCCCCTGTTCGGCCATCAGCCGCGGGTCGGTCAGCTTCAGCACCAGCACCGCGACATCGGCATAGACCTCGGCCGCCAGCGTATCGGGATCGAGCGCGCGCAGCGACAGCTCGGTCGTCAGGCTGCGCGTGCCGCGCCCGCCCTCGGGCGGCTGGCGCGCGGCGGCGGGGGCCGGGGCGGGGACAGGGGCCTCGGGGGCGCCGGGCTCGCCCAGCCGCAGCGCGACCATGTTGGCGACGGCGCGCAGGAAGTCGCGCGCGCCGGCGGTGCGGGTGGCATCCTCCAGCCACACCACGCCGACCAGCCGTTCGCCCTGCCGCACCGGTTCGGCGAGCAGCGCGCGCGTCCCGAAAGGATGCATGTAGAGCCGGTGCAGCTCCGCGGTCTGGCGGTGCGCGGCGGCATCGGGGACGGAGATCTCCTTGCCCTCGCTCAGGGCGGCGAAGAACTGCGGCAGCTCGTCACGGTGCAGCTCGGTGCCCGCGGTGTGGCCGCCCGTCTCCGCATCGCAGCAATCCTCGCAGTGCAGCGACCTTCCGTCCGCCGACAGCCTCCACACGCTCGCCCGGCGCGCGCCGCTGACCTCGGCGAGCGTGTCGGTCAGCGCCCGCGGCGGGGCGTCGCTCGTCGGATCGAACAGGTTCGCGTCGGTGGCCAGCCGGGAGAAGGCGGCGCTCTGCACCGTGATCGCACGGCTGCGGTCCAGCAGCTCGCGGGCCTGCCGGTCGGCGCGCAATCCCTGGCGGACGAGGAAGAAGGCGAAGACGATCACCAGCGCGACCACCGATTGCGACATCAGCAGCGCGGTGCGGTTGTTGGCGGTGACGAAGCCGATGAAGTCCTTCTCCGGCACCAGGATCACCACCGACCAGTCGCGCGCCGCGGCGGGGATGCGGCTGACCGACAGGATGTAGCGGTCCTCCCCCACCGTCAGCGTGGTGCGGCCGCGGCCCTCGACGCGGAACCGGTCATAGGCGGCGGCCAGCAGCGGGTCGCCCAGCTCGTCCACCCGCTTGGTGATGGTCCCCTCCGTGGTGGAGCGCAGCATGACCTCCGGATCGGGGTAGGCGATCAGCTTGCCGTTCCCGTCCACGATCATCGCCTTGCCGGTCTGGCCGACCTCCAGCCGCGAGAGGAAGCGCGACAGCGTGGCCAGCGTGATGTCCACGCCGAACACGTACATCCGCCCGTCCGGCCCCTGCCAGCGGACGGAGGCGGTGAGCCCCGGCTCGCGGTCGGTGAAGAACACGTAGACCTCGGACCAGTGCACCTCGTCGGAGCCGAGCGCGCCAGTGTACCAGGACCGGGTGCGCGGGTCGTAGGTGTCCTGCGGGTCCTCCTCCTCGCGCAGCACGTTGCCGTCGGCGTCGCGGCGGATCCAGCTCACCCGCCGCGCGCCGGGCGCGTTGGCGATGATCTTGGTGTCGATGCCGCCCGCCTCGCCGCGGCGGACCATCACGTAGTTGCCGTCGCTGTCGGCGAAGCTGAACAGGGCGATCTGGGGGATCTGGCGCAGGGCGCTCGCGGCGAAGCTCTCGGCGAGCTGGCGCCGCGCGCCGACCGCGCCGCCTTCGACGATGTCGCGCATCAGCAGCGCCACCCGGGCGGTGGGGTCCAGGTAGGCGCTTACCTCCACCGCGATGCGGCGGTCGAGCGCTTCCAGCACCTCCTCGGTCAGCGCGAGCGCGCCGCGGCGGTTCGCGTAGTCGGCATAGTAGGCGATCCCGAGCATGGACGCGACGATGAGCAGGACGCCGAAGACCGGCAGTCCCACACGCAGGAACGCCCGCCGCCGGCGCGCCAGCGCCTCCGTGGCGTCCTCGCCGATGTCGATGACTTCGTCCCGTGTGTCCAACCCCGTTCCCTTTGGCACGCCCGCGCCGGGCCGGGCCAGCTAATCACGATCCCGACGCCCGGGCACGGGTCGTGCGCATGCCCCTTGACGTGCCGGACGCCATACACGGACAGTTGCGCGGGGCTTCGGCAAAACAGAAGGGGAGACCGGCGATGCAACGGTTCCTGGGGGTCGCGTTCGCGGCGGCGACGTTGGCGGCGGGCAGCGCCGCGGCGGCGACGTTTACCTGTCCGCGTACAGGCGGGGATCTGGTGTTCGGCCAGGAGGCCAACATCAACAGCCTCGACCAGATGACCTCGAACACCATTTCCACGCGCAACATCGCGATGAATATGTTCGAGTCGCTGATGACGCGCGACGAGAACAACAATGCGATCCCGGAGCTCGCCGAGAGCTACGAGGAATCGGCCGACAAGCTGACCTACACGTTCAAGCTGCGGCAGGGGGTGAAGTTCCACAACGGCAAGGAGATGACCTCCGCCGATGTGCTCGCCTCCTTCGACCGCTACGGCCGCGTCGGCCTGTTCCGCAGCATGTTCGACCAGGTGGAAGGCTGGAGCGCGCCGGATGCGAACACCTTCGTCATCCGCATGAAGGCGCCGCAGCCGACCTTCATCGAGCTGCTCTCCTCCTTCAGCGTGCCGGTGGTGATCATCCCGGCCGAGCTGAAGGACGATCCGCCGCAGCAGCTTCGCACCATCGGCACCGGGGCCTTCCAGTTGGTGGAATTCGTGCCCGGCAGCCACGTGCGCATGCGCCGCTACGACGGCTACAAGCCGAACACCCGCTTCGAGCAGCGGACCGGCTTCGGCGGCTACAAGGTCGCCTGCCTCGACACCGTGACCTTCCGCGTGGTGACCGAGGCCTCCGCCCGCGTCGCCGGGCTGGAGACGGGCGAGCTGCAGGCGGTGGAGGACATCCCCACCAAGGCCGCGGCGGCGATGCGGAACAACCGCAACATCACGCTGCTGCCGCTGGAGAACTGGTGGATCCAGATCGCGCTGCCCAACACCGCGATCGCGCCCACGAACGACCTGAACTTCCGCAAGGCGGTGCAGGCGGCGCTGGGCATGGAAGACATCATGGACGCCGCGACGGACGGCAATTTCCGTCTGAATGTCGGCTTCCAGTATCCGCACCAGGCCAGCTTCAGCGACGCCGGCAAGGAAACCTACAACATCAACGACCCGGCGGTCGCCAAGCGCTACCTCGCCCAGTCCAGCTACAAGGGCGAGCCGGTCATCCTGCTGACCAACCGCGACTATCCGCCGATGTACAACTCGGCGCTGGTCATGCAGCAGCAGTTGCAGGCCGTGGGCATCAAGGCAGAGCTGCGGGTGGTGGACTGGCCGACCTCGGTGCAGATGTCGCAGAAGGTGAATTCGACCGAATTCAACTTCTTCTTCACCGGCTGGGGCACGCAGCCCGCGCTGGGCGCGTTGCCGACGATGCAGTTCTTCGTCGCCCCGGGGGCGCAGTACCGCCCGCGCGACGACAAGGACGATCCGGACGTGCTCGCCCTGTTCCGGGAGATGAACACGCTGGCGACCGAGGCCGAGCGCAACCAGGCCTTCGCGCGGATGCAGAAGCTGGTGCTGGAGCGGGCCTACGCCTTCCCGTTCGGCGCGCTGACCAAGATCCAGGCCAGCCGGGCCAACGTGAAGGGCTTCGTGCCGTTCCGCATCCCGCGGATGGCCAACGTGTGGCTCGAGAACTGACGGCGCACGCGGGCGGAGCGACGGCATGATCGGCGTGGTGCTGCGGCGGGTCGCCAGCGCCATGCCGGTGCTGCTGATCGTCAGCCTGATCACCTTCAGCCTGATGCGGCTGATACCCGGCGACCCGGCGGCGGCGATCGCCGGGCTCGCCGCCACGCCGCAGATGATCGCGCAGATCCGTGCCGATCTCGGCCTCGACGAGCCGTTCCTGGTGCAGATGGCGTCCTGGTACGGCAACCTGCTGCAGGGCTCGCTCGGCCGGTCCATCCTGCTCGGCAAGCCGGTGGTGGACGCGACGTTCGAGCGGCTGCCGGTCACGCTGGGGCTGTCCGCCTATGCGATGGTGCTGACGCTGCTGATCGGGCTGCTGTCCGGCATCATCGCGGCCCTGCGCCAGAACACGATGATCGACCAGATCGCGATGGCCTTCGCGATGATCGGCATCTCGCTGCCCAGCTTCTTCCTCGGGCTGCTGATGATCATCCTGTTCGCCGTGCATCTCGGCTGGCTGCCCTCGGGCGGCTACGTGCCGTTCTGGTCCGATCCGTGGGGGTGGTTCCGCGCGATGACCATGCCGGCGGTGTCGCTTGCGATGCTGCAGGCCGGTCTGCTCGCGCGCATCACCCGCTCGACCATGCTGGAGGTGCTGCGGCAGGACTACATCCGCACGGCGCGGGCCAAGGGCCTGCCGCCGCGCCGGGTGATCTTCCGCCACGCGCTCGCCAACGCGCTGATCCCGATCACCACCGTGATCGGCATCATCATCAGCCTGATGATCTCGGGCTCCGTGGTGACGGAGGCGCTGTTCTCCCTTCCCGGCATCGGCCAGTTGCTGACCCAGGCGGTGCTGGGGCGCGACTACCCGATGGTGCAGGGCGGGTTGCTGCTGGTGACCGCGCTGCTGGTGATGGTCAACATCCTGGTGGATGTCGCCTACGCCCTGCTCGACCCGCGGGTGCGCTATGAGTGAGATCGCGCTCGCTGCTGTCGCGGAACCGGCCGACGACCTTGCGGAGGACGTGCCGGAGAAGCGCGTCCATCCCGCGGTCGCCACGTTCAAGCGGCTGTTCCACCACCGGCTGTTCATCACCGGGCTGGTGCTGTTCGGCGTGATCGCGATCGCCGCCGCGCTCGCGCCCTGGATCACCACCGCCAACCCGAACCGGCTCGCGATGCGCAGCAAGTTCCTGCCGCCGGGCGAGGACTGGATCTTCGGCACCGACAGTTTCGGCCGCAGCCTGTGGGCACGCACGCTGTACGGGGCGCAGCTCTCGATGATGATCGGCGGGTCGGTGGTGCTGATCAACGCGATCTTCGGCACGCTGGTCGGCGCGGTGGCGGGCTACTTCCGCGCCGCCGACAACGCGCTGATGCGGGTGAACGACGCGCTGATGGCTTTCCCGGCCATCCTGCTCGCGATCGCGGTGACCGCCGTGCTCGGCCCGTCCACGATGAACGTGATCATCGCGCTCGGTATCGTCTACGTGCCGCGCACCGCGCGCATCGTGCGTGCCAGCGTGATCGTGCTTCGCGAGATGGAGTACGTGCAGGCGGCCGTCGCGGCGGGCGCGGGGCACTGGCGCATCCTGCGCCGGCACATCCTGCCGAACGCCATGGCGCCGATGATCGTGCAGCTCAGCTTCCTGTTCGCCTACGCCGTGCTGTCGGAGGCGACGCTGTCCTTCCTCGGCGTCGGCGCGGTGCCGCCCACGCCCACGTGGGGCGGGATGATGGCCGAGGGGCGCGACTTCATGCGCGACGCGCCCTGGATCATCGCGATCCCCGGCGTGGCGCTGATGATCACGGTGATGGGGCTGAACATGCTGGGTGACGGGCTGCGCGACGTACTCGACCCGCGGCTCAGGATCCAGCAGTGAGTCTTCTCGACGTCAGCGGCCTGACCGCTGCCTTCGGCACCGAACGCGGCGAGGTGACGGCGGTCGAGGATATCAGCCTGTCGGTGCAGCAGGGCGAGATCCTCGGCGTGGTCGGCGAGTCCGGCAGCGGCAAGTCCGTGACCGCGCTTGCGGTGATGGGGCTGCTGCCGCGCCCGCCCGCCCGCATCGTCGGCGGGTCGATCCGCTTCGAGGGACGCGAGCTGACCACGCTGTCCGATCGCGAGATGCGGGCGATCCGCGGCCCCGGCATCTCGATGATCTTCCAGGAGCCGATGACCTCGCTGAACCCGGTCTTCACCGTGGGCGAGCAGATCATCGAGATCCTGCGCGCGCACGAGCGCATCACCGAGAAGCAGGCCTTCGCCCGCTCGGTGGAGATGCTGGACCGCGTCGGCATCCCTTCGCCCGAGCAGCGCATGGCCGACTATCCGCACCGTCTGTCGGGCGGTCAGCGCCAGCGGGTGATGATCGCCATGGCGCTGGTCTGCCGGCCGAAGCTGCTGATCGCGGACGAGCCGACCACGGCGCTGGACGTGACCATCCAGGCGCAGATCCTCGACCTGCTGATGGACCTGCGCGACGAGTTCGGCATGGCGATCATGATCATCACCCACAACATGGGCGTGATCGCGGAGACCGCCGACCGCGTGGTGGTGATGTATGCCGGCCGCGTCGCGGAGACCGCGCCCGTCGCCACGATCTTCGACCAGCCGCTGCACCCCTACACGCGCGGCCTGCTCGACTGCGTGCCGTCGCTCTCCGATCCGCGCGAGCGGCTGGTCGCGATCCGCGGCACGCTGCCCGACCCGGCGCGCCGCCCGCCCGGCTGCCGCTTCGCGCCGCGCTGCCGTTACGCCATCCCGGCCTGCTCGGCGGCCCTGCCGCCGCTGCTGGACCATGGGGTCGACCACCGCGCCGCCTGCATCCGCATCGACGAGCTCGCCGCGGCATGACGGAGCCGCTGGTCGAGATCGCGAAGCTGTCCAAGCATTTTCAGGTGGGCGGCGGTTCGTTCTTCCGCCACGGCGGGGCGACGCTGCGCGCGGTGGACGATGTCTCGCTGCGGATCATGGCGGGCGAGACGCTGGGTCTGGTCGGCGAGTCCGGTTGCGGCAAGTCCACGCTCGGCCGGCTGCTGATCCGCCTGATCGAACCGACGGACGGGCAGATCTTCTTCGCAGGCGAGGAGATCACGAAGCTCAACACGAAGGCGATGCGCACGCGTCGCCAGCGCATGCAGATCGTCTTCCAGGACCCCTATGGCGCGCTCAACCCGCGCATGACGGTGGAAGACATCGTCATGGAGCCGCTGCTGATCCACGGCGCGCGGGCGGACGCGGCCGCGCGCAAGCGGGTGGCGGACATGCTGACGCTGGTCGGCCTGCCGGCACGCGCCATCACGCGCTTCCCGCACGAGTTCTCCGGCGGGCAGCGGCAGCGCATCGGCATCGCGCGCGCGCTGGTGCTCAACCCCGGCTTCATCGTCTGCGACGAGGCGGTCTCGGCGCTTGACGTCTCGGTGCAGGCGCAGATCATCAACCTGCTGCAGGACCTGCAGGCGGAGCTGAAGCTGACTTACCTGTTCATTGCGCATGACCTGTCCGTGGTGCGCCACATCTCCAACCGCGTGGCGGTGATGTATCTCGGCCGCGTGGTGGAGATCGCCGACCGCACCGCGATCTACGATGCGCCGTTGCATCCCTACACCCAGGCGCTGATCGCCTCGGTCCCCGCGCAGCATCCGCGCGACCGGGCGCGCAACAAGGAGGGCAGGGTGCGCGCACGCGGCGATATCCCCAGCGCGCTGCGCCCGCCGCCCGGCTGCCGGTTCCACACGCGCTGCCCGTTCGTGATGGATGTGTGCCGCAGCGTCGTGCCGCCGCTGGTGACGAGTGCGCAGGGGCACGAGGTGGCGTGCCACCTCGTCAATCCGCCCGCCACGCCCTGATCAGCGGGCCGCGACCGGGATCGCCCCGCCGCTGAACGTCGCGGGCAGGCTCAGCGGCGTCGCGCCCTGCGTCGGCACCATCGTGATGTTCACCGGGCTGTCGTACTTGTTGTCGGCGCCGGTGGCGCTGTCGATCGCCCAGCCGATGCCGCCGCCGAGGATGATGTTGCCGGCGGTCGCGCCCGCGGCACCGGAGCGGTTGAAGTAGGTCGCCTGCTCGTAGCCGGGCTTCACGCAGACCACCCAGATCGGGTGCTTGGTCTTCTGCACCAGCGCGATGCCCGGGCTCTGCACCGTCGCGATCCGCATCCCCTCCCGGTACAGGCCGCACTCCGCACCGGGCGGGTTGGCGTTGACCATGATCTGCTGCGAGGTGCCTTCGACGATGGACGAGCAGCCGGCGAGCAGGCCGGCGCCGAGCAGGGAGATGAGGGCGCGCATGAACGTTCCTTTTGGTTCGGTTTCGAGCGCGCGGGGGTAAATATTGTTTCGTTTGCGTGCGCAAGGCGGCGCGTCGCTCGCGTGTGACCCGGTTCACGGCAGGGGAAGGCCGGGGCGCTGCCCGTGGCCGAAGGCATTTTTCAGGAGTGGGGTCCAGGGGCCTCCCGGCCCCTGGTGGGTCGAGGGCGAAGCCCTCGTGGGGTGTGGGGCAACGCCCCGCGCCTTACGTCGAGAACCGCCGCACCACGTTCTCCAGCAGCCGCGAGACGTTGTTGTCGTAGTCGTTGTGCGGAAGGCTGCCGCAGAAGGTGATCGAGCCGGTGGCGAACACCGCGCCGCCGTTCGCGGTGTCGAAATGCACGATCTCCGCCCGCACCAGATCGGCCGGCGGTTCGCCGGTGACGGTCGCCATGTGCGACAGCAGCTCCTCCGGTACCGTCACGAAATGCGACTGGTGGCCCTCGGACCGCGCGAGGATGCGCGTGCCCGGCGGGCTGCCGAGCACCGCATCGGCGCGGTCCAGCTCGAACCCCGCCGCCCCGCCGCCGGACAGGCCGAAATCGCCCAGCACCTCGTCTGCGATGCCCTCGAACATCCATGCGAATTCCGGCGCGCGGCTGTCCGGCATGCGGCGGTAGAAGGAACCCTCGAACAGCCCCTGCCCGGAGAAGCCGACGCCGACCAGCGCCTGCGGCGGCCGTCCGTTGCGCCGCCACAGACCGCCGAGGCCGCCATCGAGCTGCTGGAAGTATTCGCCGGGTTCGGCCGCCCAGGCGCGGATGCCGCCTTCGGCGCGGCGGATCTCGATCACGTGCGGCAGGTCGGGCCGGCGCGCGACGCGCCAGTAGAACCCGTTGCCGCCCATGTAGCAGAGCCGCCCGCCGCCCCCGAGATACTGCTGCACGGCGTCCCACGTGCCGGG
Organism: Rhodovastum atsumiense; assembly: GCA_037190665.1. Taxonomy (GTDB): domain Bacteria; phylum Pseudomonadota; class Alphaproteobacteria; order Acetobacterales; family Acetobacteraceae; genus JBBCJT01. Next base: position 34,802 of record JBBCJT010000004.1, on the reverse strand, counting down.
CGTGTGGTATTCGGGATGCGAGCCGGTGATGACGACCTTGTACGGCCGCAACAGGCCCGCGCCTTCGTTGTCGAGATCCTCGTCCGTGATCACGTCGAACCCGATGCGCTTCGCGTCCAGCCAGCCGAGCAGATGCGTGTCCGCCGGGTAGTGCCGCAGCCCCGATCCGCGCTTGTCGTCGAAGGTGAGGTAGCCCGGCCGCATCGTCAGGATCGGCCGCAGGCGCGACGACAGGCTGATACCGGTGTTGTCCGGATGGCGGTTGTAGGTGGAGGTGCCGTAGTCCGGGTGTTCGTCCGGATTGTGCGGATACGCGCCCCACGCCGTGCGCCGTGCCTTGTAGGACGCATCGGCATTGCCGCGCGCATGGTTGGCATAGGCCTGATAGGTGAAGGTGGAGGCGAGGAAGGCGACCTTCGCCGTCGCCGTGCCCTTCGGCGGCAGCACGTAGAACGGCACGATGTCCTCGTGCGCCTTGCCCTGCGCATCGGTGCCGCGCAGCCGCACGCCATAGGCGCCGCTTTTCATCCCCGCCGGGATCGGCAGGGAGAAATCGGTCTGCCAGCCGAGGTCGCCGACATCGTCGCTGTGGAAATGGATCGCCGCGTAGTCGCGCGGCGCGTGGCGCCAGCAATGTTCCGCGCCGGTCCAGCGCGAACCACGCACCGCGCGCGTCGGCAGGTTGTGCAGCGCGCCGTGCAGGCCGAGCGGGCCGGTATCGGTGACGGCCTGCGTATCGATGCCGATGGAGAAATCCCAGGCGGCGAGCACCTTGCCATCGGGCGACAGCAGCGTCGGGTCCTCGATACGCCCCTCGAACACCGAACGCGGTGCGCCGTCCGCAGACAGCGACGCGCCGATGGTGATGTCGGCGGCCGGCAGCGCGCGCAGGCGGAGTCCCGCGCGTGCCTCGGCCGCGCCGGTTTCCTGCGCCACGCCCCAGCTCGGCGTCACCGGCGCCTGCCGCAGCGAGGCCGCCGCGCCGTCGAACCGCGCCTCGATCTCGATCCAGCGCCGCAGCAACGGCTTCGTGGCGGTCGCGACGACCAGCGTCTGCGCACCGTCCTCGATCGTCAGCCGCGCGCCGGTGTGGTCGAGCGCGAGCGTCCAGCCCGCGCGCCCGTCATGGCGCGCGATGATGGTGCGCGGCCCGTCCTGCTCCGCGAGGCGGAAGGGCTGCACGCGCACGCGCAGGATGAAGCCGGCGGACAGGTCCAGCGCACCCGCCTTGACGATGGCGCAGGAGCCGAGATGCGCCGCCTGCGTGCGGGACGCGAAGCGGCCGGTGAACCCGCCCTCCACCGGCACGATCTTCACGCCGGGGCCGGCCGGGTTGGGATCGCTCTGGACCACCCGCACGATGTCGACCGCGTAGTCGCCCGCCATGGCGGAGGAGACCTTCACCTCCAGCGCCTCGCCCGGCCGGGCGGAGAAGCGGTCGAGATAGCCGACGAGGGGAACGGTCATCAGATCACTCCCTGCGCCCGAAGCTCTCCCGCGTACTGGTCGAGCACGGTGGCGAGCCGCTCCACCATGGTGCCGATCTCCGCTTCCGTCACGATCAGCGGCGGTGAGGTCATCAGCCAGTCGCCGTAGGCGCCGCGGCTGGTGCGGCGGCAATAGAGCGCGATGCCGTGCGCGTAGCCGAGCTGCTGCAGCCGGTACGGCGCCATCAGCTCCAGCGGGATCATCCGCTTGCTGTCCCTGTCGGCGACGAGCTCGATCGCCATCAGCAGGCCGCGCCCGCGCACGTCGCCGACCAGCGGGCTGGCGGCCTTCAGCGCCTCCAGCTTCGCGCGCAGCACCTCGCCCATGCGCGCGGCATTGCCGACGAGATCGCGCTCCTCCACCTCCGCGAGCGTTGCCGCGCCGGCGGCGCAGGACAGCGGATTGGCGACGTAGGTGAAGCCGTGCATGAACCCGCCCGCGGCGGTGAGTTCCTCGGCCATCGTCTCGGGCACCAGCACCACGCCGAGCGGCGCGTAGCCGGCGGACACGCCCTTCGCCAGCGTCACCACGTCCGGCCGGCCCTCCGGCCAATGGTCGGTGGCGAGGAAGCGGCCGGTGCGGCCGGCGCCGGAGATCACCTCGTCATAGATCAGCTTCACGCCATGGCGCGTGCAGATCTTCCGCACCGCGCCGTAATAGGCGTCGGGCGCGACGGTGGCGCCGGCGGCGAGGCCCGAGATCGGCTCCATGATGAAGGCGAGCACCGTCTCCGGCCCCTCGCGCAGGATCGCTTCCTCGAGTGCAGCGGCGCAGTGGCGCGCGTAGCTCTCCGCCGTGTGGTTCGGCGGCAGGCGGTAGGTCATCGGCGCGGGCACGCGATCCGTGGCGCGCATCATCGCGCCGAAGATCTCGTGCGCATGATCGTCGCCGGTGACCGCGAGCGCGCCGAGCGTGTTGCCGTGATAGCTCGGCTGGCGGCCGATCACCTTCCAGCGCGACGGCTCCTTGCGCACCAGCACCGCATGCTGGCGCAGGAACTTGATCGCGCTCTCGTTCGCCTCCGACCCGCCGGAGACGAGGAAGGCGCGTTCCAGCCCCGGCCCGGCGAGGCGCTTCAGCCGTGACGCGAGGTCGATATTGGCCTCGCTCTCGAACTGCAGCGGAAAGGCGAAGGCGGCCTCGTCGAGCTGGCGCTTCATCGCGTCGATGACGCGGCGGTTGCCGTGGCCGAGATTGCTCGCCACCGGGCCGGACGAAGCGTCGAAATAACGCTTCCCCGCATCGTCGATCAGCCACACGCCCTCCCCCCGCGCGATGCGCGGGCGCGGCGGTGCGCCCTTCGGCACGTAGAAGGCCTGGATCGCAAGGCGGCTGCCGGGGGAGAGGTCGTTCATGGGCGCACCGGGCTGATGAGGGGATCGCCGCGGAAATGGGCGTGCAGGTTCTCCCGCACCATGTCGCAGACATGCTGCCACGTCTCGAACGTGCCGCCGCCGCGATGCGGGGTCAGCACCACGTTGGACAGCGCGGACAGGCGCGGCGGCACCGCGGGTTCGTTCTCCAGCACGTCGAGGCCGGCGCCGGCGATGGTGCCCTTCTCCAGCGCCTCGATCAGCGCCGTCTCGTCGATCACCGAACCGCGGCCGATGTTGACGATGAGGCCTTTCGGCCCGAGCGCGGCGAGCACATCCGCGTCGATCATGTGGCGCGTGCCCGCGCCGCCCGGGGCGGCGAGCATCAGGATATCCACCACATCGGCCAGCGCGCGCGGCGAGTCGTACCAGGGAAAGCTCACATCGTCGCGCTGCCGGCGGTTGTGATAGGCGATCGGCATGTCGAAGCCTGCCGCGCGCTTCGCGATCTCCATGCCGATCCGGCCGAGCCCGACGATGCCCATCCGCCGCCCGTACAGCCGCGGCACCAGCGGATAATCCTCCCGCTCCCACGCGCCGGAGCGCGCATAGGCATCGCCGGCGACGACATGCCGCGCCACAGCGAGCAGCAGCGCGAAGGCCATGTCGGCGACACAGCCGTCCGTCGTACCCGGCGCGTTGGTCACGGCGACCCCGCGCGACGTCGCATAGGGGATGTCCACGCGGTCGGTGCCCGCGCCCGGCACGGCGATCAGCCCGAGCTTCGGCAGCGCATCGACCAGTGCCTGCGAAACCCGCGCGCCCGCGATCAGCGCGCCGGTGCGGGCGGCGACCTCCGCCGGCAGGTCGGCCGGGTCGCCGCTCGGCAGCATGTGAAGCGCGAACTCCGCCTCGTACTGCTCGCGCAGCCAGTCCGGCACGCCGCCCACGAAGATGACGTCATGCTTCACAGCGTGCTGTCCGTGCCGACATGGAAGAGGCAGTCGCCCCGCGCGGTGCGGGCGGGCAGGCGCTTGACCAGCACGTAGCCGCCGCGCGCGAAGCGGACCTCGACCGGCGGCGCCCATGGCGTTTCCGGCGTGTAGAGGCGGCCGGCAAGCTGGCCGGCTTCCACCGTGTCGCCCGGCTCGGCCAGGGGTTCGAACACGCCGGCCTCGGGCGAGTGCACGTAGTAGTCGGAGCCGCCCACATCGAGCAGGCGCATCGCCGGGCCCGGGATGCGCTCGCTCTCCGGCAGGATGCCGACATGGACGAGCAGGTTGCGCAGGCCGCGTTCGGCGATCTCCACCCCCGCGCGCGTCACCGTGCCCGATCCGCCGAGTTCGGTGCCGATCATCGGTACGCCCTTGCGCTCGGCCGCGCCGGTCATTGTCTGGTTGCCGCCGCTGCCGCCGCCGCCCGCGACCACGTAGGCGAGCGGCGAGGCGAAGGCCTTCAGCGCGGCGACCTGCTTCGCGAGCAGAGCCGGGTCCGCCACGCGGCGGATCAGCACGCAGGGCTGGTAGTGCAGCGAGGAGCCGCCCGAATGCAGGTCGCAGATGATGTCGGCCATCGGCACCAGCACGTTCTCGCTGAAATGGGCGATCTGCTGCGTCACCGTGCCGTCGGCATGGCCGGGGAAGGAACGGTTGAGGTTGCCGTCGTCGATGGGCGACACGCGCCGCCCCGCGACCGCGGCCGGCAGGTTGTGCGCCGGCAGGATGATCACGCGGCCCTTGATCTTCTTCGGATCGAGGCTGCGCACCAGGTTGCACAGCGCGACCTGGCCTTCGTACTCGTCGCCATGCGTGCCGGAGGAGAACAGCGCGGTCGGGCCCGCGCCGTTGCGGATCACCACGATCGGGATCGGGATGAAGCCGTAGGCCGAGGCGTGGGTGGAATGGAACAGCCGCAGGAAGCCGTGCTGCGTGCCGTCCTTGTCGAAATCGACCTCCGGGACGATCCGGCTCGCGCTCATGCGGCGGCGTTCCCGTACACCGGCGTCCGCCATTCGGGGTGGCCGTCCACGTGTCCCTCCGCAACGTCGAAATAGGCTTTCTGGATCGCCCGCGTGACCGGCCCGGGCTTGCCGTCGCCGATCGCGAGGCGATCGAGGCTCAGGATCGGGATCACCTCGAACCCCGACCCGCAGTAGAAGGCTTCCTCGGCCGCATAGATCTCGTGGCGGTCGATGATGCGCTCGTTCACCGTCAGGCCGAGTTCGCGGGCGAGTGCGAGCACCGTGTCGCGGGTGATGCTCTCCAGGATGTCGCTCGCGACGCTCGGCGTATGCAGCACGCCGTCGCGCACCATGAAGAAGCAGGCACCCGATCCCTCGCTCACCTTGCCCTGCGCGGTCAGCATCAGCACGCCGCCATAGCCGTTGCGCTTGGATTCCAGCTCGGCGGCGCGGTTGTTGACGTAGTTGGCGGTCGCCTTCACGCGCGGCGGCAGCGCGTTGTCCGCGAGGCGCGCATAGGTGGAGACAGCGACGTGCACGCCGTCCGTCACCGCCTTCGACCGCGCGCGCGGCACCGCGCCGCAGACCCAGGAGGTGGGGCCCGTCGCGCCCAGCTCGTCGTCGCCGTCGAGGAAGGCGATGATGCGCAGGTGCGCCGTCTCCCGCAGGCCGTTGGCGCGCAGCATCGCCAGCAGCCCGTCGTGGAAATCGGCCTCGGACGGCATGCCATCCAGCCGCAGCACCCGCATGCCGTAGCGCAGCCGGTCCAGATGTTCCTTCAGGCGGAACACATACATGTCGTTGCGGTCCGGGTTCCAGTAGCCGCGCAGCCCCTCGAACACGCCGGCACCGTACTTCACCACGCCGGAGAAGGCGTGGATCTGGCATTCCTCGTACGGCACGACCTTGCCGTTGAGCACCATGAAACGCGCGGTGGGCAGGGGCATGACGGTCCGTTTCCTCGTTGCCGGGATCATGGACGCACCCGCGCGCCGGCCCGGCAAGGGCTTCGCGCCGCGCGGGGCGCCGGCCGCCGTTCGCGGCGGGGCGCGACGGTCGGGAGATGCGCGGCGGCCGCCGCGCCGCTCCACACCGTCGAATGCGGCGCCAATTCCGCACGCGGGGAATGCGCCCTAGGCTCGGCGTCATTCGGTGGGGGCGGAAGCGCGACATGGCACTGGCGATGAACTGGGACGAATGGGCCGGGCATGACGCGGTCGCGCTGGCCGGCCTCGTGCGCAAGGGAGAGGTCACGGCGGCCGAGCTGGCCGCCCAGGCCGCCGCCGGCATTGCCAGGACGGACCCGAGGCTGAGCGCCGTCGTCGAGGTGTTCGACGATGCCGTGGCGGACCCGCTGACCGACGGGACGAACCCGGACGGCGCCTTCGCGGGCGTTCCCTACCTGATGAAGGACCTCGGGCCGACCCTGAAGGGACGGTTGCAGGAACGCGGCTCGCTGCTGATGCGCGGCAACCGGGCGTCGGCGGACAGCTACCTCGCGGGGCGGATCCGCCACGCGGGGCTGAACGTCATCGGCCGGACCACGACGCCGGAATTCGGCTGCTGCAGCTCCGCCGAGAACCCCGCCGTCTACGTCACGCGCAACCCCTGGAACCCGGATTTCACGACCTGCGGATCCTCTGCCGGCAGTGCGGCGATGGTGGCGGCGGGCGCGGTGCCCATCGCGCATGCCTCCGACGGCGGCGGCTCCATCCGCATCCCCGCGGGCGCGAACGGGCTGATCGGGCTGAAGGTCTCGCGCGGGGTGTTTTCCATCGCGCCGGATGCCTCGGACCTGACCGGGCTGGTGTCCATCCAGGGATGCCTGACGCGCAGCGTGCGGGATACGGCCCTGTTCGTGGACAGTTGCCGCGGCGGCGCGCCAGGCGAGTTCATGCCGTTCTGGACGCCGGCCGAACCCTATGCCGCGCTGATCGGGCGCGACCCGGGAAGGCTGCGGATCGCCCTGTCGCACGAATGGGGGGATTATCGCGCCACGCCGCACCGCGTCACGGAGCTGGGGCGGGTCGGCCGGCTCCTGGAAGGGCTCGGCCACCACGTGGAATGGATGCTGCCCGAGGTCGATTTCCGGGCCGCCTTCGCCGCGCAGACCACCTGCTACATCAGCAATTTCGCGCAGACGATCGGCAACCTGCTCGCCCAGCGCGGGCTGGAGCGCCCGCCCGCCGGCCTGATCGAGCCGGTCAACGTGCGAATCTGGGAGGCCGGCCGCCACACCTCCTTCACGGAGCGGGCGGCGATGCAGGCGGTGTTCAACACCACCTCCCGCGCCTTCGGGGCCTTCTTCGAGGACTGGGACATCATCCTGACGCCGACGACCGCGCTGCCGACGCCGCCGGTCGGGACGACCGAATATCTGACGATCAGCGACAACCCCGACGTTCTGGACTGGTTCGCCAACCTGTGGCGCAACTTCGCCTACACGCCGCTCGCCAATCTGTGCGGCATTCCGGGCATCTCGCTCCCCCTCGGCATGCAGGAGAACGGGCTGCCGCTGGGCATACAGGCGCTGGCGCGGCAGGCGAATGACGGGCTGCTGCTGCAACTGGCCGCGCAGATCGAACGCGCGATCGACGGACGCTGGAACGACGGGCGGATTCCCGGGGTGCACGTCGCCACCTGAAATTCGCGCGGCAGCGAGGTGGAATCTCGCGGAATCCTGAGGCGCGGGCTGGCTTGCGACCCGCGCTTCCGACGCCACATGTAGTGTCGGAAATGCGTCGCAGACCCACAACATGTTGACATAAAGGCGGGTTCGGGCCCCAATCCCTGCCCGCCTGAACTGCCGAATCGCCCTCCCCACGGCCGGCAGGCGGGACCCCATGCCCCGGCGGGCCCGCCCCCGCCCCAGACGTTCGAAGGGACCACGATGGCCGATATCCTGATGGCTTCTCCCCAGGCCGCAGCCGACCGCGCGCCGGCGGCGCACGAAGCCCAGGTGATCCGCCGCGACGGGCGGCCGACGCCGTTCGACGCGAGCAAGATCCGCGTGGCCATGACCAAGGCGTTCCTGGCGGTGGAAGGCACTTCGGTCGCTGCCTCGCAGCGCGTGCACGAGATCGTCGCCGGCCTCACCGAGCAGGTGGTGGCCGCCCTGGCGCGCCATTCCGGCACGGGCCGGCCGCTGCATGTCGAGGACATCCAGGACCAGGTCGAACTCGCGCTGATGCGCGGCGGCCACCACAAGGTCGCCCGCGCCTACGTGCTGTACCGCGAGGAGCGCGCGAAGGAGCGTGCGGCCACCCAGCCGGCGGCGAGCGAGCCGGTGCTGCAGGTGCGCGGCAACGACGGCACGCTGCGCCGGCTCGACCGCGCGGCGCTGGCCGCGAGCGTGGCCGAGGCCTGCGCGGGCATTGCCGACGTCTCGGCCGAGCCAGTGCTCGCCGAGGTGTGGCGCAACCTCTACGACGGCATCGCCGAGGATGAGCTGGCGCAGGCGCCGATCCTCGCCGCACGCACGCTGATCGAGCAGGAGCCGAACTTCAGCGAGGTCAGCGCGCGGCTGCTGCTCGCGGTGCTGCGCCGGGAGGCGACGCGCTTCGTGGAGGGCGCCCCTGCCACCAGCCAGGCGGAGATGGCCGGCCGCTATCCCGCGTATTTCGCCGCCTATGTCGCGCGGGGCGTGGAGGTGGGGCTGCTCGACCCCGAACTCGCGCGCTTCGACCTCGCCCGCCTCGGCAGCGCGCTGCGGCCGGAACGCGACCTGCAGTTCCAGTATCTCGGCTTCCAGACGCTGTACGACCGCTACCTGCTGCAGACCGGCGGCACCCGGTTCGAGATGCCGCAGGCCTTCTTCATGCGCATCGCCATGGGCCTCGCGCTGCGGGAGATCGACCGCGAGGAGCGGGCGATCGAGTTCTACGAGCTGATCTCCTCCTTCGACTTCATGTGCTCCACGCCGACGCTGTTCAATTCGGGCACGCGGCACTCGCAGCTCTCGTCCTGCTTCCTGACCTCGGTGCCCGACGACCTTGACGGCATCTTCGGCGCGATCAGGGACAACGCGCTGCTCGCCAAGTATTCCGGCGGCATCGGCAATTCCTGGACGCGCGTGCGCGGGCTGGGCGCGCATATCCGCGGCACCAACGGGATGTCGCAGGGCGTGGTGCCGTTCCTGAAGGTCGCGAACGACACCGCGATCGCGGTGAACCAGGGCGGCAAGCGCAAGGGCGCGGTCTGCGCCTATCTCGAGACCTGGCACATCGACATCGAGGAATTCCTCGACCTGCGGAAGAACACCGGCGACGACCGGCGCCGCACGCATGACATGAACACGGCCAACTGGATCCCGGACCTGTTCATGCAGCGGGTGGAAGCGGACGGCGAGTGGACGCTGTTCTCGCCCGACGAGGTGCCCGACCTGCACGAGCTGTACGGCCGCGCGTTCGAGACGGCCTACCTCGCCTACGAGGCGAAGGCCGCTTCGGGGCAGATCAAGGTGTTCCGCAAGCTGCGCGCACTCGATCTGTGGCGGCGGATGCTGACCATGCTGTTCGAGACCGGGCACCCGTGGATGGTGTTCAAGGACCCGTGCAACCTGCGTTCCCCGCAGCGGCACGCGGGCGTGGTGCATTCGTCCAATTTGTGCACGGAGATCACGCTCAACACCTCCGATACCGAGGTGGCGGTCTGCAATCTCGGCTCGATCAACCTCGCCCGGCACGTCACCGAGAAGGGCATCGACCGCGCGCGGCTGGAGCGCACGGTGCGCACCGCGATGCGCATGCTCGACAACGTCATCGACGTGAACTTCTACACCATCCCGCAGGCGCGGCGGTCCAACCTGCGCCACCGGCCGATCGGGCTCGGCATCATGGGCTTCCAGGACGCGCTGCACGCCCTGCGCCTGCCCTTCGCCTCCGATGCCGCAGTGCGCTTCGCCGATGAGAGCATGGAGCTGATCAGCTACCACGCCATCGCGGCTTCGGTGGAACTGGCCGCCGAGCGCGGCGCCTATGCGAGCTTCGAGGGTTCGCTGTGGAGCCAGGGCGTGCTGCCGATCGACTCCATCGAGTACGTGGCCGAGGCGCGCGGCGAACTCGATCTCGACCGCTCCGCCACGCTCGACTGGGCCGGGCTGCGGGAGAAGGTGAAGCGCACCGGCATGCGCAACTCCAACGTGATGGCGATCGCGCCGACGGCGACGATCTCCAACATCGTCGGCGCCACGCAGTCGATCGAGCCTTCGTTCCGCAACCTGTTCGTCAAGGCGAACATGTCCGGCGACTTCACCGTGGTGAACCCGTTCCTCGTCGCCGACCTCAAGCGGCTGGGGCTGTGGGACGCGGCGATGGTCTCCGACCTGAAGTACTTCGACGGCAGCCTCGCCACGATCGAGCGCATCCCGGACGACATCAAGGCGCTGTACGCCACCGCCTTCGAGATCGATCCGTCCTGGCTGGTGGAGGCCGCGGCGCGCCGGCAGAAGTGGATCGACCAGGCGCAGTCGCTGAACCTCTACATCGCCAATCCGAACGGGCGGAAGCTGGATGCGCTGTACCGGCTGGCGTGGAAGCGCGGCCTGAAGACGACCTACTACCTGCGCTCGCAGTCGGCCACGCATGTGGAGAAGTCCACGCTGAAGGCTTCGGACGGCAAGCTGAACGCCGTGCGTCTCGAAGCCGCGGCACCGGCACCGGCGGTCTGTTCGATCGACGATCCGTCCTGCGAAGCCTGCCAGTGACCGGCCGCGTTCTGAGAGGGGGACATTGATGGACACGCACATTCTCGATTGGTCGGACGGGTCGTCTGCCGCTTCGACGCAGGCTTCCGCCGGGAACGCGACCGGCCTCGGCGAGATCCAGCAGGGGGCCGCGCGCGTCTCCGTTGACGACAAGGCGATGATCAACTGCCGCGCCGACGTGAACCAGCTCCTGCCGCTGAAGTATCGCTGGGCGTGGGAGAAGTATCTCGCGGGCTGCAACAACCACTGGATGCCCACCGAGGTGTCCATGCAGGCCGACATCGCGCTGTGGAAGTCCCGCGACGGGCTGACCGAGGACGAGCGGCGCGCGGTGAAGCGCAACCTCGGGTTCTTCGCCGCGTCGGAATCGCTGGTGGCGAACAACATCGTGCTCGCGATCTACCGCCACCTCACCAACCCCGAATGCCGCCAGTACCTGCTGCGTCAGGCGTTCGAGGAGGCGGTGCACACGCACACCTTCCAGTACATCGTGGAAAGCCTCGGCCTCGATGAGGGCGAGCTGTTCAACATGTACCGCGAGGTGCCCTCGATCACCGAGAAGGCGGCGTGGGCGCTGAAGTACACGCAGAACCTGTCGGACTCCGCCTTCAACACCGGCACCACGGAAACCGATCAGGCGTTCGTGCGCGATCTGGTGGCCTTCTACGTCGTGTTCGAAGGCATGTGGTTCTACACCGGCTTCGCGCAGATCCTCTCGCTCGGCCGGCGCGGCAAGATGGTGGGCATCGCCGAGCAGTACCAGTACATCCTGCGCGACGAATCCATCCATCTGAACTTCGGCATCGACGTCATCAACCAGATCCGCCTGGAGAACCCGCATCTGTGGACGAAGGAATTCGTCGCGGAGATCCGGCAGATGCTGAAGGATGCGTGCGAGCTGGAGGTCGCCTACGGCAAGGACACGATGCCGCGCGGCTTCCTGGGGCTGAACGCGGCGCTGTGCGAGCAGTACATGCACTTCATCACCAACCGCCGCTGCGCGCAGCTCGGCCTCGAGCTGCTGTTCCCGGAGACGGAGAACCCGTTCCCGTGGATGTCGGAGGTGATGGACCTGAAGAAGGAGAAGAACTTCTTCGAGACCCGCGTGATCGAATACCAGAACGGCGGCGCGCTGAGCTGGGATTGACGGCTTCCGGCGGCGTTTCGTCTACGGTCCCGCCGCCCCGGTATGCGCATCGCCCGTCCCTGACGGGCGGTGCGTCGATACGCTGATCTCTTTGGCCCCCCGGTCTGTCGCGTTGCGGCCGGACATGCTTCCATCGTTACGCCGGCGCCATGCCGGGTGACCTTATTGGGATGCAATGGGCCTGATCATGCAGATGGATGTACTGCCTGGCGTCTTCTCCCGCCGCGATCCGACGGGCAACGCCGCGCCGGTGTTGTTCGAGATCCCGCGCAGCGGCGCCGAGTATCCGCGGGACTTCAGGAGCGTCGCCACGCTGACCGATCTGCAGCGGTCCATCTCGATGTATGTCGAGGAATGCTACGACGGCGTGGTCGATGCCGGCGCCACCTGGCTGTATGCGCATTGCCCCAACGCGTGTATCGACCTGAACCGGCACGAGCTGGACATCGACCCCGACCAGCTCGACGGCCCCTGGCCGGTCGCGCTCCAGCCCTCGTCCATGACCAGGAACGGAATCGGGCTGATCCCGACGATCTGCGCCGGCACGAAGCCGATCTATGACGCGAAGCTGCCGGTGGCCGAGGTGCGGAAGCGGCTCGACCACTACTACTGGCCGTACCACAACGAAGTGGCGCGGCTGCTCAAGGCGTTCCGCGCGCAACACGGCGTGGCGTACCATCTGAGCTGCCATTCCATGGGGACGTTCGTGCCGGGCACCGGCCCGGATGCCGGCAAGCGCCGGTCGGATTTCGATCTCGGCGACCGCAAGGGCACGACCTGCGGGGAGGAACTCGTGGACGTCGTGGCCTCGACGCTGAAGGGCTTCGGCTACGACGTGACGCGGAACGTGCATTTCAGCGGTGCGGAGTCTGTCCGCCAGCACGGCGCGCCCGGGGACGGCGTCCACAGCCTGCAGATCGAGATGAACCGCAGCCTTTACATGGATGAGGCGGCCCGCACGCGCCGGCCGGAGCTGGCGCAGATCCGCCAGCATCTCGCCGCGGTTTCCGCCGCCGTCGTCGCGCTCGCGGCGCGGAAGGCGGCGTGAGGACCGCCGTCGCCGTCGATCCGACGCGCGACATACCGTTCCCGCTGAAGCCGGTCGCGAGCGATGCGGAGCTGCCGGCGGAGGTGGATGTTGTCGTCATCGGCGGCGGCATCGCCGGTGTCTCCGCCGCCTACTTCCTGGCGCGGAAGAAGCTCCGAGTGGCGCTGGTCGAGAAGGGGCGCATCGGCGCCGAACAGTCCAGCCGCAACTGGGGCTGGGTTCGCCAGCAGAACCGCGACGAACGCGAGCTGCCGCTTGCGCGCGAAAGCCTCGCGATCTGGGGCGGGCTGGAGCAGGAGATCGGCGCGGATCTCGGCTTCCGGCGCAAGGGGCTGGTCTACCTGACCGACAAGCCCGCCGAGCTCGCGGGCTGGGAGCGCTGGGTGAACATGGCCCAGGGCTATCAGGTCCACAGCCGGATGCTGTCCGCCGCTGAGGCCACTGCGATGGTCCCGGGCGCCGCTGGCAAATGGATCGGCGGCGTGCTGTCCCCCAGCGATGGCCGGGCCGAGCCGACCCTCGCCACGCCGGCGCTCGCGGAGGCTGCCCGGCGGCTGGGTGTGACGATCCACCAGGATTGCGCCGCGCGCGGCATGGAAATGAAGGGCGGCGCGGTCGCCGCCGTGGTGACCGAGAAGGGGCGCATCCGCGCCGGGCGCGTGCTCTGCGCGGCCGGTGCGTGGTCGTCGATGTTCTGCCGGTGGCACGGGATCTCGCTGCCGCAATCCGGCGTGCAGGGGACGGCGTTCGCCACGGAACCGGCGCCTGCGGTGATCGAGGGCGGGCTGTCGACGCCCGGCTTCACGATCCGCCGGCGGGAGGACGGGGGCTACACGGTCTCCATCCGCAGCCGCGGCCGGGTCGAGATCACGCCGCAGGGGTTGCGTTACGCGCGGCAGTTCATGCGCATCTTCCGCGAGCGCCGCTCGGTCGCGCTCTCAGTCGGCGTCGGCCGCTCGTTCTTCCACGGGCCGGAAGCGATCGCGCGGTGGCGGCTGGACAGCGTCTCGCCGTTCGAGGCCATCCGCGTGCTCAACCCCGCACCGGATGCCCGCATCGTCCGCGCGGCGCTGGCCTCGCTCGCGGCCGGCTTTCCGGCCCTGCGGGACCTGAAGGTCGCGCAGCAATGGGGCGGCTGGATCGATTCCACGCCGGACGTGGTGGCGGTGATCTCTCCGGTGGAGGCGCTGCCGGGCTTCTTCCTCGCCACCGGGTTCAGCGGCCACGGCTTCGGCGTGGGGCCGGGCGCCGGCCGGCTCGCGGCGGATCTGGTCGCCGGCGACACGCCGATCGTCGATCCACACCCGCTGCGCTTCAGCCGCTTCGCCGATGGCGACCAGGGGCCGCCCGCGGAAATGTAGCGGCATGACGTCGAACCCCCTGCTGTTCAGCCCCTTCCGGCTGCGCGGCGTCACCTTCCCGAACCGCGCCGTCGTCGCGCCGATGCAGACCTACAAGGCCGCACAGGACGGCTGCGCCACCGACTGGCACTTCCAGCATCTCGCCAAATTCGCGGTGGGCGGCTTCGGCACGGTGATGACCGAGGCGTTGATGATCGAGCCGGACGGTCGCAACACCTATGGCGATCTCGGCATCTGGTCGGACGACCACATCGCGCCGCTGCGCCGCATCGCCGGCTTCCTCAGGGCGAATGGCGCCGTGCCGGCGGCGCAGTTGCATCACGCGGGCCCCAAGGCCTCGCGCCAGCGCCCGTGGGAGGGGCTGGGTCCCCTCGGCGAGGCTGAGGCCGCGCGCGGCGAGGCGCCGTGGCAGCCGGTGAGCGCGTCCGACAGCCGCACGATCGCCAAGTGGAACGCGCCGCAGCGCCTGACCGTGGCGCAGATCGGCCGGATCGTGCGCGCCTATGGCGCCGCGGCGGCGCGCGTCGCGGCGGCCGGCTTCGAGGTGCTCGATATCCACGCCGCGCACGGTTACCTGCTGCACGGCTTCCTCTCGCCGGTGAACAATGACCGCGATGACGCCTATGGCGGCGATCTCGCCGGGCGCATGCGCATCATGATCGAGGTCGCCGAAGCGGTGCGGGCGCACTGGCCCGCGGACAGGCCGCTCTTCGTGCGGCTGTCCTGCGTGGACTGGCGGCCGGATCTGGACACGCGGCAGGACGGCTGGACGATCGGGGACAGCATCGCGCTGTCGAAGGAGCTGGCCGCGCGGGGGGTGGACCTGATCGACTGCTCCTCGGGCGGCATCCGCGCCGAGAACTCGGGCATGGATTATGTCCACAAGCGCCAGCCGATCCGCCGGGGGCATCAGGTGCCCTATGCGGCCGCGATCCGCGCCGCGACGGGCATTCCCACCATGGCGGTGGGCGCGATCCTCGACGGGCCGCAGGCCGAGCGCATCCTGGCCGAGGGCAAGGCCGACCTGATTGCCATCGGGCGCCAGGCCCTGACCGATCCGCACTGGGCCCTGCACGCGGCGCAGGCGCTGAAGGCCGATCCGGAGTGGACCCTATGGCCGCCGTCCTATGGCTGGTGGCTGCGGTTGCGCGAGATGATCGGCGTCGTGGACTGACGCGCGGCCCGCTCTCAGAGCATGGCCAGCCTTGCCGGGATCTCCGCCATGCGGTCGCGGCCGATATTGGCGAAGGCGATGCGCAGGTGCCGTTCCTGTCCGGGGCCGAAGGCGGGGCCGGGCAGGGCGAGCAGGCCGCGATCGGCGAGCCGCCTGGCCGCGTCCCACGCATCCGGCGCGTCCTGCGGCAGGCGCAGATAGGCGAAGTACGCGCCCACGGACTCGACGCGCCAGCCGTTCAGCCCGCCGAGCGCCGCGCGGCAGGCCTCCGCGCGCCCGGTCATCTCGCGCCGGTTGGCCTCCCGCCAGTCGCGCAGCGCGGGCAGCGACTGGCCGAGTGCTGATTGCGCGGCCCGCGGCGCGCAGATCTGGATCGTGTCGAACACCTTGCCGAGCTGCGCCTGCACCGCCGCCCCCGCGATCAGGCTGCCGAGCCGGTGGCCGGGGATGGCGTAGGATTTGGAGAAGCTCGACAGGCGCAGCAGCACGTCCCGCCACGCGCCGGCGAACAGGTCGTGCGGGCGGCGGTCCGCGTCCGGCAGGAAATCGACATAGGTCTCGTCGAGCACGAGGAACAGGCCGCGCGCGCGGCACAGCTCGGCGAAGGCGGCGATGACCTCCGGCGGGTAGATCGCGCCGGTCGGGTTGTTCGGCGTGACGAGCACGATGGCGCGGGTGCGCGCGTCGATCAGCCGGGCCGCTTCCTCCGGGTCGGGCACGAAGCCCGCCTCGGGGCGGCATGGCAGCGGCACTGGCGCGATGCCGAGCATCGACAGCGCCATCTCGTGGTTGAAGTACCAC
Source organism: Rhodovastum atsumiense (assembly GCA_037190665.1). Lineage (GTDB taxonomy): Bacteria > Pseudomonadota > Alphaproteobacteria > Acetobacterales > Acetobacteraceae > JBBCJT01. The sequence continues at coordinate 18,806 of JBBCJT010000004.1, read as the reverse complement.
GGCGTCGGCAGCAGCACCGCCTCGCCCGCGCGCGCGACGGCCAGCATCGCGGCGAAGAAGGCCTGGTTGCAGCCGCTGGTGATGGTGATCTCGGCCGGATCGATGGCCGTGCCGTACAGGCGCGACAGCTCGGCGGCGAAGGGCGCGCGCAGCGCCATCTCGCCGGCGAGCGGGCCGTAGCCGGACAGGCGCGGATCGGATGCCGCCGTCCCCAGCGCGGCCAGCAGCGGGGGCGCGGGCGGATCGCCGGGCGCTGCCTGCGAAAGATCGATGGGCGCGCCGTTCGCGCCGTCATAGGCGGCGAAGCGCGCGCGCATCGCCGGGATGGGCGGGCTGCCGGTGTCCAGCAGCCACTGGCTGGGCGTGGCCATCAGCGGCCCGCGAAGACCGGTTTGCGCTTGGCGAGGAAGGCCCGGTAGGCGGCCTGGAAGTCCTCGGTCTGCGCGAAGGCGGTCTGGCCGGCGATGTCCGCCGCACTCAGCGGCAGCGGGCCGCGCAGCTTGCGGATGGCCGCCTTGTGGAAGCGGGCGGAGAGCGGGCTGCCCTCGGCGATGCGACCGGCGAGCGCGCGGGCCTCGGCCGCCACCTCGCCATCCGGCACCACGCGGGAGATGAGCCCTTTCTCGTAGGCCTCGCGCCCGTTGAAGATGCGGCCTTCGATCAGCATCTCGCTGACCACGCCGACGCCGGCGGTCTGGATGATCGGGTCGATCTCCGCATAGGCGTACCAGATGCCGAGGTTGCGCGCGGTGATGCCGAGGCGGATGCCTTCGCCGCCGACGCGGAAATCGCACATCGTGGCGATGCCCGCCCCGCCGCCGAGGCAGACGCCCTCGATCTGCGCGACCACCGGATGCTGGCACAGGCGGATCGCCTGGAAGGCGTGGTGCAGCACGTCCCCCGTATGCGCCGCGCTGTCGGCGTCGCCGTAGACCTCATCGAAGCTCGCGATATCCGATCCGGCGCTGAACGCTTGCCCGCCGGCGCCGCGGATGATGACGCAGCGCAGCGCATCCTCGGCCGACAGCGCCTCGAACGTGCGCTGAAGCGCCTGCCACAGCGGAACATCCAGCGCGTTGCGCACATCCGGCCGGTCGATGGTGACGATGGCGATATGGCCCTCGCGGGCGACCGGCAGGCGCGGGTCGAACATGCAGTCTTCCTCGGACGCAACGCCATCGTCACATAGCCCGCGCCGGGGCTTCAGCGAAGGGGCTTCAGGCTCCGCAGCGTCGCCGCACAGGATGCGGCGAGCGTCGCGGCCTCGCGTTCGAGGCGTGCGGCCAGTGCGGTGATCTCCGCATCCGTGGCGCGTTCGAGGCCGGGGGCGGCCAGCCGCGCCGCGAGATCGGCGCGCAGCGCCTCCGCCTCAGCCGATCCGGTCGTCTGTCCGGTGAGCAGATGCAGGTCGAACACGGCGCGCAGCAGCCACACCGCATCGTCCTGCAACGCCTTCGCGCGCCTGAGCCCTGATGCCGTGAGATGGTTGCCGGACACGCTTGCCCCCGCGGGGCGGGCAATCTGCCGGGATCGCGGCGGCGGCGGGTGTGAAGCCGCTCACGCGGCGCGAACGATGTCCCCGTTCGCCTGGCTGTCCGGCGCGCAGAGATCGACGACCGCGGGCGCGACGCTTTCGGGCGGCGGGACGCTCATCGGGTCCTCGCCCGGCATCGCCTGCGCGCGCATGCCGGTGCGCACCACGCCCGGGTCGAACAGCGTGGCCCGCGCGCCGGTGGTGGAGAGTTCCTGCGCCCAGGTCGCGACCAGATGCTCCAGCGCCGCCTTGCTCGCGCCGTACATGCCCCAGTACGCCTTGGGGCGCGCGACGCGGCCGGTGGTGACGAACACCGCGCGGCCGGCATCGGAGGCGCGCAGCAGCGCATCGCAGGTGCGGATCAGCCGCCACGCCGCGGTGAAGTTCACCGCCATGGTCTCGTTGAAGTCGCGCGGCTGGATATGCGCGACCGGCGTCAGCGTGCCGAGCACGCCGGCATTGTGGACCAGGATGTCCAGCCGGCCGAAGCGGGCGTGGATGGAGGGGCCGATCGGGTCGATCTTCTCGCCCTGCCGCAGGTCGAAGGGCAGCAGCGTCGCCTGCCCGCCGACGGCGCGGATCGCATCGTCGGTCTCCTCCAGCCCGCCCTGGGTGCGGGCGATCAGCACCGGATGGGCGCCACGCCGGGCGAGTTCCACCGCGATGGCGGCGCCAAGGCCGCGCGACGCGCCGGTGACGAGCGCGATGCGCCCTTCAAGCGGACGGGGGCTCACCGTGCTTCGGTGAGCAGCGAGAGCTGCCGCTCCTGGTTGCCCTGGAAGTCCGTCAGCGGGATCGGATAGTCGCCGGTGAAGCATGCGTCGCAGAAACCCGGATTGCGCCCGTCCCGTCCCGGCCGGCGCAGCGCGCGGTACAGTCCGTCGATGGAGACGAAGGCGAGTGTGTCGGCACCGATCAGCTCCGCCATCTCCGCCACGTCGTGATTGGCGGCGAGCAGCTTGGAGCGTTCCGGCGTGTCGATGCCGTAGAAGCAGGAATGTGTGGTGGGCGGCGAGGAGATGCGCATGTGCACCTCCTTCGCGCCGGCCTGGCGGATCATCTCGACGATCTTGCGGCTGGTGGTGCCGCGCACGATCGAATCGTCCACCAGCACCACGCGCTTGCCTTCGATCACCGCGCGGTTGGCCGAATGCTTCAGCTTCACGCCCAGATGGCGGATCTGGTCGGTGGGTTCGATGAAGGTGCGGCCGACATAGTGGTTGCGGATGATGCCCAGCTCGAACGGGATGCCGCTTTCCGCCGCATAGCCCATGGCGGACGGCACGCCGGAATCGGGCACCGGCACCACCACGTCCGCCGGCACGTCGCTCTCGCGGGCCAGTTCCATGCCGATCCGCTTGCGCGCCTCGTAGACCGGCGTGCCTTCCATCACGGAGTCGGGGCGGGCGAAGTAGATGTGCTCGAAGATGCAGAAGCGGGTCTTCTGCCGGCCGAACGGCTTCACGCTGCGCACGCCGGCATCGTCGATCAGCACGATCTCGCCCGGCTCCACGTCGCGGACGAACTCGGCGCCGACGATGTCGAAGGCGCAGGTCTCCGACGCGAGCACCCAGCCGCCGGCCGGGAACCGGCCCAGCACCAGCGGGCGCACGCCGAGCGGGTCGCGCACGCCGATCAGCTCGTTGCTCGTCAGCACCACCAGCGAATAGGCGCCCTGCACCTGCTTCAGCGCGTCGATCAGCCGGTCCACCACGGTGGAGTAGAGGCTGATGGCGATCAGGTGGACGAAGACCTCGGTGTCCGTGGTGGACTGGAACAGGCAGCCGCGGCGGACGAGGTTGCGGCGGATCTGGCCGGCATTGGTCAGGTTGCCGTTATGGCCGACGGCGAGGCCACCGAACTCGAAATCCGCGAACAGGGGTTGCACGTTGCGCAGCAGGGTGTCGCCCGTGGTGGCGTAGCGGTTGTGGCCGACGGCGGCGGGGCCGGGCAGGCCCGCGATCACCTTGGCGTCGCCGAAATTGTCGCCGACGAGGCCGAGGCCGCGATGCGAATGGAACCGGTGCCCGTCGGTGGAGACGATGCCGGTCGCTTCCTGGCCGCGGTGCTGGAGCGCATGCAGGCCGAGCGCGGTCATCGCCGCGGCGTCCGGATTGCCCCAGATGCCGAACACGCCGCACTCCTCGTGCAGCGAATCCTCATCCCAGGGACGGGTCGAGAGAGGTTCCATCACCTCAGCCTCCACGGCGCGGTGCCGGCGCGCGCATCAGATCGGCAGCGGTCGGCATCACGCGGACCGGCGGCGTTGCGACAGGCGGGCGCAGCGCCGGCGGCAGCAGCGAGACGAGCCACGCCGCCCCGTCGGCGACGATCGGCAGCGAGCGCGCGTCCTTCACAGGATCGGGCCAGCGGTCGGTCGAAGTGAACATCCCGGCAGCGATATAGGCCGCGATGACGAGCACCGCACCCCGGGCAAGGCCGAATACCAGCCCCAACGTGCGGTCAACGCCGCCGAGGGCCGATTCGCGCACCACCGCGCCGATGCGGCCGGTGATCACCGCGAAGACCATGAGCGCGACCAGGAAGATCGCGCCCACCGAGATGATCTGGGCGATGTCCAGCGAGAAGCCGGTCCATTCCGCGACGTGGGGCTCGAGCAGCGGATAGCCGTAGAAGGCCACGGCGGCGGCGGCGATCCACGCCCCCAGCCCCAGCACCTCACTGACAAGCCCGCGCGAGAGCGCCAGGATGCCGGAAACAGCGATCACGCCCAGGACAGCGAAATCTACCCAGGTCACCCGGCTGTCATGCCTCCGAAACCGTGCGCCGCTATAGCGGAGGGTGCGCTACCGCGCCACCTCTGAGGCGGATGCGCGCTTCGGCTGCGGGCGGAAGCGGGTGACCAGATCGCTCAGATGGCCCAGCTCGATCATCGCCAGCCCCTCCGGCGCGGCCGCCGGCCGGTTGCCGCGCGCCACCCGGCGGGGCAGGCAGGCCGTGGCGAAGCCGAGCTTGGCGGCTTCCTTCATCCGCGCCTCGGCCTGCGCGACCTGCCGGATCTCGCCCGACAGCCCGACCTCGCCGAAATAGACGCTGCCCGGATCGGTGGGCATGTCCGTCGCGGCCGAAATCAGCGCCGCAGCCACCGCCAGATCGGCTGCCGGTTCGCCCACCCGCAGCCCGCCCGCGACGTTCAGGTAGACGTCCGACGCGCCGAGCGAGAGGCCGCAGCGGTTGTCGAGCACCGCGAGCAGCATCGACAGCCGCCCCGAATCCCAGCCGATCACCGACCGCCGCGGCGATCCGCCGGCATTGGGCGACAGCAGCGCCTGCACCTCCAGCAGCACCGGGCGCGTGCCCTCGATGCCCGCGAAGACCGCGCTGCCGGAGACGTTGCCGCGCCGTTCGGCGAGGAACAGGGCGGACGGGTTCGGCACCTCGACCAGCCCGTGCTCCGTCATCTCGAACACGCCGATCTCGTCGGTGGCGCCGAAGCGGTTCTTCACCGCGCGCAGGATGCGGAACTGATGGCCGCGGTCGCCTTCGAAATACAGCACCGTGTCCACCATGTGCTCCAGCACGCGGGGACCGGCGAGCGCGCCTTCCTTGGTGACGTGGCCGACGAGCACCAGCGCGAAGCCGCGCGTCTTGGCGAGCCGGATCAGCTCGGAGGAGCAGGCGCGGACCTGCGCGACCGTGCCGGGCGCGCTGTCCAGCCCGTCGTGCCACATGGTCTGGATCGAATCGATCACCACCAGCGCGGCGTCGCGCTCCGCCTCCAGGCTGGTGGCGATGTCGCGCAGCGCGCCGGTGGCGGCGAGGCCGAGCTGCGCGTCCGCGAGGCCGAGGCGCTGGGCGCGCATGCGCACCTGATCCACCGCCTCCTCGCCCGAGATGTAGAGCACCCGCCGCCCGTCGCGGGCCAGCGAGGCCGCGGCCTGCAGCAGGATGGTGGATTTGCCGATCCCCGGATCGCCGCCGACCAGCACGACGGAGGCCGGCACCAGCCCGCCGCCCAGCACGCGGTCCAGCTCCGCGATGCGGGTGGGCGCGCGCGGCGGCGGGGCGGATTCGCCCGCGAGGCCGACGAAGGCGAGCCGCCGCCCGCCCGTCGCCGCCTTCGCCACCGGGCCGGCGGGCTTCGCCTCGACCGCTTCCTCGACGATCGTGTTCCACGCGCCGCAGGTCTCGCAGCGGCCCGCCCATTTCGGCGTGACCGCGCCGCAGGACTGGCAGACGTAGCGGGTGGCGGCGCGGGCCATCAGCAGCCGGCCTCCACCGCCGGGGTGCGGTCGCCGTTCCAGACCAGCCGCAGCACGCGGCCCTGCGCGACGGACTGCACCACGCTCGGCCGCAGCGCCACGATGCAGGTGCCCCGCGGGTCGCGGACGGATGGCCAGATGATGCCATTGTGGTCGGCCGCGCGCGTCGCATCCGCGAGCGCGTTGCCGGCCGGGTAGCCGCGCGCCGGGTCGGGGTCGAGGCAATCGGGGCGGGGGGCGATGCCGCGCAGATCGACGAAGCTGCCGGCCATGGAGGCGAACATCTCCGCATACTCCACCGTGGCGTGGAAATCGGCCACGGCCGTCAGCTCTCGGGTCATGTGGAAGGACACCTCGGCGATGCAGGTCTCGGTCGCGAAGGCGGCGTACCAGGCGCCGCGTCCGGGCCCGTTGAAGCGGTTCAGCGTGGCCGGCCGCGCATAGGCGAAGGCGGCGTTGATGAAGTGCGCGTGCGAGACCCCGGCGACGAACTCGCCGCGCCCGATCCGGTCCGCGCCGGTGCGTGCCGAGAGCAGGCGCTGGGAGGTCGCGGCCTCGATCTCCTCGACCTCGCGCAGCCGTTCCGCGCCGACCAGCCGCGCCAGCACGGGCGCGCGCAGACGTGCCGAGGACACCAGCCGGACCGTTCGCGCGAAGGCGTCGCGAAGGGTCGGGAAGCCGAGAACGTTCAGAGCCCGCCCCTGAGCGCGTCCACGTGGCGGCGGATGTCCAGCATGCGGGGGATGCCGCCCTCGATCATCGCCTCGATGGGGGTGAGGTTGTCGAACAGAGGTCCGGCATTGCGCAGCCGGGGCCAGCGGTCGGCCATCGCGTCGGCGAACAGCAGGTGCAGGCCCTTGAACACGCCGATCAGGGCGGAGGCGCGGGTGAGCTGGTCCTGCGTCATCGCCCCGGACCACTGCCCGCCCCGCATCCGGTCCCAGGTGGAGGGCGACACCCCCAGCAGGGCGGCGGCCTGCTCGCCGGACACCTTCCACGCCGCGAACAGCGCGCGCAGCGCGACCAGTGCCGCGGGCGTCAGCCGCGCCCGGTCGGCTTCATGGGCGAAGGTCTGGAGCTGCGCCCCGTCGGGGTGCGAGAGGCGCGGCTGCGGCATTGCGAACCCGCTCATGCCGAGAATCTGGCATCAATTGAGGGAAGTTTCAACCCCAAATGAAGCTAGCGCCGCAACTCCATCTGGATCGGCCCCTCGCGGCTGCCGTGGGTGAACTGGTCCACCATGTCGTTGCCGCTGTTCAGCAGCGCGCTCGCCGGCCCGGTCCAGACGATCCGGCCCTTGTGGATCATCGCCGCGCTGTCGCCGATGCGCCGCGCGCTCGCCATGTCGTGGGTGATGGCGATGGCGGTGGAGCCGAGGCGCTTGACCTGCTCCACGATCAGCCCGTCGATCACCGCGCCCATGATCGGGTCGAGCCCGGTGGTCGGCTCGTCGAAGAACAGGATGTCGGGCCGCGCCGCGATCGCGCGGGCGAGGCCGACGCGCTTCTGCATCCCGCCGGACAGTTCCGACGGCGCGAGGTCGCCGACCGACGGCGCGAGGCCGACCTGGGTCAGGATCTCGCCGGCGATCCGCTTCGCGTCCTTCCGCGTCGCCTTGCGCTGGGCGAGCAGGCCGAAGGCCACGTTCTCCCAGACAGGCAGCGAATCGAACAGCGCGGCGTTCTGGAACAGCATGCCGATGCGGGCGTTCACGGCCTCGCGCTCGGTGCGGTCCATCTTCAGCACGTCCTGCCCGTCGATCTCGATCGTGCCTTCCTCGGGCGCGAAGATGCCGAGGATGCATTTCAGCAGCACCGACTTGCCGGAGCCGGACCCGCCGATCACCACCATCGAGGTGCCGGGCATCACGTCCAGATCGACGCCGTCCAGCACCTGCTTGGGGCCGAACGCCTTGCGCAGGCCGCGGATGCGGATCTTGGGAAGCTGTTCGCTGCCGCTCATCGCGAGAAGAACAGTTCGGTGAGGACGTAGTCGAAGGCGAGGATCAGGATCGAGGCCGCCACCACCGCGGACGTGGTCGCCGAGCCCACGCCCTGCGCGCCGCCCTTCGAGTTGTAGCCGTGGTAGCAGCCCATCAGCGCGACCAGGAAGCCGAACACGGCAGCCTTGGTCAGGCTGAGCGTCACGTCCTGCGTCTCCAGGTAGTCGAAGGTGCGCGCCAGATAGCTGCCGGCGTTGAAGTCGAGCTTGAACACGCCGACGATGAAGCCGCCCATCACGCCGAGGATGTTGGCCACCACCACCAGCAGCGGCAGCGCCAGCACGCCGGCCAGCATGCGCGGCGCGACGAGGTACTTCATCGGATTGGTGGACAGCGTGGTCAGCGCGTCGATCTGGTCGGTCACGCGCATCGTGCCGAGCTCGGCCGCCATCGCCGCACCCACGCGGCCGGCGACCATCAGCCCCGCCAGCACCGGCCCCAGTTCGCGGACCACCGACAGCACGACCACAGTCGCGACCGCGCCTTCGGCCGAGAAGCGGGAGAAGCCGGAATACGATTGCAGCGCCAGCACCATGCCGGTGAACACCGCGGTCAGCGCCACCACCGGCAGGGAGAAGTAGGCGAACTCGACGAAGGCGCGCCAGAACAGCCGCCAGTAAAAGGGCGGGCGCACGACATGCGACAGGCCCTCCGCCGCGAACAGCGAGATGCGCCCGATCTCGGACAGCGCGCCGAGCGTGCCGCGCCCGACCGCGGCGAGAATGTCGAGAGGAGAGATCACGCCCCGAGATAACGCCGCGTGTAACGCTGGCCCAGCGAGGTGAGGATCTCGTAGCCGTTCGTGCCCGCCAGCAGGGCGAGGTCATCCGGCGTCTGGCCGTCGCCGATCAGCGTCAGCATGTCGCCGGGGCCGACCTGCGGCAGGTCGGTGATGTCGAACGTGGTCAGGTCCATCGAGACGCGGCCCGCCATGGGAATGGGGCGACCGGCGAAGCGTGCCGTGCCGCGGTTGCTGAGGCCGCGTAGATAGCCATCGGCATACCCGACCGCAACCGTGGCGATCCGCGAAGGCCGTGTCGCGGTCCAGATCCCGTTGTAGCCGACGGTGGCCCCCGCCTCGATCTCGCGGACCTGCAGCACCCGTCCGTCCAGCCGGACCGCCTGGCGCATCGGGTTCGGCCGGCCCGGCGTGGGGTTGATGCCGTAGAGCGCGGCCCCCGGCCGGGCGAGGTCGGAGGCGAAGTCCTCGCCGAGGAAGATGCCGGAGGAATTGGCGAGCGAGACCGGCACGGCGGGAAGCCGGGCGCGGGCGGCGGCGAAGGCCGCGTGCTGGCGCGCGTTCGCGGGATCGTCCGGCACCTCGGCCGCGACCAGATGCGTCATCACGTAGCGCAGGTCGATCCCGTCGAGCCGGGCGGGGTCGGATGCGAGCGCGGCGACCTCGGATGGGGGCAGGCCGAGCCGGTGCATGCCGGTATCGACATGCAGGATCGCGGGCAGGAGGTGTCCGCGGCGCACTGCCTCCGCCCGCCAGGCGTCGACCTGGCCGAGGTCGTTGAGCACCGGCAGGATGCCGTGCTCGGCGAAATCCGGCGCCTCGCCCGGCAGGATCCCGTCCAGCACGGCCACCGACGCGCCGGGAGCCGCCTCGACGACGGCCAGCGCCTCGAACAGATGCGCGACGAAGAAGTGCCGGCAGCCTTCCCAGGCCAGCCGCCGCGCGACTTCCGGCGCGCCGAGCCCGTAGGCGTCGGCCTTCAGCACGCCGGCCACATCGCGCCCGTGGCGCTCGCGCAGCGCCGCCCAGTTGGCGGCGATCGCGTCCAGATCGACGGTCAGGACCGCGGTGTCAGCGATCATCGCTGCTCTTCAGTCCTTTGGAACTTCGGTCTTGGAGCGCTTGCTCAAGGGCGCATCAAGCTTCGCCAGTGGTACTGATCGCTCGTGTCGGATTTGTCTGGGCATATCTGAAGCTTTGGGACCCGAAGCATAAATGACGTCATCGCCATCGTGATGCGTGTCGAGATCGGCGAAGCGCGTGAACTCGGGCTGGAAGAAGAGCTGGATCGTCGTCGTCGGGCCGTGGCGCTGCTTGGCGATGATCAGCTCCGCCTTGTTGTGCACCTGCTCCATGTCGGATTGCCACTTGGCCATGGCCGTCTGGAACTTCTCGTCGTTGTCGAAGGCGACCGCCTTCGGCATGCGCAGGTTCAGGTAGTAGTCGTCGCGATAGACGAACATCACCACGTCCGCATCCTGCTCGATCGTGCCGGATTCGCGCAGGTCGGCAAGCTGCGGGCGCTTGTCCTCGCGGTTCTCGACCGCGCGGGAGAGCTGCGACAGCGCGATCACCGGCACCGACATCTCCTTGGCGATCGCCTTCAGCCCCTGCGTGATCTGGCTGATCTCCAGCACGCGGTTCTCCGGCCGCGTGCCGGGCGCGGGGCGCATGAGCTGCAGATAGTCCACCACCACCAGCGCGAGGCCCTTGGTGCGCTTGAGCCGCCGGCAGCGCGTGCGGAGCTGGGAGATGGTCAGCGCCGGCGTGTCGTCGATCTCGAGCGGCAGGGCGGACAGTTCGCGCGAGGCGGCGACGAAGCGGTCGAAATCGCGCTGCTGGATGTCGCCGCGGCGGATGCGGTCCGAATTCACCTCGGAAGCGTCCGCGAGCAGACGGCCGGCGAGCTGCTCGGCGGCCATTTCCAGCGAGAAGACCGCGACCGTCGCGGACGGCATCACGTCGCTGCCTTCCGCCTTCGCCTTGGCCACCAGCGCGCGCGCCGCGCCGAAGGCGATCTTGGTGGCGAGCGCGGTCTTGCCCATGCCCGGCCGGCCCGCGAGGATCAGCAGGTCGGAGGGGTGCAGCCCGCCCATCCGCTTGTCGAGATCGCGCAGCCCCGAGGACAGGCCCGCCACGCCGCCCGGCTGGTGGAAGGCGCGCTCGGCCGCGGTGATGGCCGCCGCCAGCGCCTCGCGGAACGGCACCAGCCCCTTGCTGGTCGACCCGTCCGCGCCGAGGTTGAACAGAAGCTGCTCGCCTGCCTCCACCTGGTGCGGGGCGTCGAGTTCGGGGTCCGCGCCGAAGGCGTTGTTCACCAGCGTCTCGCCGACGTCGATGAGCTGGCGGCGCAGCCAGGCGTCGTAGATCGCGCGGCCGTACTCGCCGGCATTGATGATGCCGACCATCGAGGAGACGAGCTGCGCGAGATAGGCGGTGCCGCCCACCTCATCCAGCACGCCGGAATGCTCGAACTCCGCCTTGAGCGTGACGACGTCGGCGAGCTGCTGCGCCTCCACCCGCCGGCGGATGGCGGTGAAGATGCGCCCGTGCACCGGATCGGCGAAATGCTCGGCGGCCAGGAACTCGGAGACGCGGTCGAAGGCCCGGTTGTTCGCCAGCAGCGCACCCAGCAGCGCCTGTTCCGCCGCGAGGTTCGAGGGCGGGATTCGCTGGGACAGGCCGAGAAGGGGGGGATCTATCGTGTTCATGGCGGGGCGCGGACATTAGCGGCGAACGTCGCGTCGCGCGCTGTGAATTGCTGTGGATAACGGGGATCAGGTGGAGACGGAACGCGGGACCCGCAGCGGTTGCGCACGTTCCGCATCCACCATGTAGTCGCGGGTGATCGGCACCGCCCCGATCCGCCGCGCGAGCTGGATCTGCAGGTTGCAGTGCCCGTCATGGCGGAACGCCAGCTCGCACCCGGCCAGGTAGAACTCGAACATCCGGCAGAAACGCTCGTCGTACAGCGCGGCGATGGCGTCGCGGTTGGCGGCGAAGCGGCGGCGCCAGGCGCGGATGGTCAGCGCATAGTGCATGCGCAGCACCTCCACGTCCGTCATGTACAGCCCGCTCCGTTCGATCGCGGGCGCCACTTCCGACAGGGCCGGCGAATAGCCGCCGGGGAAGATGTACCTGCGCAGCCAGGGATTGGTGCTGCCCGGCCCCTTCAGCCGCCCGATCGTGTGCAGCAGCGCCACGCCGTCCGGCTCCAGCCGGTCGTGGATGACGCCGAAGAAGCGGCGGAACTGCGCGAGGCCGACATGCTCGAACATGCCGACCGAGACGATGCGGTCGAAGCGCCCCCCCACCTCGCGGTAGTCCACCAGCTCGAACCGGACGCGGCCGGACAGGTTCTCGGCGGCCGCGCGCGCCTGTGCCTCGGCATGCTGTTCCTGCGACAGGGTGATGCCGGTGACGATCGCGCCGTATTCGCGCGCGAGCGTCATCGCGAGCCCGCCCCAGCCGCAGCCGATGTCGAGCACGGTGAGGCCGGGACGGTCGAGCCGCAGCTTGGCGGCGATGTGCCGCTTCTTGGCGGCCTGCGCCTCCTCGATCGTCTCGTCGCCGCGCGCGAAATAGGCGCAGGAATACTGGCGGTCGCGGTCGAGGAAGAGCGAGTAGAGCCGGCCGTTGAGGTCATAGTGGTGCGCGACGTTGCGCCGTGAGCGGGAGGCCGGGTTGATCTGCCGCAGCAGGCGCAGATGGTCGGACAGCCATTCGTGCGCGCGCAGCAGCGGGTGGGAGGAGCCGGCGGCGATGTTGCCGGTGATGACGTCGAGGACGTCGTAGATCGAGCTGCCGTCTTCCGGCTCGATCCCGCCATCCATGTAGGCCTCGCCGAAATGCAGCGACGGGTTGCGCAGGATACGGCGGATGGTGGCGCTGTCCCGCAGGCGCAACCCTGCGGCTGGGGCATCGCCCGTGCCGTAGGTGGCACTGCGTCCGTCCGGATAGCGGACGGTCAGCCGGCCGACGCGAACGACGCGCCGGAGAAGGGCATCGAACAGAGCGTCCACATGCCAAATATGGGGTCGGGCGGGCGCTCCGTCAAAGCAGACGGGCCGCCGGAAGAACCGGCGGCCCGCCTTTGATCGCTGATTTCGCCGCCCGGATCAGACGGCCGGCTGCTCGCCTGCGCCGGGATCGAAGATCTCGACCTCTTCCTCGACGGCCTCGTCTTCCTCGTCCTCGACGCCGATGATGCGCTCGCCGCGGGCCTGACGCTCGGCCTCCTCGGCGCTGCGGGCGACGTTGACCGTCACGCGGATGGCGACCTCGGGGTGCAGCTCGACGCTGACCTGATGCAGGCCGAGGACCTTGATCGGATGCAGCAGCACGACCTGGCTGCGGTTCACGGTCAGGCCCGAGGCGGTGCACGCATCGGCGATGTCGCGAGCGGAGACGGAGCCGTAGAGGCTGCCCGATTCGCCCGCCTGCCGCAGCACCACCACGGTGAGGCCGGACACGCGCTCGGCCACACGCTCGGCCTCCTCGCGGCGCTTGAGGTTCTGCGCCTCGAGCTGGGCGCGCTGCGCCTCGAACCGGGCGAGGTTGTCCTTGGTGGCGCGGACCGCCTTCTTCTGCGGCAGCAGGAAGTTGCGGGCGTAGCCCGGCTTCACCGACACGCGCTCGCCCATCTGGCCGAGCTTGTCGATGCGCTGCAGCAGGATCAGTTCGACGTTCGCCATCTCACACCACCACGTAGGGCAGCAGCGCCAGGAAGCGGGCGCGCTTGATCGCATTCGCCAGCTCGCGCTGCTTCTTGGCGGAGACCGCCGTGATGCGCGACGGCACGATCTTGCCGCGCTCGGACAGGAAGCGGCTCAGCAGGCGCACGTCCTTGTAGTCGATCTTCGGCGCGTTCGGGCCGGAGAACGGGCAGGACTTCTTGCGCCGGTAGAAGGGGCGGCGGGCGCCGACGGCGGTGCGCCGCGCGGCCGGGTTGATGTCGTCGCTCATGGCTTACTCCTCGCCCCCGGCAGGGCCTTCCGGCTCGCGCTCGTTCACGTCGCGCGCGCGGAACTCCTCGCGGTCGTCATAGCCGCGGCGGCGGCCCGAATCGAACCGGCCCACGGGCTTCGGACCACGGAACTTCGTCTCGCGGTCGTCGGACTTCTTGCTCAGGATGGCCGACGGGCCTTCCTCGATCTCTTCCACGCGGATGGTCATGAACCGCAGCACGTCCTCGTTGAGGCCGAGCTGGCGCTCCATCTCCTGCACCACGGGCGCGGACGCATCGATGCCGAGGAGCATGTAGTGCCCCTTGCGGTTCTTCTTGATGCGATAGGCCAGCGAGCGCAGGCCCCAGTACTCGCGCTTCTTCACTTCGCCGCCCGTCTCCGCGATCTGGGCGGCGATGGTCTCGGCCAGGCTCTCGACCTGCTGCTGCGAGACATCGTTCCGTGCGATCAGCACGGTCTCATACAATGGCATCGGACCCCCTCTGGCTTGTCTCGTCCCGCCACGTCCCCCATGGACGCGCGGGCATAGCCGGGGAGATGCCTCGCCCCGGCAGGGAAGCGGCGCGTTATGCACGGATCGGGGGTCGTTGCAACAACCGCCGCGCGGGCCGGCCATGCGCGGGTGCGGCGGCGATTGACGCGCGCCGCGGCCAAGTCTAAGCGCGCCGCTCGTTTCCGACCCTGCCCACACCCCCGCCAACAGGTCGAGGACCCAGCCTTCATGTCCGTGCGTGCGTTCGTCTTCCCCGGTCAGGGCAGCCAGGCCGTCGGCATGGGCCGCGACCTCGCCGGCGCGTTCGCCACCGCCCGCGAGGTCTTCCAGGAGGTCGACGAGGCGCTCGGGCAGAATCTCTCGAAGCTGATGTTCGAGGGGCCGGGCGAGGAACTGACCCTCACCGAGAACGCCCAACCCGCGCTGCTCGCCGTCTCCATCGCCGTGCTGCGCGTGCTGGAGAAGGACGGCAACGCCCCGCTCGCCCAGAAGGCGAAACTGGTGGCCGGACATTCGCTCGGTGAATACAGCGCGCTGGCCGCTGCCGGCGCCTTCGACCTTGCGGCCGCCGCCCGGCTGCTGAAGCTGCGCGGGCAGTCGATGCAGAAGGCGGTGCCGCCGGGCCAGGGCGCGATGGCCGCGCTGCTGGGCGCGGACGCGGCGCTGGCCGCCGAGATATGCGCCGAGGCCGCCGGCGGCGAGGTGCTGGAGATCGCCAACGACAACGGCGGCGGGCAGGTCGTGATCTCGGGCGCGAAGGCCGCTGTGGACCGCGCCATCGAGGTATCGAAGACAAAGGGTGTGAAGCGGGCGATGCCGCTGCCGGTCTCCGCCCCGTTCCATTGCGGGCTGATGGCGCCGGCCGCCGACGCCATGGCCGCGGCACTGGCCGAGACCGCGCCGCGCGCCCCGGTGGTGCCGCTGGTCGCCAACGTGACCGCCGCCAAGGTGACCGACCCGTCCACGATCCGCGAGTTGCTGGTCCAGCAGGTCACCGGCACCGTGCGCTGGCGCGAATGCGTCCAGGCGATGGTGGACGACGGGGTGGATACGTTCGTGGAGCTTGGCGCGGGCCGCGTGCTGACGGGGCTCGCCAGGCGCATCGCCCCGGACGCCACCGGACTGGCCGCCGGCACCCCGGCGGAGATCGAGGCGCTTCTCAAGGCGCTCTGAGGAGAACGACGCATGTTCCGGCTCGACGGCAAGACGGCGCTGGTCACCGGCGCCTCCGGCGGCATCGGCGGCGCGATCGCGCGGGTGCTGCACGCGCAGGGCGCCGCGGTGGTGCTGTCCGGCACGCGCCGGGAGGCGCTGGAGACCCTCGCCGCCTCGCTCGGCGAGCGCGCCCATGTCTGCCCCGCGGACCTGTCGGACGCGGCCGCGGCCGAGGCGCTGGTCGAGGCCGCCGAGGCGGCCGCCGGGCCGCTGCATGTGCTGGTAAACAACGCGGGGCTGACGCGCGACATGCTCGCGCTGCGCATGTCCGACGAATCCTGGCAGCAGGTGCTGGACGTCGATCTGGCGGCACCGTTCCGCCTCAGCCGCGCCGCGCTGCGGGGCATGCTGCGCCGCCGGGCGGGGCGGATCGTCAATATCGGTTCCATCGTGGGCGCGACCGGCAATGCCGGACAGGCCAACTACGCCGCGGCGAAGGCCGGGCTGGTCGGCATGACCAAGGCGCTGGCGGCCGAGGTCGCCGCCCGCGGCATCACCATCAACGTCGTCGCGCCCGGTTTCATTGAAACCGCGATGACGGATGCGCTTTCGGCTGAACAGAAGGCAAAGCTGACGGAGCGTATCCCGCTCACGCGGCTGGGCCGGCCGGAGGATATCGCCGCCGCCGTGCTCTACCTCGCCTCGGACGAGGCAGGCTGGGTCACGGGGGCCACGCTGCATGTGAACGGCGGGATGGCGATGGTCTGAGTTGATCAGGCGGCGGCCGGGTTGGCCGCCGTCACGGAACCGTGCTAGTGCCCGCCGGCTTCGTCCGGGGCGGGTGCGGCGCCGAGTCGGCCTGCCCGTTCTGCCCGGGACGCGGCCCAAGGCAAATTCCCAACCGGGCGGGCAGGAGCAAGAGGCCAGAAATGAGCGAGATCGCCGACAAGGTGAAGAAGATCGTGGTCGAACACCTCGGCGTCGAGGAAGCCAAGGTGGTCCCCACCGCCAGCTTCATTGACGATCTGGGTGCCGACAGTCTCGACACGGTCGAGCTGGTGATGGCCTTCGAAGAGGCTTTCGAGGTCGAGATCCCCGAGGACGCCGCCGAGAAGATCCAGACCGTCGGCGACGCCGTTAAGTACATCGAGGAAAAGCAGAAGGCCTGACCGGGCCTCTGCGGAGTTCCCTGACATGCGGCGAGTCGTCGTCACCGGCATGGGCATCGCGTGCCCGCTCGGCCTCGGGGTCGAGCATGTCTGGAAGCGCCTGCTGAACGGCGAGTCCGGCCTCGGCGCCATCCAGTCCTTCGATACCGGGGAACTGCCGGCGAAGATCGCCGGCGAGATACCCCGCGGCACGCGCGAGACCGGCGGTCTCGACGTCGCCGAATGGGTGCCAGTCAAAGACCAGAAGAAGATGGACCGGTTCATCCAGCTCGCCATGGTCGCCGCCACCGAGGCGGTCGAGGACAGCGGCTGGAAGCCCGAGAGCGACGAGGACCGCAACGTCACCGGCGTGATGATCGGTTCGGGCATCGGCGGCCTGCCGATGATCTACGAGGCATCGCTGCAGATCGCCGAAGGCAAGGCGCGGCGCCTGTCGCCGTTCTTCATCCCCTCGGCGCTGATCAACCTCGCCTCCGGCCATGTCTCCATCAAGTATGGGTTCAAGGGGCCGAACCACTCGGTGGTGACGGCCTGCGCGACCGGCGTGCATGCGATCGGCGACGCGGCCCGGCTGATCATGCTCGGCGATGCCGACGTGATGGTCGCGGGCGGCACCGAGGCCGCGGTCTGCGAGATCGGCATCGCCGGCTTCTGCGCATCGCGCGCGCTGTCCACCAGCTTCAACGATACGCCGGCCAAGGCGTCCCGGCCCTGGGACAAGGACCGCGACGGCTTCGTCATGGGCGAGGGCGCGGGCGTCGTGGTGCTCGAGGAACTTGAGCACGCGAAGGCGCGCGGCGCGAAGATCTACGCCGAGATCGCCGGCTACGGCATGTCGGGCGACGCCTTCCACATCACCGCCCCGGCGGAAGGCCATGACGGCGCCTACCGCGCCATGAAGGCGGCGCTGCGCAACGGCAAGCTGCAGCCTTCCGACATCCAGTACGTGAACGCCCACGGCACCTCCACCCCGCTCGGCGACGACCTGGAGCTGGAGGCGGTGGAGCGGATGTTCGGCGATTCCTCGAAGGGGCTCGCCATGTCCTCCACCAAGTCGGCGATCGGGCACCTGCTCGGCGCGGCCGGCGCGGTCGAGGCGGTGTTCTCCATCCTCGCGATCCGCGATCAGGTCGCCCCGCCGACGCTCAACCTCGACGAGCCGAGCCGGGAAAGCCCGATCGACCGGGTGGCGCATACGGCGCAGCAGCGGAAGATCGACGTGGCGTTGTCGAACAGCTTCGGCTTCGGCGGCACCAACGCCTCGATCCTGTTCCGCCGTCCGGACTGACGTGGCGGGGCGCTGGGCGCGCCGGATCGTCCTCCTCGTGGCGTTGCTCGCCGCGATGGGGGGGGGGGCGGTCCTGATAGGTCTGCGTGCCTATGACATGCCCGGACCGCTTGCCGCCGACGCCCAGGTGGTGGTGCCGCGCGGCGCGGTCGCGACCATCGGCAACGCGCTCGCCGAAGCCGGCGTGGTGGCCGATCCCCACGCCTTCGCCCTCGCCGCCTCGCTGACCTCGCGCAACGGCGCGGTGCGCGCCGGCGAGTTCGCCTTCCCCGCGCAGGCGAGCCTGCGGCAGGTGCTGGACATCCTCCGCACCGCGAGGCCGGTGCAGCGCCGGATCACCATCCCCGAAGGCCTGACCGCGGCGCAGATCGTGACCCTGCTCGACCGCGCCGAGGGGCTGGTCGGCAGCGTCGAGGCGCCGACCGAGGGCACGATCCTGCCCGAGACCTATTCGTTCGAGTTCGGCGCCACGCGCGCCTCCATCATCGAGCGCGCCCGCGCGGCGATGGACAAGGCCGTGGCCGAAACCTGGGCCGGGCGCGCGGAGGGCCTGCCGCTCGCCACGCCGCGCGAACTGGTGATCCTGGCGAGCGTGGTGGAGCGGGAGACCGGCAAGCCCGAGGAACGCGCCCGCGTGGCCGCCGTGTTCGTCAACCGGCTGCGGCGCGGCATGCCGCTGCAATCCGACCCCACCGTCGCCTACGCGGCGAGCGAGGGGACCGGCGCGCTCGACCGGCCGATCTCGCGCGCCGACCTCGACCGCGAGCACCCGTTCAACACCTACCGCAACGCCGGCCTGCCGCCGGGGCCGATCGCCTCGCCGGGGCTCGCAAGTCTGCGCGCGGCCGCCAATCCGGCGCAGACGGAAGAACTCTACTTCGTCGCCGACGGCACCGGCGGACATACATTCAGCCGCACGCTGGACGAACATAACCGCGCCGTCGCCCGCTGGCGGGCGATCGAACGGGAGCGGCGTAGCGGGGGCTGAAGGGCGGGGCTTTGCCCCGAGACCCCAGCAGGGGCGCTGCCCCTGCACCCCGCAAGGGGCCACCGGCCCCTTGACCCGGGATTCCCTCAGAAGGGTTTTGATCAGGTCGGTCATCTGCCCCCACCCCCACGATCATCATCGAGGGGGTGGGGGCAGATGACCGATTTGGCCGAAGGCCCTCTTGAGGAATCGCAGGTCCAGGGGGCCGTGCCCCCTGGTGGGGTGAAGGGGCAAAGCCCCTTCCGGGG
>JBBCJT010000003.1:0-24162 GCA_037190665.1 Rhodovastum atsumiense | reverse complement strand
ATCCAGCCGCCCTTCGACAACGTGAAGCTGCGCCGTGCCGTGCTGCGCGCGGCGAGCCAGGCTGATTTCATGCAGTCCTACAGCTCCGATCCGGAGATGTGGCACATCAAGCTCGGCATGTTCTGCCCCGGCACGCCGATGGCCAACGATGCCGGCCTCGCCGACCTGTTCGGCCCCACCGACGTGGCCCGCGCGAAGGCCGAGGTCGCGGCCTCCGGCTACAACGGCGAACGCGTCGCCTTCCTGCTGCCCGCGGACCATCCGGTCAGCGCGCCGCTCGGCACGGTGGGCGCGGACCTGTTCCAGCGCATCGGGCTGAACGTCGATGTGCAGAACATGGACAGCGGCACGCTGTTCCAGCGCCGCAACTCGCGCGAGCCGGTGGAGCGCGGCGGCTGGAGCGTGTTCCCCTCGATGGTCTCGGGCCTGAACATCCTCGACCCGTCCGTCACCTCCGTGGCACGCGCGAACGGGCCCAGGGCCTGGTACGGCTGGCCGGAAAGCGCCGAGGCGGAACGGCTCTACGCGGCGTGGATGGAGGCGGAAGACCTCGCCACCCAGAAGCGCCTCGCGGCCGAGATCCAGCTTCAGGCCTGGCAGGACGCGACCTTCGTCCCCAACGGCCAGATCTTCCAGCCGATGGCCTGGCGCAAGAGCATCGACGGCATCCCCGACGGCTTCGTGAAGTTCTGGAACGTGAGACCCGCATGAGCGCAGCACCTGCACAGATCCGCCTCGGCCTCGTCGGCTACGGCGAGGTCGGAAGCTGCCTCGGCGCCGGGCTGCGCGGCAACGGGCTGGCGAGCGTGGCGAGTTACGACATCGCCGCGTTCGAGGGACCGTACAGCGGGCTGATCCAGTCCCGCGCGTCCTCGGCCGGCGTCACGCTGGTGCGCTCCTCCGCCGAACTGGCGGAGGTCGCGGACATCATCCTCGGCGTCACGCCCGGCTCATCCTCGCTCGACAGCGCCGCGGCGATCGCGCCGCATCTGACGAAGCGGCACGTGTTCGCCGATGTCGCCTCGGCCACGCCCAAGGTGAAGCACGGCGTGGAGGCGACGCTTGCCGAAACCGGCGCGCTGCTGGCCGACGCCTCGATCATGGGCACGCCGCGCGACGGCGTGGGCCTGCCGATCCTGTCGAGCGGCCCTGCGGCGGAAGCAGTGCGCGATGCGCTGGTGCCGTGGGGGATGAACATCACCGCCGTCGGTCCCGTGCTCGGCACCGCATCCGGCATCAAGATCCTGCGCTCGGTGCTGATGAAGGGGATCGAGGCACTGGTGGGCGAGATGCTGCTCGGCGCGCGCCATTACGGCATCGACGAACAGGTCCTCCAGTCCGCGAGCAAGACGCTGTCGTCACGCACCTTCGTCGAGACCGCGGGCAACCTCGTCGCCACTGGCGTGATCCATGCCAAGCGCCGGTCGGAGGAGGTGGAGATGTCGTGCGAGGCGCTGGAGGATGCGGGCGTGGACCCGATCATGACGCGCGCCACCGTGCAGCGGCTGCGGCTGATCGAATCGCTGGGCCTGAAGGAGAAGCTCGGCGGCAAGATCCCCGCCGGCTACGCGGAGGCGATGGAGCTGATCGCGGACGGACTGGTGAAACGCTGATACCGACGAGCCTTGCCGATAACTTCTCATCGGCGAGGCGAACGGTATCGGCGCGCAGGGCTGGTGTGGCGGCTGCGCGCAAATGAAGACTCATACCGGGCCAGCCGAACGGCTGGCCGGTATGGGCCGCACGGTCTTCCCGAAGGCGCCGCTGCGTAGCATCGTGCGGCCGCCTTCAGAGGACCCTGCATGAAGCTGTTCAGCGCCACGCTTTCCACCGAGACGAACACGTTCACGCCGCTGCCCACCGGGCGGCACGCCTTCACCAGGGAGCGGCCGCTGCTGCGCGGCACGGCGAGCCGCACGCCGGCGGGTCTCGCCAACCTCGCGCTGATCGAATGGTGCAGACTGGCCGAACGCGACGGCCACACGGTGGTGGAAAGCATCTGCGCGTCCGCCGAGCCGGGCGGGGTGACCGTGCGCGCGATCTACGAGGAACTGCGCGCGATGCTGGTTGAGGACCTGCGCGCGGCGCTGCCGGTGGACGGCGTGCTGCTGAAGCTGCACGGCGCGATGGTGGCCGAGGGTTATGACGACTGCGAGGGCGACGTGATCGCCCATGTGCGCGAGATCGTCGGCCCCGGCGTGCCCATCGGCGTGGAGCTCGACCTGCACTGCCATCTCACCGAGACGATCCGCACCAATGCCGACGTGGTGATCACCTACAAGGAATACCCCCACACCGACATCGTCGAGCGCGCGCGCGAGGTCTATGCGCTGGTGGTCGCGGCGGCCGAGGGGAAGATCCGCCCCGTCGTCGCGTTCCATGACCTGCGCATGGTCTCGATGTGGCGCACGCCGGTGGAACCGGCGCGGTCCATCGTGGCGCGCATGACGGAGATGGAAGGCAAGGACGGCATCCTCTCCGTCTCCTTCGGGCACGGCTTCCCGTGGGGCGACGTGCCCGACCAGGGCGCGAAGACGGTGGTGGTCGCCGATGGCGATCCCGCGAAGGCCGAGCGTGCGGCGGCCGAGCTGGCGCGGCTGATCTGGGACACACGCGAGGCGTCGATCACGCCGCATGACAGCATCGACGCCGGGATCGACGCGGCACTCGCCGCGCCATCGGGGCCGGTGGTGCTCGCCGATGTCGCGGACAATGCGGGGGCGGGGGCGCCGTCCGACAGCACCTTCGTGCTGCGGCGGCTGGTGGAGCGCGGCGTGAAGGGGGCCGCGATCGGCTGCATCTGGGACCCGGTGGCGGTGCTGATCTGCCAGGAGGCCGGGATCGGCGCGACGCTGAAGCTGCGGATCGGCGGCAAGGCGGGCACGGTCTCGGGCGATCCGGTCGACCTGACCGTGACGGTGCGCGGGCTTGCCGACGAGCATTCGCAGACCGGCCTGTCCGGCGGGCGCATGCGCTTCGGGCCGAGTGCGTGGGTGGAGGCCGACGGCATCCACATCATCCTCATCACCGTGCGCTGCCAGGTGCTGGCGCCGGATGCGTTCACCGGCATCGGCTGCACGCTGGATGACAAGCGCGTCGTGGTGGTGAAGTCGATCCAGCACTTCTACGGAAACTTCGTGCCGATCGCGAAGGAGATCCGCTACGTCGCCGCGCCGGGCGCGGTGGGGCCGGACTTCGCGGCGATCCCGTATGAGCGGTTCACGCGCCTGTACTGGCCACGCGTGGCGGACCCGTTCGCGGCGGGCTGATCGCAAGATACCCCTCTCCCGCTTTGCGGGAGAGGGAGGGGCCCGCGCTTGCGCGGGAGGGTGAGGGCTGCGGGGAAGCAGAACCTCATCGTCGCGCTGTCGGAAGCACCCTCACCCCGGCCCTCTCCCGCAAGCGGGAGAGGGAGTGGGCGCGGCGTTTCCGCGACGTCGCTTCTCCATCCAGCGGAGGAGAGCAGGCGCATCGCCTTCACAACGCCTGCTCCCGCCTGCGAGAGCTTTGCGCAGCGGCCGTGACCTTGCTCCCTCTCCCGCTTGCGGGAGAGGGCCGGGGTGAGTGTCGGCGCCGCCCGCGGGCGGCCCCGGTTACTTCACCACCGCCTGATGCGCCGCGAGCACCGCGACGTCCACGATCTGGCTCACACCCGCATCCATCGGCACGATCTGCGCCGGCCGCGAAAGCCCGACGATGTACGGCCCGATCGTCGTGGTCGAACTGCCGCCGAGCTGCGAGGCCAGCCGGCTCGCGATATGGGCCGCGTGCAGCCCCGGCATCACCAGCACGTTCGCCGGCGCCGACAGGCGGCAGAACGGGTACAGCGCGCGCAGCTTCTCATCGAGCGCGACATCCGCCGCCATCTCGCCGTCGTACTCGAAATCAGGCTTGCGCTCGTCGAGGATGCGCACCGCGTCGCGGATCGATCCGGGGATGCTGCCCTTCGGATCGCCAAAGGTGGAGAAGGACAGGAACGCCACGCGCGGCTCATGCCCCAGCCCCCGCGCGGCGGCGGCCGACGCCGAGGCGATGGAAGCGAGCGTCACCGCATCCGGCCGCTCGTGCACCGCGGTATCGGCCACGAACAGCGTGCCGCCGGAGGTCAGCAGCAGCGTCAGGCCGAACACGATGCGCCCTGGCTCCGGATCGATGACGAGCTGGATGCCTTCCAGCGCCACCGACAGGCTGCGCGTCAGCCCGGTGACCACCGCATCCGCATCGCCAAGCGCCACCATGCAGGCGGCGAAGATGTTGCGGTCCTGGTTGACGATGCGCTGGCAGTCGCGGAACAGGTAGCCGCGCCGCTGCAGCTTCGCGTACAGCCACTCGGCATAGCGGCGGTTGTTGCCCGACAGCCGCGCGTTGTGCACCTCGATGCCATCGACGCCGCCGAGGCCGAGTGCTGCGAGCGTGCCCAGCACCTTGTCCTCGCGCCCGATGAGCACCGGCGTGCCGTAGCCCGCGTCGCGGAACGCCACCGCCGCGCGCACCACCTTCTCCTCCTCGCCTTCGGCGAAGACGACGCGCTTGGGATGCGCGCGCACGCGCTCGGCGATCGCATCCAGCGCAGACGCGGTGGGATCGAGCCGCGAGGCGAGCGAGCGGGCGTAGCGGCGCAGGTCCTCGATCGGCTTGCGCGCCACGCCGCTGTCCATCGCCGCGCGCGCGACCGCGGGCGGAATGTGGGAGATCAGGCGCGGGTCGAAGGCGTTGGGGATGATGTATTCGGGGCCGAACGACAGCCGCTTGCCGCCGCCACCCGCGGTGCTCACCTCGTCCGGCACGT
This sequence comes from Rhodovastum atsumiense, assembly GCA_037190665.1. GTDB lineage: Bacteria > Pseudomonadota > Alphaproteobacteria > Acetobacterales > Acetobacteraceae > JBBCJT01. The sequence goes on along the minus strand of JBBCJT010000003.1, from coordinate 19,373 downwards.
CATGGCGCGCGAGCATCGCCAGCGACTCCGCGGCGGCGATCTTCATCGGCTCATTGATCGTGCTCGCGCGCACGTCCAGCGCGCCGCGGAAGATGTAGGGGAAGCCGAGGACGTTGTTGACCTGGTTCGGATAGTCGGACCGGCCGGTGGCGATGATCGCGTCGGGCCGCGCGGCGCGCGCCTCCTCCGGCGTGATCTCCGGGTCCGGGTTGGCCATGGCGAAGATGATCGGCCTGTCCGCCATCGAGCGGACCATCTCCTTCGTCAGTGCGCCCTTCGCCGACAGGCCAAAGAACACGTCGGCGCCTTCCAGCGCCTGCGTCAGCGTGCGCGCCGGCGTGGCGATCGCGTGCGCCGATTTCCACTGGTTCATGCCCGCGGTACGGCCCTGATAGACGACGCCCTTGGTGTCGCAGAGCGTGACGTTCTCGTGCCTGATGCCCATCGCCTTGAGCAGCTCGACGCAGGCGATGGCGGCCGAGCCGGCGCCGTTGACCACGAGCTTCGTGTCCTCGAGCGCGCGCCCGGTCAGGTGGCACGCATTGATCAGCCCGGCCGCGGCGACGATGGCGGTGCCGTGCTGGTCGTCGTGGAAGACCGGGATGTCCATCAGCTCGCGCAGGCGCTGCTCGATGATGAAGCACTCCGGCGCCTTGATATCCTCGAGGTTGATGCCGCCGAAGCTGGGGCCGAGATGCTTCACCGCCGCGATGAAGGCGTCCGTGTCCTCGGTGTCCACGCACAGGTCGAAGCTGTCCACGTCGGCGAAGCGCTTGAACAGCGCCGCCTTGCCTTCCATCACCGGCTTGCCTGCGAGCGCGCCGAGGTTGCCGAGCCCCAGCACCGCGGTGCCGTTGGAGATCACCGCGACCATGTTGCCCTTCGCCGTGTAGTCGAAGGCGAGCGCGGGATCGCGATGGATGTGCAGGCAGGGTTCGGCGACACCCGGCGAATAGGCGAGCGACAGGTCGCGCGCCGTGGTGAGCGGCTTGGTGAGCTGGACCGCGAGCTTGCCGGGGCGACCCTCGGCGTGCAGGGCGAGCGCTTCTTCCGCCGTAATTCGAGCCGTGCGCGTGTCGGAGCTGCCGTCCATGGATCGTTTCCTTCTCCCTCCGTAGCATTATGACCCGAGCGCGGGGTCATTCCCAACCCCCGACCGCGCGGATCAGCCCGGCGTCGTATCGACCAGACGGTCGCGGTCGCGCAGCGCGGGGAAGGCGCGCCAGAACACCGCGGCCACCAGCACCGTGCCGAGGCCGCCGAGCACGACGGCGGGTGCCGCGCCCACCAGTGCGGCGAGAACGCCGCTCTCGAATTCGCCCAGTTCGTTCGATGCGCCGATGAACACGCTCTCCACCGCCAGCACGCGCCCGCGCATCGCATCCGGCGTGTCCGACGCGATCAGCACGGAGCGGATCGCCATCGAGATCATGTCCGCCGCACCGAGGCCGCACAGGCACAGCAGCGACAACCACAGCACCGTGGACAGGCCGAAGCCGATGGTGAACAGGCCGAACGCGGCGACGGTGCCGAGCAGCACACGCCCGGCATGGCGGTCCACCGGCCGGTGCGCGAGGAACGCGCCCATCGCCGCCGCTCCCACCGCAGGCGCGGCGCGGAGCACGCCGAGCCCGACCGGGCCGACATGCAGGATCTCGTCGGCGAAGATCGGCAGCAGCGCGGTCGCCCCGCCCAGCAGCACCGCGAACAGATCGAGGCTGATCGCGCCCAGCACCACCGGCCGCGCGCGGATGAACCGCAGACCGCCGAGCACGTCCGCCGCGCGCATCGTCCCGTGCACCACGGGGTGCGGCTGCGGGCGCAGCAATGCGGCCAGCACCGCCGCGACCAGCAGCAAAGCGAGGATCGCGGCGAACACGAATTCCGGGCCGAAGACGAACAGCAGCCCGCCCAGCGCCGGGCCGCCGATCACCGCGCCCTGGTTCAGCGCCGTGGCCAGCGCGAGCGATCCGGCCAGTTCGTCGCGCGGCACGAGGTTCGGCACCATCGCCGAGTAGGACGGATCGGCCAGCGCGTGCGCCGAGGCGAAGCCGGCGATGGCGGCGAAGAGCAGCGGCACGGACGCGAACCCCGCGAGCGACCAGGCGAACATCCCCACCGCCCCGGCCGCGAGCGCGATGCCGGCGATGAGCACGACCGCGCGGCGATCATGCCGGTCGGCCAGATGGCCCGCGGGCAGGGCGAGCAGCAGTGCCGGCAGGAAGGCGGCAAGGCCGGACAGGCCCAGCATCAGCGCATCGCGCGTGAGGAACCACACGATCCAGCCGAGCGCGATCACCTGCATCTGCGCGGCGAGCCCCGTGCACAGCCGCAGCCCGCACAGCAGGCGGAACTCGCGATGCCGCAGCGCCCGCCAGCCGGAGCCGGACGCCGCCACCTATCCCTGCCGCCGGACGCCCCAGAACACCGGCGCGCCCTTCACCAGCCCGGACAGGTCGGCGCGGTAGGCGGTCTCCTGATAGAACAGGCCGAGCGGGATGAAGGGCAGGTCCTCGAACGCCGCTTCCTGCATGCGCCGGCCGAGTGCGGGCTGGTCAGCCTCGGGCGTGGTGAACCATTCCTCGCGCATCGCCTCCAGCCGCGGACTCGCCGGCCAGCCGACGATGCCGGACCGGCCCGGGCCGCGCAGGTAGTTGTGCGCGGCGGGGTTCACCCAGCTCGCGCCGGCGGTGCTGATGCAGACCACGTTCCACCCGCCTTCGGCCGGCGGCGCGGGATTGGTGATGCGGCGCACGAAGCTGCCGAAATCCATCACACGGAGATCGACGTTCACCCCGCAGCGGCGCAGCAGGTCGAAGGCGACCGCGTTGGTGGCGGTGACGGATGGATAATCGGAGGGCTGGAGCTGGATGACCGGCTCGCCGCGATAGCCGGCCGCCTGCAACGCCCGCCGCGCGGCCTCCACATCGCGCGGGCCGCGGAGTGCGGCCATGCCGGTGTCGGAGGCCATCGGCGCACCGGGGAGGAAGAAGCCCAGATCGTCGCGCCACAGCGCACGGTCGCCGCCGGCCACGGCCTGCATGAAATCCGCCTGCGCGACCGCCGGCAGCAGCGCGCGCCGCACCTCCGGATTGTCGAAGGGCGGATGAAGCTGGTTGAAGCGCATGAAGCAGGGGGAGCCCGCCGTCTCCAGCACTTCCGTCCGGACGGCGCGGCTGCGCTTGAGTGCGGTGGCGAGGTCGGCGGGCGGCTGTTCCCACCAGTCGATCTCGCCCTGCTGCAGGGCGGCCGCGGCCGTCGCGGGGTCGGGCATGGAGACCCACTCGACGCGATCGACGTTCACCACCTTCGGCCCGGCGAGCAGGCTGGGGGCGCCATCGGCGCGCGGCACGTAGCCGGCGAATTTCTCGTAGACGCTGCGCACGCCGACCACGCGCTCCGACGCGACGAAGCGGAACGGGCCGCTGCCGACCATCTCGGTGACCTGCGTGCCGGGATCGGTGTTCGCCAGCCGCTCCGGCATGATGAAGGCGTTGATCGTGCCGGGCTTGCCGAGTGCTTCCGGCAGCATCGGGAACGGGCGCTTCAGCCGGATGACGAGCCGGCGGTCGTCGGTGGCGGCGATCTCGTCCACCGCCTGCATCAGCGCCATGCCGAACGTGTCGCGCGCGCCCCAGCGGCGGATGGAGGCGGCGGCGTCGTGGGCGCGGACGGGCTCGCCATCGTGGAAGCGAAGCCCGTCCCGCAGGGTGATCGTCCAGTGCCGCCCGTCATCCTCGACGACGTGGCCCTCGGCCATCTGCGGATGGACGCGCAGGTCGGTGTCCATGCCGTACAGCGTGTCGAACACCATCAGCGCGTGGTTGCGGGTGACCACGCCCGGCGTCCAGATCGGGTCGAGGATGGTCAGGTCGGCCTGCGCGACGAAGCGCAGCGGCCGGGCCTGTGCGCGGGCCAGGCGCGGGGTGGCGAGCGTGGCGGTGGCGGCCAGCAGGGTGCGGCGGGGGATGGGCATGCGGGGCAGCCTATCGGGTGATCGGGGGCGATGCGAACGGCGTCGTTCGCTGGCCCGGAAGGCCGAGCCCTCTCACCCGAAAGCAGGAGTCTTCTCCCTCTCCCGCTTGCGGGAGAGGGCCGGGGTGAGGGTGCTTCCACCAGCGCCACGGCGAGGTTTGTCTCCGCGCAACCCCCTCACCCTGTCCCTCTCCCGTCGGGCGGGAGAGGGGACATTGCGGGATGGTCCTTGCTCTCAGTCCCAAGGGTAACGCCGTCTGCCGGATGAGGTGCCCGGGCATCTCTTGCGCTTCGGTCCGTTCGCAAAGCTCCGGCACGCGGGAGAGGGGACGTCGCGCGACGTTCTTGCCCTCAGTCGAAAGGCACTGCCGTTCGCCGAGTATCTCCCGCTCCGTCCAGTCATGCCGCAAGCCTTCCACCTGCGGGCGAACACCGCGAGCGGCCAACCCGCACACGATGCCACTCGCATCACGCGGCTGGGCGCAGCGCGGCTGCAGCCGGGGCAGCCTCCTCCGTCAACCGCAGCACCGACGCGCGCAACCGCTGCCGCATCTCGGCGGCGAACGGATTGTCGCGGACGATGGTGCGGAACAGCGCGTCGGAATCGTCGCGCACCGTCGCCACCATGCGCGCGAGGTGATCGAACGTCGCCGTGGTCTGGTCGAGCGGCGGCAGGTCCATGTCGATCACCACGCGGGCGAGCAGATGCGTCAGCCCCTGCACATAGGCCATCTGCCGGTCATGCGCCTCGGCACTGGTGCGCATCACGCGCAGGCCGAGCCGGCGCAGCAGCGCGGCCACCGCGCGATCGCGATCCCCGCGCACCGGGCACACCACGGCGCGCAGCCCCGCGATGCCGTCGCGACCGGATTGCGGGCCGAACAGCGGATGCGTGCCGACGATATCGACATGAGCCGGCAGCGCGGCGGCGAGGATCTGTGCCGGGCGCATCTTCAGCGAACACACATCCACCACCAGCGCGCCCGGCCGCAGATGCGAGGCGATGCGCCGCGCCACGGCCTCCAGCGCATCCAGCGGCACCGCCAGCACCACGATATCGGCGGCGGAGGCCGCCTCCAGCGTCGCGGCGCGCACCCCGGCCGCGGCGGCGCAAGCCTCCAGATCCGGCCGCGTGTCGTACAGGGCGATGTCGAAGAACCGGCGCAGATGCGGGATGCAGAACATCCCGAAAGCGCCGGCGCCGATCAGGGCGAGGCTGGGTCTGGGTTTGTGACGGGGCGGCATGGGCGGCGTCTCCGTGTGGGGCCGCCGCGAGCAGGGATCGGAAACGAAAATGCCGCCTCGCGGCGGCATCGTTTCGACAGATCGTCTCTGCGTGCCGCTTCTATGGAAGCAGCCGGTAATAGGAGGCCGGACGGGCGCGCAGCGACGACATCGCAACGCTTTTCCCGCGGCCGGCCCCGCGCGTCAACCCTCGCCCGTCTTGGCGAAGGCGTCCTTGCCGTCGAAGCGCTGCAGCTTCTCGATATGCATCCAGCGGTGCTGGCGGCTGATGCGCTGCAGCAGGTCGGTGATCTCGCCCAGCCCGTCGCCCTTCGGCGGCGTCTTGAGGATGAAGCGGGCGCGGTAGTGGTCCACCAGGAAGGTGTGCCCGCCCGACGGCGGCCAGACCTGCGCGCCGCGGTTGCCGAGCGATTCCAGCCGGAAGGCGCTGCCTTCGATCAGCGCCATCAGCGAGGCGCCGAGCATCGCCGACTCGCGCTCGCTCTCGATGAACACGTCCACGCCGACCAGCTCGCGGTTGCCGACGGTCAGGTGGTAGGTCACCTCCGGCCATTTCGGCAGTTCCAGCCGGCGGTACTCGCGCGGCGGCACCGTGTCCGACTGGCGGCCGAGATTCGCGATGAGCTGGTCCACATAGGCGTCGGTGCCCACGGCCTGCTCCTTCGGCGCGATGTCGCCGGTGAGGTTGCGGCCTTCCTCCAGCGTCACCAGCACCGCCTGCTCCACCTTGCCGGCGGCCTCGAAGTCGCCGATGTGGCGCAGCATCATCACCGCCGACAGCAGCAGCGCGGTGGGATTGGCGAGCCCCTTGCCGGCGATCTGCGGGGCGGAGCCGTGCACCGCCTCGAACATCGCCGCCTTGTCGCCGATGTTCGCCGACGGCGCGACGCCGAGCCCGCCGACGAGGCCGGCGGCGAGGTCGCTGATCACGTCGCCGTTCATGTTCGTCGTCACGATCACGTCGAACTGCTCCGGCGCGATGACGAGCTGGTGGGCGCAGTTGTCGATGATGACGTGCGAGGGCGCGATGGAGGGGTATTCGGGCGCGATCCGCTCGAACACGCGCTTCAGCAACCCTTCCGTCATCTTCATGATGTTGGCCTTGGTCGAGCAGGCCATCTTCGTCCGCCCCTCGGCCAGCGCGAGCGCGTAGGCGAGGCGCAGGATGCGCTCGCAGCCGGCTTCGGAGATCAGCTTGAGGCACTGCGCGACGCCCGGCGTCTGCATGTGCTCGATGCCGGCGTAGAGGTCCTCGACATTCTCGCGCACGATGACGAGGTCGATGCCGCGGCCGGAGAAAGGCGTGCGGATGCCCGGCAGTTCCCGCACCGGGCGGATGTTGCCGTACATCTCGAAGAACTTGCGCAGCGTCACGTTGGCGGACCGCTCGCCGTAGCCCACCGGCGTCTCCAGCGGGCCCTTCAGCGCCACGGCCGTGGACGCGATGGAATCCAGCGTCTCCTGCGGCGCGCCGGTGGGAATGCCCTTGCGGAACACCTCCGCCCCGGCCTCCGCCTCCTCCCAGTCGATCCGCGCGCCGGCGGCGGCGAGCACGCGCTGGGTGGCGCGCATCACCTCGGGGCCGATGCCGTCCCCGGCGATGGCGGTCACTCTGGTGCAGGGGGAAGTGGTCATGCGGCGCAGCTCCAAGGCGGTTTGCTGCGCCGCGATATAACAGGCGGGGGTCCGGCGGAAGGCCTCCGCCGGACTGTTATCAGAACGTCTCGACCCAGGGCCGCAGCTCGATCTCCCACGACCACGCGCTGCGGTCCTGACGCAGGGCGGCGAGCGTGGCGCGCGCGATCGCGTCGGGGTCGAGCAGGCTGTCCGGCGCGTCGGCCGGTTCCGGACGGCGGGCGCTGCGGATGCCGCCATCGATCACCAGATGCAGCACGTGGATGCCCTGCGGATGCAGCTCCCGCGCCATGGATTGCGCGAGCCCGCGCAACGCGAACTTGCCCATCGCGAACGGCGCGGAGCGTGGATAGCCCTTCACCCCGGCCGAGGCGCCGGTCAGCACGATCGCGCCGCGATGGTGCGGCAGCATCGCCTTCGCGGCCTGCTGCGCGACGAGGAAACCGCCGAAGGCGCAGACCTCCAGCGCGCGCCGGACCTCCGCCGGATCGAGCTCGGTCAGTGGCCCGCGCGTGCGGTAGGAGGCGTTGTAGACCACGATCTCCGGCGCGGCCGGCAGGGCGGCGAACAGGGCGGCGACCTGTTCGGGATCGGCGGCGTCCGTCGCATGCGCCCAGCCCTCGACCTCGCCCACCAGCGCATCGAGCTTGACCACGTTGCGGGCGGCGAGCGCGATCGCGTAGCCCTCCGCATGGAGCAGCCGGGCGAGCGAGGCGGACAGCCCGTCCCCCACGCCCACGATCAGCGCCAGCGGGCGCGCGGGCGCTGTCATTTCAGCGTCACGCTGGCGGCGATGCGCTCGAACTCCGGCAGCAGGCCGGCGAACTCGGTATCGAGCGCGGTGGCGAGCAGCCGCACATAGCCGCCGTCGCTGCGGAAGGTGACGAACTGCAGCATGCGCACGGGCCGGCCGACACGCCGGTCCACGGCGCGCGCCTCGACCCGGATCGCATCCGCCTTGCCGGCGAACGGCACGCGCGTGAGCGAGAGCACCTCGACATCGCTGTAGGCGCCGTGCGGTCGGACCATCTGCCGCGCGACCGCTTCCTCGTCCGCCGGCGCAGGCGTGGCGCCGAGCGAGGTGCCGATCACCAGCACCGGCGTCGCCGGCGCGCGCGGCGCGTTGGGCGGCGTGAGCGCGGCCGCGCTGCCGGCGATCACCTCGCGTAGCACCATCCCGTCCGTCTCGGTGAAGGTGAAGCCGAGCGCGCCGCGCCGGTCGTCGAGCGAGAGCGTGCGGGTCGCGAGCGTGGCGAGCGCGCCCTCGATCTCATCGGCGACGCCGGAATCGGGCGGGTAGCCGAACACCTGACCGGTCACCAACGCGGTGGCCGCGTCATCGCACGCCACCATCACCCATTTCGCGTAGGAGCCGTTGGGGGTGCGGTGCACGCCGGCGGTGAGCTGCGCTTCGCGGCGGCCGCTGCGCAGCGGGAAGGGGCGGACTTCCTGCACCTCGATGCCCTGCACGGCGAGGCGGTCCTTCGCCGCCATGGCGGTGCGCATCTGCTCGCAGGCTTCGGGCGGGGCTTCCACCAGCACCAGGCTCGCGCCGTCGGCGCGACGCTCGAAGCCGGTGAAGCCGAGGCTCGGCACGAAGCCCGGCGGCGGGATGATCCCCAGCGCGGAGCCGGGCGGGAACTCGACCTGGGCCTGCGCGGCACCGGCGAGCGTGATGGAAGCCAGCCAGATCGCCAGAACCGCCTGCCTCATTCCTCGTCTCCGCATCTGTTCATGCGCCGGGGTGAGTCCCCGGCCGCGCGGCGCAACAGCATGTCCCTTATCGCGGCCGCACGCTCGCGGCGATGCGTTCGAACTCGGGCTCCGCCTCCGCGCAGGCGTCCTCGGAGACATACCCCAGCAGGTCCGGCGGGTCACCCGGCGCGCCGTGGTTGATGAGGGGCAGAAGACGGAATCGGGTGGTCAGGCGAGCGAAGCGGGGCTGTCGCGGCTGGCGAGCCGCGACAGCCTTGCCAGTGTTACGGGCGGGCAACCAGCGTCAGCAGGGCCGCCTCGATCTCCTTGGCGACGGCCTCGGCCGGCGGATGGCCCGGCGTCTGCGCCATGACCAGCGCGGTCAGCTTGTCGGTGCAGGCCACGACGATCCACTTGGCGAAGGGACCGAGCTGCGTGGTCTGCACGCCGGTGGTGAGCTGCGCCTTCACGCCCATCACCGCCAGCTCGCGCGGTTCGCCCTTCAGCTCGATCTGCTGCCGGGCCACGGCCTCCGGCGTGCGCATGGCCGTGCTGACCGGCTCGCAGGCTTGCGTGGGCATCTGCGCCAGCACGAAGCTCGTGTTGTCGGCGCGGAGGAACCCCGGCACGCCGTCCGCCGGGCTGAACGCCGCCGGCAGTTCGATGCCGATCGAGGAACCGGGCGGGAAACGCGGTTCGGCCTGTGCGGCGCCGGCGATGGACAGGAGCGCGGCGACGGCCGCGCAGGTGCAATGTCTCAACATAATGATCCTCTCATAATCGAGCGGACCGGTTTGTAAGGGGCGGCAGACCGTGCTGCTCATCGCCTCATGCATTGCGGGCCTGCCCGCGATGCATGAGGCATCAGGCGATGCGACTCAGATCGTCTCCAGCATCGCCGCCATCGCGGCGGCGCGCGGGGCGAGCTGGCGCCAAAGGATGTGCTCGTGATCGGCATGCGCGCCCGCACCGGGACAGCCGAGCCCGTCGATCGTGGGAATGCCGAGGGCGGCGGTGAAGTTGCCGTCCGACCCGCCGCCGCGATGCTGCTTCGGCACGTCGAAGCCGATCTCCGCGCAGATGTCGCGGTAGCGTTCGTACAGCGCGATGATCTCCGGGCTTTCGGCGAAGGGCGGGCGGTTCATCCCGCCGGTCACCTTGATCGTGACATCCGGCGTGACCGGCTTCAGCCCCAGCAGCATCTTCTCCATCCGCGCGCCGTCGGCCGCGGTCTGCACGCGCAGGTCGATCTCGAAGCCTGCCTCCTGCGCGATCACGTTCGGCCGCGTGCCGCCCCACAGCGGCGCGACGTTGGTGGTGATGCCTTCCTTGAGGTTCACCATGGCGGCGACCGCGAGCACCTGATGCGCGGCTTCCACCACCGCGCTGCGGCCATCGACGTAGTTGCCGCCGGCATGCGCGGCGCGGCCGGTGATGCGCACCACGAAGCGGCCGACGCCCTTGCGCGCGGTCACCGCCGCCCCGCCGGGGCCGGCGGGCTCGGGGATCAGCACCGCGACCGCGCTCTTGGCCTCCGCCTCGATCAGCGCGCGGCTGGTCGGGCTGCCGACTTCCTCGTCCGGGGTCAGCAGCAGCGTGACGGGGCGCTTCGTCGGCACCTTCTGGCGCAGGATCTCGCGCACCGCATGCAGCGCGATGAAGGAGCCGGCCTTCATGTCGTAGATGCCCGGGCCGTGCGCCTGCTCGCCGTCGATGCGGAACGGCATCGTGTTCAGCGTGCCCAGGCCCCAGACCGTGTCGAGATGGCCGGCCACCATGACCGCCGGCCCCTCGCCGGGGGTGCGGGCGACCAGATTGTCACCGAAACCGTCGCGGCCGGGCACGCGGGTGACCGCAGCCCCCACGCCGCGCAGCTCGGCCTCCGCGCGGTCGACGAGCCGGTTGACGGAGGCGGGGTCGGTCGTGGGCGTTTCCGTCTCCACCCAGCCGCGCAGCTCCTCCAGCAGGCGTTCGCTGGTTCCGATCTCGGTCTGCGGCATCTGCACACTCCGGCGTGTTTCCGCCGGGATTAGGCGCGGCGGGCGGGCTTGTCCACGCGTGGCGCTGTGCGCTACCGGCAGCGTTCCAGCCAGGAAGACCGAATGACCGTCTATTTCGAGGATCTCGCCGTCGGCCAGACCGCCACGATCGCCAAGACGATCACGGAGGCCGACATCCTGATGTTCGCCGCGGTGTCGATGGACACCAACCCCGTGCACCTGGACGCCGAGGCCGCCGCCGGCTCGATGTTCAAGGAGCGGATCGCCCACGGCATGCTGTCCGCCGGGCTGATCTCCGCCGTGCTGGGCACCAAGCTGCCCGGGCCGGGGACGGTCTATCTGGGCCAGACGCTGAAGTTCCGCGCGCCGGTGAAGATCGGCCAGACCGTCACCGCCACGGTGGAGGTCACCGCGATCGACGCCGAGAAGAAGCGCGCCACGTTCAGGACCACCTGCACGGTCGCCGGCAAGCCGGTGATCGAGGGCGAGGCCCAGGTCATGGTGCCCACCCGCGGCTGAACCGCGGGCACCCGGCCGGCGTTGAGCGGATATGGGTCCGCTCCGCGCCGCGCTGATCGCAGCCTGCATCGCCGCCCCGGCGCTCGCGCAGCCGGCCCAGCCGCCACGCCCCGCGCCGCAGGCACCCGCCCCCGGCCAGGGGTGGGAGCCGGCACCCGTGCCGAGGCCGGACGTGATCCCGCCACCGCGCACCGATCCCGACATGCGCGTCCAGCCGCCCGATCCGTCGCCGGGCAACATGCCGGTGATCCCGCCGCCAGCGGTCGCCCCGCCGGGGGCGCCGCAGCCGCAGGGGGATGATCCGCGCGTGGTGCCGCGGTAGTCGCGTCAGTCGTCGTTTGAATCACTGCGGGTTCGCGGATTCTCCGCCGCGCGGATTGCGCCGTTGTCCGCTCGATATCCTGCATCGACGGCCGGAGATGCAGAGCAAGCGGGCGACAGCCTGCTTGGCCCTCAACGTCGCCTGATGACCGTCAACGGCGAAGCGATGCAACGCCGGGAGGATGCGCCGAGCGACTTCTTGCCGGTGCAGCTCGTCGGGCCGGAGATACGGCTCCTGCCGAGCGCTCTTCCTGTTCATCGGGAAGAGTATTTCGTTGGGCTTCACCGTTGACTGCGAAGCAGCGAGGCTGAGGGCCTGCGCATGGTCCGGCGTGCCAAATTCGCTGGCCTCGCCGTGGGTTCGCCGTTACGCTGCCAATACTAGAGCCGGCTGGCTTCACTATTCCAGAAGTGTCGGCTTGCACGCAGGCTGCCCTATCGCGGCTCTGCAGACGGGGCGGAAGTCGCGTTGGGCATCCCCGGTAGCTGCCCGGATCCGTTGGATCGGGCGGAACGCGGAGATCCGCAATGGCGACAAAGCCCACGAAGCTGCCGACACTGGAGCCCGGCTTCACACCTCTCTTTCCGGGATCGCCTCCGCTCGACCTGAAACAGTGGCCCCCTCCCGCTTACCGGGCGAAGCATCGGGTGAGGCTGGGGGAAGACTGGCAGACGATTGCCCATCACCATCTGATGGTCGATCCCCTGGATCTGGTATTCTATAATTTCCGCACGACTGATCCGCGCGAGATCAATTGGTATCTGCGCCACTATATCGGTTGCTGGGCAGCGGGCCCCCCGGACCGCAAGTTTTTCATGTTCACCAACTACGACGACCCGGGCTTCGTCTATATCCCTCCACTCGGATACAAGCGGGATTTTCGGATGCCGTTCCACGGCAGGGTCGTCCAGCAACTGGAAAAGGCTGTCCCGCACTACCCGACGGTCGCGTTGAGGAACTACAGCGTTGGTCCCGAGACGCTGCGCAAGGTCATCGAAGCCATGCGGATTGGCCGGATATACTGCTTTCACGAACCGAACATGAAACGAAGCGAGAACGCCAGATACATATGGCGTCGAAATAGACTGGAGATCAGACGACCATACACCGAATCTTTCCAGGCCCGTAGAACTATAGTGCATGAGGTCACTCATGCGGTCGTTGATTATAAAAGTTATGATTTGTGGTATTGGGAGTCCGAACTCATCGCATTTACCGTCGCTGCGTTGTGGGCGCGCTCTGTCGACAATGAACGCGTCGAGCGCTTCGTTAACTCCGACCCGCCCTTTGATTTAATCAACATCTATCAGCAAGCTTATGTCCTGGCGCATTATCTGTCGAAAAAACGCGGCACAGTGAAGCGAATAGAGGATTTTGATAAAGTCGTTCCGGAATACAGGGACTCGTCCAGGATGATCAATCCTTACGTGAATCTGATGTCGGCGATCCAGCATGATGAAAATTATGCGCGAAGGGCGTGGCTTCGGACGACCCACGACGGAGTGTGATCCCGCATCTTGGCGAGCAGCTTCAGCCTCACGATCGAGCCCCGGAAAGATCGCCAGAGGCTGGCGCGTATCGCCGGTTTCGACGTCGGATTCCTGTCATCCGACGAACGGGCTGTTGGCGCTGTGTGAGGTCGAGGCACGTCTCGGCATGCCGCACGTCTCGCTGCGCGCAGCGATGATCCGCGCGCATCCGAACGCATCCGGCAAGACCCCTGCGCTCCGACCCGCTGACGATCGCCGCCGGCTACGAGGACGGCAACGACGTCGACAGTCTGGGGCACGACCCGTTTTTCAAACTCGCCAACGGGCGGTTGTCCCGCGCGGCCTCACCTTGCTCGTAGCCCACGCTCCGGCGACGTGATGGTTGGTGTGCTGGCCATGTCCGCACTTGGGTCGTGGCAAGTCTGACGTCAGTGGCTGATTGGGGCGCCAAGCGGACACAGCTTTCCATTCGGACGCCAGCAGCGCGAAGGCCGTCGGAAACACCTTGCTTGCCCACAAAAGCAAACGGCAGCGCCGGGGTGCCCCGACGCTGCCGCCGCTTCCTTCAGGCCGACCTACGTGTTCGGTCGATCAGCGCGCGAGGCACATCGCGACACCCATCCCACCGCCGATGCACAGCGTCGCAAGGCCCTTCTTCGCGTCGCGGCGGACCATTTCGTGCAGCAGCGTGGTCAGCACGCGCGCGCCGGACGCGCCGATCGGATGGCCGATGGCGATCGCGCCGCCATTGACGTTCACCTTGTCGGTGTCCCAGCCCATGTCCTTGTTCACCGCGAGCGCCTGCGCGGCGAAGGCTTCGTTGGCCTCGATCAGGTCGAGGTCGTCGGCCTTCCAGCCCGCGCGCTCCAGCGCCTTGCGGCTCGACGGGATCGGGCCCGAGCCCATCACCGCCGGGTCCACGCCGGCGGTGGCGAAGGAGGCGATGCGGGCGAGCGGCGTGAGGCCGCGCTTCTTCGCCTCGTCGGCCGACATCACCACCAGCGCGGCCGCGCCGTCGTTGATGCCGGACGCGTTGGCGGCGGTCACCGTGCCGTCCTTGCTGAAGGCAGGGCGCAGCTTGGCCATCGTCTCGATGTTGGCGTCGTGACGGATGTACTCGTCATCGGCCACCACGACATCGCCCTTGCGGGACTTCACCGTGACAGGCGCGATCTCGTCGCGGAACTTGCCGGCCTTCTGCGCGGCGGAGGCCTTGTGCTGCGAGGCGAGCGCGAACTTGTCCTGCTCCTCGCGCGTGATCTGCCACTTCTGGGCGACGTTCTCGGCCGTCTGGCCCATGTGGTAGCCATGGAAGGCGTCCCACAGACCGTCCTTGATCATCGTGTCGATCAGGCCGGTGTCGCCCATCTTGGTGCCCGCGCGCAGGTAGGTCGCGTGCGCGGACAGCGACATGCTCTCCTGCCCGCCGGCGACGACGATGGCGCTCTGTCCGCTCGCGACCTGCTGGGCGGCGAGCGCCACGGCGCGCAGGCCGGAGCCGCAGACCTGGTTGATGCCGAATGCGGTCCTGGAATCGGGGATGCCGGCGATGCGCGCGGCCTGGCGGGCGGGGTTCTGCCCCTGCGCGGCGGTGAGGACCTGGCCGAGGATCACCTCGTCCACGTCATCCGCACCCACGCCCGCGCGTTCGAGCGCGGCCTTCACGGCGATTGCGCCCAGCGCGTGCGCAGGCGTGGTGCCAAAGGCGCCGCTGAAGCTGCCGACCGGCGTGCGGGCGGCGGAGACGATCACGATATCGGTCATTCTGCGTTCTCCGGTGACCTGATCTTGCGATGGGATGCCCGGGGGTGGGCACCACGGTCCTTAGAGACGGTCTACGGTCAAACGGCAATCCCGACTCGTTCCGTTCGCACACCAGTTTCGGCCGGCAGCATTGCCGGCCGCGCATGATCGGGATGGAGAGGAAAGGCGCTCCGCGGCGCCTGCCGCGGTGGTCCGCCGGAAGGCGGGGCGGAGCCGCGGTGGGCCGCCCTCAGCGGCAGCAGCCGGCCACCGGGCGCGACGGCCCGGTGGCCGGGTTGCCTAGCGCATCAGCGCGGGCAGGCGTTCCAGCGCTTCCTTGAGCCCGCCGAGCTGGTTCGCGAGCGCATCCAGCGGCAGCGGTGCCGCGCTGACCGCGCGGGTCGGCGGCATCAGCGCCACCGGCATGCGGTCGCGCGTCAACTCCTCCAGCGAAAGCGAGCCGGACAGGTCGTAGTCGTAGGCCTGCACCAGGATCTGCGCGACCGCGATGCCGATCAGGGCCGATCCCGCATATCCCGCCGCCAGCGTGCCGCCATCGGCGCCCTCGGCCATCTGCACGGCCCAGGTGGCGCCACGCAGGGCGCGCGCGATCTCCGCCGGGCTCAGCTTCCCGTCGCCGGTGATGTCGGCGTAGTTGAAGAAGCCGCGCAGGCAGGCCATGGCCTCGCCGCTCTCGCAGGCCGGCTCCATCGTCTCCAGCGCATGCAGGAAGGCGAAGCCCTCGGCATGCAGGGACACCAGCACCGGCGCCTCGGTGCAACGCTGCAGCCGTTCCGGCGTCACGTTGCCCGGAAGCCGGTCGTCGCGGGTCTTGGGGTCGGGCACGGCGATCTCGATCGCCTCGCCCGAGCCGCGCAACAGGACGCGGTGCGCGTTGTCACCGCCATCCACCGCGAGCGTCCAGTCCCCGGCGCTGCGGAGCTGGGCGGCGCGGAACAGGCGCTGCTCCCCTTCCATCGACATGCGCACGATGCTGCGCGCGGTGATGTGGACCGCCGTGGTGGCGGTCCGGCAGTCGGGCGCGGCGAACGTGCCGCGCGCGCTTTCGGGGATGTCCTGCGCGAAGGCCGGCAATGCGGCCAGCAACGCGAATGCGACGAGTCTCATTGCAGCACGACCTCCTGTCCGGCGCACAGATCAGCCTCGATGCCCGCTTCCCGCCCGTCGCGGAAAACGCCCGTCACCTGATAGCGGCACTGCCCGTCCACCGGCGGGGACAGATCCATGCTTTCCCCCACGGCGATCGTCGCCGAGCCCAGGCGGTCCGCGCCGCGCGGGCTGCCCGGCGGGTCGGCGTAAAGCTCGACGATCGGCAGCGATCCGCTGTTGCGGATGCGGCCCATGCCGGTGAGCGGCGCATCGGTCCAGCCCTGCGCGATCACCAGCTCGGTGACGCTGCAGAGGTCGATGCCGCTGCGTTCCTCATCCGGATCGGCGCCCTCATAGACGACGCGGACGGTGTAGCGGCAGTGGTCGCCCCGGTTGAGCCGCACCTGGAACCGGCTGCCGTCGGAGACGATGTCGGAGCCCAGCCGGTCCGGGCCGTTGTCGCTGGCACCGTCGGGGAACACGTACAGGATCAGGATGCCCTTGCCGGAGCGGTTGACCAGCGTGAAGCCGCCGGATGCCGCCGCCGCGCCGCCGGGGGCCACGCCGCTGCCGCTGCCACCGCCGAAGGAGGCGAGGTCCTCGACCGTCGTCCAACCCGGCCCGACCGTCACGGTCTGCCGCTCGCAGACATCGATGCCCGGCCGCTCCTCGGCCGCGTCGTTGTCGAACACGATGCGCAGCTTCACCTCGCACGCGCCGCGGAAGGTGATCTGCGCCGTGCCGCCCGCCGTCAGCGTGTCGGCGCCGAGCAGGTCCTCGCCCCACTCGTCGCTGCCCGCGGCACCCACGAAGACCTGGAAGACCGTGCGGCTGTGCTGGTTCGACAGCGTGAAGCTGTGCTCCTCGCCCGCCTGCCGGCCGCCGGTGGCCTGCGATCCGTCGAAGGCGAGCTGGCGCTGGCGGCACGCGTCGTGGTTGCGCGCCTCCTCCTCGCCCCCGTCCTCATAGACGACGCGCACGTCGAAGGTGCAGTCGGCGGTGCGGCCGAAGCGCACGCGGTGGCTGCGGCCGGCGGGCAGCGTGTTGTTGCCCAGCCGGTCCGGCCCCCAGTTGCTGTCGTTCGTGGAGGAAGCATACAGCTCCACGATGGTCCGCCCGCTCTCGTTCTGGATCGTCAGCTCGCGTTCCGGCGCCTGACGCGCCGGCGGCCGGGCCGGCTGCGCGGCGGCCGGCAGGGCAGTAAAGACGATCAGCAGCGCGGCGAGGATGTGTTTCATGGGAATGACAGATCGACGATGGTGCAGAGATTGATGCGCCGCTTCTCAGCCGCGGACCCGTCGGCATAGACCACGCGCACGTCGAAGACGCAGTTGCCGTCCGGGGCGATGCGCACGATGTGGGTCGCGCCGGGGGGGATCACCTCGCTGCCCATGCGGTCGGTGCCCCAGGTGTTCACGCCCACCGAGGTCGCGTAGACCTCGTTGATCTGCCGCCCGGAGCGGTTGACGAGGCGGAAGGACGGATCGTTCGTCGCCCGCTGCTGCGGGGCGGCCCCGCCGCCGAAGATCACGTCGACGGTGTTGCAGGTGTTGATGCGGCGCTTCTCGTCGCTGCCGCCGCCCTGATATTCCACCCGCACGTCATAGAGGCAGTTGCCGTCCGCCGGCAGGCGGATGGCCAGCGAGCGCCCCGAAGGCAGGACGTTCTGCCCCAGCCGGTCCGGCCCCCAGGTGTTCACGCCGGAGGGCGAGGTGTAGGCGCGCTCGACCACGCGGCCGGTTCGGTTGACCAGGTTGAAGGACGGGTTCGGTTGCTGCGCAACAGCCTGGCCTGCCAGCACAGCCATCGCCAGCGACAGAACCCACAATGCACGCCGCAGCATCCGCGATCTCCTTCGTTCACACCGGCGCGAGGATAGCCTCCCGCCGGTGTGGTCGAAAGTCGCAAAAACTGCGAAACCGCGCGTTAATCGTGCATGGCGTGGTTCCGGTCACACCCGGTGGGTCAGCGGGCGGTGGGTCAGCGGGCGCCCTGGCTGGTCTGGGTCAGGAAGGCGATCTCGGCGGAGCGGTCGCTCTGCGCGTTGTTGGTGGACGACCCCATGACCCGGTCGCCGTAGCCTTCGCCCTGGCTGCCGATCTGGACGAAGTTGCGCGGCAGGCCGCGCGCGACCAGCGCGTCCGCCACCGCCTTGGCGCGTGCCTGGGCAAGCCGGGCATTCGCATCCGCGTTGCCGAGCTTGGAGGCCTTGCCGAAGACGCAGACCTGCAGGTTCTGCGCACGCGCGCGGTCGGCGGCGCGCTGGATGGTGTCGCGGGTTTCCGGGCCCAGCCGGCTGGATCCGGTGGCGAACGGGACCTGCACGCGATCGGTGGCGGCGTCGCTGCAGGCGATGGCCTGGGCGTGTGCGCCGGCCAGCGGCATGGCGGCGATCGCGGCGGCAAACAGGACTGAACGCAGGCGCGACATGGTCGGACTCCTCGATTTGTCTGCGACCGGAACGCTTTCATTTACCTGTGGTTGCGCGGCATGCCGTGGCGGACCATTGTCCGCTCACGGAGGACGCGTGCAATGCCCAATGACATGACGCAGGCGCAGGATACTGCGCGCGCTGAACTGCTTTCGCAGGCCGATGCCGCGCTGACCCGCCGCGTGCCCGCCCAGTCCGCGGCGCCCGTCTCCGCCTTCCTGCGCCGCTGGGCCGAAGGGCTGACGACCACGGAACTCGCCGAGCGCACGCCGGAGGATATCGCGGGCGCCGCGCTGTCGCTGTGGGAGCATGCGCAGCAGCGCGCGCCCGGGCAGGCGAATGTGCGCGTGTTCAATCCGCGCGGCCTCGCCGCCGGCTGGCGCAGCTCCTACGCGGTGGCGGAGATCGTCACCGACGACATGCCGTTCCTCGTGGACAGCGCGGTGGGCGCGCTGACGCGGCTCGACCTGCCGATGCAGACGCTGGTGCATCCGGTACTGCCCGTGCGCCGCGACGGCGCTGGAAAGCTGCTGGCGATCGAGGCCGGCGGCGCGCCCGAATCGATGATGCAGATCGGCTTCGGACCCGAGGCCGATTCGGCGAAGCTGGCAGAGGCCACCGCCGCGCTGAAGCGCGCCATGATCGATGTGCGCGCCGCCGTCGGCGATTTCGATGCCATGGCCGCGCGGCTGCGCGAGGCGTCGGAGGCGCTGCCGGAAGGCTCGGCGGAGCGCGAGTTCCTCGGCTGGCTCGCCGGCGAGAACTTCGTGCTGACCGGCTTCCGCGCCTTCCATTTCGACAGCGGCGTGATCGTCCGCGAGACCGACTCGAATCTCGGCGTCCTGCGCGATCCGGACCTGTTCGTCTTCGACGTGATGCGCGACGAGAGCAACATCCCCGCGCAGCTTCGCGCGGCCCTGCTCGACGCCACGCAGCGCGTGGTGGTGGCCAAGGCCAACATGCGCAGCACGGTGCACCGCCCGCAGCATTGCGACGTGGTGATCGTCAAGCTGCTCGGCGCGGATGGCGCGGTGCAGCGCTGCTTCCTGTTCCTCGGCCTGTTCGCGGCCGCCGCCTACAACCGCAACCCGCGCTCGATCCCGATCCTGCGCGAGAAGGTGGCGCGCATCCTGGCGCTGGCCGGCGTGCAGGCGGACAGCCATGACGGGCGCGCGCTGACCAACATCCTCGACACCTGGCCGCGCGAC
>JBBCJT010000002.1:0-7890 GCA_037190665.1 Rhodovastum atsumiense | reverse complement strand
ATGGGGGCAGATGACCGATTTGGCCGAAGGCCCTCTTAAAGGAATCGCGGGTCCAGGGGGCCGTGCCCCCTGGTGGGGTGAAGGGGCAAAGCCCCTTCCAAGGCCCGCGACAGCACCCCCGCGTCACACCCTCCTCAGCGGCGCGGTCCACGCCAGCCACGTCCCCACCGCGGCGAACACCGCCACCGCGCCGAAGGCCGCCCGGAACGCCCCGCCGATCTGCCCGGCCAGCGCCGCGCGCTGCTCGGCGGGCAGGGCCTCCAGCACGCGCGGCCCTTCATCCACCAGCCGGCGGAACATCGCGGCGACGGACGGATCCCCCGCGGCGAGCGCGGCGAACAGCACCGTGCCCACGATCGCCGTGCCCGCGGCCGCGCCGATGGATCGGAAGAACTGCACGGCGGCCGCCGCGGACCCGAGCAGGGCCGGCCCCGAGGCGGTCTGGACGGTCGTCTGCACCGAAGGCATCGCCGTGCCCATGAAGCCGGCGAGCAGCAGCAGCGGCGCCGGCAGCCACGGCGTGGGGATCGCATCCGCGAACAGTGCGATCCCCAGCGCGGCGAGCGTCGTTATCGGCATGCCGATCGACGGCCACAGCATGGTGTGGCCGGTGCGCGCGATCAGCGTGCCGGTGATGAGCGCGCCGATCGGGATGCCCAGCGTCAGCCCGATCAGGATGAAGCCCACCCCGTCCGGCGCCACGCCGCGCACCGCCGTCAGCCACAGCGGCAGGAAGCTGACCATGCCGACCAGCACGCCCGCCACGCAGGTCGCCAGCACGTTGGGTCGCCAGACCGCCGCCCGCGTCAGCAGCGGCATCGGCAGCAGCGGGCTGGGCGCGCGCCATTCGTGGCGCAGCAGCCCCCACAATGTCGCCGCGGCCACGACGGCAAGCGCCGCCGCCGGGAGCACCGCGGCGACCGAGAAGCGGCGGACCTGATCGAGCATCAGCATGAAGCAGACGACGAAGGTCGCGAACAGCAGCGCGCCAAGCCAGTCGAAGCGGAAGCCGTGACGGCTGCCCGGGCGTGCCTCCAGCCGCAGCGCGAGCAGCAGCGCCAGCACGCAGAGCGGCAGGTTCACCAGGAACACCGACTGCCAGCCGAAATGATGCGTCAGGATGCCGCCCAGCACCGGCCCGAGGGTCGAGGAACTGAGGAAGATGGTCGCGATCCAGCCCTGAAAGCGTCCGCGCTGGCGTGGCGGAACCGTCTCGCCGATCAGCGCCTGCGCCTGCGTCATCATCGCGCCACCGCCCAGCCCCTGCACGAGGCGTGCGCCGATCAGCATCCACGCCGAAACCGACAGCGCGCAGGCGACGGACGCGGTGGCGAACAGCGCGATGGCGATCAGCATGACCTGCCGCCGCCCGAACGCATCCCCCAGCCGCCCGGCGATCGGGGCCGCGATCGTGGCCGCGACCAGATAGCCCGCGACGACCCAGGAAATGCGCTCGACCTGCCCCAGCTCGGCCGCGATCACCGGCAGCGCGGCGGCGACGATGGTCGCGTCCACCGCGGCGAGGAACATCGGCAGCATGATGCCGCTGAACAGCCGCAGGAAGGTCTTGAGCGGCACGCGTTCGGTGGTGAAGCCGGCCGGCGACTCGTCGTTCATCGCCGGCAGCCTAGGCGCTTCCCTCCGGGGAGTCGTGTCGCTCCCGTGCGGGGCTGGATGGCTCCCGCAGCAGATGCCCGATCAGGTCGCGGACGAAGGCCGATTCCCGCTCAAGATCGCGGACCACGATCTTGAGCGGACGCACCGCCCATCCGTCCGTCAACTCGACGGCTGCACAGGCGATGTCGGCGTTCAGCTTGTGGTAGATGCTGCGCGGAACCAGCGCGATGCCGACACCCGCCGCCACGAGCTGCAGCACGGTCGCGAAATTGTGCACGTGGATGCGCACGTTCAGGTGCCGGCCCAGCCGGTGAGCCGTCTGCTGCAGGAAATGAAAGTTGCTGCTGGTACGACTCATGCAGACGAAGTCGTGCCCGAGGGCGTCGAGCAGGCGGATCGGGGGGCTGTCGGCCAGTGCGTGGCCTCGCGAGGTGACGAGGATCAGCCGGTCCTGCGCGAAGGGAAAGGTCTGCAGCGCGCCGGTTTCGATGTCGCTGGCGACGACGCCGACATCCGCCATGCCGTCCGCGACGGATAGGGCGATGTCGTCGCTGTTGCCTTCCTCCAGCTCGATATCCACCGCCGGGTTCGCGGCCAGATAACCGGCGAGCGCCGAGGGGAGGAAGCTGTTCAGCGAGCTGCTGTTCGCCAGCAGCCGGATGCTGCCGCGCACCCCTTTCGCGAAACTGGTCATCTCGCCATGCATGACCTCCAGTTCCGTCATCACGCGGACGACATGCTGCAACAGCTTCTCGCCGGCTGGCGTCAGTTCCATTCCCCTGGGAGAGCGCAGGAACAGCCGCGTGCCCGCCGTGTGTTCGAGGTTCTTGAGGCGATAGCTCGCCGAGCCGGCCGACAGGAACACCTTCGCCGCGCCGGCGGTCAGGCTGGATGCCTCGGCGATGGCGCGGAACAGCCGCAGGTCGGTGAGGTCATAGCGCATCGTCGGATCGTCCGTGCCAGCCGGTCTCCGGCCGCATAGCACGCCGGTGACCCCAGTGGAGGCCGGCGGGCGGCAGACGATACCGCTACCGGTTGAACTGCCCGCCTTCAGTCGCGAGCCTGCGGAACAGCTCGCACGGCGCCCAGTGCGCTTCGCCGGCGGCGTGCCATGCCTCGACCCGGGCGAACACCGACGCGAGCCCGATCATGTCCGCATGGTACATCGGCCCGCCGCGATGAGCGGGGAAGCCGTAGCCGTTGACGTAGACCAGATCGATGTCCGAGGCGCGTTGCGCGATGCCGTCATTCAGGATCGACGCGCCTTCGTTCACCAGCGCGTAGATGCAACGCTCGACGATCTCGCTGTCGGTGACCGTGCGACGCCGGATGCCGGCCTCGCGCGCGCATTCCTCGATCAGCGCGTCGATATCCGGATCCGGGATGGGTGTGCGGCTGCCGGGCTCATAGCGGTAGAAGCCGGCCCCGGTCTTCTGTCCGAACCGGCCAAGCTCGCAGATGCGATCCGGCACGCGGGAATAGCGCAGATGCTTCGGCCGCGTGGGCGCCAGCCGCTTGCGCGCCGCCCAGTTGATGTCGAGCCCGGTGAGGTCAGACAGGGCGAGGGGGCCCATTGCCATGCCGAAATCCTGCAGCGCCCTGTCGATCTGCGACGGGGAGGCGCCTTCTTCCAGCAGGAACCACGCCTCCTTCCAGTAGGGCGTGAGCATGCGGTTGCCGATGAAGCCCTCGCACACGCCCGACACCACCGGCAGTTTGCCGATGTGTTGCGCCAACGCCATGGCGGTCGCCATCACCTCGGGCGCGACCTTGTCGGGGCGCACCACCTCCAGCAGCCGCATGACGTTGGCGGGGCTGAAGAAGTGCAGGCCAACCACGGCTTCGGGCCGCGAGGTCGCGGAGGCGATCGCGTTGACGTCCAGCCGCGAGGTGTTGGTCGCAAGGATCGCGCCCGGCCGGCAAAGCCGGTCGAGTTCGTCGAACAGGGCCTTCTTGACCTCCATGTCCTCGAACACCGCCTCGATCACCAGATCGGCGTCGGCGACGGCGGAGAGTTCCACGGTCGGCGTGATCAGCTTCTCGCGTTCGGCGACCGCCTCGGCGCTGAGCTTCCCCTTGCTGACGGTGATCGCGTAGTTCTTGCGGATGGTGGCAAGCCCGCGGTCGAGCGCGGCTGCTTCCCGTTCGATCAGGGTGACGGGGATGCCGGCATTGACCAGGGCCATGGCAATCCCGCCGCCCATCGTGCCCGCGCCGATGACCGCGACGCGATTGACCGGCAGAGGCTCCACCTTCCCGGTGATGCCCGGAATCTTCCCCGCTTCGCGCTCCGCGAAGAACAGATGGCGGATGGCCTTCGATTCGGCGCCGGCAACCAGCTCTTCGAAGCGGGAGCGTTCGTAGGTCAGCGCCTCCTCGAAGGGCATGAGCGTGGCGGCGTCCAGGCAGTTCAGACAGGCGAGCGCGGCCGCACCGGGATGCCGGCGGCTGCTCAGGCGCGCACGCTCCTGCGCAATGAGGCCGGACGTATCCTGCGGTGGCGGCCGGTTGCGGGCGACCGGATGCTCCGTCTGCGCGGCGATGTCGCTGGCGAACTCCAGCGCGGCGGCGAGCAGGTCGTCATCCGCCAGCCGATCCACCAGCCCCAGCTCCGCCGCGCGTGCCGCGCCGATCGGATTGCCGCCAAGGATCATCCCCAGCGCCGGGGACAGCCCGATCAGCCGCGGCAAACGCTGCGTGCCACCGCCGCCCGGCAGTAGGCCGAGCTTGATCTCCGGCAGGCCGAGCCGGGCCGCGCGGTCCGCGATCCGGTAGTGACAGCCCATCGCCAGTTCCAGCCCGCCGCCGAGTGCATTCCCGTGAATCGCCGCGATGAAGGGCTTGGCCGAGCTTTCGATGGCCGCGACCACCTGCCGCGACGTTGGCGCCGCCGAGGCGGCTGGCGTGTTGAACTGCCGGATATCGGCTCCACCACAGAACATCCTGCCTGCGCCGCGAATGATGACGGCCCGGACCGCTTGGTCATCCGCCGCCTTTTTCACGCCGGCCAGGAGTCCCTGCCGGACGCTATGCCCCAGCCCGTTCACCGGGGGATTGTCGATGGTGATGATCGCGACCGCGGCATGACGGGCGTACCCGACCGAATCGCTCAGCGGAGCGGAAGGGATGTCCAATGGCATGCGGCGATGATCCTCTGCGATGCGTTCAGGCCACCGGCCGCGGCAAGGCGAGACGGCGGAAATCGTGGTCGGCCTCACCCGTTGTGCGCCGGATCGAGATAAGGCGGTGCATGTGGTTCCCGACCGGCAACTCCGCGGTCATCCCCATGCCGTCATTCCACGCGGATGCCGCTGTCCCGCACCACGCCGGCCCATTTGTGGACCTCGGCGGCGACGAAGTCGCGGAACGCATCGGGAGAGCGCGCGCCGCCGGGTTCGCTGTTGTTCTGGCGGAGCCAGGCGCGGGCCTCCGGTGTGGTGATGATGCGGCTTGCCTCTTCGTTCAGGCGCTGGACGATGGCCGCATCGGTGCGGGCCGGCGCGTAGAAGCCGAGCCATGTGTACAGATCGAATCCGGGGAAGCCGGACTCGTGCAGCGTCGGCACTTCGGGGAACAGCTCGCTGCGCTCCAACGTGGTCACCGCGATGGCCCGGATGTCGCCGCTTGCCAGGAACGGCGCGGCGCTCATCGAATCCTGGAATGCCAGCTTGATCTGACCGGCCACCAGATCGGTGATCGCCGGCGAGGCGCCACGGTAAGGCACATGAACCATGGGCAGCCTGCCGCGCACACGCAGCGTTTCGCCTGCGAGATGCGTAGAGCCGCCGACGCCTGCCGACCCGTAGGGAACTTCCGGCTGGGAACGGATCCACGCCAGCGCCTCCGGCACGGTCTGCGCCGGCACGGATTTGTGCACGAGCAGCAGGTTGGGCGCACGCGCGAGCGGTGCGATGGGCGCGAAGTCGTCGACAGGCCGGTAGCGCACGGTCTGGACCGCGGGGCCGATGACATGGCCGGTCGCGCTGATCAGCAGCGTGTAGCCGTCCGGTGCCCGTCGCGCGACGTACTCGGTTCCGACCTGACCCGCCGCGCCGGCACGGTTCTCGACCACGAAAGGCTGGCCCAGCGACTTCGTCAGCTCGGTCGCCAGCAGGCGTCCGACGAGGTCGGTCATTCCGCCGGGCGCGAATGACACCACGATGGTCACCGGTCGTTCCGGGAAGCCGGCCGCGTGCGCGTTGCGGGTCGGCGACAGGGTGAGGCCGGCTGTCCCGGCCGCGCCAAGAAGCAGCGTGCGCCGCGTATGCATCATGGAATCGATCCCCCTCGTTCCGCCGGGTCGGTAGCCCGGTTGGGGGCGATCTCTAGGTCGGCCCTGCTGCTGCAGCCATGCGAATGCCCTGAACGCCGCCTTTGGCATTCTGGAAGACAGGTACGCCTGCTTTCACGGCGCCGAACGCGGTGTTCCGGGATTTCGCATGGCGCCTCGCGCACAGCCCGCGCAGATGTCCCGCCACGATCATCACCCGACGCAGGAGAATCCCGCCGCCGTGAACACTGCATTGGCCGGCATCAAGGTCCTCGATCTGTCGCGCATCCTCGCCGGGCCCTGGTGCTCGCAGAACCTTGCCGATCTGGGCGCCGACGTGATCAAGGTCGAAGGGCCGGGGGCGGGGGACGACACGCGCGGCTGGGGTCCGCCCTTCCTCGTCAACGAGACGCAGGAACGGCTCTCGGCCTACTTCCTCTGCTGCAACCGCGGCAAGCGGTCGATCGCCATCGACTTCGCCACGCCGGAAGGACAGGCGCTGGTGAAGCGGCTGGCAGCGTGGGCCGATGTCGTCATCGAGAACTTCAGGGTCGGCTCGCTGGCGCGGTTCGGGCTCGATCATGCAGGACTGCGCGCGGTGAACCCGCGCCTGATCCACGTGTCGATCACCGGCTTCGGCCAGGATGGCCCCTGCGCGCATCGTCCGGGCTACGACTACGTGTTCCAGGGCATGGCCGGGCTGATGAGCTATACCGGCGTGCCCGACGGTCAGGATGGAGCGGGCCCGCTGCGTACGGGGATCGCCATCAACGATCTGATGACGGGCATGTACGCCACATCGGCCGTGCTGGCGGCGCTGATCGAACGCGGACGTACGGGGGAAGGGAAGCATATCGATCTGGCGCTTCTGGACGTCGCGGTGGCGCTGAACGCCAATCAGAACATGAACTACCTTCTGTCCGGCACGCCGCCGCAGCGCAGCGGCAACGCGCATCCGAACTGCGCCCCGTACGAGGTGTTCGCCTGCCGCGACGGTCACATGATCCTCGCGATCGGCAACGACGCGCAGTTCGCGCGGTTCTGCGAAACCGCCGGCCGAGCCGATCTGGCGGAGGATGCCCGCTACCGGCGCAATGCCGGCCGGATCGAGAACATGCCCGCGCTGCGGCAGGAGGTCGCCGCGATCATGCGCGAGCGCGACCGCGCCGACTGGGTGGCTCGCTTCGAGGCTGCGGGCGTGCCATGGGGACCCATCAATACGCTGGACGAGGTCTTCCGCGACCCGCAGGTTCAGCACCGGCAACTGCTCCGCCAGCTCGATCATCCCCGCTTCGGTGCGATACCCAACGTGCGCAATCCGATGCTGTCCGGCGCCGAGGCAGCCGCCTGCCGGCCGCCGCCCGTGTTGGGCGAGCATACGGACGAGGTGCTGGGCGAGTTTGGCTTCTCGCCGGATGCGATCGGCGCGTTGCGAGCGGACGGCGCCGTCGTTTGAAGGAGAAGATCTGATCGTGTCGATGCTGAACGACTACTGCGCCGTCACGCGCCCGCGCGATGGCGTCGCCCAGCTCACCATCGTCAATGCCGGCAAGGCGACGGTGCTGAGCGCGCCGGTGATCGAAGGTGTGACGGCCGGACTGGGCGAGCTTGCGCGCGAGAGCGGCTTGCGCGCGCTGGTGCTCGCTTCGGCCAGCGACCGCAGCTTCATCGCGGGTGCCGATCTCAACGAGATGTCCCGGCTCGATGAATCGAACGGCGCGGCCTTCATCCGCCGGCTTCACGCTCTGTGCGAAGCCGTTCGCGGATTCCCCGCGCCGGTGGTCGCGCGTATCCAGGGATGGTGCCTTGGCGGCGGGCTGGAACTGGCCATGGCGTGCGACATGCGCGTGGCGGCGCCGGCAGCGCGGTTCTCGATGCCGGAGGTGAAGGTCGGCATTCCGTCCGTGATCCATGCGGCGCTGATGCCGCGCCTGATCGGCATGGCGCGCGCCCGGTGGCTGATCATGACCGGCGCCACCATCGATGCGGCGAAGGCGCTGGAC
>JBBCJT010000001.1:0-6975 GCA_037190665.1 Rhodovastum atsumiense | reverse complement strand
GCCGGCGGCTTCGCCGTGCGCATCATGGACCTGTCCGGCGCCAACGGCTCCGAGCCGGTGGAGACGGTGAAGGGTTTCGCGACGCTGATGCATGCGAACGCCTTCGCCCGCCGCTACGTCCGCGACAGCATCGAACGCTGCCGCGCGCGGGGGCTGGACGCCGCGCAGGTACTGGATGCGTGGTTCGCCTTCGGCGAGGACGCGGTGGTGGCCGACGAGCAGGGCTGGCGCAGCGCGGCGGAGATCCGCGACTTCGCCGCGCGCCCGTCTGGCGCCGAGGATCGGAACTGGCGCGCGCTCGACCCCCGCCGCGATGCGGGCGACGAGGACGACGACGAGGGCGAAGCCTGATGCGCGTCCGCTTCGCGCCCAGCCCGACCGGCTACCTGCACGCGGGCAACGCGCGCATCGCGGTGGTCAACGCGCTTGCCGCGAAGGCGGCGGGCGGGGAGATGCTGCTGCGGCTGGACGACACGGACGTCGCCCGAGGCCGGCAGGAATATGCCGACGCGATCGTGCAGGACCTCGCCTGGCTCGGCCTCGAATGGTCGATGCAGGTGCGCCAGATCGACCGGCTCGCGCTGTACGAGGCAGCGGCGGAGAAGCTCCGCGCGTCCGGCCGGCTCTACCCGTGCTTCGAGAGCGAGGAGGAGCTTGCCTACAAGCGCGAGCAGCGCCGGCGGCTGGGCAAGCCCCCCGTCTACGACCGCGCCGCGCTGAAGATGACGGCCGAGCAGCGCGCCAAGGCGGAGGGCAACGGCAAGCGGCCCTACTGGCGCTTCCTGCTGTCCACCGAGACCGTGCACTGGGACGACGCGGTGCTGGGCGAGCGCCGGGTGAAGCTGCCTGCCGTGTCCGACCCGGTGCTGGTGCGGGCCGACGGCAGTTTCCTCTACACCTTCACCTCGGTCGTCGATGACATCGACCTTGCGATCACGCAGGTGATCCGCGGCGAGGACCACGTCACCAACACCGGCATCCAGACCGACATCTTCCACGCGCTCGGTGCCGAGCCGCCGGGCTTCGCACATCTGCCGCTGCTGGCCGATGCGGAGGGCGGCAAGCTGTCCAAGCGCATCGGCTCGCTGTCGCTGCGCGGGCTGCGCGGCGATGGCGTGGAGCCGGAGGTGGTGGTGGGCTTCCTCGCTGCACTCGGCACCTCGCACGCGCCGGTCGCGGGCAGCATCGCGAGCCTCGCCGAGGGGTTCGACCTGTCGCAGTACGGCACCTCCGCCGCGCGGTTCGACCCGGCGCAGCTTCTGGCGCTCAACCGCCGCCACCTGCACGGGCTCGACTTCGCCGCGGTGCGCGACCGCCTGCCGCCCGGCGCGACGGAGGCGTTCTGGAACGCGGTGCGCGGCAACCTCGACCTGCTGAGCGAGGCGCGCGGCTGGTGGGACGTCGCCGCCGGCACCATCGTGCCGCCGGTGATCGAGGGCGAGGCCGATTTCCTGCGCGCGGCCCTCGCGGCACTGCCCGCCGGGCCGTGGGACGGCGGCGTGTGGGAGAGCTGGATCGGCGCGGTGAAGGATGCGACCGGGCGGAAGGGCAAGGCGTTGTTCCTGCCGCTGCGCCTCGCGCTGACCGGCGAGGAGCACGGGCCGGAGCTGCGGGAAATCCTTCCCCTGATCGGCCCCGAGCGTGCGAGGATGCGGCTGCGCGTGGCCGCCGGAGTTTGATGTTGTTGCCCCTGTCGTGTAGCTGCCCGATCGCCTGACCTTCCCCGGACCCTTCCGGTTCCGGGCTGTCTCCTGCCGATCCGGGCATCACGCATCTGGGCACCACGATGGACCTGCGCCTGCACAACACCGCCACCCGCCGGAAGGAGGTCTTCCGGCCGATCGATCCGCAGCATGTGCGCATGTATGTCTGCGGCCCGACCGTCTACGACCTCGCGCATCTGGGCAACGCGCGGCCGGTGATCGTGTTCGACGTGCTGGCGCGGCTGCTGCGGCACATCTATCCGCGCGTCACCTACGTGCGGAACATCACCGACGTGGACGACAAGATCATCGACCGGTCGCGCGAGAGCGGCGAGCCGATAGATTCGATCACCACGCGGACGACGGAGGATTTCCACCGCGACATGGCGGCGCTGAACGCGCTGCCGCCGGACATCGAGCCGCGTGCCACCGGCCATATCAGCGAGATGGTGCTGGTGATCCGCAAGCTGATCGAGAGCGGCCATGCCTACGCGGCGCAGGGGCACGCGCTGTTCAGCGTGAAATCCTGGCCCGGCTACGGCGCGCTGTCGGGCCGCAGCCCGGATGAGCTGCTGGCCGGCGCACGGGTCGAGGTCGCGCCCTACAAGCGCGACGCGGGCGACTTCGTGCTGTGGAAGCCCTCCACGCCGGAGATGCCGGGTTGGGACAGCCCTTGGGGCCGCGGCCGGCCGGGATGGCACATCGAATGCTCCGCCATGGCGTGGAAGCATCTGGGCGAGAGCTTCGACATCCACGGCGGCGGCGAGGACCTGATCTTCCCGCACCA
Source organism: Rhodovastum atsumiense (assembly GCA_037190665.1). GTDB lineage: Bacteria > Pseudomonadota > Alphaproteobacteria > Acetobacterales > Acetobacteraceae > JBBCJT01. Next base: position 4,485 of record JBBCJT010000001.1, on the reverse strand, counting down.
CGAGAACGAGCGCGCCCAGAGCTGCTGCGCCTTCCCGACCGGGCTGTTCGCCCGGATGTGGGTGCACAACGGCATGCTGCGCGTGAACGGCGAGAAGATGTCGAAGAGTCTCGGCAACTTCCGCACCGTACGCGACATCCTCGGTCTTGGCCCCTGGGCGGGGGAGGCGTTCCGGCTGCTGACGCTGAAGACGCACTACCGCGCCGCGCTGGACTACACGGAGGAGGGGCTGGCCGGCGCGCGCAAGGAACTTGACCGGTTCTACCGTGCGATGGGCGATGCCGCGCCGGGTGCACCGGACGCGGAGGTGCTTGCCGCGCTCGCGGACGACCTCAACACGCCGCTCGCCATCGCGCGGCTGCACGCACTCGCCGATGCCGCGCTGGCCGGCGATGCGGCGGCGGCGGGCGCGCTGCGGGGCAGCGTGGACCTGCTCGGCCTCGCCTGGACGCCGGCGGAGGCGTGGTTCCGTGGCGATGCGGGCGACACGTCCCGCATCGAGCAGGCGATCGTGGCACGGATTGCCGCCCGCAAGGCGCGGGACTTCGCGGAGGCCGACCGCATCCGCGCCGAGCTGCTGGCGGACGGGATCGTGCTGGAGGACGGCCCCGGCGGGACCACCTGGCGAAGGGCTTCCTGATGGAATGGGCTGTGTGGCTCGCGGACCGCAGCCTTCTCGCCTTCGTCCTGGTGCTCTTTTGCGTCCAGTACGCGGCGCGGGAGCTTGGATTGTTCTTCGCGAACCGCCGCGTCGCGCGCAAGGGCGTGCGTACCGAGGAGGTCAGCGTGCTGGTGGGTGGCATGCTCGGCCTGCTTGCTTTCGTGCTCGCGCTCACCCTGTCCTTCGCCACCTCCCGCTTCCAGGAACGCCGGGACGCGACGCTGGCCGAGGCAAATGCCATCTCCACCGCATGGGCGCGCGCCAGCGCGATCGGTCACCCGAGTGGCGAGGCGATCGCCAGCCTGATGCCGGATTACGTCAGGCTGCGCATCGACTACATCACGGCCCCGCCCGACGCGGCCGTTCTGAAGGCGCTGAACGACAGAAGCTCCGCCTTGCAGAACAGGATCTGGAAAGAAGTGACCGCCCTGGTGCGCGAGCGGACGGATGCGGTGGCGAATGCGTTGATGGTGTCGGTGAACGAGGCATTCGACCGCGCCACGACACTGCGGCTGGCGTTCAGCTCGAACACGCCGCCGCAGATATTCTGGCTGCTGATCGGCATGTCGGTCGTGGGGATGGCGGCACTCGGCTACCAGATCGGGCTGCGGGGCCAGAAGCTGCGTGGGCTCTCGGTGCTGCTGATCGGCATGTGGACCGTGGTGATCATGGACATCGTCGATCTCAGCTCGCCGCGGGTCGGCAACATACGCGGCGCCACGAATGCCTATGAATGGGTGCTGGAGGGCTTCGGCGCGGCTGATCCATCGCGTTGAGCCTCGCGCAGTCGTGAGGCACGATATCCCCTCCGGGGGGATAGGATATGCCCATGTCAATCCGCCATGCCAGCCACGCCGAGGCGGCCCGCCGGCTCAAGCGGGCGCACGGCCACCTCGCCGCCGTGATCGCCATGATCGAGAGCGGCCGGCCCTGCCTCGATCTCGCCCAGCAGCTTTCCGCCGTGGAGAAGGCCGTGACCGCGGCCAAGCGCACGCTGATCCAGGACCATATCGACCACTGCCTCGACCGCGCGGTGGAGGACGGCAAGGCCGAGGAGGCGCTGAGCGAGTTCCGCGCCATCGCGAAGTTCCTGTGATGGACGGCTTCGCCGCCGCCCTCGCGGATGGCCGGCTCGCCGTTTTCCTGCCGGCGGCGCTGCTGCTCGGCGCGCTGCACGCGCTGGAGCCGGGCCACGCCAAGACGATGATCGCCTCCTTCATCATCGCCACGCGCGGGTCGCCGGCGCGTGCGCTGGTGCTCGGCGTGTCGGCGGCGGTCTCGCATTCGATCGTGGTCTGGGTGCTGGTGCTCTCGGCGCTGTCGCTCGGGCTGGCCGCGGTGCCGGACGCGTGGCAGCCCTGGCTCGGCGCGGCGGCGGGCGTCATGGCCCTGCTGCTCGCGGGCTGGATGGGCTGGCGGCAATCGCGCGGACACGGCCACCATCACCATGATCACCCGCATCATGCCCATAGGCATGGCCACCGCCACGATCACGACCACCACCATCATCACGGGCTTGCGCACGGCCCAACGCCGGGCAGCGATCCCGGCTGGTTGGGAACGATCGGCTTCGGCATCTCCGGCGGGCTGATGCCGTGCCCGGCGGCGCTGACGGTGCTGCTGCTCTGCCTCAATGCCGGGGCGGTGGCGGCGGGCGCGCTGATGGTCGGCGCGTTCAGCATCGGGCTCGCCGTGGTGCTGGTGGGCGTCGGCGTCGCGGCGTCGATCGCCTCCGTCGCCGTCATGAAGCGTTCGGACTTCTTCAGCCGCCTCGGCGCGCGGGCGCCTTGGCTTTCGGTGGCCATCATCGCGGCCAGCGGCGTCTACACGCTCGCACACGCGCTCAGCCGCCTTATCTGATCCTCGGGAGAGACATCATGATCCGCCGCCTCATTCTCGCTGCCGGCCTGCTCGCGATGCCGGCCTTCGCGCATCACGGCCAGGACCACGGCCAGCAGATGGCGCAGGCCGGACACGGCGGGCACGGCGCACCGCCCCCGGCCGTCGCCTCGCCCAGCACGCGCGCCTTCCAGGAGGCGAACGAGAAGATGCATCGCGACATGGACATCCGCTTCACCGGCGATGCCGACCGCGACTTCGCCGCCGCCATGATCCCGCACCACCAGGGCGCGATCGACATGGCCCGCATCCAGCTCCGGTACGGGAAGAGCCCGGAGATGCGGAAGATGGCCGAGGAGATCATCGCCGCGCAGGAGAAGGAGATCGCGACGTTGCGCGCCTTCCTGGCGAAGTGACCGGCCGCGAGCACGGCGCGGCCCTCGTCCCGGACGAGAGCAGCCCGGTCGTCATCCTCGTCCGGCCGCAGCTTGCCGAGAATATCGGCGCGGCTGCGCGCGCGATGGCCAATGGTGGGCTGTTCTACATGCGCCTCGTCGCCCCGCGCGACGGCTGGCCCAACGAACGCGCGTGGCGGCTGAGTTCCGGGGCGCATGCGATCCTCGACAACGCCACCGTGCACGAGACGGTGGCGGACGCGGTGGCCGACCTGCATCGCGTCTTCGCCACCTGTCCGCGCCCGCGCCACGTGATCAAGCCGCTGCTGACGGCGCGCGGCGCTGCGGCGGAACTGCGCGCGGTGGCCGATCGCGGCCTGCGGTCGGGTATCCTGTTCGGGCCGGAGCGGGCGGGGCTCGACAACGACGACATGGCCGCCGCCGACACGCTGGTCCGCTACCCGCTGAACCCGGACTTCATGTCGCTCAACCTCGCCCAGGCGGTGATGGTGATGGGCTACGAGTGGTGGTCGGCGCGCGAGCGGACGCCGCCGCGCGAGCTGGTCACCAACGAGAGCCGGATCGGCACCAAGAAGGAGCTGGACAGCTTCCTCGACCACCTGATCCGGGAGCTGGACGCCTGCGGCTTCCTGCGCAACCTGCCCACGCGGCCCACCATGCTCCGCAACCTCCGCCACATGTTCCAGCGGGGCGAGCTGACGGAGCAGGAACTGCGCACCCTGCACGGCATCGTCGCCGAGCTGGTGAAGGGCAGGGGCCGCGCGCCGGTTCCGCTACAGCCGGGCGGCCAGCCGGCGCGCCATGAGCCAGCCGATCAGGGCGGAGGCGGGGGCGCCGGGCAGGACCAGCAGCCAGCCGAGATGCTGCCCGCCGGCGACGAGGTTCATGCCGATCCCGAGCATCAGCCCGCCGATCATGCCGCCCGTGGTGCCTGAGGCGATGCCGAGCCAGAGGATGTCGCCGCGCGAGATCATGCGGGCCACCTATGCCGGGAGCGCCGGCGCGGCAAGCCGGCCGCGGTTTGACAGGGCGGGGCCCCGGGACCTATAGGCCGCGCCACTGCCGGGAACGTGGACGGGCCTTCGGGGCCTGCGCCCGCCCGGGGCGGCTCCCGCCCCGTGGCCTACCGGTGCAACAAGGCATCCGCCGCCACCGGGCGCGGGCCGCGAGAATGGAAGGGCAACGCGCATGACCAAGCGCGCCGAGAGCAAGTACAAGATCAACCGTCGCCTGGGCGTGAACCTCTGGGGCCGCCCCAAGTCCCCGATCACCAAGCGCGAATACGGCCCCGGCCAGCACGGCCAGCGCCGCAAGAAGGTGACGGACTTCGGCGTGCAGCTCATGGCGAAGCAGAAGCTTCGCGGCTACTACGCCAACATCAGCGAGAAGCAGTTCCGCAAGTATTACGAGGAGGCCGTGCGCCGGAAGGGCGACACCTCCGCCAACCTGATCGAGCTGCTGGAGCGGCGGCTGGACGCGGTGGTCTACCGCCTCAAGTTCGCGATCACGCCGTTCGCGGCGCGCCAGCTCATCTCCCACGGCCACCTGCTGGTGAACGGCAAGCGGGTG